>JASJPA010000013.1:0-76043 GCA_031426955.1 Sulfuricella sp.
CGGGTCGATCACAGCGATTTGGAAACCGATTTTTGCCGCTCTCTTCGCTTATTTTCTGCTCGGATACCTTGCATATAAGTCAGACTCCATCGCATCAAATCTTGCCAGCGGAGGGACAAGCATGGGTACTGGTGATGTAGCTTCGGCGGCCGCGATGGGCGCGGCTGCGGGGGCTGCGGTTGCGACTGGCGGCGCAGTTGCGGCGGGCGCGGCGACGAAGGGTGGACAGTCGATGGGAGACTTCATGAAAAGCCTGACTGGGGGCAGTGGAGGTTCGGTTTCTAATGCTTCGGGATCTGGGAGTGGAGGACAGGCGCCGGTTGGGACGGCGCCGGTTAAACCAGCAGACGCCCCAGCTCTTTCGGTCGCGGATAACAATGCTATGCGAATGGCGGCGGGACCGGAACTTACTGGGGGAAGTCCTGCGGCTGAAATGACTCCGAATCAGTCAATGGCTGCTCAGTCCGCTGCAGGACAGGCTCCATCCAACGCCCAGGCTATAACCGATTCCCTTAATTCAATACCGGGTTCTTCAAGTGGTTCTGAATCTCCAGGACCGGCTGTACCGCCTTCGGGTTCTGGGTCTAGCGCTGGAATTGGTGGGGCTAGCGGGGCAATGGATCAGAAGATAGATAAGCTGATTGATTCGCTCAGTAAGCCGGCCCAGAAGCCATCGTTTGGCGACCGGATGTCGGCACTCAATGACCATGTTGCGAAAGAGCAGACAGCGACGCATGTGAGCATCAACACGAATAGTCCTGGTTAAGGTGGAACTGATGAAATATGCAGATTTTCGAGACGGGTTTTTCGATGTATTGACCAAGTCGCGTCCAGCCGAAGAACGGCTTGAAGGGTGGCCGGATTGCGGAGTAAAGCGTTTTTTGCAACGTCTAGGTTACCGCATCGATAGGTTGATAATATTTTTCATCTTCGGAATAGCGGTGCCAGTCACTTTCATCCTCGGATTGTACGTAACCTGGTTGCGAATCAATGGAATGTTTTAGAAGTAAAGATGAGCGCGGGATCGTCAAAGATAAGGCGCAGGAAAAGGCGCTCGGGCGCTGATGGTGAGGGGCTGCCGCTTTGCGGCACCCCTGCGGCCATTCTGGCCTGGATTGTTTGGATGGGGCGAGGGTGATATGGAAGGAATATTCACTAAGACCTAATGCTAGAGCCGCTTCCAAGGTTATGTATTTTTCTACATACATGCAGTTTTCTACATAGATGAAATCATGGCCCATCAATCAACCACGAAATGCAGATACCCTAATAAACGACGATTCTGCTAGAACCATAAACGTCCTCAATAGCTAAAGAACCATGAAAGCGATATAACGCCCACTTAGGGCGTTTCTTTTTTGGTGGACGAGGCTGGGGTGGGTGGTCACTCGAAAATCGATTCTGGGGCTGCTTGGCGGCTTCTGATCTGCCACCCTGCGTACTTCAGGCATAATGTGCCGCTCCTCCTATCCAACTAATCCAGGCCCGAAGGGCCGCATGGGTCTAATGGCGCCGGTCGTGGATGTGGTGAGCCAAACCACTTGGGATTAGTTAATGATTAAAACCTGATTAGGCGTATTTTCCGGAATTACGCAAACCCGCGCCAATGCTTGCTGTTAGTCCTGTTTTGCCTGTGGATTACCTATGTGCTGGAACGGCATCTCCTATGTGCTGGAACGGCATCTCCTATGCGCTGGAACGGCATCTCCTATGCGCTGGAACGGCATCACTTAGCGCCCGCCGCCCCTCTTTTCCTCGCCAAGTGCCTGCGCTGCGCTGCACTGGCTTGCTTCTCGACACGCACAAGGTCGCCGTGAATGTCATAGCCGAACGGCTGGCCGTTGGCATTACTGGCGTTGACCACAGCATCAAGCGCCTTTTTCAGCGTCTGTCGTCCGCTGTACGGGTCGCTGTTCTCACTACCGGACAGAGCAAGTAGCGTGGCCACATTCACCGGGTAGGGCTTGGCGTGGCTCGCGTAGTAGCCGTGCAACCACTGGGCCATAGGCTTGCCGTCCAGCGCGTGGCGCACACTCCAATCAACCTGCGTGAACTGGTCGGTGGCGAACAGGGCGCGAAGCTTGCTATTCAGCCGGATGACATACTCGCGGCTTTCCTTGTCCCTGTACACCTCATCAATCAGGCTTCCCTCATAGCTGAACTTGCCCACACTCACATCGATGCCGGTCGCTTTCATTCTGCTAAGGCGGCGGTCGAGCGTGCCGCGGTTCTTGCCGGTGTCAGTCTTGCCCAACTCCTTCAGGAGACGGTAAGCCGTCACACGGCATTCGTCGCCCAATATCTGAAGTCTGGCAATGTGCAAGACTGTTTCCCACACATCAAGATCACCCTGATCAAGCCTCGCCCCCGTGTAGAAGATCCTGATACCTTCTTGTGCATGTATCTCCTGCCGCTCCAAAAAGGCGCGTGCGCCCTTCTTGATCACACCAAACAGAGCCGACCGCAAAGCAGCATTTGGCACACCCCGTACAACCCCCGGCCACAATGGGAGCTGCACCGGAATTTGCACCACTCCTGGCGACAAGGGGGCGCCTGGCAACGACTCTCGCTCAGCTTTCCGCTTCGCTCTCTCCTGCATACCCGCAATCTTCGCGGCCAGATCGCCTACCTGAATCATAGAAGTAAGCATGAAGGCGTTTAATTATTGGCCTTCTTCGTGGCCTCGCGGGCCTCGCGCGCTTTCTGCTCGGCTTTGGTCGGGCGGCCACGCTTTGCAGGTTTCGCAGATTTTTCCAGACTTACAGCCTCTAACCTATCAAGATACTCAGCCAAAGCGCGCACATGAATGTAGCAGCGATTGCTCTCCCTCAAAATCGGTAGAACAAATCGGTCAGCGGAAATGTGGTTGTGCGCCGTGGCGGTAGAAATCCCCAGCGCTTGACAAGCCTCTGCAAGGGTTAGCCGGATGCGGTTCGGGAAGCGCATCTGAAGTAGATCATTATTGTTCATTTTTGCCACTTCCCTTCAAATAATTAGCGGTACATGGCAATCCTATCTCATTGTTTTAGTGAAATTATGCAAATAATTTAGAATAATGTGGACATTTTAATAGGCAAGCTTTATGCTGATAGAGTGAAAGAATTCAATGAAAGATTGGGCGAGCTTCGGCGAACGCAACGTGGTGATGCGTGGAGACCGTTTGATCCATCGTCTGGTTTTTGTGCGCTTTGCTGGCAGAGGGTGGAGGAACTAACTACAAGCGAAAGACTGTATTCAAAGAATCGGCGAGGAAAGATTCACAAAGTCCAGCAGCCCACTTTGACCCCAGAAACGCTTGCTGAAGCTCGTGAGAGGCTGCAGGAAATAATTTCCGCCAGCAAAACCGACAACCCTTTCCTTTTTGGCCAAAAATTGCATGAATTTACATTCTTGTCAGGCCAGGAAATCGACCACCGCTCATTGAATGAATTTGGCATTGAGTCAACGATAGCGGCGGAAATACTGCTGGATATCATCGAGCAATCCTTAATCAAAGAAAAGTGGCTTGTCGATGCTGATATTGTAGGAAAAAAATGCTTAAATAGAATTGTGCCAGCAGGCGAAACCGCAATCGCCGATGGATCTGTCAAGCCACCACAAACCCCCAGCCGTATCTTATGTGCTGAGCACAATCCACGCCGATCCATTGAGTCACGCCGACGATACCAAAATGATCGCCGCCTGATGAAGGAATTTGCATCAACCATCCAAGAATTGACTACTTATTACATAAACCAAGGGCATGGAATTATTTCTGATGAGGACAGAACTTTCGTGCGCCAAGAAGCGTATCGCATTGTCCACATGTCAACACTTGAGAAAATCAGGGAATTGCAGTCCCAAGGGACGACAAATCAGGCTAAAATTGGGCGCGTCATCGGATTATCAAGGAAGGCTATCTCGATGGCGTTAGCAAGAGACAAGGACCGGCTGAATTTGGCGCCCGAAATCCAGGGTTGAACTGACTGAAAATCTCGGGCGAGAATCAATATGCAAAATCAAAAATTCATATTTAATTCTCCGACAATTATCCGACACTTGCCGTCAATATTTATATGATAACCAAGTATCATTTGGTATCACATAAATATCATAACTAGCTGTTTTAATTGGTGCCCGGAACCGGAATCGAACCGGTACAGCCTTGCGGCCGAGGGATTTTAAGTCCCTTGTGTCTACCTATTTCACCATCCGGGCACTGATTTATTCATGGCGCTTTGGAAAACCTCATTGCAATCCACTCATAAATCGAAGCGCGTGATTTTACCACAGCCACGCACGGGCTCATGGTTTTAAACAAACCGTCATACTTTCCCGACTTTTGGGCATTATCTTGCCCTTGGGTTACCAGCGAGGTTGCCGGAATGCCAGAATGAAGGCCAGGCGGGTGAAATCACTGAATGGCAATAGCGCTTCGCCAAAATGTTGGCGGAAGCTTGTCACGGAAGTGGTGATGGAGGCGGGGGTCGGAATCGAACCGGCGTAGACGGCTTTGCAGGCCGCTGCATAACCACTTTGCTACCCCGCCGTTGGAACAGGAGCGCACAAAAACGTGCTGAGCAACTAAAAAGGGAAAGCGTTTGCTTTCCCTTGGAATCTGGAGCGGGAAAAGAGACTCGAACTCTCGACCCCAACCTTGGCAAGGTTGTGCTCTACCAACTGAGCTATTCCCGCATTTAAGAAGCCGCTATTTTAGCGACTTTGGCGCCAATGTCAACACCGAGCGCCATTCACTTTTCTTCAAGCACCTGCGGCGCCGCTTGCTTGAGATAATAACCCATTGACCATAAAGTCAAAATTGCCGCAATATAAATCAGCCAAGTTCCCCAGACATGGGTGTCGATTACCTGCAATATTGGGTCGTGATACAAAAGCAGCAGAATCGCCACCATTTGCGCGGTGGTTTTTAGCTTGCCGATGAACGAAACCGCCACGCTTTTACCCTGGCCGATCCCGGCCATCCATTCGCGCAACGCGGAGATGGTGATTTCCCGTCCGACGATGACCAGCGCGATCAGTGCCGGCACGCGGTCGAATTTCACCAGGATGATCAAGGCCGCTGCCACCATCAGCTTGTCCGCCACGGGGTCGAGAAAGGCGCCGAAAGCGGTGGTTTGCTTCAGTACCCGGGCCAGGTAACCGTCGAGCCAGTCGGTCACTGCCGCCACGGCAAAAATCAATGTCGCGGTGAGGTTGACCCACTGCGGATGCAGCCAAGTGGCCGGCAGGTAAAACACGGCCGCAAACACCGGAATCAGCAGGATACGCAGCCAGGTCAACAAGTTTGGAATATTCAGTGGCACTAATGCAGTCCCTGGTAAATTTTTTCCGCCAGCGTCTGGCTAATCCCCTCGACCTGGGCCAATTCATCGATGCTAGCAGCTTGCACGCCTTTCAAGCCGCCGAAACGAGCCAGCAATTTCTGCCGCCGTTTCGCCCCCACGCCGCCGATATCCTCCAGCGACGAATGCAGGCGTGCCTTGCCGCGCCGCGCACGATGTCCGGTGATGGCGAAGCGGTGCGCCTCGTCGCGGATTTGCTGGATAAAATGCAGCCCGATATGATCCGCAGGCAATTGTAACGCCTTTTCGCCGCCCGGAAAAATCAGCTGCTCCAGACCCGCTTTGCGCTCCGCCCCTTTCGCCACGCCGATCAGGCGGACATCGCTCAAGCCCACCTCGGCCATCACCTCCTCGGCCACCGCCAGCTGCCCCTTGCCGCCGTCGATCAGGATCAGGTCAGGCATGCTGCCCTCGCCTGCCGCAATCTTGCGGTAGCGGCGCGTCAGTGCGTCGCGCATGGCGGCATAGTCGTCCCCCGGCGTGATGCCGGTGATGTTGTAGCGCCGGTACTCGCCATTCTGCATGGCATAGTTGTCGTACACCACGCACGACGCCACCGTCGCCTCTCCCATGGTATGGCTGATGTCGAAGCACTCGATGCGCTTCGTTCCCTCCGGCAGATCCAGCGCCTGGATCAGCGCCTGCAGACGTGCCTCCTGGGAGGATTGCTGGCTGAGCCGCTGCGCGATGGCGAGCCGCGCGTTTTCCAGCGCCATCCTCAGCCACACCCGCCGCTCGCCGATGGGGCTGGCGCTGATCTGAACTTTGCGTTTCGCTTGCTCGGTTAGCAGCGCTGCCAGCATGGCGTCATCCAGCTTTTCGCTGACGATGATCAGGGGCGGCACGGAGCGGCCGATATAGTGCTGCGCCAGAAAGGCTTCAAGCGCGGTGACCGCATCGCACCCGTCGGCATTCTTGGGGAAGAAGCTCTTGTCGCCCAGATGCCTGCCCCCGCGGATCATCACCAGATTGACGCAAACCACACCTTCCTCTGCGACGCAGGCCACCACGTCCGCATCCAGGCCGCTCTCGCCGCTGACGAACTGCTTTTCCTGGATCGTGCGCAAGGCCATGACCTGATCGCGCAGCACCGCTGCCGCCTCGTAGCGCTGCGCCTCCGCCGCCGCCTGCATGGCCGCCTCCAGGCGCTCCAGCACCTGCTGCTCCTTGCCCTCCAGGAACAGCCCCGCCTCCTTCACATCCTGATGATAGTCTTCATCCCCGATCAAGCCGACGCAGGGCGCGGTGCAGCGCTTGATCTGGTAGAGCAGACAAGGACGGGTTCGGTTGTTGAAAACGCTGTCCTCGCAGGTGCGCAGACGGAACACCTTCTGGAGCAACTGCATGCTTTCCCGCACCGCGCCGGCATTGGGGAAAGGCCCGAAATACCGGTTCTTCTTGTCGGGCGTGCCGCGAAAATACCCCAGCCGCGGGTAGCGGTGGCCGCTCAGCATGATGTAGGGATAGGACTTGTCGTCGCGGAACAGGACGTTGTAGCGCGGCGCCAGCGCCTTGATCAGGTTGTTTTCCAGCAGCAACGCCTCGCCTTCGGTGCGCGTGACGGTGGTCTCGATCTGGACGATCTGCGACACCATCAGTCCGGTGCGCGGCGCCAGTGCGGTTTTCTGGAAATAGGAGGAAACCCGTTTCTTTAAATCGCGGGCCTTGCCGACGTAGATCACCTCCCCGCCCGCGTTGAGCATGCGGTACACCCCCGGAAGATGGGGCAGGCTGGAGAGGAATTGCTTGATATCGAACATGGGCAAGCGCAAATTAAGAAGCCCCGTCGAGACGGAGGCTTCAAGGTTTACCCCGGTGGGCTATCCTGCGAAGCATCCGCTTCATTATTGAAGAAAGCGAGGCATGCATTGGTCAGGGCGGATTCAGGACTTGTACCATCACTTGCACATGGCATACATGTAGGGTTTGGTAAGAACCTGATTGAGCCCCCGTAACTGACTGATGGTCGCCAGAAATCCATAGCCTTGAACCCGTACAAACGAAGCAACACCGGCGCTCCGCCTAATTCGGAGCGCCTGCAATGCGCGACAGATTTGGAGCTTTCGGCCTATTCCTCGGTCAGCAGGAACGAAATCTTGGCATCTACCCGGTATTCGACAATCTTGTCGCCCTCCACCTTTGCCTCGAAATTCTGGATGTAGATGGATTTAATGTTGTGCAGAGTTTTGGCCGCACGCGCCACCGCTTTTGCTGCTGCATCTTCCCAACTTTTTTCGGATTGTGCGAGCACTTCGATCACTTTCACTACGTCCGTCATGGTTCTTTTCCTCCTGGCTGGTGGTTACTGGCAAACGGCCCTTGCATGAGAGCGGGCCTCCAATCCAAATATAGTGCAAAAAGCTGGAACTGCCAGTGTCTTCGGCCTGGTAGCGCCGACAAGCCGCTGCTATTCTTCGTCCAACAGTTTCCCCGCAAACGCCCAGTTTTCATAGGGCATCTCATCGAAGGAGATAACCGTATAGGACCGGGGTTTGTTGGCGATGCGCTCCAGGGTATCGGTGACTTCCTCGGCGATTTTCTGCTTCTGTTCGCGGGTGAGCGTGCCGGCGATGCGAATATTGACGTAGGGCATGTCAGCTCCTTGGCAAGTTGTTGCGGATGTTGGCGAATACGGACTCGAACATTTCCGCGGTCAGGCGTCTGGTCTGGGTATTATAGCGACTGCAATGATAGCTGTCGTACAGGGTCATTCCCCTGGGAAGGGCATGCACCGCGCCATGGCCAAAGGAAAAAGCCTTGAGCTTGAGCCCCAGCGCGCGCAACACCGCCTGGTGCGCGATCGTGCCCAGCGCAAGAATCGCGGCCCCCTCGCCGAGGCCGGCGATTTCCCCGCCCAGATAGCCGTTGCACTGCCTGATTTCAGCAGGCTCCGGCTTGTTTTGCGGCGGCAGGCACTTGACCGCATTGGTGATGCGACAGCCGATCAATTCCAGCCCGTCCGCCGCGCTGACCGAATCCGGTACGCTGGCGAAGCCATACTCGTGCAGCGTCCGGTACAGCAATATGCCGGCAAAATCCCCGGTAAACGGCCTGCCGGTGCGGTTGGCCCCATGCATTCCCGGTGCCAGGCCGACGATCAGCAACTGCGGATTCTCAGCGCCAAAAGGCGGCACCGGCCTGGCGTAGTAATCGGGATGATCGCTGCGCACCTGCTCCAGAAATCCTGCCAATCTCGGGCATTGTCTACAGTCACTTGAAAAATCCGTCTTGTCTGCCAGTCTCATTACTCGTCTTCACTTTATTCATCATAGTTACTAGGGATTACTACTATCCACCTATTGCTTTGCACTGCAAATAGGATAAGGATATCGTTTCAGAGTGTTTATCATCTTCAGAAAGCCATCATGGCCAGCGAACCTATCTTGCAAGACCGTTTCGGCAGACACGTCGAGTATCTGCGCCTGTCGGTCACCGACCGCTGCGACCTGCGCTGCACCTATTGTATCCCGGAAGGCTACAAGGGTTTCGAGGAGCCCGAACTATGGCTCAGCTTTGACGAAATCGAGCGCGTAATCGGTGCATTTGCCCGCCTCGGAGTCAGCAAGATCCGGCTGACCGGCGGGGAGCCCCTGCTGCGCCGCAACCTGCCCGATCTGGCGCGCCGCCTGAGTGCCATCGACGGAGTCAAGGACCTCTCCCTCAGCACCAACGCCACCCAGCTTGCCAAGCATGCCGTGGAGCTCAAACAAGCGAAAATCTCCCGCCTCAACATCAGCCTGGATTCCCTCAATCCGGAGCGTTTCAGCCAGATCGTGCGGCGCGACTGCCTCGATCAGGTCCTGGCAGGATTAATGGCCGCCAAGGCAGCCGGCTTTGCCCCGATCAAGATCAACATGGTGGTCATGGCCGGCGTGAACGACGACGAAATCGACGACATGGTGGCATTCTGCATCCAGCACGACTTCACCCTGCGCATGATCGAAGCCATGCCGATGGGCGAAACCGGCAGGAACGCCCAATATCTTGACCTTCAGCCCGTCAAGGAACGCCTGCAACGGCGCTTCGGACTGATCGACGGCGTCATGGCCGGCGGCGGCCCGGCGCGCTACCTGAAATCCCCGGATGGCGCCTTCACCGTCGGCTTCATCACCCCGATGTCGCAGCATTTCTGCGATACCTGCAACCGTGTCCGGTTATCGGTCGATGGCACCCTGTACATGTGCCTGGGACAGGACGAAAGCCTGGAATTGCGCCCCCTGCTGCGTGCCGGCGCTTCGGACGACGAACTGGCCGCCGCAATCCGCTCCGCCATCGAACTCAAGCCCATGCGCCACGAATTCAACGAAAAACCGGGCCAGGTGGTTCGCTTCATGTCGCTGACCGGCGGCTGATGCCTGTGGCTAGCCCGCTGGTCGATTTCCATCTCGGCACCGCGCCGGACGATCACGGCAGGACATTCGACGAAATTTTGGCGCACGACGACGAATGGCTGGAATACACCCACAATTTCATCCAGTGGCTGTTCCCGCTGACCAGCATCAGCGGCGCCAACCCCACCGCCCCCACACTGGACGCCGCACAGATCACCGAATTCCGCAGCAACCCGGCGCTACGAAAACAGCTGCTGCGCGCTTTCGACCGCATGCTGGGTTTTTACGGCCTGACCAGAACCCCGGACAGCATTAACAAGGCGCCCAACTGGGAGCAGCGCAAATCACTCTGGTTCACCCACCCCAGCCACAACCACCTGCGCATTACCCGGATACTCAAGTGCCTGAACACGCTGGCGCTGGAGCAGGAAGCGCGGATGCTTTACGACAGCCTGGTAGCGTTGAAAGAAACCGAACCGGACTGCGGCATCCCGGCCACGGCGTTCGCCTACTGGGCAGACGCCGTTACCCCCTAATAAAGTCGATTAGCCACGAATAGTTCAAGGACAAACACCGTATTCGGCACGAGTCTGCCAGTCTTGATGGTCGGTTCGCGACCCGTTTCTGCCCGTCATGACTTGCTCGCCGAGCGTCCGTTCAGCCAGCAAAGGCGGTCGTTCAACGTTGGAGGTAACCGGCCGCCGGAGCCCGAAGGGTGGAGGGAACCCGCAAGCGCAGCTTGCGGGCGGTCCGGTTGACCGAAAGGTTGGGCAGCACACTTGGCCTCAATGTGGCGGCTTGGCAAGCGTGGTTATTGTTGTTTTGGTCGTGCTGGTAGTAGTAGTTGTTGTAGTTCCATCACTACTGCTCGTGGTTTCCGTACGCTGACTTTCGGTTGTAGTACTTGTGGAGACCTTCCAAAAAATCGCCATCACGCTACCAACCGCGAGCAAGATGACTCCGACCGGAACTCCATACGCCTCGATTTCCTTGTACTTAACGAACGGAATATCCGCACCCAGCCCGCTAGCGAGAAAGAATATACCTGCCACGAGTACGATGCCGACTAGCAGTACCTTCATAACTACAGCCAACATAGCATCCTCCTCTTTAAAGTGATGCCCAACGTAAAGGTGAGGGGCGCGAGCGGCTTCGCCGCGAAGCATCCCTCTCGACCGACGGGTTGGGCATTTCAGTGAAGCGACGAGCTTTCATTTGTTTGGAAATACGCAGCCATCATTCCCTGAATCATCGCAAGCGTAGGAATAACATCAGCACAAAGGTTGTCACACAGTTCGGGTCGATTCAAAATTTTTGATGCCGCAAACCCAACGCGAGAGTCGTTCAGAGGAACCATGCTGTAATAGGCAGAATCTGGTTTTGCGTGCAGAAGACTATTCATGCTTTTCAACATGTCGCTGCCACGGCCTTTTGGAGCGTCAGCTCCCTTTTTACTGATTCTGTCGATCATCGTCGATAGTCCGGGAGCATCGCGCTGCTGCCATCCATTATTCCAATGAACAATGTCCTCTGGGTAGTAGTAGAGATAAAACAAGATCATTGCGCGCTCAACCAAAGAACGCAGTAAAACGTAAGCGCCAAAGAGGTAACCCTGACGAATGAGCTCCCGAATTGAGAGCGTAATGCTCAGCGCCTGTGAAATAACCTGACACGCCATTTTTTGGTGGTCTGTTAATGCAATATCATGGCTCTTCTTCGCGGTCAGTGCATTCTGTTCCATGGTGGCACTGATTATCTGGTCAAAATGAAAAAGTAGAGTTCGCCCGAGGTAAGGTTCGTTATCCGGCGTAAAGATGACGGGGGGCAATTCTGTTTCCATTCGCTCATCCTTTCTTGGATGCCCAACGTTGGAGGTAAGGGGCGCGCAGCCGGCTTGCCGGCGGAGCGTCCCGCTTGACCGAAGGGTTAGGGCAGATGATCGAGAAAGCGTACCATCCCTGCATATTGATCCACAAAATTACCTAGTTGCACTTCACTGGCTTACCGTCTGCACCTGCACAGGACTGAGTTGGCGCCGGAAGCGGGGCGGTATTGATGTTGTCGATGTGGGGTGTGGGTGGTGGGGTTACCGTTGAAGCCTTTTTCTCGGCCTTGCCTTTCATTTCAGGCGGCATCGTTGGGGGAATGTGAGGAGTGGGGCCACTATCAACGACATCAAAGTCGGTGCAGACATCCTTGCAGTCGTAGCGTTCATGCTCCACACACTTCTTCTTCTCCCATTTGACGCAGCGCTCCTTGCATTCTTCGCGCCAAGTGTTGCAGTTTTCAAGAGCGAGGACCGTTACCGGAAACATCAACATCATGGCCATCGCAGCACTGAGGCGACTGCTAGAGCTTCTTCGGGTATCCATTACTTTCTCCTTTCATTGGCCAGCCCTAACAGTTAATCAAGAGACCCATGGGTCCGGACGTTTATTAATATAGAGACGGCTATCATACGATCCTATCTTAATGATTGTTAATATTTTTCTCAACCACCGGTCCGATTATTACATTATGAAAAGGAGACCGGGAACAATTGTATTATGCTCCTGTTTTTTTCACTCAACTATAGGAGCTAACCTTATGGGGTCAACCCACCACACCCCGCCTGTTGGACCAAGTTTCGATTGTTTGCCGCCGTCGCCACCTCAGCCCACGCACAGAAGACAGCTATAAATACTGGATTCGGCAATTCATCTACTTTAGCGACAAACGCCATCCCAACACCTTGGGGGGTGCTGAGGTCGAAGCTTTCCTTAATCACTTGGCAGTCAATCGCCGCGTTTCCGCTTCGACACAGACTCAGGCGCTGAATGCGCTGGTTTTTCTGTATGATTCGGTACTGCAAATGCCGTTGGGCGAGCTTGCTGGACTTAAACGGGTACAGCGTCGGCAGCGGGTGCCCGTCGTATTGACCCGCGAAGAGGTGAGGGCGATATTGGAGCACATGACCGGGGTTCCGCGTCTGATGGCTGAACTGATGTATGGCGCGGGGCTGAGGGTGGGCGAATGTGTGACACTGCGGGTGAAGGACATCGATTTCTCTGCCGGAGCGCTCAACATCCGTGATGGCAAAGGTGGAAAAGACCGCACAACCCTGCTCCCTCAGCGCTTGCATGCACCACTGCGTCAGCATTTGCTGTGGGTGGCAGAGCAGCACAAGCGGGATATGTCCCATGGTGCGGGGCTGGCACCCATGCCAAGCGCGCTAGCCAGAAAATATCCGTCTGCCTCGTCTTCCTTGTCCTGGCAGTTCGTCTTTCCGTCCTCAGTGCTGCGCCCCTGGGGTGAAGCTGGGCGCTTGGCACGCTGGCATACTTCGGACTCGACGGTGCAGAGGGCGTTTCGCGATGCGAAGAATTTGGCGGGGGTTCACAAGCACGCCAGCGTTCATACGTTACGGCACTCGTTCGCGACCCACTTGCTCGCGTCAGGTACTGATATTCGTACGATCCAGCTATTGTTGGGCCATCGAAGTTTACAGACGACGATGATTTATACCCACGTGCTGGAGGTGACTCGCAATGTCGCCAGTCCGTTCGATAGCCTGTGACAATTTCAAATTACCGGCGCGATTGGGTGGAGCTTATTCCTTCCCCCAGTCGCGGTGGGCTTCTATGAGAGGGCGCAATTTTTCCAGAAGCGAGGGATTAATAGATTCCTCGCTGAAGATTCCCAATACAACCGCCCTTGCAACCGCAATCTCGGGAGGGAGTGCGGTGTATCGCTTGTAGAGCTCTCGGGAAACGCCGTTGTGAAATTCATGGATCTGATCGGAAAGATCGAAAGCGCTGATGCCCTTGTCGGCCCAGGTGCAGAAACTTTCGAAGAGTTTCCCAAGTTCACCGGTCAGCTCTGATTCCCAGGCTTCGCTGGCAAGCTGCCTAAGTATAGCTTTTTCGTTTCGGGTGTACTCCGCCGCCATCGCTCAAGTTTCCATCAATGCATTTTGTAACAATAGAGCAAATTTCATTGAAGGCGACATGGCTAGAAGTATTGGTTTTGGCTGGATTTGACGATCCGGTGGTTGAAATCAGATGGCCGCTTTACAAACACTTTCCGACCCTCGAAATTGAGCGATGACGGTCTGAAAGTGGCTGCGGATTCAACCGGTCGATGCAACATACTAGAATCTGCGTAAGCAGAAGGAGTGTTGCAGATGAAGCAAAGACCACGGATCTATTACACGGAAAACCAGAAAGCTCTAATGTGGGATCGCTGGCAGAAAGGTGATTCTCTCCAGCAGATTGCACAGTTGTTTGATCGAAACCACTCTTCAATACAACGCATTTTGGCAGAGAGTGGTGGGATACGACCGGCTCAGCGATGTCGTTCGAGATTATCTCTGACTTTGGCTGAACGCGAAGAAATATCGCGTGCTGTGGTGGCGGGTCAGTCGATTCGCTCGATTGCAACGTTCCTCGGTCGCGCACCATCCACTATCAGTCGCGAGATTAAGCGCAACGGTGATCGGGAATGCTATCGTGCGAGTCAAGCCGACCATGCGGCCTGGGATCGGACGCTTCGCCCCAAGACCTGTAAACTGGTGGAGAACAGAACGTTGGCGCACATCGTGGCAGGGAAGCTCCAATTGCAGTGGTCACCGGAGCAAATTGCTGGATGGCTGAAACGCACTTACCCGGACGACGAGAACTATCAGGTGTCACACGAGACCATCTATCGCAGCCTCTTCATTCAAGCCCGTGGGGCTCTGAAGAAAGAGCTAGGGCAGCATTTGAGGCGCACACGAGTAATGCGCCGCTCGCGCCATCACACGCAGAAGACAGACAATCACGGCAGAATTACAGATGCGGTATCGATCAGCGAGCGTCCGGCCACGGTGGCAGATCGGGCAGTACCTGGACACTGGGAAGGTGACCTAGTGTGCGGAAGTAAGAACAGCCAGATTGCGACCCTCGTCGAACGTCATACGCGCTATGTGATGCTGGTGAAGGTCTCCAGCAAAGATACCGAAACAGTCATTAACGCGCTAATCAAAAACGCTCGCAAGTTACCGCATGAACTCTACAAATCTCTGACTTGGGATCGAGGGAAAGAGATGGCGGACCATAAGCGCTTCACATTGGCGACGGACATAAAGGTCTACTTCTGTGACCCCCGGAATCCTTGGCAGCGCGGGAGTAATGAGAATATGAACGGGCTATTGAGGCAGTATTTCCCCAAAGGGATAGACCTTTCTACTTACTCGCAAGCCAAGCTAAATGGGGTGGCGAGGCAATTAAATCAGCGCCCAAGGAAGACACTAAACTATGAAACACCCGCTGAAAGGTTTGGCCAATCTGTTGCATCGACCGGTTGAATCCGCAGCACAAAGCGGTCGCACTCGCTTAAGGAAACCAGACGTTCAACATTAAAAGTGACCGCCCGCCGGAGAGCGCTGCGCGGAGGGAACCCAACGGCGCATCTGTTGGGCGGTCCGTTAACTGCCACATCTAGTACCTCACTCGTACCTTGTAGGCTAGCGTCATCTTGCCATTGGCTGGCACCGTAACATTCCACACCGCCGTATTGCTCGCTTCTTTCTGGTGCGGTGCCGACGCGGAGAGCATTTGCCAATCGCCAGGGACCGGCTCCATCACCTTTACGGTTACCGGCTCATCCTTGGCATTCTTGAGCACGATCTCGAACGCCGCGTCAAAAATATAATTGTAGCGCCCTGTGCCGCCGATTTTCTCGAAGCTGGTTTGCTTTTTGTCAGCCGTCACATCGAAAGCATCGCCTAATTTAAGCCTCACTTTTTCGTTTTTCGGCGTATGGTCGATATGGTCTTCGCCCACGAATTGCGCGTTGCCGGCGTTGTCTTTTTTGTATACACGCACCACGCCCTTGGGCAATGGGATGCCCAGGCTACCGCCCTTGTTGTCGAATTCGACGAACACGCCAACTTTTATTTTCTGGCCGATGTCGCCGTAACTTGAGCGGTAGTAATAATCCGCGCCGCGCAGCAGAAATTCTTTTGTCGTCGGCACACCGCCCGCACTCAACAAAGCGACCTGCTTGGTTTGATTCTCGGCAATCGTGGTGAGGCGATCAAGCGTATAGAGGTGATATTCGAATAGACTTTCCTCGGCCATTTTTGGCGCGGCCATCGCCATCGATTTCTGTACTCGGCTTTCTTGCAGCGCGCCGATCATTGCATCGTTCACCCGGTTCACATCGCCCGCCACTAATTGCAATCGGGAATTTTGATAAGCCGTGCCGCTGGTATTGGTCAGCGTCACCCAACCGTTGAGGTCGAGTTTGTCGTCATTCTTTGACAGTTCCGCCACGTAATCGGCCTTCCACGCCAGCCCGCCGGTAAGGTAAGACAACTCCAGCGTATCATCCGCGTTCTGCGCGGCGTTGAGGCTGATCACCAACGTTGGCCGGTCGCGCAGATTTTCCGGCACGCTCTTGAAAGCGAGCCTCCCTGGAATCCCCGTCTCGATGCGGTCGGCGAATTTGAGTACGGCTCCCCCGTTGGTGGCGAGCACTGTCGCCTCTTCGCGTGAATCCACGCCGGTGGTCGGGTGCGTGCGGATCACGGTTACCGTTTGGCCAATGTATTTCTCCAGTAGCTTTTGCGGTGTGAGCAGATCGAAATCGAAATTCTGCTCAACCAAATAGAAGCCTTTAGCGTGCGTCAGATTGCGCAGCAGCGCGGTCTCAGGCCGGATGTGCGCCGACACATCGCGCCACGCAAGGCGCCCCTCGCCGCTGATCAGCTTTACCTTGCGCGTATCTTTCACCAGCGCCAGGTTTTTGTTGTAAATGGTCACCGCGACTTCTTGCTGATCCTTGAGCGTGGTGGTACGTTCCGGCGTGGCATATGCCATGCCTACCGTCAGCGCAACCCCCAACGCAAGCGTAGTTCTCTTTAGCATGGTGATCTCCTCGATGAAAAGCGGTTTGGCTGCGAATTAACCCGGATGTTTCATAAATTCGCGTCAGGAGCCCTATAGAACGATCCTCTCCGCCACCCGCGCCGCGCCTATCAGACCCACCTTAGGATTGAGCACGACATGGACGGGAATATCCCCCAGCAGCCCGGCGAAGCGCCCCTTGTCGGAAAAAGCGCGCAGAAATTCGCCGTCCTCCAGCTTGCCCATGATCTGCGGTGCGATGCCGCCGGCAATGTATACGCCGCCTCGCGCCAGCACCTTGAGCGCCAGGTTGCCGGCTTCCGCGCCGTAGATGCGCGCGAACAGGTCCAGCGCCGCCACGGCCAGGTCATCCTTGCCGCCCATCGCGCAGTCCGAAATCGCCGCCGCCGGATCGCCTGCCTTCATCGCTGATTGCAGCTCCGCTGTTGCCTGCTGGCCGCGGCTGTCGCGCAGGAACTCGAAGATATTCACCAGACCCGGGCCGGACAGCAGGCGTTCGTAGGAAACATGGCCGTAGCGCGCGGCGAGGTGGCGCAGCAACTCGATTTGCAGCGCATCCACCGGCGCGAAATCGGCATGGCTGCCCTCTGACGGAAAGGCTGCGTAATAGCCCCCCTGCCAGACCATGAAGCCTTCACCCAGGCCGGTACCGGCGCCGATGACCGCGCGCACGCCGCATTCCTGCGGCGCGCCAGCTTGCAGGGTTGCCAGATCCTGGCTTTCCAGGGCCTGGATGCCGTAAGCCACGGCCTGAAAATCGTTGATCAATCGAACCTGCGGGATGCGGAATTCCGCTGCGATCGACGCCTCATCGATCCGCCAGGGCAGGTTGGTGATGTTCGCCCGCCCTCCTTCAACCGGGCCGGCCACGCCGAAACAGGCAGCGGCAAGGGAGATGGGGGGGGAATCGCTCAGGAAACCGGCGACGATCTGTTCCAGGCTGGTGAATGAAGCGCTGTCGAAACGCCGCTCGGCGAGCACGCCGCCTCCGGTTTCGAAAAGCCGAAGCAGCGTCTTGGTGCCCCCGATATCACCGGCGAGCAAGATTTTCTTGATGGAAGTGTTCATGGCCAGAATGATAAACTACTCTGAATGTTTATGCCGTGATCACAACACATCGAAGCGAGGCCCCATGCACCCGGCAATTGACCAAGCGGTTTCCCAGGCCGGCCAGATCATCCTCGGCAAGGAACGGCAGATCCGGCTCGCCTTCGCCTGTCTGCTGGCACGCGGCCACCTTTTGATCGAAGACATACCGGGCGTCGGCAAGACCACCCTGGCGCATGTGCTGGCGCAGATCCTGGGTCTCGGCTTCCAACGTATCCAGTTCACCAGCGACCTACTGCCCGCGGACGTCCTCGGTGTTTCGGTCTATGACCGGGAAAGCGCCTCCTTCAAGTTTCACCCCGGGCCGATTTTCGCCCAGCTCATCCTGGCCGACGAGGTCAACCGCGCCACCCCGAAAACCCAGAGCGCCCTGCTCGAGGCGATGGAGGAGCAGCAGGTGACGGTCGAGGGCGAAACCCGCCCTCTGCCCGAACCGTTTTTCGTCATCGCCACGCAGAACCCGATGCACCAGATCGGCACCTTCCCCCTGCCGGAATCGCAGCTCGACCGATTCCTGATGCGGATCGATCTGGGCTACCCGGACGCGAAATCGGAACGCGCCCTGCTTCAGGGTAGCGACCGTCGCAGCCTGATCTCGCAACTTAAACCCTGCATGGACGGCAAACAGCTTGCCGCCCTGCAGGAAAACGTCCGCACCGTGCATGTTTCCGCAGCGCTGCTCGACTACCTCCAGGCCCTGCTCGAATTTACCCGACGATCTCCGCTCTACAACTGCGGACTGTCGCCGCGCGCCGGCCTGGCATTGCTGCACAGCGCACAGGCCTGGGCCTTGATGGAAGGCCGCGACTACGCCATGCCGGAAGACCTCCAGGTGGTGCTGCCCAGCGTGGTCGGCCACCGCCTGCGCTTCGCCCACGGCGAAACGGGCGCCCAGTCGTCCAGCCCCGCCCAACGCCTGCTCGACGCCGTCACCATCCCCTAAGCCGGTCAGAGGTATGATGTTCCGACTCTTCAACCGCCCGGTGTGGCGGCGGATTTTCAACCGGATCGATGTAGAGCGCGGGCCGGTTACCCTCGACCGCCAGCGGATTTTCATCCTGCCCACGCGCCACGGCCTGATGTTCGCCGTGGTGCTGCTGCTGATGCTGCTCGGCTCGATCAACTACACTCTGAGCCTCGGTTTCGTCCTCACCTTCCTGCTCGGCGGCATGGCGCTGGTCGCTATCCTGCACACCTACCGCAACCTGGCCCAGCTCACGGTAAGCGCCGGCAAAACGATACCGGTCTTCGCCGGGCAGCAGGCCAGCTTCGCCCTCTGCCTGAACGGCTCCGGCGCCACGGAACGATACTCCATCGGCGTGATGCTTGAAAAACAGCAACCACAGTTCGTGGATGTTCCCGCCGGCGAAACCGTGACCGCCACACTCACGCTGCCTGCCCCGCAGCGCGGCATCCTCCGTCCGGGACGCTGCACCCTGTTCAGCCGCTTCCCGCTGGGCCTGTTCCGTGCCTGGTCGAAGCTCGACCTGGATATGGCCTGCATCGTTTACCCGCAGCCGGATAGCGCCAAGCTGCCCCAGCTTGCCGGCATTCAGGGCCGTGGCAGCAAAGCAATCGCAGCCGAGGGCAGCGACGACTTTCGCGGCATGCGCCCCTACCACACCGGCGATTCGCTGCGCCACGTCGCCTGGAAGGCCATGGCGCAGGGACGGGGGATGCTGACCAAGCAGTTTTCCGGCCAGGCTCTGCCCGAACTCTGGCTGGATTGGGACGACCTCGCCGGCATGGACACCGAGGCGCGCCTTTCCCGCCTGTGCCGCTGGGTGCTGGACGCGCAGCATGCCGGCCTGAGCTACGGCCTGCGGATCCCCGGTTCCAGCATGGTTCCGGGCAACGGCGAGGCGCACCAGCGCAGCTGCCTGGAAGCGCTGGCGCTGTTTGGCATTGCCCCTCACAAAAATGCGCATCCGGCTTGATAACAATACCTGGCTGCTGGCCGCGATGGCGCTTGCCATCGCCCCGCACACCCCGCGCCTGCCGATCTGGATCAGCCTGCTCTGCCTCGGGGTAGGCGCGATGCGCCTCGTCCAGGTCCGCCTGCCTGCCCGCTGGCTGTTGATCACGCTTGCCGCTGCCACCGCAGCAGGGATTTACGCCAGCTACCATACGCTGCTCGGGCGCGATGCCGGTGTTGCCCTACTGGTCGCGATGCTGACCCTCAAGCTGCTGGAATCCAGAACGCTGCGCGACAGCATGGTGGCCATCTTCATCAGCTATTTTCTGGTCATCACCCACTTCCTTTATTCCCAGTCCATCCCTACCGGCCTGTACCTGCTGCTGGTGGTGCTGGTCATCACCGCCACCCTGATCGGGCTCAATCATCCAGGCGGGCAAATCGAACCGCGCAAGCAGCTGCGTCTGGCTGCCGTGCTGCTGGGACAGGCGGTGCCGGTCATGCTGGTCCTGTTCCTGTTTTTTCCGCGCGTGCCGGGCCCGTTGTGGGGTCTGCCAGGCGATGCCTACGAAGGAATGACGGGGCTGAGCGACAGCATGGCGCCCGGCAGCATCAGCAAGTTGAGCCAATCCGGCGCGGTGGCTTTCCGCGTGGCCTTCGATGGCCCGCCACCCAAGCCGGAGCAGCGCTACTGGCGCGGCCCGGTGCTGGATTTCTTCGATGGGCGGAGCTGGTCGGCCACGGCAGCGCCTGACCAGAAACAAGCCAACATCGCCGTGACAGGCGATCCGGCCAGCTACACGCTGACGCTCGAGCCGCACAACAAGCGCTGGCTGCTCGCGCTGGATCTGCCGGCAAAACTGCCGCCCGCCAGCCGCCTTGGCGCCCGTTATGAACTCCTCGCCGACCAGCCGGTAAGGCAGCGCCTGCGGTATCGCGCAGTATCCTATCCAGATTACCAGGCCGATCTCAATCCAGGCGAGACAGAACTAAACCGCTCGCTGCGACTACCTGCATTCGGCAACCTCAAAGCACGAGAGATGGCGGATGCTTGGAAACGGGCCGCGAAAGAGGATGGGGAAATAGTGCGCAAAGCCCTGGAAATGTTTCGCAGCGAGGCCTTCTTCTACAGCCTCACCCCACCACTGCTCGGGGCCAATTCGGTGGACGAATTCCTGTTCGATACCCGGCGCGGTTTCTGCGAACACTATGCCGGCAGTTTCGTATTCCTGATGCGCGCGGCAGGCGTGCCAGCCCGGGTGGTGACAGGCTACCAGGGCGGAGAATCCAACCCGTTTGGCAATTACCTGATTGTGCGCCAGTCCGATGCTCACGCCTGGGCCGAGGTCTGGCTCGAGAACCGGGGCTGGGTGCGCGTCGACCCGACTGCGGCAGTTGCCCCGCGACGGATAGAATCCGGCCTGGCTGCCGCGCTTCCGGCAGGCGAACCGCTTCCCCTGCTGGCACGTGTGGATAGCGCCTGGCTGACCCAATTGCGGATGAGCTGGGATACACTGAACAACGACTGGAACCAGTGGGTGCTGGGCTACGGGCAGGAGCGGCAGTATGACTTGCTGTCACGCCTGGGATTCGAAATGGCCTCGTGGAAGGAACTGGCGGTCGGCCTGGCAGCTGGCGTTGGGGCGCTGCTGCTGGCATTTTCCGGCTTGATGCTGTGGCGGCGCGCCCCGACTGGCGCAGACCCGGCCGCTGCGATCTATCAGCGCTTTTGCCGCAAGCTGGCACGCACCGGGATTGTCCGCCAGCCCAACGAAGGCCCGGCAGATTTCGCCAAACGGTCGGCCATGTTGCGCCCCGATCTGGCATTGAGCACAGCATCGATCAGCGAGCTTTATATCGCACTGCGTTATGCACCGCACCCAAACCCCTCCGACTTGCGACAATTCGGGAAGCGGGTAAGAGCCTTCAGGCCCAAATAAGGGGAGGGTTCCCGGCTTTACGCAGCTTCAACTATCTCAACAGGGGTGCCGGCAGCTACCCGGTCAAACAGATCCAGGATATCTTCATTTCGCATCCGCACGCAGCCCTTCGAGCCGGGCACGCCCATCTCCGTTCCGTCCGGCGTGCCGTGGATGTAAATGTAGCGGCGCATGGTATCGACGCTGCCAAGCCGGTTCCTGCCCGGCTCACAGCCCGAAAGCCAGAGAATCCGGGTCAGAATCCAGTCGCGGCCGGGAGATTGCGCGCCCAGTTCCGGCGTGTAAATCTCCCCGGTCGGCCGGCGTTTGACGAACACGCTGTTGACGGGCTGGCCCGCACCGATCTTGGCACGAATGATGTGCGACCCGCGTGGCGTGCAGTAGCTGCCGCTCTCCTCACCGACCCCGTTCAGGGCGGTGGAAACGATATAGCGCCTGATCAACGCGTCCTGATCATCGAGCAATTCCAGGGTTTGGTCGGCAACGACTATCCTAATTCGCAACGTTACTGCCCTTTCCGCGCCGCTGCGCAAAAAAACCGCTCAACAGGCCGCCGCATTCATCCGCCAGAATTCCTCCCACCACCTCGGCATGGTAGTTCAGCCGGGTCTCGGCAGGAAGATCGATGATGCTGCCGCAAGCGCCGGTTTTCGGGTCGGAGGCGCCATACACTACACGCTCAATACGGGCGTGGAAAATCGCTCCCATGCACATGACGCAGGGTTCTAAGGTAACGTAAAGGGAACAACCCGGCAGACGGTAATTGCCAAGGCGCTCGGCGGCATCGCGCAAGGCCATGATTTCCGCATGGGCGGTCGGGTCATGGCGCGAAATCGGCGCATTGAAACCGCGCCCGACAATCTCCCCATTCCTCACCACTACCGCGCCGACGGGCACCTCCCCCGCAGCCCAGGCATCGCAGGCAAGGGCGAGCGCCTCGCGCATGAAACGCATATCAAATGAATCATCTTCCATAATAAGCAAAGCTATCACAGTTCCATGGGGATGGTCACGCCTTTGCCACCCGAAGTAAAATAGATGGGGTACGAACAAGGGCGGAATTGGCGTACAAGACCATCGTTAGCATAAACCCGGAAAACAGGAAGACAACAAGTGCCAGAGTTACAACGTCAAAACGACATTCTCCGCACCAGACTGAATATGGAAACGGCCCGGATTGAGTGGAAGGAATTGCTCCGTTTTTTTGCCGCCGGAACGGTTATTGCGGTTAGCGAAGAACTGGATTTGGTCGAAGTCGCCATTCAAATCTCGAATGACAACAAGGCGCTGATCGAACAATGGATGATCGAGAAGCGAGTTGACAGGGTATCCGATGCGCAGGCTAAAGACTGGCTGGAAGCAGATGCCGATTTATGGGCAGTGGTAGTCAGGCCGTGGATCTTGGTCCAGCAAGTTACCGAATAAACAAATCAAGCCCGCTCCCGGTTTCGGCTGTCGAGATGTTGAGGTCGACACACACAAAGAACGGGCTCAGACTCGATCTCACTCCCATTCGATCGTTCCGGGCGGCTTGCCGCAGATATCGTAGACGACGCGGTTGATGCCGCGCACTTCGTTGATGATGCGGTTGGAAACCTTGCCCAGAAGAGTATAGGGCAGCTCCGCCCAGTGTGCGGTCATGAAGTCCTGGGTCTGTACCGCGCGCAGCGCGACAACGTAATCATAGGTGCGTCCGTCGCCCATCACCCCGACTGCTTTCACGGGCAGGAATACGGCAAAGGCCTGCGAGGTTTTTTCATACCAGCCGGAGGCGCGCAACTCCTCGATGAAAATGGCATCGGCACGGCGCAGCAGTTCGGCGTACTCTGGCCTCACTTCGCCCAGGATGCGCACTCCCAGGCCGGGGCCCGGGAAGGGGTGACGGTAAACCATGTCATGAGGGAGGCCGAGCGCAACGCCGAGTTCGCGCACCTCGTCCTTGAACAATTCCCGCAGCGGCTCCAGCAGCTTGAGGTGCAGGGTATCGGGCAGGCCGCCGACATTGTGGTGCGACTTGATGGTATGGGCCTTCTTGGTCTTGGAGCTGGCCGATTCGATCACGTCCGGGTAGATCGTCCCCTGCGCCAGCCACTTGGCGTTCGGCAGTTTTGCCGACTCGCTCTGGAACACTTCGACGAATTCGCGGCCGATGATCTTGCGCTTCTGTTCAGGGTCGGTCACTCCGGCCAGATGCTTCATGAATTCCGCGCCGGCATCGACGTGGATGACCTTGACACCGAGATTATCGGCAAAAGTCTTCATTACCTGCTCGGCTTCGTTCAGGCGCAACAGGCCGTTATCCACGAACACGCAGGTAAGCTGCGTGCCGATGGCGCGATGCAGAAGGGCAGCCACCACCGAGGAATCCACCCCGCCGGACAGGCCGAGGATGACTTCATCCTCGCCCACTTCGGAGCGGATCCTGCCGATCGCTTCCTCGACATAATCCGGCATGTTCCAGTCATAGCCGCAGCCGCAGATGCCATGCACGAAGCGCTCGAACAGGGCCTTGCCCTGCAGGGTGTGGGTCACTTCGGGGTGAAACTGCACGCCGTAAAAATGGCGGGCTTCGTCGGCCATGCCGGCGATCGGCGTGGCCGCGTTGGAGCTGATTACCCTGAAGCCCGGCGGCAGTTCCGTCACCTTGTCGCCGTGGCTCATCCACACGTCGAGCAGGCTGTGACCTTCCTCGTTGATCCGGTCCTGAATGTCGAGCAGCAGCGCAGAATGGCCCTGTGCGCGCACCTCGGCATAGCCGAACTCGCGATGCAAGGCGTTTTCCACCTTGCCGCCCAATTGCGCCGCCATGGTCTGCATGCCGTAGCAGATGCCGAGCACCGGCACCCCCAGATTGAACACGATGTCCGGCGCGCGCGGCGTTTCCTCCTCGTAGACCGAGGACGGCCCGCCGGAGAGGATGATGCCCTGGGGCTTGAAATCCCGGATGAACTGTTCGCTCACATCGTAAGGATGCAGCTCGCAGTAAACGCTGGATTCGCGCACCCGGCGGGCAATCAGCTGGGTGTATTGGGAACCGAAATCGAGGATGAGGATTTTCTGGTGCATGGCGTGGTACCAGTAATAGGTGACGGGTAATGGGGAATGTCGGAGTAACGGGTTATACACCCATTACTCATCTCTCATCACCCATTACTCGATATGGTAGTTGGGCGCTTCCTTGGTGATCTGCACGTCGTGGACGTGAGACTCGCGAATGCCCGCCGAACTGATCTCGACGAACTCGGCCTTGGCGTGCACCTCGGCGATGCTCGAACAACCCAGATAGCCCATGCTCGAACGCACGCCGCCGATCAGCTGGTGAATCACCGACAGCACGCTACCCTTGTAGGGCACGCGGCCTTCGATGCCTTCCGGCACCAGTTTGTCGGCATTGGCTTCTGCCTCCTGGAAGTAGCGGTCTTTCGAACCCTGCTCCATCGCGCCGAGCGAACCCATGCCGCGGTAGGATTTGTAGGAGCGGCCCTGGAACAGCTCGATTTCGCCCGGGGCTTCCTCGGTGCCTGCGAACAGGCCGCCCAGCATCACGCAATCCGCACCGGCAGCAATCGCCTTGGAGATGTCGCCAGAATAGCGGATGCCGCCATCGGCGATCACCGGCACGCCGCTGCCTTTGAGCGCCTGCACCACATTGGCGATGGCCGTAATCTGAGGCACGCCAACGCCTGCAACAATGCGGGTAGTACAAATCGAGCCCGGACCGATGCCGACCTTGACTGCATCTGCGCCGTGGTCAACCAGCGCCAGAGCCGCCGATGCGGTGGCAATATTGCCGCCGATCACCTGTACCTGCGGGAAGTTGTCCTTTACCCACTTCACCCGGCTCAGCACGCCTTGGGAATGGCCGTGTGCGGTATCCACCACGATCACATCCACACCCGCTTCAGCCAGCAGGGTGACACGCTGCTCGGTGCCCTCGCCCACGCCCACTGCGGCGCCAACCCTCAGCCTGCCCTGGCTGTCCTTGCATGCCAGAGGATGCTCGGTGGATTTCTGAATGTCCTTGACGGTGATCAGGCCACGCAGCTCGAAATCATCGTTGATCACCAACACCCGCTCCAGGCGGTATTTATGCATCAGCGCCAGGGCTTCTTCGCGGCTGGCACCTTCCTTGACCGTGATCAGGCGGTCTCGCGGCGTCATGATGTTCCTGATCGGCTGATCGAGGTTGGTCTCGAAGCGCAGGTCGCGGTTGGTGATGATGCCGACCACATGGCCGTTATCCACCACCGGCAGGCCGGAAATCTTGTGCTGGCGGGTCAGCACCAACACATCCCGGACCGTCATCTCCGGGGAAATGGTGATCGGGTCCTTTACCACGCCGCTCTCGAAGCGCTTCACGCGGGCCACCTGCGCGGCTTGCGCGGCGGCGGTCATGTTCTTGTGAACGATGCCGACCCCCCCTTCCTGCGCCAGAGCGATCGCCAGGCGCGCTTCGGTGACGGTATCCATCGCCGCCGAAATCAAGGGGATATTGAGGGAAATTTCTCGGGTCAGCCGCGTGGCGAGGCTAACGTCACGGGGCAAAACGTTGGAATACGCAGGGACCAGCAATACATCATCGAAGGTCAGCGCTTTCTGAATAACACGCATGTTTTTATCCTTGTTACCAAAGCGATATTATACAAGTTTCAGGCATCCCCGGTAAACCGGCTTCTCTAATTTTTACACTTACAAACTATAGACCCGGTACGCTTGGACCATTGACGGGCGTATCGTGAAACGCTATGTTTAGTCTGGATGTTTCATATCAATCATAAAGACCAGCGAGGGCGCGCGTCAATTTGAAGCATCCGGGATAGCCACACAAAATAAAATCGAGGAGAGCAAAACATGCGTAACACCCTTATTACTATCGTCACTTTCGGTTTCTTGCTGCTCGGCGGCTGTCAGAGCAGCGGTACGGCAAAACCCGACTTACCCGCCGCTGCCACCCCGGTTGCCGAGGTCGCCAAACCCGCACTCCCCGAAGAAGCCAGGCAGGCACTCGCCAAGGCCGAAGCCGACGTCAAGGAAGCAAAAGCCCAGAGTGCCCTATGGACCACGGCGCAAGATGCGCTGAAGAAAGCGCAAGAAGCCGCAGCCAAAGGCGACAGCGCGGCCACCCTGAAATTTTCCAAAACCGCGAGCGAGCACGCACGCCTGGGGTTGACGCAAAAGAGTTACCCCCTAACCAAGTAATCCAGGTGCAAGCCATGCGGCAACTTCTGACTATCGTTTCGATGCTGGCACTGGCGACTGTCGCACAAGCCGGGGTCACCCGATGGGTGGATGCGGAGGGCAAGGTGCATTATTCCGACCAACCCCCGCCACCCACCGCCAAATCGCAAAAAACCCTGGATCTGAAGGCCAGTCCGGCCTTGCCCATAGCCGCACCCGACAGCAAGGGCGGAGAAAAAAGCCTGGCGGAGAAGGATCTGGAATCCAGAAAACGCCGGGTTCAGGCGGAAGAAGCCGCAGCCAAGCAAGCCAGGGATCAGGAAGAGGCAAAAAGCAGAAAGGCGAACTGCGAGCAAGCACGCAACCAACTGCAAGCTTTGCAGGAGGGGCAAAGGATCGCCAAATTCAATGAAAAAGGCGAGCGCGTCTTTCTCGAAGACAGCGACCGCGCGCAAGCCATCGAGGCAGCGAAGAAGACGGTGGATTCCTGGTGCAAATGAGTTGAATCTAAAAACGGCGATTCACCGCAGAGGACGCGGAGGACGCAGAGGAATTCAAATGCTAGCCGTAAAAAAAAACGTCCTCACCTGATAGGTGACTCAGCATAACTTGGCAATACCTTAGTTTTTCCTCCGCGTCCTCTGCGGTTCGATAGCTTTTTGACGATTGAATCAGGTTGGGGCCGCTTCAGCGTCTCCGGCTTCCTTCTTCGTTTCCTTGCCTTCTGCCGCACGTTTCTTGCGGATTTCCTTCGGATCGGCAATCAGCGGCCTATAAATCTCGATTCGATCCTTATCCCGGAGCACGGCGTCAAGCTTGACTTGCTTGCCGTAAATCCCCACCTTGGCGCTGGCCAGGTCAATTTCCGGGAAATCCCGCAGGATGCCGGACCGTGCTATCGCCTCGGACACCACAGCACCCGGCCTTATCTTCAAGGACAAGACTTCCTGTTTATGCGGCAGGGCATATACCACTTCCACCGAAATATCTTCACTCATGGCTCACCATAGATGACTGCTGCACGTTGAACGAACGCTTCTACAAAGCTGTTTGCGATATGCCCGAAAACCGGACTGACCAGTTTCTCCATGATCTTGCTTGAGAATTCATAATGGAGTTTAAACTCGATCTTGCAGGCCGTCTCGTCCAGTTCGACAAATTTCCAACTGCCCTCAAGATGGCTGAACGGGCCGTGGCGGAACTTCATTTCGATCAGGTGCGGCGCCTGCCGAATGTTTTCGGTAGCGAAGCTCTGCCTGATATGATGATAATCGATATGCACCGTCGCTTCGAGCGCTTCGTCGCTGTGCCGCTGCACCTCCGTCCCGCCGCACCAGGGAAGGAAATTCGGATAATCCTCGATCCGATCGACCAGCACGAACATTTGCCGTGCCGAGTAAAAAACCAGCACGGATTTTTCCACTGCTATCATTCGGTCTGCCGCTGTCAAAAACTGATAAAATACAGGATTTCCCAGAGAAATTCACCTGCCGATGAGCATCGCGCAAAACAAAAAAGCCTTTCACGACTACTTCATCGAGGAAAAGTATGAAGCCGGCATCGTCCTTGACGGCTGGGAGGTCAAGGCCATCCGCGCCGGGCGTACGCAACTCAAGGAAGCCTACGTCATCATCCGCGGCGGCGAACTCTATCTGCTCGGCTGCCATATCAGTCCGCTGCCGACCGCCTCCACCCACGTCAACCCCGACCCGGTGCGCACCCGCAAGCTGCTGCTGCATGCCGAGGAAATCAGCAAGCTGATCGGCAAGGTGGAGCGTGCCGGTTACACCCTCGTGCCGCTGGACATGCATTTCAGTCGCGGCCGCATCAAGCTGGAAATCGGCCTGGCCAAGGGCAAAAAGCAGCACGACAAGCGCGAAGCCGAGAAAGAGAAAGACTGGCAGCGCGAAAAGCATCGCCTGTTGCGGAACAAATAATGAAGACATTCGGATTCGCCGGTTACTCGGGCAGCGGAAAAACCACCCTGATCGAACAACTGATCCCGCTGTTCGTGGCGCAGGGGCTGAAGGTATCCCTGATCAAGCATACCCACCACGATTTCGCCATCGACCAGCCGGGCAAGGACTCCTACCGTCACCGCGCGGCGGGCTGCAGCGAGGTGATGGTGACTTCGCAATATCGCTGGGCATTGGTTCATGAGCTGCGCGACGAGCCGGAACCGGGGCTGAAAGAACAACTGGCACGACTGGCGCCCTGCGATCTGGTGCTGGTGGAAAGCTTCAAGAACGAAGCGATTGCCAAACTGGAGGTGCACCGCACTGTCCTCGGCAAGCCGTTGCTTTTTCCCCAGGACCCGAACATCGTCGCCATCGCCAGCGATCAAGCAGTGGAAACAGAGTTGCCGCAATTCGCTCTTGACCAGCCTGAAAAAATCGCCGAATTTATCATGCAACAAACAGGTCTTGTGAAAAATGGATAAGAAACAGAATATGCTCAGCGCCGACGAGGCGTTGTCCTTTCTGCTGGCACGAGTGCGGCCAGCAAACAAAACCGAACAGATCGCCACGGCCGAGGCGCTGGGGCGGGTACTTGCCGAGCGCCTCACTTCGGCGATCAACGTTCCTCCGCTGGACAACAGCGCCATGGATGGCTACGCCGTGCGAATCGCCGACCTCATCAACGCGTCGACCCGGCTGCGGGTGACTCAGCGCATCCCGGCCGGCACGGTCGGGCAGCCGCTGGAAGCCGGCCAAGCCGCCAGGATCTTCACCGGGGCGCCGGTGCCGGCAGGCTGTGACGCGGTGGTGATGCAGGAATATTGCGGGGTCGAAGGCGACACGGTGACCGTCAGCAAACATCCAAAAATGGGCGAGAATATCCGCCGTTCCGGCGAGGACATCGCCGCCGGAGCCGAGATTCTTCCCGCCGGCATCCGGCTGCGCCCGCAGGAAATGGGGCTGGCCGCAGCGGTCGGCATTGCAAGCCTGCTGGTTTACCGCAAGCTGAAAGTCGCCACATTCTTTACCGGCGACGAAATCGTCATGCCCGGGGAGCCGCTCAGGCCAGGCCAGATCTACAATTCCAACCGCTTCGTGCTGACCGGCCTGCTGCAGGCGCTGGGCTGCGAAGTCGTTGATCTGGGGATCGTGCCGGACGACTTCGCCGCCACCGTGAAGGTGCTCGAAACCGCCGCCGGAGCGGATCTGATCATCACCAGCGGCGGCGTCTCCGTGGGCGAGGAAGACCATGTCAAAGCCGCGGTGGAAGCGGTCGGCAAGCTCGATTTGTGGAAAATCGCGATCAAGCCGGGCAAGCCGCTGGCCTTTGGCGAGGTCGGCCACGGCGAAGAATGGCAAAAGGTGCCGTTTATCGGCCTGCCGGGCAATCCGGTCTCGGCTTTTGTCACCTTTTGCCTGTTCGTGCGGCCGTTCATTTTGCGCAGCCAGGGCATTACCGCCGCTGCCCCGCAAGCCTTCTCGCTGAAGGCCGATTTCGACTGGCTGAAACCCGACAAGCGCCGCGAGTTTCTGCGCGCCCGGGTGCACACGGCGGAAAATGGCGAAGTGGGAGTCCAGCTCTACCCGCACCAGGGTTCCGGCGTCCTGACCTCCACCGTCTGGGCCGATGGCCTGGTGGAAATCCCGGAAGGTGCGACCGTCCATCGTGGCGATACCGTCAAATTCCTTCCTTTCACCGGATTGCTCAACTAACAGGAGGAAGCCCGCATGATCACCCTGCTTTATTTCGCCCGGCTACGCGAAGCCTTCGGCCTTTCCTCGGAGCAGGCGAACCTGCCCGCCGATGTCGCCGATGTCCGATCACTGACTGAATGGCTGCGCCAGCGCGGCGGCGCATGGCAGGAAGAGCTTGCCCAGGACAGACCGGTGCGCGTGGCAGTCAACCAGGACATGGCCGACCCGGACACGGCCGTGCGTGATGGCGACGAAGTCGCTTTCTTCCCACCCGTGACGGGAGGCTGAAATGCCGGTACGGATTCAAACCGAAGATTTCGACCTCGGCGCGGAAATCCTCAATCTGCGCCGGGGCAATACCGGCATCGGCGCAGTCGCCAGCTTCGTCGGCCTGGTGCGCGATCTGGATCACAGTACCACGGTTACTGAAATGACCCTGGAACACTATCCCGGCATGACGGAAAAAGCATTGGCCGAAATCGTGGAGGAAGCGAAGCGGCGCTGGAATGTCATTGATGCGCTGGTGATCCACCGCATTGGCCCGCTCAAGCCGACGGATCAAATCGTGCTGGTAGCGGTCAGCAGCGCGCATCGTGGCGACGCCTTCGCCGCCTGCGAATTCATCATGGATTACCTGAAGACCCGGGCACCGTTCTGGAAGAAAGAACAGACCGAAGCGGGCGCACATTGGGTGGACGCGCGTGAAAGTGACGAAACTGCTGCACAACGCTGGACTGCGCCATCAGCCTGATTCACCCGGGTTAACAGGGGAGAAGGCGTTTTATCGAAGAGCGAAAAATCGCCTGTTATATCAAGGTCATGCTGGGGAAGTGAATCATTCGGTCTCGTCTATCCAGGCCATCTGGATCGCTTCGAGAATTTTCTCGCTGGATTTGTTCGGGTCGTCATCAAAACCTGCCAATTCGGTAACCCAGCGGTGCAAATCGGTAAAGCGGACATAGCGGGGGTCCACTTCGGGAAATTGTTCGTAAAGCTCGATGGCAATATCCAGCGTATCGGTCCACTTCATGATGCCCTCCGTCAGTGCTGCTCGCTGGCCAGATTGATGGTGTATTTCGGAATTTCAATCACCAGATCCCGGTCCTTGACGATCGCCTGACAGGAAAGGCGCGAGGCCGGTTCCAGCCCCCAGGCCTTGTCCAGCATATCCTCTTCCAGTTCTTCGGCGGGATCCAGCGATTCGAAGCCTTCGCGCACCACCACATGGCAGGTGGTGCAGGCGCAGGCCTTCTCGCATGCGTGCTCGATTTCGATGCCGTGCTCAAGCAGGGTATCGCAGATGGATACGCCGGGCTTCGCCTCGATCAATGCGCCATCGGGGCAGAGTTGCTCATTGGGTAACACAATCAGTTGGGGCATGGTTTAAATCTCAAGTTCTTCCAGTTTATGGCCGGTCAGTGCCTTATGTACGCTCTGGTCCATGCGTCGTCCGGCAAACATCTCGGAAATATGGTTCAGGCGTTCGACCTGCTCTTTGATCAGCTGATGATTGGACCCTTCCAGGGTCCGGCGCAGCGCTGCCATTCCTTCATCGATCTCGGCGCGCTCCGCAGCGCTGAGCAGACTGTCGCCGTTTTCGGCGAGCGCCGCCTCGATCGCCTCGATCAGGCGTCCGGCCTCGACCTGCTGCTCGCGCAAAGCGCGCGCAGCCATGTCGGCCTTGGCATTTTCCTGTGAAGTAAGCAGCATCCGGGTGATTTCGTCATCGCTGAGGCCATAGGACGGCTTCACCACGACCGAAGCCTCCACGCCGCTGCTCTTCTCACGCGCGGACACGCTGAGCAGGCCGTCGGCATCCACCTGAAAGGTGACGCGGATACGCGCCCCGCCCGCCACCATCGGCGGGATGCCGCGCAGCTCGAACTTGGCCAGGGAGCGGCAGTCGCTCACCAGTTCGCGTTCGCCCTGCACCACGTGGATGCTCATCGCGGTCTGGCCGTCCTTGTAGGTAGTAAATTCCTGGGCGCGCGCCACGGGGATGGTGGAGTTGCGAGGAATGACCTTCTCCACCAGTCCGCCCATGGTTTCCAGCCCCAGGGAAAGCGGAATCACATCCAGCAACAGCCAGTCGTCGTCGGAGCGGTTGCCGGCCAGCACATTGGCCTGGATCGCCGCTCCCAGCGCGACCACCTTGTCCGGATCGAGGTTGTTGAGCGGCTCCTGGCGGAAGAACTGCCCAACCGCGTGCTGGATCTGGGGCATGCGCGTCGCCCCGCCCACCATCACCACGCCCTTCACGTCTTCAGGCTCCAGCCCGGCATCGCGCAACGCTTTGCGGGTGGGCGCCAGCGTCTTGTTGACCAGGCTGCTGGTGATATCGATAAAAGTTTCAGAGGTGAGCGCGAGATCCACCATTTCACCGGTACCCAGTACCGCTGTGATGCGCACCTCGGGATGGAGGGTCAGGTCTTCCTTGGCTTCGCGCGCGCGGGTCAGGAGCAGGCGCGCATCCTGCGGCTTCACGCCGGACAGCTTGGCCTGCTCAAGTATCCAGCAATAGATGCGGTGATCGAAATCGTCGCCGCCCAGCGCGGAGTCGCCGTTGGTCGCCAGTACCTCGAACACGCCTTTGGACAAACGCAGAATGGAAATATCGAAAGTGCCGCCACCCAGGTCGTAAACGGCGTAAACACCTTCAGCCGCATTATCCAGCCCGTAGGCGACCGCCGCCGCGGTAGGTTCGTTCAGCAGGCGCAACACATTGAGTCCGGCCAGCCGGGCCGCATCCTTGGTGGCCTGGCGCTGGGCATCGTCAAAATAGGCTGGCACCGTGATCACCGCCCCCACCAAGTCGCCGCCCAGCGCCTTCTCGGCGCGATCGCGCAGCACCTTGAGGATCTCGGCTGACACCTCGACCGGGCTTTTTACGCCGGACACGGTCTTGAGCTGCACCATGCCGGGCGCATCGACGAACTGATAAGGCATGCTGCCGGCATCGGGCAGGTCGCGCAGCCCCCGGCCCATGAAGCGCTTCACCGAAATAATGGTGTTGTGGGGATCCCGGCTTTGCATCGCCTGCGCGGGATAGCCGACATCGGTACTGCCGTCCTCATGATAGCGCACCACCGAAGGCAACAATCCACGTCCGTTCTCGTCATGCAGCACTACGCTCATGCCGCTCCTGACCGTTGCCACCAGGGAATTGGTCGTGCCCAGGTCTATCCCCACCGCCAGCCGATGCTGGTGTGGCGCGGTGCTCATGCCGGGTTCTGCGATTTGAAGTAATGCCATTATTAAACCTATTGATTAACCACGAATTACACGAATGTTCACGAATTAACACGAATATACTAATAAATTGGGGTTCATTCGTGGTAATTCGAGTTCATTCGTGGTTAAAGTTTAGCTTTCAAGTTGTTCCAGCGCGTAGTTGATTTCCTCGCGCAATTTTTCCATGAATTTAAGCTCGCGGACAATTTCCGCGGCCTTCGGGTAATTCTTTTCCTTATCCAGCAAATCAGCCAGCTGGTGCTGCTGCGCCTGAATATCGGCGCGCAACTGGCCGCTCAAATGCTCCAGTTCGGGTGCATCCCTGGCCGCCCTGGCTTCGCCGATCGCCTCGCGCCACTCCATCTGCTGCATCAGGAAGGCGGGCGACATCGCCGTATTGGTTTCCTCGTTAATATCGACGCCGTTCAAGTGCAGCAAATAACGCGCCCTGCCGAGAGGCTGCCTGAGTGTCTGGTAAGCCTCGTTGGCCTGCGTCGACCACTGCATCGACAGCCTGCGCTCGGCATCGGAAAGATGCGCGAACTTGTCAGGATGAATCTGGCTCTGGATGTCGCGATAAGCCTGCTCCAGCTGGATCAGGTCGATCTGGTAGAGCGGCGGGATACCGAACAGCTCGAAATGGTTCTTGCTGAAATCGAAATTCATCGCGTGCCGTTCATGTATGTCTGCCTAGAAGCCGACGCTCTCGCCGCAACCGCACGAGCTCTTGACGTTGGGGTTGTTGAACTTGAAGCCCTCGTTCAGCCCTTCGCGCACGAAATCCAGCTCGGTGCCTTCAAGATAAACCAGGCTCTTCGGATCAACGAGAACCTTCACTCCGAAGCTTTCGAACTGGCTGTCGGTGTCGTTGAATTCATCGGCGAATTCCAGCGTGTAGGCCATGCCGGAACAACCGCTGGTGCGCACGCCCAGTCGCAAACCCACTCCCTTGCCGCGTTTTGCGATAAAGTTCTTGATGTGGGTGGCGGCCTTCTCAGTCAGGGTAACTGCCATGCTCTCTCTCCTTAATTAGAACAATCCGAACCTTTGCAGGCAGCGGTTTCAACCACCTCGCCATGCTTGGCCTTGTAATCGGCCACGGCCGCCTTGATGGCGTCTTCCGCCAGCACCGAGCAGTGAATCTTCACCGGCGGCAGCGCCAGCTCTTCCGCAATCTGGGTGTTTTTGATGGTGAGCGCCTCGTCCAGGGTCTTGCCCTTGACCCACTCGGTCACCAGAGAGCTGGATGCGATCGCCGAGCCGCAGCCGTAGGTTTTGAACTTCGCATCCTCGATCACCCCGTCCTTGTTCACCTTGATCTGCAGCTTCATTACGTCGCCGCAGGCGGGCGCCCCGACCATGCCGGTGGCAACGCCTTCGTCGTCCTTGCCGAAGGTCCCGACATTGCGGGGATTTTCATAGTGATCCAAAACTTTTGTGCTGTAAGACATTTTAAACTCCTGTAATTAATGCGCCGCCCACTGTACGGTACTTAGATCGATGCCTTCCTTGAACATGTCCCACAGCGGGGACATTTCGCGCAAGCGGCCGATCTTCGCCTTCACCAGATCAATCGCAAAGTCGATCTCTTCTTCAGTGGTAAAACGACCGATGGTGAAGCGGATCGAACTGTGTGCCAGCTCGTCGCTGCGGCCCAGGGCACGCAGCACATAAGAAGGTTCCAGACTCGCGGAAGTACAGGCGGATCCGCTGGAAACCGCTAGTTCGCGGATCGCCATGATCAGCGATTCACCCTCGACGAAGTTGAAGCTGATGTTGAGGTTGTGCGGCACCCGTTGTTCCATGTCGCCATTGACATGCGCTTCCTCGATTTGCGACAGCCCTTGGTAGAGCCGGTCGCGCAGATAGCGGATGCGCTCGTTCTCGGTGGCCATTTCCTCGCGCGCGATGCGGAATGCCTCGCCCATGCCGACGATCTGGTGCGTCGCCAGGGTGCCGGAGCGCAGCCCGCGTTCGTGGCCGCCGCCGTGCATTTGCGCCTCCAGCCGGACGCGCGGCTTCCTCTGCACGTACAGCGCACCGATGCCTTTCGGGCCATAGGTCTTGTGGGCAGAGAAGGACATCAGATCGACTTTAAGCTTGGCCAGATCTATCGTCACCTTGCCGGTGGCCTGGGCGGCATCGACGTGGAAAAGCACGCCCCTGGCGCGGCAAACCTCGCCCAGGGCGGCGATATCCTGAATCACCCCGATCTCGTTGTTGACCAGCATGACGGAAGCAAGAATGGTGTCGGGGCGCAGGGCAGCCGTGAATTTCTCCATATCCACCAGGCCGTTTGTTTCCGGCATGAGATAGGTGACTTCATAGCCTTCGCTCTCGAGGTGGCGCATGGTATCGATCACCGCCTTGTGCTCGGTCATCACCGTGACCAGATGCTTGCCCTTTCCCTTGTAAAAGTGCGCTGCACCCTTGATGGCGAGATTGTTCGATTCGGTTGCACCCGAGGTCCAGATGATTTCCTTGGGGTCGGCGTTGACCAGCGCGGCAACCTGCTCGCGCGCCTCCTCGACGGCCCTTTCTGCTTCCCAGCCGAACTCATGAGAGCGGCTCGCCGGATTGCCGAATTTTTCGGTCAGGTAAGGAATCATCTGCTCCGCCACGCGCGGATCAACCGGCGTAGTTGCAGAATAATCCAGATAAATTGGTTGCTTAATCATTTTTTCACTTCTCCACTTTGAATTTAGAGGGCAACCGCAACCAGTCTTTTCAGCCCGAGAATTTCGCCCTGCAATGCCCGCAAAAATCGCTCGATCTGGCTCATTTCATTATCCCTGCCCAAGCTGACGCGCACTGCACACCGCGCCAACTCACGCTCAACCCCCATGGCCAGCAATACCGGGCTCGGGTCAATGCCACCGCTGGAGCAGGCCGACCCGCTCGCCACCGCAAACCCGGCGCGGTCCAGCGCCATCACCAGCGTTTCGCCGTCAATGCCGGGAATGGCAAAATAGCTGGTATTGACCAAACGCTCGGCACCATCACCGAACAGCACCGCACCCATGGTCCGCAGCCCCTGGTCCATCCGCTCCCGCATTTGCTGAAGCTTAGGCGGTAGCTCGGTCAAGCGGCTCGTCGCCAGCGCACAAGCCGCACCGAAACCGACGATCGCCGGCACGTTCTCGGTACCGGCACGCAACCCCTTCTCATGCTCGCCGCCAGTGATTTGCGGCTTGATATCGAGGCGCTTGTCCAGAACCAGTGCACCCATCCCTTTCGGCCCGTACACCTTGTGCGCGGAAATCGTCATTGCATGGACGTTCAACGCAGAAAAACTGACCGGCATCTTTCCCAGCGCCTGCACCGCATCGGTATGGGCCATTGCGCCCACGCCGCGCGCCAGTTCCGCCACCGCCGCCACATCCTGCACCACACCGGTTTCATTGTTGGCCAGCATCACTGACACCAGTCCGGTGACCGACTCACGTAGAGCAATTTCCACATCATCCATTTCGAGCCGGCCAGAGCTGTCCACCGCCAGCTTCCTAACCTTCCAGCCCTGCTCGCGCAACTCCTGCGCCGGCCGGGTCACGCTCGGGTGCTCCACCGCGCTCACCGCGATCTGTGAAGGCTGGCACCGCGCCGCCGCGCCTTTAATCAGCAGGTTGTTAGCTTCGGTGCCACCGCTAACGAAAACCACCTGCGAAGGATGCGCGCCGACCATATCCGCCACCTGCTCGCGCGCATCGTCCACCGCCTTGCGAGCGGCCCGCCCGTACTCGTGACGACTGGAGGCATTACCGTAAAGTTCCCGAAAAAACGGCAGCATCGCCTGCAACACGCGCTCGTCGAGCGGCGTGGTGGCATTGTGGTCAAAGTACGCTGGCAACATCCGTTTTAGTCCCGGCACTACGTCTCGACACCGCCCGGGTATGGTCTTGTATCTCTGCCACGCCGACCCCACGTTGTTGCGCCACCAGATGCGCCAACGTAACCGACGCCAGATAGTCGTAAATTTTTCCGTTCAGACTGGTCCACAATTCATGGGTCATGCATTCATGCTCGTCGTGGCAATTGCCCAGTCCGCCGCACTGAGTGGCATCCATCGGCTCATCCACCGCCTTGATGATGTCCGAGACCGCGATATCGTCAAGACTCTTGGCCAGATAATAGCCACCACCCGGCCCGCGCACGCTCTCCACCAGTGCATGGCGGCGCAGCTTGCCAAACAGCTGTTCCAGGTAAGACAGGGAAATCTTCTGACGCTCGCTGATCCCGGCCAGCGTCACTGGTCCGCCGCCCCGGCGTAAGGCCAGATCGAGCATTGCGGTTACCGCGAAACGTCCCTTAGTTGTCAGTCGCATATCAATTCCTTCCCATGAAAATCACGCAACAACTTTATAATACCTTATTATTTTAGTCAACTATTTTATTCAAATAGTTCGCATCGAACTGATCCTGGGTCGGCGCCAGCGGTTCCATCTCAACCCCCATCTTCTTCAACTGCGCCAGGATCAGCTCGATGCGCTGGTCCAACACCACGGTGTGGTCAAGCAGTCCGTGGATCGCCTTGACGACCGGATCGTTCATGTCGGCACTAATGGCATAGGCGGAAAATCCCATCTTCTGAGCCTTGCTTTCGCGCAGGTCCGCCTGGGTCGGATCGATAATTCGCGCCGGAATTCCAACCGCCGTGGCGCCCGCAGGAACATCCTTCACCACCACCGCATTGGAGCCCACCTTGGCGCCATCGCCGATGAAAATCGGGCCAAGAATTTTGGCGCCGGCGCCGACCACCACCCCCTTGCCAAGGGTAGGGTGGCGCTTGCCCTTGTTCCATGAAGTGCCGCCCAGTGTGACACCATGATAAAGCGTCGAATCGTCGCCGATCTCGGCCGTCTCGCCGATGACCACGCCCATGCCGTGATCGATGAAGACGCGCCGCCCGATTTGCGCGCCAGGATGGATTTCAATGCCGGTCAGCCAGCGGCCCAGATGGGCGACAAAGCGCGCCAGCCACTTCAGGTTCCAGTGCCACAGCCGCCGTGCCAGGCGGTGCACCAGCAGCGCATGCACGCCCGGATAAGTGGTCAGCACCTCCCAGGCGGAACGCGCAGCCGGGTCCCGCTCGAACACGACCGATATGTCTTCACGCAAATGATTGAACATCACTCGATTCCGAAATATAAGGAAAATATTATATTCCAGACTCCTTTAGTCAACTATGGGTTTTTTCATTTATTTGTGAATTTTTCCACCGAAGTCAAAATCCCGCGCAGGATGCTGACCTCTTCCTTTTCCGGGCGAGCCCGTGCAAACAACCGTCTCAACCGCAGCATCAAGCGCCCAGGGCAAGCCGGATCGAGAAAACCGGTGTCTATCATGGTCCGCTCCAGGTGTTGATAGAACCGCTCCACATCTTCGAAACTGGCGGCCTCCAGCGCCTTTGCAGCCGGCGTTTCAGTCGTTCCAAGAAACGCCATGCGCAGCTCGTAAGCCAGGATTTGCACCGCAGAGGCCAGATTCAGCGAGGTAAACTCGGGATTGGCCGGTATGGTCGCAAGCATCTGGCACTTGTCCAGTTCGGCGTTGGACAGCCCCGACATCTCGGTGCCGAACAGCAGCGCCACTTCTCCCTGGGGGGCGAACTCGAGCATGCGGGACGCCGCTTGATGCGCGGACAGCATTTCGTGGGAGAGATCGCGCCGCCGGGCGGTGACCGCCACGGCGAGCACCGTACCGGCCAGCGCCTCGTCCAGGGTGGTGCAAACCTGTGCATTTTCCAGCACGTCCGACGCCCCGGCAGCGCGCGCATCCGCGACGGGATCGGGAAAAGCCTTGGGGTTGACCAGATAAAGGCGCTCCAATCCCATCGTCTTCATCGCCCGCGCAGCAGCGCCGATATTGCCCGGGTGGCTGGTGTGACTGAGCACGATGCGAATGTTATTCAGAGCATTGGGTTTCTTCATCCGTGGTTTCCCATTAAAATAGCGGTGATGCGCCTAGCGTTTTGTTCCTTAAACTTTCCCAGGATAACCCATGCATCCCATGCTCAACACCGCGGTCAAGGCCGCGCGCCGCGCCGGTCAGATCATCAACCGCGCCTCCCAAAATCTGGATTCGCTCACGATCAAACACAAGAGCTTTAATGATTTTGTCAGCGAAGTGGATCAAAAAGCGGAAGACGCAATCAAGGAAGTCCTGCTGGATGCCTACCCGAAACACGCGATTTTAGCAGAAGAAAGCGGTGCACAGGGCGACTCGGAGTTCCAGTGGATCATCGACCCTCTCGACGGCACCACCAACTTCCTCCACGGTTTCCCGCAGTACGCCGTTTCAATCGCCATGCAGCACAAGGGCGTGCTGACCCACGCCGTAATCTACGACCCCAGCCGCAATGACCTGTTCACCGCCACGCGCGGCGCCGGCGCCTTCCTCAACGACCGCCGGCTCCGAGTCAGCCGCTGCGAATACCTGAAGGATGCCCTGATCGGCACCGGCTTCCCGTTCCGCGATTTCACCCATCTCGACGCCTATCTGGGCATTTTCCGCGAACTGATGCAGAAAACCGCCGGCCTGCGCCGACCGGGGTCGGCCGCTCTGGACCTGGCCTACACTGCCGCCGGCCGCTTCGACGGCTTCTGGGAATTCGACCTGAAAGCCTGGGATATCGCCGCCGGTGCGCTCATGGTGCAGGAAGCGGGTGGACTGGTGGGCGATTTCCATGGCGAGCCGGACTACCTGCAAAGCGGCAACATCCTTGCCGGCAACCCCAAGATTTTTGGCCAACTGCTGCAGACCATCGCACCGCACCTGGCCGCCAAGGACAAGTAAGCGGCGGCCGGGCGCCCATAGCCGCCCGGCTTGGTCAGCCGGGAAACCAGAGAATCAGGTTCACCTCGGCCGGAATGCGCGCTTCCGGATGCCAGGCAATGATGCGCGGCGTGAAGTCCATCGCCGGCCGCGACGTCGGGAACGCGATGGCGTAATGGTAGCCGTTGAGCATGCCCGGCAGGGCGGCCCCGCGCGCCATAATGTGGCGTGCGGGGGCCTCGCCGTTCTGCGGCTCGGCATAGAGCTCGACCTGTACCCCATCCGGCGAGACATTTCCCAGATAGACCTGCACCTCGAATAGCCAGCCGTCCGGTTGCGCGCGCCGCTCCACATTTCCCCAGTGCACCTCGTGCCAGTGCCGTTCCAGCCCCTGCTCCCAGGCTGCAAGCTCTCTTGCCAGCCGGCCGCCGTCGGCGCTGCGCCGCCGGAACGCGGCGGCCGCGGGAAAGTAGGCATCACGCACGTATTCCTGCAGCATGCGGTTGCTACTGAACTGCGGCGCAAGCCGGGACATGCTGGCGCGCATGCGCGCCACCCACTCGCGCGGGATGCCTTGCGCATCGCGGCGATAAAACATCGGTACGATCTCCTGCTCCAGCAGGCGGTAGAGCTGTTCGGCCTCGACATCGTCCCAGCCCGGCTCAGCGTGTTCGCGCCCGTCGCCCAACGCCCAGCCCACCTCCGGCGTATAGGCCTCCGCCCACCAGCCGTCCAGCTCGGAAAGGTTGAGGCCGCCGTTGACCAGCACCTTCATGCCGGAGGTTCCGCTCGCCTCCCATGGCCGGCGCGGGGTGTTGATCCACACATCCACGCCCTCCACCATTTCCTGCGCGAGCGCAATATCGTAATCCTCGAGGAACACCGCGCGTGCGCGGACTTCAGGACGGTGCACAAACTCCACCCACGCCTGGATGAGGCGCTTGCCGTTTTCATCCTGGGGATGGGCCTTGCCGGCGATGATGAGCTGCACCGGGCGCACCGGGTCGGTCAGCAGCCGCAGCAGACGCTCCGGATCGCGCAACAGCAGATTGGGGCGCTTGTACTCGGTGAAACGCCGTGCGAAACCCAGCGTCAGCAGGTTCGGATCCAGGGTAAGGTCCGCCTGCGCAATCGCTTCCGGATCGGCGCCGCACTGGCCGAGCTGGCGGGCGAGCCTGCGGCGTGCGTAATGCATGAGGTCGCGCCGCTCCTCGCCGCGAAAGGACCACAACGCCTCGTCGCTCAGGCCTTGAATGGCGCCCGACAGCGTTTCCGGCCTGCCCAGCCAGCGCTCCTTGCCGCAGGCCGCGGTCCAGATCTCGTCGGCCCAAGGCGAATCCCACGAGGATACGTGCACGCCATTGGTGATATGCCTGATGGGCACCTCGCGCTCCGGCCAGCGCGGATAGAGGTCGCAGAAGATGCGGCGGCTGACGGCACCGTGTAGCTGGCTGACGCCGTTGATCGTGCCGCAGGTGCGCGCAGCCAGGTAAGCCATGTTGAAAAGCTCGTCGCCGTCGTCGGGGCGCATGCGCCCCAGCGCCAGCAGCTCGTGCTGCGAAACGCCGAGCTGCGCGGCGTAATGGGTGCCGTACTCGGCGAGCAGCACGCGCGGAAAGGTGTCGAAGGCGGCTGCCACCGGGGTATGGGTGGTAAAGACATTGCCGGCCCGGGTTGCCCACAGAGCCTCCCGGAAATCGACGTGGTTTTCCTGCGCGAATCGCCGCGCCCGTTCCAGCGTCACCAGGGCGGCATGGCCCTCATTCAGATGGCATACCTCCGGATGCAGTTCCAGCGCCTCCAGCGTCCGCCAGCCGCCGATGCCGAGCACGATTTCCTGCACCAGGCGCATCTCCTCGCCGCCGCCGTACAGCTTGCTGGTGATGCCGCGGTCGGCGGGACTGTTCATTGGGTCGTTGCTGTCCAGCAGGTACAGGTTCACCCTCCCCACCTGCGCCTGCCACACGCGCAGCACTAGCGCCCGCCCCGGCAGCTCGATGGGCACGCCGAGCCAGGCGCCTTTGGCATCGCGCACTGGCGTGATGGGCATGCTGGTGGGTACGTTGTGGGGATACACTTCGATCTGCCTGCCCCGGCCGTCGAGCATCTGGCGAAAATAGCCTTCCTGGTACAACAGCCCCACAGCGACCAGCGGCACGCCGAGATCGCTCGCCGTTTTAAGATGGTCGCCCGCAAGCACGCCCAGCCCGCCGGAATACAGCGGCAGCGCTTCAGCCAGGCCGTATTCCATGCTGAAATAGGCGATCAGCGCACCATTGCCGGGGTGCGCGCCGCCGTACCATGCCTCCGCCGCGAGATAATCGCGACGCACCTGCATCAGGCGTTCAAGTTCTGCGCGGAAATCCGGGTCTTCCGCCAGTTGCTCCAACCGCTGCAGGGAAACGCTCTGCAGCATCAACCACGGGTTTTCGGTCCGCGCCCACACCGCCGGGTCGATTTCCCGCCACAGGCGGTCCGCCGCATGGCTCCAGGTCCAGCGCAGGTCGAGACTGAGCTCGGCGAGCCCCGCCAACCCCTCGGGCAACGGCCTCAAGAACGGATGTGTGATTAAAGTGCCCACTTGCCTCCCCAATGAATGATCTTGGCGTTGTCGCAGAATTCAAGTTCGGGCAAGTTCACATAAAACGCCGTTTCGAACACCGCAACCTGGGGGATGCCCGCACCCAGAACCGCGTGCGCCGCTTCGATCCGCTCCCCGGTCTGGTTGGCCTGTGTTCCCTTTCACCCACCGTTGCCACTACCGGTTTTCTGCGGAGCTCCTTTCATTATTCAAATTTAACAAGCGCCTTATTCACCTTAGCAACCCCTGCGCATAAAGCAAATATTGAGGGCATCAAAAACCCTGGGATTCAGACCGCCAAATCGGGTATTCTTCAAATCCCCAGGCGCTGCACTTGTGGACAGCAGAATCCGGGTATTTCCATGCTTTATTTCCGTTAAGCCGGAAATCATTTTTAACAAAAATTCAAATAGTAAACAATGCACGACAAAGACCTTGAAAAACACACCCCGATGATGCAGCAATACCTGCGCATCAAGGCGGAACACCCAGATATGCTGCTGTTCTACCGCATGGGAGATTTCTACGAGCTGTTCTTCGACGACGCTTCGATGGCGGCGCAGTTGCTGGACATCACCCTCACCACCCGCGGCGCAACGGCAGGGCAACCGATCAAGATGGCGGGCGTGCCCTACCATGCCGCCGAGCAGTATCTCGCCAAGCTGGTCAAGCTCGGAATGACGGTCGCGATCTGCGAACAGATCGGTGACCCAGCCACTTCCAAAGGCCCGGTGGAACGCAAGGTGATGCGCATCATCACGCCCGGCACCTTGACCGATACGGCGCTGCTCGACGAAAAGCAGGACAAGCTGCTGCTCGCGCTGGTTCCGGAAAAAAATGTGCTGGGACTGGCCTGGCTCAACCTCGCCAGCGGGCGCTTCAGCGTCGCAGAAATTCGGCCGGACCGCCTCGACGCGACGCTGGAGCGCCTCAAACCGGCGGAAATCCTGCTCCCTGAAGGCTACGCGAATGCCACGCTGGAAAACCTGAAATGCCCGCGCAGATCCCTGCCGCCATGGCAGTTCGATTACGACTCGGCGTTGCAAAGGCTATGCCGGCAATTCGCCACCCTGGATTTGCAGGGCTTCGGTTGCCATGATCTGCACTGCGCCATCGAGGCCGCAGGCGCCTTGCTGGAATACGCGAAAAGCACCCAGTGCGGTGCGCTGCCACACATCCGCGGCTTGCAGGTCGAGCGTGAGGGCGGCTACGTGTTGCTCGACGCCGCCGCCCGGCGCAATCTGGAAATTTCCGAAACCCTGCGCGGCGAACCCGCGCCGACCCTCTATTCCCTGCTCGACACCACTGCCGGCAGCATGGGTAGCCGGCTGCTGCGCCACTGGCTGCATCATCCTCTGCGCGCCCCACATAATGGCGCCGAGCTGCGCGACCGGCTCGACGCCATCACCCGGCTGATCGGCGAATCCGGCGCGCCCGCCTACGCGCACGCCCACCAGGGCCTGAAGCAGATCGCCGACATCGAGCGCATCACCGCACGCATCGCGCTCCGATCCGCGCGGCCCAGGGACCTTGCCGGCCTGCGCAACAGCCTGCTGGCCTTGCCGCCCATCGCCGGAGAAACGGCGCGGCTCGACAGCCCGCGCCTGACGCAGCTGGCAAAACGGCTCCACGCGCCGGAAACGCTGGTCAGCGAGCTGGCCCGGGCGATCCAGCCCGAGCCGGCGGCGGTGTTGCGCGAAGGCGGCGTTATCGCCACCGGCTACGATGCCGAGCTTGATGAGCTGCGCGCGATCCAGAGCAACTGCGGCGAGTTCCTGCTGGCCCTCGAAGCCCGGGAGCGCGAGCGCAGCGGCATCAGCAATCTCAAGGTCGAATACAACCGGGTGCATGGCTTTTACATCGAGGTCACGCGCAGCCAGGCCGATGCGGTGCCGGACGACTACCGCCGGCGCCAGACGCTGAAAAATGCGGAGCGCTTTATCACGCCGGAGCTGAAGGCTTTCGAGGACAAGGCCCTGTCGGCCTCGGAGCGGGCGCTGGCGCGCGAGAAAATGCTGTATGAGTCGCTACTGGACAACCTGGCGCCGCACATTCCGGCGCTACAGGAGATTGCCGCAGCGGTGGCCGAGCTCGACGTGCTGGCTGCGCTTGCCGAGCGGGCCGAAACCCTGGGCTGGATCGCGCCTGAATTCACCGACGATGCAGTGATCGAGATCACGGGCGGCCGCCATCCGGTGGTGGAAGCACAGACCGCCAACTTCATCGCCAACGACACGCGGCTTTCCCGCACCCGCCAGATGCTGCTGGTCACCGGCCCGAACATGGGCGGGAAATCCACCTACATGCGCCAGACTGCGCTGATCGTGCTGCTCGCCCACTGCGGCAGCTTCGTGCCGGCAACCAGTGCAAAAATCGGCCCGATTGACCAGATCTTCACCCGCATCGGCGCCTCCGACGACTTGGCCGGCGGTCGCTCCACCTTCATGGTGGAAATGACTGAAGCGGCCGATATTTTGAACAATGCCACCGAACACAGCCTGGTACTGCTGGACGAGATCGGGCGCGGCACCTCCACCTTCGACGGCCTCGCCCTGGCCTGGGCAATCGCCCGCCATCTGATCGAGAAAACGCGCTGCCATACCCTGTTCGCCACCCATTATTTCGAGCTGACCCGGCTGAACCAGGAATTCAGGCAGATCACCAATGTCCACCTCGATGCGCTGGAACACCGCGACCATATCGTGTTCCTGCACAGCGTGCAGGAAGGCCCGGCGAGCCAGAGCTATGGCCTGCAGGTGGCTCAGCTGGCAGGCGTGCCCGCGCCGGTGATCCAGGCGGCGAAAAGACACCTGCTGCAACTGGAGCAGCAAGGCATCAGCAATGGCATTCAGGGGGATTTGTTCGTCGAGACGCCGCAGGCTGCGGCTCCTTCGGCGTTGGAAGAAGCGCTGCTCGAAATTGAGCCCGACGAGCTCACCCCGAAAGCAGCGCTGGAACTGGTGTATAAGCTAAGGAAACTGCTGGGTTAACCTAAAAACGACGATTAACCACGAATGACACGAATGTTCACGAATAAGCACGAATTATTCGTGAACATTCGTGGTTAATTCGTGTAAATTCGTGGTTAAAAGCTTTTTTCAAGGATCAATGATGGTGGCCGTGCTCGCCATGCACATGACCATGGGCGAGTTCCTCGGCAGTGGCGGGACGGACGCCCTCAACGGTGGCCTTGAACAGCAGGGTTTGCCCAGCCAGGGGATGGTTTCCATCGATCACCACGCTTTCTGCGGTGATCTCTTTCACCGTGAAGACCAGATCTTCATCCGAACCTTCTGCGCCGGCCTGAAACTGCATGCCGACCTCGATCCCGTCCATCGGGAAAGCATCACGCGGTTCGACCCGCACCAGTTCGTCCTCATATTCACCGAAGGCGTTTTCCGGATCCATCGTCACTGCAACGGTGCCGCCCTCGGCGACACCTTCCAGCGCTTCCTCTACGGTAGGAAAAATCCCGTCATAGCCGCCATGCAGGTAGCTGATGGGTTGATCGCTTTTTTCCAGAAGCTTGCCGGTGCTGTCGCTCAATTCGAAACTGAGAGTCACCACCGAGTTTTTTGAAACCTGCATAAAATTACTCCATCACTTTGATTAAATTGATTACCTCGGCTGCATGACTACGCGGATTTACCCCATAGAGCACATGCTTGAGAATGCCATGCCTGTCGATGACGAACGTGGAACGCAAGATCCCCATTTTTTTCACACCGTCTTTTTCCTTCTCCTGCCACACGCCATATTTCTCGCACACTTTGCCTTCCTCATCCGCCAGCAGGCGGACCGACAGGCCATGTTTATCGCGAAAGGCAGCGTGGCTGATACAGTCATCCCTGCTCACTCCAAGCACAACGGTGTCCAGCCGGGCAAACTCGTTATCCAGATCGCTGAAATCTATGGCCTCGATGATGCAGCCCGGCGTATCGTCTTTCGGATAAAAGTACAGCACGACATTCTTGCCTTTGTACGCGGAGAGTTTGACCATTTCCATATCCGCATCAGGCAAGCTGAATCCGGGGGCAGGATGTCCGACTTGCAACATAACAACTCCTTCACAGCACATCCCCATTTTAAACGATTTCGCCCGGGTGGGAAGAGACATGCCATAATTAAACCGAGATGATTGGGGAGGATACCATGGCAGAAAACCCGGAAAAACCCGTCTTGCTGCATAAGCAATTAAGCAACGCAACAGACTATACGGAAGCGCTCGATATCCTGATCGAACTCGCCCGGCACCGCTTGCGCATTTTCGATTACAACCTGGAAGATGGCGGTTACACCACGTTGCGCCGCTATGACCTGTTGCGCACCTTTCTGCTGGCAAACCGCAGCAATCGTCTGGAAATTGTGCTGCATGACATCGACTATCTGACCCGCTTCTGCCCGCGCATACTCAGCCTGCTCAAGCAATTCAGCCACGCCATCACGATCCAGGAAACCACTCCGCAAGCAAAAGCCATCTACGACCCCTTTGCCCTCGCCGACGAAGCCTGCTTCTTGCATCGTTTCCATTATGACAACCCACGCGCATTGCTCGCACTCAACGATATTGAGGGCAGCCACGTGCTGATCAAGCGTTTCGAGGAAATCCGGGCAGCGTCGGCGCCGGCAATTCCAGCAACAACACTGGGACTATAAATTGATTCAATCGGCATGATGATGCCATGCGCAAGTCTTGCAAGAGTGCCGAACCGCTTGGAAACAACTGGCCAAATTAATTATTAGCAAGAATACATAATAAGACACTAGAATTATTTAACAAACCTGCTAAAATCTCGCAGTCGGTTGGACATCGTTGATGTGGAAGCCGATTTGCATCAATGGTATTTAAATAGTAATAATAAATAGCATTTAGTCAAATCTTAAAACCCAAGTTTTTATAAGGAAACAATAAATGAAACATTCCGTCCTGCTCGCCGCCCTGCTGGCCCTGACCTTGACCGCTTGCGGCAAAAAAGAAGAAGCTCCTGCTCCTGCTCCTGCTGAAGCCCCTAAAGTCGAAGCGCCTGTTGCTGCTCCTGCTCCTGCCGCTCCTGCTGCTGACGCTGCTGCCCCGGCCGCTGCTCCTGCTGCTGACGCTGCTGCCCCAGCCGCTGCTCCTGCTGCTCCTGCTGCTCCTGCCAAGTAAGCTTCGCAGTTCAGCAAAAAAAGCCGGCCTACGGGCCGGCTTTTTTCTTGTACCTCTGGGCAATGCCCAATCTGCCACTAAAGAATCTGGCGCCAACCAAACCCATCCTGTTGATCGGCCACCCCGATCCATTCCGGCTCACAATTTAAAACACCACTCAGTGCGGCCCGGGCAAGCTCCGGCGTATTGTTCTTTTCGCTAAGATGCGCCGCAATCAGGTGTTGCAACTTGCTGCTGTCCAGGCTCGCCAGCAACCTGGCCGCCATGCCGTTATCAAGATGGCCGAAACGGCCCGCAACCCGTTGCTTCAGCATGGGCGGATAGGATCCTTCGCGCAGCATGTCGGGATCATGATTGCATTCCAGCACCAGCGCATCGCAGCCACTCAAAATGGCTTCGATATGTGGCGTGGATCCGCCGGTGTCGGTCAGCACGCCCAATCTCCGGCTGCCGCAGCTAAAGGCATACTGCACCGGCTCGCGAGCGTCATGAGGAACGGGGAAAGGCTGCACCTCGATCTCGCCTGCCTGAAATGTACTGTGGCCATCAATCAGTCGAATATCGGGCAGGGTTTGCGCAAGGGCATGGTTGGTGAAAGTGCCGTGGGTCAGCCACACCGGCAACTCATACCGGCGGGCGAATCTGACTGCACCGCCGATATGGTCGGCATGTTCGTGAGTGATGAGGATGCCGGTAAGGTCTTCCGGCTGCAAGTCGAGGCGCGATAGCCGAGCAACCGTTTCCCGGATGCCGAAACCGCAGTCGAGAAGCAAGCGGGTTTGCTTGACCTCGACCACCAGTGCATTGCCCCGGCTACCACTACCCAGGGAAGCGAAACGCATTGACGCGCCTCGACGTGTTATTTCAACTGTTCAAATAGCAAGTTAAGAATTCTGGCCGCAGTCTCGGAGTTTTCGACCGCACCGTCCTTGTTCAAAACATTGACCGCACTACCCTCGCTCGTGGCCATAACCTGAATACGGTACTGCTCCAGCTTGTCCTGGTTTTTGCCATCGCCTTTCCAGAAGGCCAGCTTGGACATGAAACCTTTTTCTTCCTTTTTGCCATCAATATCGGGATCAACATAGCGAACGAAATATAGTCCCTTGGAGCGGTCGCGGTCCACCACGGTAAAGCCGACCCGGTCAAGAGCCAGTCCGACGCGACGCCAGGCGCGGTCAAAGGTATCGTTCAGCGCGAGGCTGCCGGCACCTTCCTGAGTGCGCATCACCCTGGCCCGCTCGCGCTTGCCATCCGCCACCACCATGGACTGGGAACGCACTTCCTCGACTCCGAAGCGCACCATCAAGCGACGCAACATGTCGGCCTCGAGTTCCGGATCGGCCGGGCGCGGCTGCCACACTGTCCGGTTACCGCCATCACCACCTTCGATCACTTCATACATACCGCGGTGGCTGATATAGATTTCTGCAGTACCCTGCTCCGCACCGCGTTCCAACCGGGTGCGGAATTTATCGCGTTCGGCGGTGGAATAGAGTCCATCCATGACTTTACTCAACACGCTGCGAATTGCATCCTGGGGAATCTTGGCGCGGTTTTCCGCCCAGTCAGTTTCCATCACGCCGGATTCCGGCACTTCCAATTTTATGAGGAAACCATTTTCCTGCCAGAACTCCTTGACCACTGGCCATACCTGCTCAGGTGTAGCATTCACCACCAGCCAGCGCTGCGAGCCTGCACGTTCCACCCTGACCTTGTCCTGAGCGGGCAGCAGATTGGATGTCGCCGTCGCAGTCTGTGGCTGGCCCGCTCTTTCCTTGTTGTACACCGACAAGATAGCGCTGCCCTGCGGGCTGACATCGGGCACGGCAAAACGGTTGTCCGCCGTCGGCGAAGTCAGGTCGGGAGGAATTTCCAGCGGCGGCAACTTGCCTGCCGACTTGTAGTCAATCTTCTTGCCTTCCAGCAAGGACGTCGAACCGCAACCCGCCATTAGCGCGACTGCTGTTATCACCACAAATGAAGACAAGAACCTGTTATTCATACACACCTTAAATAATTTATTGCAGCACGCCGGCCTGGCGCATCGCCTGTTTCAAAACTTCGTGATGAATAGCAGAAAGCGGGGTCAACGGCAGGCGAATGCCCTCGCCAATCAATCCCATCTGCGCCACCACCCATTTAACCGGAATCGGATTGGCTTCGACAAACAGCTTCTGATGCAAGCCCAGCAACCTGTTGTTGATCGAGCGGGCCGTAGCCAGATCGCCCCTGAACGCTGCCTCACACATTTCATGCATCAAACGGGGCGCCACGTTGTTGGTCACCGAGATTACGCCATGACCGCCGAGCAGCATCAATGCCAAGCCGCTACTATCGTCACCGCTGTATACGGCGAAATCCTGCGGTGCGCGCAGCAACAGGTCGCTGCCGCGCTCGATATTGCCGGTAGCATCCTTGATACCGACGATGTTGGGAATCTGAGCCAACCGCAACACCGTGTCGTTCAGCAGGTCGCAAGCGGTGCGGCCCGGCACGTTATAAAGAATCTGCGGAATATCCACCGCCTCGGCGATCGCCTTGAAGTGGCGATACAATCCTTCCTGAGTGGGCTTGTTGTAGTACGGCGTAACCAACAAACTGTAGTCCGCGCCGGCCGCCTTGGCACATGCCGTCAGCTCGATCGCTTCGCTGGTTGAGTTGGCGCCGGTTCCGGCAATCACCGGAATGCGCCCGGCCACCTGATCCACCACGGTGCGGATCAGCAGGCAATGCTCATCGAAATTCACCGTCGGGGATTCGCCCGTGGTGCCAACGACGACGATGCCGTCGGTCCCTTCCGCTAGGTGAAAATCCACCAGCGCACGCAAACGATCCAGATCCAGACTGCCATCATCGTGCATCGGCGTAACGATCGCGACCAGACTGCCTTTAAGCATAAATTTTTTCCACAAAAAGTTTAGGGCTCGTTAATGAATAAGTTGGGTCCAATTTATCCATTAACGAGCCCTAAGTTTACCCGAATATCAGGTTACGCGAAATGCTCAATCCGCTTCGCGCTCAATCGAGCAGCACTGCTTCTCGACAGAACCGCCATCGGCAAGCAGAACCTGCCCGGTAACCGGATTGGGACGAAAAACGGTACAGCCTTTCAGACCCATGTCATAGGCCTTTTCATAAATCGAGCTAAATGAGTCGAAGTCGAACTCAATCGGCACGTTGATGGTTTTGGAAATGGCGTTATCGACATGAGCCTGAAGCGCAGCCTGCATCCGGATGTGCGCCTCCGGCGCAATTTCACCGACACGAACGAAGCCTGTGGGCAACGAGGCCTCATCGCCATGCTGCAGGCGAAACTGGCGGCAGGCATAGTCGTCCACTCGCACTTCGCTAAAACCGCCATCAGCCTCGCGGATGCGCCGCGTGTACTCCCAATCGAAAATCGGCTCGAGTCCGCTGGAAACATTGTTCGCCAACAAGCTGATGGTTCCGGTCGGTGCGATAGCGGTCAGATGGCTGTTGCGCAAGCCGTGACGCTTGATCCCCTGCACGATGTCCTCGGGCAGGGAGCGAATGAATTCACCAGCCAGGTAGGGGTCGGCCTGGAATGCCGGAAACGTCCCTTTTTCACGCGCCAGTTCGATCGATGCCCGGTACGCACTGTGGCAGATCGCCTGCATCACCTTCTCGCCCAGCGCAAAAGATTCCGGACTGCCATAGCGTATCCCGAGCATCGCCAAGGCATCAGCCAGACCGGTAAGACCGAGCCCGACCCGCCGCGATGCGCGCGCGGTGTCCGCCTGCTTTTGCAGCGGAAAACGGGAAAGGTCGTAAACATTGTCGAGCAGGCGCACAGCCGTTGCCACAGTAGCTGAGATCCCTTCCAGATCGAGATCGCCATCATCCATAAAGGGACGCCGAATGAATTGCGTCAGGTTGATCGCGCCCAGATTGCAGGCACCATAGTGCGGCAGGGGGATTTCGCCGCAGGGGTTGGTGGCGCTGATCTGTTCGCAGTACCACAGGTTGTTCATGCGGTTGACTCGATCGATAAAGATCACGCCGGGCTCGGCGTAATCATAGGCTGCCCGCATGATCTTGTTCCACAGCGCCCGCGCTCCGACACGACGCAGCACCCTGCAACGACGCGGCGTGCTGCTGCCTGACCACGCCCGTTCCACCACCTCCCCTGCCGGTTCACCCCCGGTGAGCGGAAACACCAGCGGCCAGTCGGCATCCTCCCGCACCGCGTGCATGAAATCGTCTGTCACCAGCACCGAAAGATTGAAATGCCGCAGCGCACCGGAGTCACCTTTTGCCGCGATGAAAATCTCGATATCCGGGTGGTCGCAGCGCAACGTCGCCATCATCGCACCACGGCGCGCACCGGTTGAAAGAATGGTGGCGCACATGCTATCCCAGATGTGCATGAACGAGACCGGCCCGGAAGCGGTTACTCCGACACCACGGGCCGGCTCACCTCTCGGTCGCAGGGTGGAGAAATCATAGCCCACCCCCCCGCCCTGCTGCATGGTCAGCGCGCCTTCCTTGAGCGCCTCGAAAATGCCGTCGAGCGCATCCTCTACTTCACCCATGACGAAACAGTTGAACAGCGTGACTCGGTGAGAGGTGCCTGCTCCGGCGAGAATGCGCCCACCCGGCAGAAAGCGGAACCCCTCCAGAATCGAGTAGAACCGCCGCTCCCAGATTTCCTTATCCTGCCGCTCCGCCTCGGCAAGCGCGCGGGCAACGCGACGCCAGGTGTCCTCAACGGTCAGGTCGATGATCTTGCCCGACTCGCGGTAACGATAGCGGACATCCCAGATACGGGAAGAGATATCGGAGATGAAAGGCCCATCACTCATCGAGGACTCCCAAAAATGATAAAGGCGAGAACCGCTCAAGCGGTTCTCGCCGATTCTAAAGGACTCAACGGCCGCAAACTATCTCTGAGAAGCGTACATCCGCTCCAGAAAAGTATCGACATCCATAGCCGCCACATCCGCCGACATACCGCCCGCGCGCTGAGACTGATAATGAATCAATTGCGCGGCAAGTTCCGCCGCCCTGCCTTGCAGCAGCGCAATTTCAGGATTCCAGCCGGCGCACATCACCTCTGAAGTATAGTCGCTGCCCGCTTTGACTGAGCACATATCCATAGTCACTAACATGATCCACCTCCGCTTTCCCGCCCATTGATTTCCCGGCGTCTGTAATCGTTATATCGGGTGTTTCCGGAAAAAACAAAGGGGCCAATGAAAAATTAGCTGGCGGCCTTTACCGCACAAATCCGCTGCACCACAGCACGATTATTTTGTATAACGCACAACTCCTCATAAGCGTTGACTTCCAGCCGCCCTTTCACTTGTTCAAGCAATTCGCCTGATTTGAGGAGATAGTCCGGGTTACGCGGCCTGCCCAGCCGTTGATTGCCATCGGAAAAGGTTTCATAAATCAGCACCCCACCCACCGCGAGCGCTTCGAGCAGGCGTGGAAACAGAGGGCGATGCAAATAGTTGGTTACCACAATGCCATCGAACTCCCCGACAGAATACGGCCAGGGTTCGCCTTCAAGGTCGGCCTGGCGTGTCACAACAGCGGGTAATAAGGCCAATGCGGAGACATCACGATCCACCGCTTCGACCTGAAAACCTGCCTGAATCAGGAAGCGAGTGTGCCTGCCGGTTCCGCAGGCAACGTCCAATACCCGACCGCCGCCACGGATAAGCGGTGCACAACGCACCACCCATTCGGAAGGTGCTGCGGCGTTTTCCCTCCAGTTGGAGCCGGACAGGATCAACCAGGCTCACCTTGCCGCACTGGCTTGGGTGGAAACCCTGGGGATATAACAACTAAAGCTGCGGAGAAGTTAAACTTCCCCGACAACAAGTTCAAAAGCTCAGAGGGTAGCCGGTTCACGCTTGGCACCCGCCTCGTTCATACGCTCCAGATATTTCTTCCAAAGCGCTTCCTGGTTGACGCCCAAGTCATGCAGGTAATCCCATGAATATAGACCGCTATCATGACCATCCGAGAAAACCAGCTGTACGGCATAGCTGCCCACCGGCTGAACATCGGTAATTTCTACATTCTTCTTTCCCACCTGCAATACTTCCTGCCCCGGGCCATGGCCGCGCACCTCGGCAGAAGGCGAGTAAATCCGCAGGAATTCGCAAGGCAGCTCAAAACGCTGCCCATCGGAAAACGCAATCTCCAGCATGCGCGATTTCTGGTGAAGCTTGATTTCCGTCGGCATCGGCGTTTTGTTATCCAGTCCGGCCATATTTATTCCTTTCGATGATTCGATTCAGTAGTAACGATTAACCTTGCTAAAAACGGCGATTCACCGCCGAGGACGCGGAGGACGCTGAGGAAAAACAAGGCATTGCCAAGTTATGCTGAGTCACTCATTTAGGTGAGTGCATTTTTTACGCCAAGCATTTGAATTCCTCCGCGTCCTCTGCGGTTCAATAGATTTTTCTAGGATTAAGCGAGAAAGCCAGATAATACATGGGGGGAACAAACCGGATTTCAAGCCTGCGGACCACAAACCCTTCAACCGCATCGGTCCGGGCTATTTGCTGCCGTCCCCTCCCACTGCGGCAAGCAGCTTATCCATCCAGCCATCAGGCAAAATCCGCTTTAGCGTGGCGAACAGGTGAGTGGGGACGGTCACGTGGTACCGAATTTTGGGGTGCTTGCTCTCCAAGGCATGGATGACCTTGTCCAGTACCGCATCGGGCGGAAGCGTGAACGGCACGGCCGCACCCTGCTTGACCAGACGGCGCTCCATGGCCAGGTACTTCTCGCGGTGTGCGCTGTGTTCCGCATCGATATTGCGCTTGTAGGCCTCGTAAGAATTCGCCCGGAAACGGCTCTCGATCGGCCCCGGCTCGATCAGGGAGAGATAAATGCCGCTGCCGCGAAGCTCCAGCCGCAGCGTATCGGCGATCCCTTCCAGCGCGTATTTGCTGGCGATATAGGCACCCCGGTAAGGCAAGGCAACCAGCCCCAGCACCGAGCTGTTCATGATGATGCGACCGTAGCCCTGGGCGCGCATCACCGGTATAACCCGGTTGGTCAGCTCAACCGTGCCGAACAGGTTGGCCTCGAACTGCTCGCGCAACACCTCGCGCCGCAGATCCTCCACCGCGCCGGGCTGGCCGTAAGCGCCGTTGTTGAACAGGGCATAAAGCTGCCCGCCGCTGCGCGCCAGAATCTCGTCCAGCGCACGATGAATGGAAACCGAATCAGCCAGGTCGAGCTGCACGCTTTCCAGGCCGTCAGCCTCAAGCGCCCGCACATCCTCCGCCTTGCGGGCCGAGGCAAAGACGCGGTAACCGCGCTTTGCCAGTTCTGCGGCAACGCAACGCCCGATTCCGCTGGAACAGCCAGTGATCAGGATATTCTTGGAATTCATGCCATCCCTCAATTTTTTGCACCTATCATACCCGTTGCCACTGGCAAAAAAACTATTGCTTGGACCAGGGAAAGTCCCCGCATCATGGAATCGTTGATATAATGAATTTTATGCAAATTGCACAGTAATAACGCCCGGAATAAAAAAAATGCATGCACTTCTTCTCAAACTCCCCGTCGCCATCCTGCTGAGCCTTTCCCTGCTCGGCTGCGCCACTAACGGCGACCCTCGCGATCCCCTGGAACCGCTCAACCGCGGCATCTACAAATTCAACGACGTGGTGGACAAAGCGGTGCTCAAACCGGTTGCCACAGGGTACAAGGAAGCCATGCCTGATCCGGTGCGCACCGCCATCGGCAATTTCTTTTCCAATCTGGATGACGTGCTGGTGCTGCTCAACGATCTGCTCCAGTTCAAGCTCGAGCAGGCCGCCTCGGATTTCAGCCGTCTGGTCTGGAACACCTCTGTCGGCATTGCCGGCCTGATCGACGTCGCCACCCCGATGGACCTGCCCAAACGAAACGAAGACTTCGGACAAACGCTGGGATATTGGGGCGTCGGCAACGGCCCCTATCTGGTGCTGCCATTCCTTGGCCCCAGCACCCTGCGAGATACCGTTGGAATAGCAGTAGATGCCCAATTCGACCCGGTGACGCAGCATACACCGGTTCCCGAGCGCAATTCGGCGATTGCCATCCACAGCGTGGATAACCGTGCGCGCCTGCTTGACGCAGAGAAAGTGTTGGACGAAGCCGCCATCGACCGCTATGTCTTCCTGCGGGATGCCTATCTACAGCGGCGGCGTGGTTTGGTTTATGACGGCAATCCGCCACGCGAGAAGTTCGAGGATAACGACGATCCCGCTTCGTCCCGCCCCTGAACTCCAGATGCTCCGCGCATAGCGGGGCCACGAACAGCCCCCCTAGAAATTCGCCGCCTCAACCTCGAGGTAGGCGCGGCTGATATTCCCGCCCATGTTGGCTTCATATTCCTTGAGCTTTTTCCATTCGGCAAGATCCAGCGTATTGCGAATTTCGCTATCGCTCAGGCCTTTCTTGTACCCAGCTTCCACGCCGGCATAGAAACCGGCCAGGAGCTTGTGCAGCTTGGCCACGTCCGCCATGGTCATCAATGGCCCATGGCCTGGCACGATGGTGGCAGCCTCGAAATCCTGCGCCTTGGCGAGGGCCGCTATCCAGTTGCGAACATGTCCGTCGCGCAGCACCGGAGTCGTGGTGTTGACCAGAATATCGCCACCGATCAGCACCCTGTCATCTGGCAGATAGACCATCATGTCGCCCGGCGTATGTGAGCCACGCGGCACCCACAACAGCATTTTCACGCCCTGAAGACTGCGGTCACTGGTGCTTTCCTCCTTGAAGGTAACCATGGCCGGCACCGGGCGGGTGCCGGGAAACTTGCGGCCGACCATGCTTTCCATGATCTGCACCCATTCCTCGCCAGTTTTTACAACCAGCGCCCTGCACTGTTCAGAACTGAGGATTTCTGCACCCTTGAATGCCACATTGCCCAAATGATGATCACCGTGGTGATGGGTGTTAATGATGTGGGTAACCGGCTTGGGGGTGATTTTGGCTATCGCTTTCGCCAAATGTTTGCCGACCACGTCTGTGCCACCGCTATCCACCAGAATCACGCCCTTGTCGCCGATGATCACGGTGCTGTTCACCATGTAACCCTGATTGTGTTGACTCGGCAGGCCCATCGGGCCAAGTAGCGCATAGACGCGCTCGTTGATCTTCACCACCCTGGGCTCGGGCAATCTGGTTTCAGCGCTGACTGCATTTGCATAAACCAGGACAAACAAGATCAAAAAAACGCGGCTCATGATTTCTCCTTAGTCCCGATAAGAATCAGGAAATAGTCTGGTAATACAGATTCTGCGGATGGTTGGCCTGGGCGAAGAAAAACCAGCGCTCGGCGAGCAGGCCCATATATTGCACCAAAAAAGCTGCAAACAGCAATCCGCTCAAGGAAGAGGAAAGCCCGCCGGCCAGTAGCAGCAATGGAAGCGCGAACACCAGCACCAGGAACACCCATTTGACCGAGCGCAGCAGGCCTGCTCCCTTGCCATGGAAGAACTCGCGGGTGTTGAACGAACCGCCCATGAAGCCCTGGGATTTCTGCGCAATCTGGCCGTGGCGTACACCGATCGCCGTTTGCAGTGTGGATTTCGGCTTCAGACGGGCATTGCGCACCAGCGATGCGGCGCGTGACACCAGCGCCAGCATGGTAATCACCATCGCCCATTTGCCATAGAACCCGACCAGGTCGGGTGCCGCATATGCCGAATAAGCCGTCGCCAGGGTGAAGCCGGAAGCGCTGCCGAGGAGCAAATAATTCACGACCGTCAGCGGGCTATGCCATTCCTGCAGGAATTTCAGGCAGGCGTAAATCATCGCCGTGCAGATGAACAGTGCAAAGCACAGCACCGTACCGAGAACGCCGAGCACCATCGTCGCATCCAGGGTCAGCGTGCCGAAGGTGACGAGCGGGGCATGCCAGCCAAGGCCATGCGCCACAGCATAGAGAAACACCATGCCCATGAACGCCGGTAACACGACTACCTCGCGCGACAGCCAGGACGTGCGCCATTTCGCCGCCGAGCGCCAGGCCCGTTCGGGATGACCAAGGTGGAAGAATGAGGCCACCAATCCACCGATCAGGAGCAGCAATGCGATCAGGCTGCCTATCACATAAAAACGGCCATCTGCCTGCGCCGGCAACAAATGGAAAAAGGCATAGACCTGGCCGGTGTAGAGAGCCAGGAACAACCCCTGGCCGGCGCCGATCAGGGTGGTGAGAAAAATCACGGAAAACGCGGGATGCATGAATAACTCTCCAAATTCTTTACCGCAAAAAATGTAGGTTGGGTTAGCGGCCTTATCGCGTAACCCAACAAACCCAAACTAAACAAAACCAACATTTAGAAGGAAGATTGGGTTTGTTGGGTTACGGCGCAAAAAACTGCGCCTAACCCAACCTACATAATATGCGCCTCTGTGGTTAACAGGTTTTTACCAACTGGTCACGTCGTCCAGCGAAGGCTCGCTCTTGTCCGGTTGCGGCAGCAGACGCTCTTTCTTGAGCGGGTTGTCGGCGCGCATCAGTTCATCGGTGTGTATCCTGATCTGGGTCTTGCGCCTTGGCAGGTAGTGGTTGGACGGTTTGGTGCCCCACTCCGGCATCAACGCATAACCGCCGCTTTCCCGGATCGCCACCGACACCGCCGATTCCGAGTCGTGCACGTCGCCGAACAGGCGTGCACTGGTCGGGCAGGCCAGCACGCACGCCGGCTTACGCTCCGTTTCCGGCAAGGACTGGTCGTAAATCCGGTCGACGCAGAGGGTGCACTTCTTCATCACCTTCTGGTGCTCGTCGATTTCGCGCACGCCGTAGGGGCAGGCCCAGGAGCAATACTTGCAGCCGATGCACTTGTCGTAGTCCACCAGCACGATACCGTCCTCCTTGCGCTTGTACGAAGCGCCCGTCGGGCACACCGGCACGCAAGGCGGCTCCTCGCAATGCAAACAGGATTTGGGGAAATGCACGGTCTCGGTCTTGGGGAAGCTGCCAACCTCGTAGGTCTGCACCCGGTTAAAGAAGGTGCCGGTCGGGTCGGCGCCGTAGGGACGGTCGTCCGACATCGCTCCCGCCGGACCGGAGGTATTCCATTCCTTGCAGCTGGTGACGCAGGCATGGCAGCCGACGCAAACATTGAGGTCGATGACCAGGGCGAGCTGGGTCATTTCCACTCTCCTTTTCCAGCAAAAAACGCCTGCCAGGCGCGCCGTACCTTGCTGGTACCGGGTGCTGCAGGCACGGGGGTGAATTGCGGGGAGGTCTGTTCCGGCTCGCCCTCGGCCGCCTTGGTGATTTTCACCTTGACGTCGTACCACGCCGCCTGCCCGGTGACCGGGTCGGAGTTGGAAAGGTGGGCGCCATCGCGGTTGGCCGGCAGCTCTTCGGAAATCAGGTGGTTCAGCAGGAATCCCTTTTCCGACTCGTTCGCTTCCGGCGCCAGGTTCCACGCTCCCTTGGCCTTGCCGATGGCGTTCCAGGTCCACACCGTACCGGGTTCGAGCGCCTCGGAGTAACGGCACATGCAGCGCACCTTGCCGTGCATCGACTCGGCCCAGATCCAGTCGCCGTCGGCGATACCCTGGGCCTGCGCGGTCAGCGGGTTCACGAACAGGTAGTTATGGGTGTGGATCTGACGCAGCCAGGCATTCTGCGAATCCCACGAGTGATACATCGCCATCGGGCGCTGGGTCACTGCGTTGAGCGGATACCTCGCGTTGTCACTGAGCTGCACCTCCAGCGGCTCATAGTAGAACGGCAGTGGATCGAAATACGTTTCGATGCGCTGCCTCAGGCGCTCGGGAGGCTGACGCCCATCGGTCTTGCCCTGGGCGGCGAGACGGAATTTCTGCAGCACCTCGGAATAGATATGGATGTTGATCGGCTCGGCATAGCGCGTCAGGCGGTGGCGCTGCGCCCATTCCAGATAGCCCTGGTTCCAGTTGCGCATGTACTGGTAGGAACGGGGCAGGTGGTATTGATAGACGCAGTTGTTCTTGGCGTACATCTCCCACTGGCGCGGATTGGGCTCGCCGCGCATGAACTTCTCGCCACCCTTGCCGCGCCAGCCGGCGAGGAAACCGATGCCGGAACCCGGCTCGGTTTCATAGTTGATGATGAAATCGGGGTAATCACGGTACTTGCGCGAGCCATCCGGGTTGACGAACACCGGCAGCTTGAGGCGCGAGCCCAGCTCGATCAGCACCTCCTGGAACGGCTTGCACTCGCCGGTGGGCGGCACTACTGGAATGCGCACCGAATCCACCGGGCCGTCGAATTCTGAAATCGGCCGGTCGAGCATGGACATCACATCATGGCGTTCGAGATAAGTCGTATCCGGCAACACCAGATCGGCAAAGGCGGTCATCTCGGACTGGAAGGCGTCGCACACGATCAGGAAGGGAATCTTGTACTCGCCATCCTCGCGCTTGTCCTTCAGCATGTCACGCACCTGCACCGTATTCATCGACGAATTCCACGCCATGTTCGCCATGAAGATCAGCATGGTGTCGATCGGATAGGGATCGCCGCGCCAGGCGTTGGTAATGGCGTTGTGCATCAGACCGTGGACAGCGAGCGGGTATTCCCAGGAAAACGCCTTGTCGAGCCGCACCGGCTCGCCATTCTCGTCGACGAACAGATCCTCCGGCTCGGCCGGCCAGCCCAGCGCCATGCCGCCCAGCGGCGTATTCGGTTGCACGCCTTCCGGACCCTTCGGCGTCTTGGCGCAAGGGGGAATCGGGCGCGGGAACGGTGCCTTGTGGCGGAACCCTCCCGGGCGGTCGATGGTGCCGAGCAGGCTCATCAAAATGGACAGGGCGCGGATGGTATGGAAGCCGTTGGAATGGGCGGCCAGGCCGCGCATCGCATGGAAGGCGACCGGATTGCCGGTCACGGTTTCGTGCTCCTTGCCCCAGGTGTCGGTCCAGGCGATCGGCAGCTCGATCTTCTGGTCGCGCGCGGTAACCCCCATCTCGTGGGCGAGGCGGCGGATGGTCTCGGCCGAAATGCCGGTAATCCCTTCCGCCCATTCCGGCGTGTAGTCCTTGACCCGCTCCTGCAGGAGCTGGAAGGAAGGCTTCACCGGGGTGCCGTCATGGAGACTGAATTCGCCGAGGAGGAAGGGGTCGGCACCCTTGGCGTGGGTTACCACCGGCTTGTTGGAAACCCTATCCCACCACAGCTTGTTCTGCGGGTCAAAGCAACCCTCCTCCTCCGGCACTTCGGTGCGCACGAACATGCCGAACTCGCTGCTCTTTTCGTCGAGGTTCACCAGTTCGGCGGAGTTCGAGTACTGCACCAGGAAATCGCGGTCATACAGCCCGAGGCGGATAATCTCATGTATCAGCGCCAACATCAGCGCGCCGTCCGTGCCGGGGCGGATCGGCACCCACTCGTCGGCGATGGCGGAATACCCGGTGCGCACCGGGTTGATCGAAACGAAGCGGCCGCCGTTGCGCTTGAATTTGGAAAGTGCGATCTTCATCGGGTTGGAATGATGATCTTCGGCGGTGCCTATCATCACGAACAGCTTGGCACGATCCAGATCGGGCCCGCCGAATTCCCAGAACGAGCCGCCGATGGTGTAGATCATGCCCGCGGCCATGTTCACCGAACAGAAGCCGCCGTGGGCGGCGTAATTGGGCGTGCCGAACTGCTTGGCGAACAGCCCGGTCAGCGCCTGCATCTGGTCGCGGCCGGTGAAGAGCGCAAATTTTTTCGGATCGGTAGCGCGTATCCCGGCCAGCCGCTCCGCCATCAGGGCAAACGCCTCCTCCCAGGAAATCGGCTCAAACTCCCCCGCCCCCCTTTCGGAGCCAGGCTTACGTCGCAACGGTTGGGTCAGGCGTGCGGGGGAATACTGCTTCATGATGCCGGAAGAACCCTTGGCGCAGATCACGCCCTGGTTCAAGGGGTGCTCGGGGTTGCCCTCGATGTAGCGCACCTCGCCGTTCTTCAGCGTGACGCGAATGCCGCAGCGGCAGGCGCACATGTAGCAGGTGGTGTTCTTGACCTCGACACGGTCCTTGGAATTTTCAGTATGACTGACTGATTGCTGCATGATCATTTTCTCGCCAAGCCGGTGAGTCCCGGTAACGTTGGGTTAGGCCAACCCTCACCCCAACCCTCTCCCGCCCACGGGAGAGGGAGCAAACGTGAAGAGCGCTTGTTTCAATTCGAGACTGATTTTACAGACATTATGAAATCAGTTTGTTCACATTTATTTATATGCATATAAGTATTTTGACACGGTCTAAACAGGCCTGCCGTATCAAACTCAGCGGTGCCCGAGCGGGCAAAGAGAAGGGGAATTGTAAGATGGCGGAGAGGGTGGGATTCGAACCCACGGTAGGTTTGAACCTACGCCTGATTTCGAGTCAGGTACATTCGACCACTCTGCCACCTCTCCGCAAGGCCTGCATTCTACCAGTTCAGGGGAGATAGTTGAACCTGAAACATGGACAAAGTCGCCAAAGCAGGTCAAACTTTTGCCATGCGCCTGTTTATTCCGCTGATCCTTGTGCTGGGAATGGGGTCGTGCAGCATTCCAGAACCCCCCATCCCGCCGGTGCAGGAAAACCACGAATTGGTGGTTTTGACCCGCAACAGCCCCACCACCTATTACGAGGATGCGTACGGCAATTATGCCGGGCTGGAATACGACCTGGTCAAGCTGTTCGCCCAAGAACTCGGTGTCGATGTCCGGTTCATCGTCGCCGCCGAGTTCAGCAAAATCATCCCTACCCTGACCAAGAAGCAGGCACACCTGGTTGCCGCGGGACTGACCATCACCCCGGAACGGGAAAAAATCATCCGTTTCGGCCCCGCCTATCAAACCGTTCAGCAGCAAATCGTTTACAACAATCTCACCTTGAAGCCCGACGACATTGGGGATCTGATCGGAAAAAGAATCGAGGTCATCGCCGGCAGCAGCTATGTGGAAAGGCTCAAACAGACCAGGAAAAAAAACCCTAAGCTGAAGTGGCACGAAGTCACTTCCATGGAAATCGAGGAATTGCTGGAAAAAGTGGCGAATGGCGAGGCAGACTATTCCATTGCCGACTCCCACTTCGTTTCCATGACGCAGAACCTCTTTCCCGACCTGGGCGTTGCCTTCAACCTGGGCCAGCCGGAGCAATTGGCCTGGGCATTTCCGAAAGACGTCGACCCTTACCTGTACGGCAAGGCCCAGCAATTCTTTGACCGCATCCATAAAGACGGCACGCTGCGGCGCCTGCTCGATCGCTACTACGGCCACATCGAGCGGCTGAACCGCATCGACGTGGTCACCTTCCTGGAAAAAATGAACTCAACCCTGCCGAGCTACCGGAAACTGTTCCAGCAGGCGCAGGAAATCACCGATATCGATTGGAGGCTGATTGCCGCCCTGGGCTATCAGGAATCCCACTGGGACCCACTGGCCACCTCACCGACTGGCGTGCGCGGCCTGATGATGCTGACCTCGGACACGGCCGACCGCCTGGGGGTCAACGACCGGCTCGACCCGAAGGAAAACATTCCGGCGGGGGCCAGCTACCTTCTCACTCTGAAGGAAGCCCTGCCGGAGCGCATTCCCGAGCCCGACAGGACCTGGATAGCCCTGGCCGCCTACAACTCGGGGATGGGCCACCTGGAAGACGCGCGGGTTCTGGCGCAACGAAACAAGCTCAACCCTGACTCATGGGCCGATCTGAAGAAAGCCCTGCCTCTGTTGAGCAAGGCCGCCTACCACACCTCCCTCAAGCACGGCTATGCGCGCGGCGGCGAATCGGTGATTTTTGTGGAAAACATCCGCAACTATTACAACATCATGGCGAAATTCGAGCCCGCCTACAAATCCCCCTACCCCGCACTGGCTACCACAAAAAAAGAGGGGGTCAGGCTTGCAGCTTCTCCATCCCGCCCAGATAAGGACGCAAGACCGAAGGAACAGTAACGCTGCCGTCCGCGTTCTGATAGTTCTCCAGGATCGCCACCAGCGTCCGGCCAACCGCCAGGCCGGAACCGTTGATGGTATGCACCAGCTCCGGCTTGCCTTTCTCGTTGCGGTAGCGCGCCTGCATGCGCCGCGCCTGGAAAGCCTCGAAATTGCTGCAGGAGGAGATTTCCCGGTAAACGTTCTGCGCCGGCAGCCACACTTCCAGATCGTAGGTCTTGGCTGAAGAAAAGCCGATATCCCCACTGCACAACGCCATCACCCGGTAAGGCAGTTCCAGTTTTTTCAGGATGGTTTCAGCCTGGCCCGTCAGCTCCTCCAGCACCTCGTAGGATTTCGACGGATGAGCGATCTGCACCAACTCCACCTTGTCGAACTGGTGCTGGCGGATCATGCCGCGCGTGTCCCTGCCATAGGAGCCGGCCTCGGAGCGGAAGCACGGCGTGTGGGCGACGAATTTCAGCGGCAGGCTTTCCAGCGCCACGATCTCGTCACGCACCATGTTGGTCAGCGGCACTTCAGCTGTAGGAATCAGATACAGCTTTTCGTTTTCGTTCTTCTGCACCGCGAACAGATCGGCCTCAAACTTGGGCAGTTGACCGGTACCGCGCATGGAATCGGCATTCACCAGATAAGGGACGTAAACCTCGGTATAGCCGTGCTCCTGGGTATGCACATCGAGCATGAACTGGGCCAGTGCCCGATGCAGCCGCGCAAGCTGGCCACGCATTACCGAGAAACGCGCCCCGCTGATTCTCGCAGCCGTACCAAAATCCAGCTGGTTCAGCCCCTCGCCCACATCCACATGGTCCTTGACCGGGAAATCGAAACTGCGCGGCGTGCCTACCCTGTGCACTTCCACATTGTCATGCTCGGATTTGCCGGTGGGCGTGGTTTCGTGAGGCAGATTGGGGATGGTGAGGAGAATCTCGTTCATCCTGCCCTGGATGTCTTCAAGATTCACTTCGGCCGCTTTCAGCTCGTCGCCCAGATTGGCCACTTCCGCCATGATGGCGCTGACATCCTCGCCCTTGGACTTGGCCTGGCCGATCTGCTTGGAAGTGGCATTGCGCTTAGCTTGCAACTCCTGGGTCCGGGTCTGGATGGTTTTGCGCTCGCCTTCCAAAGCTTGGAAAGCCAAGGTATCCAGCGTAAAACCCCGCGTCGCCAATCCTTTCGCCACCCCATCCAGATCATTGCGTAGTTGTTGAATATCTAACATAAAAACTCCAAATTCATAGCCACAGAGAACACAGACATGTAGGTTGGGTTAGCGGCCTTATCGCGTAACCCAACAGACCCAAATATTCCCCAAAAGTAGGCGCCTCTAGGCGGGGCCGGTGCTTAAAGGGAGGATTAGGTTTTGGGTTACGGCGCAAAAAGCCGCGCCTAACCCAACCTACATGTGACTTATTTTTGTTTTGCCTTTTTATCCAGCTCCCGCAGATGCGCCAGCCGCTCGCCGATCTTGCCTTCCAGTCCGCGCGGAGTGGGCCGGTAGAACTCGACACGCGGCATTTCTTCCGGAAAATAATCCTCTCCCGCCGCATACGCCTCCGGTTCGTCGTGGGCGTAGCGGTAGGCGTGGCCGTAGCCCAGCTCCTTCATCAATTTAGTCGGCGCATTGCGCAGATGCAACGGCACCCCGCGGCTTTTGTCATTCTTCACGAAGGCGCGGGCGTTATTATACGCCACGTAGGCGGCATTGCTCTTGGGCGCACAGGCCAGATACAACACGGCCTGCGCCAGAGTCAACTCGCCTTCCGGGCTGCCCAGCCGCTCGTAAGTTTCCACCGCATCCAGCGCCAGCCTGAGCGCGCGGGGATCGGCCAGGCCGATGTCCTCGGTCGCCATGCGGATGATGCGGCGGCCAAGATATAGCGGGTCGGCGCCGCCGTCCAGCATGCGCACCAGCCAGTACAGCGCGGCATCGGGATTGGAGCCGCGCACCGATTTATGCAGGGCGGAAATCTGGTCGTAAAATTCCTCGCCGCCCTTGTCGAAGCGCCTGCCGCTCCGGGCCAGGGCGTTTCTGACCAACGTTTCATCAATCTGCTCGACATGGCTGGTTTCTGCCGCCGTTTTCATCTGCTCCAGCAAATTCAGCAGGCGCCGCGCGTCGCCGTCCGCATAACCGATCAGCAGCGATTTCGCCGCGTCGTCAAAGGTCAGGCCGTGCAAGGCGATGCCAGCCGCCCGGTCGAACAGCAGCGCCAACTCCTGCTCGGACAATGCCTGCAGCACGTAGACTTGCGCGCGCGACAGCAGCGCGCTGTTCACCTCGAACGAGGGGTTTTCGGTAGTGGCGCCGATGAAGGTCACCAGCCCCTGCTCCACGAACGGCAGGAACGCATCCTGCTGCGCCTTGTTGAAGCGATGCACCTCGTCCACGAACAGGATGGTGTGACGGCCGTATTGCTGCAGATTGAGCTGCGCCCGGTCGATCGCCTCGCGGATGTCCTTCACCCCGGAAAGCACCGCCGACAGGGCGATGAAATCGGCATCGAAGGCCTGGGCCGTAAGCCGGGCGATGGTGGTCTTGCCCACGCCGGGCGGACCCCACAGGATCATGGAATGGAGCTTCTTCGACTCGAATGCCAGGCGCAGCGGTTTGCCGGGGCCCAGCAAGTGAGACTGGCCGATCACCTCGTCCAGAGTCTGGGGGCGCAGCCGCTCGGCCAGGGGAGCGCCGGGCGGAGCGGCGGAAAACAAATCAGTCACCGATCACGTCCACGCCCTTGGGTGGCACGAATTTGAACGCTTCGGGCGCAAGTTTCGGATTACGCTCCAGGCCGGAAAACCGAATCACCGTGGTTTGGCCAAAATGGTCGCGCAATTCCATCACTTCGAGCCCCTTCTCGGAGAAACCCATGCGCATGCTCTCGAAGGTGCTCTCCTTGTCCTTCGGCGTCGCCTCCAGCCATTCCATGGTGCCGCGCTTGCCGATGTCCTTCAGGTCGAAGTGTTTCTCGATCTCGTTGTTACCCGCCAGCAGAGCCGCAGGGCTCGAACCGAGCGCCCGGTCCATCTGCTTCACCGTGACCTGCTTGAGATCGACGTCGTACATCCACAGCTTGGCGCCATCGCCGACGATCAGCTGCTCGTAAGGCTTTTCATAGACCCAGCGGAACTTGCCGGGGCGGGAAAACAGCATGGTGCCGCTCGACTCCTGCACCGTGGTCAGCTTTTTGTCGAGGACCAACTGCTTGAAGTGCGCCCGGGCGGATTTGACTTCGGAAAGAAAGGTTTTGAGGCTGTCCAGCGACGAAGCGCTCGCCGTCAAGGAAAGCAGGCCAGCCATAGCCATACAGCCACTCAGCAATAATGTGCGGGAAAGATTTTTCACAACGCCTCGTAAAGAGAAATTTAGCATCGACCGGACAGACAATCCGAGGAAGACAAGGTTAGCAAACCATGGAGTTGGCGGGTAGCACAGGAGTTAGGCCTGCGAACTCTGCCATGCGAATTCAGAACCCATTGCTTTTTTGTTGGTGTATTTTAGCAACATATATCCATTGGTGGCTACGACCGCAGGCCTGAATCTGATCATTGAAACCAAGGCGGCAAAGGATATGGAAATCCCCGAGGTGAAGGCCAAGGCCAACGCGGCGGTGGTGTGGTGCAAAAATGCCAGCACCTATTCCACCCAAAACGGTGGCAAACCCTGGAAGTATTTGCTGGTGCCGCACGATGCGGTAGCGAGCAACGCAACGCTTGGGGTTTGGTGAATCGATTCGCCGTGCAGTATTCGCCGCTCGATCAGCAGGGATAAACTTCAGTAGTGGCTACTGGGAAACAAGTCTTCCAAAAACGCCGACTGGCGTACCCCGGAAACAAAAATGGCCAAGGGTTTAACCTAAGCCATTAGTTACTTGGTGGGCGGTGCGGGGTTCGAACCTGCGACCCCTGCCGTGTGAAGGCAGTGCTCTACCGCTGAGCTAACCGCCCAAAAAGAGGCGCAATTAGATCATATCGTCCGGAAAAGGTCAATAAATCAGCCCGCTCAATTTCTATTAAGATTATCTGCGATTGTCGTAAAATAGGCGCTTTTATCCCCCTGTAAAATAACATGGTCCGCACTCGCTTCGCACCCAGCCCTACCGGCTACCTGCATATCGGCGGCGCCCGCACCGCCCTGTTTTCATGGGCCTACGCGCGCAAGCACAAAGGCACTTTCATCCTCCGCGTCGAAGACACCGACCTGGAGCGCTCCACCGAAGAATCGGTGCAGGCCATTCTGGACAGCATGAGCTGGCTCGGCCTCGGCTACGACGAAGGCCCGTTCTACCAGATGCAGCGCATGGAGCGCTACAAGGCAGTGCTCCAGCAACTCCTGGACGAAGGCAAAGCCTATCACTGCTACGCCAGCAGGGAAGAGCTTGACAAGCTGCGCGAGGAGCAACAGGCGGCCGGCCTGAAGCCGCGCTACGACCGCCGCTGGCGCGACTCCAATGCCACTCCGCCCGCCGGCGTCCAGCCCGTGATTCGTTTCAAGAATCCGCTCGACGGCGCGGTAGTCATCGACGACATGGTCAAGGGCCGCGTCGTGGTCAGCAATGGCGAGCTCGACGACCTCGTCATTGCGCGCAGCGACGGCACGCCGACCTACAATTTCTGCGTGGTGGTGGACGACTGGGACATGAACATCACCCACGTCATCCGCGGCGACGACCACCTCAACAATACTCCGCGCCAGATCAACATCCTCAAGGCGCTGAACGCGCCGCTGCCGCAGTATGCCCATGTGCCGATGATCCTGGGCCACGACGGCGAGCGCCTGTCGAAGCGCCATGGCGCAGTCAGCGTGATGCAGTACCTGGAAGATGGCTACCTGCCGGAAGCGCTGCTGAATTACCTGGCGCGCCTGGGCTGGGCGCACGGCGATGAGGAAGTGTTCGACCTCGACCAGTTCGTCGAATGGTTCGACCTCGATTCAATCTCGAAATCCCCGGCCAAATTCAATCCGGAAAAACTGCTTTGGCTCAACCAGCAATACCTCAAGAAGACCGACAGCAAACGCCTGTCCGAGCTGGTCCTGCCGTTCCTGGAAGCGGACTGCTGCGACCCCGAAACCGGGCCGCGCATGGAAGAGGTCATCGACCTGCTCAAGGAGCGGGTGAACACCGTCGAAGAACTTGCCGACGCCGCCGTGTATTTCTACCGGCCGTTGACGCCCTCGCCCGAACTGATGGCAGAGCACCTCACGCCGGAAATCATTCCGGTAGTCCGTGAATTTCAGGAAAAACTCGGCCAGGTCGAATGGAACAAGCCGTCCATCAACAGCCTGATGAAATCGGTCGTGGCCGAGCACGGCCTGAAATTCCCCAAGCTGGCAATGCCGCTGCGCCTGCTCGTCACAGGAGAAACGCAAACACCTTCGGTGGATGCTGTGTTAGAATTGATCGGTCGCGAGGAAACCCTGAAACGGATTTCAGCGCACATGAAAAGCTTTGCATAGGTGCACAATCCTGTTGACAAGCAACCCCAGCGCCAAGTATAGTGGCGGCCTTTCGGGGGTATAGCTCAGCTGGGAGAGCGCTTGCATGGCATGCAAGAGGTCAGCGGTTCGATCCCGCTTACCTCCACCAAGTTTAGGTCCCCATCGTCTAGAGGCCTAGGACACCGCCCTTTCACGGCGATAACACGAGTTCGAATCTCGTTGGGGACGCCAGTCTAATCAGGGGCCTGGAGAAATCCGGGCCCCTTGATTTTGCGCCAGGTTTGATTGGTGCTTGATCGAGCAGTTTGGAGTGGTAGTTCAGTTGGTTAGAATACCGGCCTGTCACGCCGGGGGTCGCGGGTTCGAGTCCCGTCCACTCCGCCAACATTAAAAAAGCCAGCCTAACCGGCTGGCTTTTTTCATTTCCGACACTCCGACCTGGAGTTCCATTTTCAGGCAGTCGTTGGGCTGGATGCCGAGCAAGATCCAGTTGGGTTGCGAACGCTCGTGCTGAGCCTGCCGCAGCAGGTTCTGCGGCGGGTTTTTAAAGCGGATACTGATCTCCGAACAGTTCTCCGCATTACGCTTGCCCCCGTGCGCAAGTATAACGGCACACCCGCCCAATACTCTGCCCGAAAAAAAGGCAGGCATTAAGTTCACCTACTCCATTAACAGCTCACGACTACATATAATACCTGATTGTTTTAATCAACAATTAAGCTATATTTGCAATGTGGACATCGGCTATTGATATAGCCGCCTCAGAGGTAATCAATCTCAGGCACGGTGCCTGCGCGAGACGGAAACTTGTTCGCATACTCGACACAATACAAGCGGCCCGCTCCGATTTCGGAACGCCCGCCAAGGAGAGAAAAATGAAAGAAGCTCACATCAACTATTCAGGCATGGATCTGGACTACAAAATGGCAAGTGGACTGGCCGCCTCTTTTGCTGAAAAAGATCCTTACATCACCGAACCTGTCATGGTTGCCTGGCACGACAAGAAATCATCGCGGATGTCGCCAGTGATAGCAGGTGCCAACATCAATACACGCTGGCTCGATTACGGGGAAAGCCACGGCGGCAAACTTGAAGTTGACGTAAACGGTGAATTCGAATTCATCTTCGCCGATTCCAGCGCCTTTGATCAATATGGCCCCAGCCCATATATCACTCTGCACGACAACCTCGGCAACGAGTACCTTTGCCAGATCAATGCACTACGCGACCCGCACGACCCAAGCAAGGAAGCCTGCGTGGTTCTGGACGACTGGACCAGCAAGCTGACATAGGATCCATTAGTTTGCGGCTTCCATGTCAAGCCGTGCCTGTAAGTCAGTATGGCGTTTACCGCTATGGAGATACTTACCATGTCCGAGAACAATTCGCTTGTTGCTACATATGCAAACCACAGCCTGGCCAAGGCCACCGTCAAGAAATTGCAAAAAACCGGGCTCGACATGAGCAAGCTGTCCATCGTCGGCAAGGATGAGGACAAAATATTGGAAGGGGTAACGGTGGTCGGTGGCCTGTATGAACTTGGCGTGGGGCAATATAGCTGCATTTCCCGGGAAACCATTCCTGATTACGAAGCCGAATTAAAAGCCGACAGGCTGCTCCTCTTTTTTCACGGAACGGCCGATGAAATTGCTAAGGCCAAGAGCATAATTGATACAACCCATCCCGAAGGCTGGAATGGAAACGTAGGCTGCGCTGTGTACTACGGATGCATTGATTAGACTGACACAAAGCCGGGCTAGGAAGCAATCAGTCCCTTCTCTATTGCATAAGCGGTCAGCATGGCCGCATTGTGCAAATCCAGCTTCTTCATCAGGTTGGAACGGTGCTTCTCGACTGTTTTCACACTCAGGCAGTAGTAATCGGCGATGTACTTGTTCGGGTGCCCTTCGGCCACCAGCTTCAACACCTCCCGTTCACGATGGGTCAGGGTATCCCACGGGTTCACTCCTACGGGGGCGTTGCCCGTACCCAGGTAACCATTAACCACTTTCGACGAAATGTCGGGGCTCAGATAGATCTTGCCGTTCAGCACGCTACGAACCGCGATGCGCAGTTCGTCATGCGTCGCATCCTTGAGGATATAGCCGTCGGCGCCAGCCCGCAGGCTCTCGTGGATATATTCATCCGTCTTGTGAATAGTGAGCACCAGGACGCGAGTTCCCGGATAGCGTCGCTTGATATCCATAATGGCTTCGATGCCATTCATGCCCGGCATGGACAAATCCATCAGGACTAGATGCGGCGCCAACAATCCAACCGCCTGGACAGCATCACGGCCATTGTTCGCTTCACCGACAATCTCGATATCCGGGTCCTGCAACAGTAAAGCCCGTAGACCAGCCCTTAGCAGAGTATGGTCTTCAACAATCAGAATACGTCGCTTTTCGTTCATGACGCCCTCGATGCCATGACTAGTGGCCACGACACACTGATTCGAGTTCCCTGCCCGACCGCTGACGCCAGCTCATAATCACCCCCGGAGAGTTTGGCACGCTCTTTCATGCTCAGGAGACCGATACCCTTGTCGAGGGGGCAGTAGTTGGTCATCTCAGCAGCATCGAACCCGACGCCGTCATCCTCGATCGAGAGATGAAGCACTCCGCCGGCTTCCTTCAGGCTCACCCGGATGCGGCTGGCATTGGCATGCTTGACGATATTGCTGGTTGCCTCCTGAATGATACGAAAAATCGTGATCTTGAGCGGGACGGGCACGTTTTTTTCCTCGATACTGAAATCCTTTTCTACTTTCATGTCCTGGCAAACCGTTCCAAACTCCCGGAAGAACCACGACAGCGTGGCAAGAATACCAAGATCGTCGAGGATCGAGGGGCGCAAATCCATGGCAACACGGCGTACCTCCCCGAACGCTTCCTTGACCTTGGGTATCAACCGCCGCAGCGATTCCGCCGCCACCTCGGGTTCATTGCCGGCCAGCAACAGCAACGACTCATCCAGTGAAATCTTGATCATGGTTAGCGACTGGCCGAGCACGTCATGCAAATCGGTAGCAATCCGCCGTCGTTCGCTCTCCTGAATCTCCAGCAACCGGGCCGACACACGCTGCAATTCGCTTTGGGAAGTGCACCATGCCACCTTCGTCTTCAGACATTCACTATGGCGTTTGCATGGCTCACTGCCTGGCGTGTAATCTTCCGCTGCCACCGACAGAATTTTAGCAACGGGTTGCTGCAGTAGATTCACTTGATTCTGTCGATTTCGCATACATGACGCCTCCTTACCTGTATCCCATTCCCGAACAGCCATCCCCTTCAACACGAGCGAAAGTCCGTTATTCCGTAGGGTGGCCTGCCATTTACAGTATAGGATCAATAGCGTGGGATATAAACAGAGCGATACTACATGGTTTTCAGCAGAAAAATAAATGGGGCCCTTTATGCATAAGGGGTAATCCACCGATTGGATAATTTGCTGTATGCCATATCATTCATTTTAGGACAGGCCGGACGCAGAAAACATGGAGAAAAGCCACATTACTCGCCATTCTCTCATTGGGTGAAGTCATAAAAACCCGACGTCGCCTTTCCTGTGCGCGTGTACGCGCCGTGTTCTTCTTGATTTAGAATTGCGTTTTTTAGATTATTGCAGAGGTAGAGAAACACATCGGGCAGGGAGTGAAATCATGGAAACAATGGTGTTTGACAGGGATGGTTTTCTGACTTCTCCGGAGAGTTGGAACGAAGGCATGGCGAGGCGCATCGCAGCGCAAAGCGGGGTGGGCGAGATGGGCGAGGAGCACTGGGAGATCATCCGCTTCCTGCGCAAGCATTACCTCGAAGGCGGGTTGCCTGCCGTCAGCCATGTCTGCCATGTCCACCATTTCGATCATTATTGCATTCCCGACCTGTTCCAGAGCATGAAGGTCGCCTGGCGCATCGCCGGCCTGCCCAATCCGGGAGAAGAGGCCAATGCATACATGTAGATTTGGCGTTGCCGACTTTTTCTAGCCTCTTAATCAGAACTTATCAAAGTTTCGCTGGAATTCAATCTTATGGGGCTTGCCCGAGCCTGGTTCAGTAACACTGATGGTAAACCGCAGGAAATCCGGTGTCGCAAAGCCGAAATCACCTATAGAGTAAACAGCTTCGCCTTCGACGATACGCCTCATTTTGATTTTCCGGTGCTGCTCGATCATGTTTACGGTGTAGGCCGTAACATCGGCATTAACTGCCCGGGGAACGCCCCTTTCGTCCGGCCGGGAAGCCGCGACGGTGAGCAGCAAACGATTCTTGCTGCGCTTGATGCCATATGCCTTTGCTACCTGGGGTGCCAGCGTATCCGTAGTAATGACATTGTAGTTGACATCCAGATCGCCGAATTTTTGTATCTCGGCGTCGGCGGCAGCGGAGAGGAAAGCAAAATAAAACATAAGCACGCTAGTCAAAATTTTCATCTTGCACCTCCTCCGCTTCCTGACAACCACTACATACAATAATAGCTATGCCATCAACGATATACAATAAGGAATATGATTAATACTGGGTACGAAATTCCTGACGACTCGAGTGGAAGGCGGCAGGGTAAACATAAACGTGACTTGTTCGCATCCCTGGTTTTCCTACAGCCAATCCCCCCTCCAAGTAAAGCCCTGGATACAGCGAAATACGGGATATGCCTGAATGTGTTTTGGGGGTCGCATGCCTAGACTTAACTTTCAAAATAGTCCAATTATTAAAGAAAGGAGTCTGGTCATGAATGCTCATACCCTGATCTCAGGCATGGTGTTGGTCCTGTCTTTCGCATTATTTTCTCCATGTGTTGTTGCGGTCGAGTCCTACGCCAAGATCACATATCCACACGATGGGGAAAAACTGGGCGCCATGTCCAGGAAACAGATTGATTACGAGGTCGATCCTGGATCGCGAGGCGATCACATTCATCTTTACGTGGACAACAGGGAAGCCGCCATCCTGCGCAAACTCGCCGGGAGTCACCCTCTCGAATCCATGGCGCCAGGGTCGCACGCGCTCTGCATCAAGGTGGTGAACAAGGCGCATGTACCGATCGGCGTGGAGCAATGCGTCAAGGTGAATGTGGAATAGCCGTGGACATCCAGAACCTGGGTTATGCGCTGACCCAGGTGGTGCATAACTTCGGCGCCTCTGCCGTGGTTGGCGGTGCCGTTGCCTCACTATGGCTGGCGCCGCGCCCGGAGCTGGAACGTTCCATCGCATGGCTGGTGTGTTTGGGGTGGGCGGCCCAGATTGCAAGCGGCTCTGCCTTCGGAGCCATCAGCTTCTACTATTATGGAAAATTTCCTGATATTGGCGGATTAGCCATTGCCGCTCTGGCGATCAAGGTGGCCTGTGCCATTTCCGGCTTTTCACTGGCGGCCTTCTATCTCCTGCGCGCCGCAAGCTGGACCGCTACATTGCGCAGGGGAATCTGGCTCATGCTGGCCGGCCTGAGTGCCACGGCATTGACGGCTGCGGCCTTTTTACGCTGGTTTTCCTGAGGATCGACAGTTAAACCCAGATGGTCAATTGGAATGATCGTGCATGGAGGTATATCGTGAGCTTTGACAGAAAGTATCTGGTAAGCCTCCTTGCGCACGAGCCGGATGTCAACCTCTCGCTCAACATACTTCCACTCCTCTGTTGCACGTAACTCGGCAACCAGCTTGTTGAATGCCGCCTCATCAGCCGGCGCGTACTCAAACCATGTGAGGAAATCGAACGGCTCATTCTCCGAGAGATCCCGGCAGTGGTGAAGCCTTCGCGCCAACGCAGGAAAATACTGAAGCCCGATTTTGGCGTGCTTAGACTGCTCTTCAAAAACGCTTTGGCGTTCGTCTTGTGTGAGAGTCCACCAGGCCACGTTCTTTCGAATGGGGATCAGTGCCGCGCACGTTGCCTCGGGGCGCCCGAGGTCTTGCTGCTTGGCCGCGAGTTGGGCCCTTTCCTCGTGGATGACATACCGCTCATTGCTTGTTATTCCACGAAGAACCCAAGCCGCATGTGGATCGGATGGAACCTCTGAGCCAGAAGCAATTTCGAGCCTTCTCGCCGCAGGCAGTGGCTCTCCAACTATCACTTCCATTTCGGCGACACGCCAGAGGCCCGTGTCGCCACCAACGAACGAAAACAATCGCGTAGACATATCGATTCTCCTCTGATTTCCATACTTGCACGCGACACACCGCGATGCGCCTCCGAGGCCGCGCCCCACGTCAGGCGTGGGGCCACGAGTCCGTGGGTCAGCAAACGAGTCGCACTCGTCTCTTAATGAGTCCGAGCAGTTGCCGAAGCCGCCTCGTTTACATACCTACCAGCTGGGCGGTATAGCCTGCTGCCCGGGCCTTCGCCAACAAGACCGCAGCGTTGGTTTTTTCCAAGTCAAAGGCGACCATAAGAAGGTGCTCCTTGCCGGGGTTAAACCTTGGTGAAACGACTCCCTCGATCTTTTGCAGTGCATTTTCGAGAGAGGTGCGCGCCTCTTCATCCAGAGACTCATTGATGTGGATAATGACATCGCTAATGTTCATTTTGTAGCTCCTTAATATGATGGGTTAACAGGCTGTTGAAAAACCCCCATCCAATCTATGCAAATGGTATAATGTAGC
>JASJPA010000014.1:0-52912 GCA_031426955.1 Sulfuricella sp.
GCAGCGGCGGGTAATCCAGCTTGGGCGCAATGGCCTTGTTCTCGATGGCCAGCCATACCTCGAAAGGGGCCTGGGTGGTCAGGCCATGAAAACGGAGTGCCGACAGCAGGCAGACGACCCCCTTGGGCACCCTGCGCGCCACCTCCGCCAGCGATCCATGGGCCGAGACATCGCGCCCGGGCAGCCCGTAGAGCCCCCGGCCAACTCGTTCGAGCTGCCCACGCCGGACGGCACGAGTCAGGGAAACCCGGGGGATTCCCAGCAGTGCCAGATCACACGGGCGGATCAGCCCTTGGGATCGCGCCAGATCGATTAGCCTCTCGGCAACGTTGTCCATATCGGGCATAGTGTTCCATAATATCGGCAGATGTCAATATCTGCCGATGTTATGGAACGTGCTTGCCGTAGCGCGTCCAAATCGGCATCGATGGCATAACACTGGGATCGCAACGGCAGATGGTTGCAGAATCCGGGTGCCAAGGTTAATAGGGGTGCGATATGCTGACCTTCCTATTTTGGTTGTTTGCAGCTCCAATGTTACTCATCCTGGCAGGGGTTATTTGGTTATGGTTACTTTCGCTGGTGGGGAAGGCAATATTTGGTGGGGATTAGGGGATTAGGGGATTGGGTAAGCTGGGGAGCCTCGCCTGTTATTGGCGGGGGTTTTTTTACCAGAAACCCTTTATTTACCGAGGTGTTCTGGTCTTCTTTGGACTTCTCTGGAAGTGTTCTTGGTGGACCGAATGAGGATCGAACTCACGACCTCCGCATTGCGAACGCGGCGCTCTCCCAGCTGAGCTATCGGCCCACGTTTGAACGAGCATATTACCTTATAATCAAGGCCATTTAAAAGAGCTGTTGAGGGGGTGGAAATGCAAGGCACGATTTTTTCGCGGATTGCCTGGTTGCTGGTGGCGGTTCTCGGCGCGGCGGCGGTGGGCGGTATTGCCCTCAATCGGGGCGAGAGCATCAACGCCCTCTGGTTCATTGCCGCGGCGGCGTGCGTTTACGCCCTCGCCTACCGCTTCTACAGCGCCTGGATCGCGGCCAGGGTGCTGGTGCTGGATGAAACCCGGGCGACGCCGGCCGAGCGCTTCGACAACGGGCGCGACTTCGTGCCCACCAACAAGTGGGTGGTGTTCGGCCACCATTTCGCTGCCATCGCCGGTCCGGGGCCGCTGATCGGGCCGACGCTGGCGGCGCAGTTCGGCTATCTGCCGGGCACCTTGTGGATACTGGTCGGCGCGGTGCTGGGCGGCTGTGTGCAGGACATGACCATCATGTTCTTTTCCACCCGCCGCGATGGGCGCAGCCTGGGCCAGATGGCGCGCGACGAGCTGGGGCCGGTCGGCGGCGCGGCGGCGCTGGTGGGTACGCTGATGATCATGGTGATCCTGATCGCGGTGCTCGGGCTGGTGGTGGTCAATGCCATGAAGCACAGCCCGTGGGCGACTTCGACGGTGGCGGCGACCATCCCGATCGCGGTGCTGGTCGGCCTGTACATGCGCAACATCCGCCCCGGCCGGGTGCTGGAGGGCTCGCTGCTGGGGCTCACCCTGCTGCTGCTCGCGGTGGCGGGCGGCGGCTGGATCGACCACAGCGAAACCCTGCGGCCGCTGTTCGACCACGAGGGGCTGACCCTGGCCTGGCTGGTCATCGGCTACGGCTTCCTCGCCGCGATCCTGCCGGTATGGCTGCTGCTGGCGCCGCGCGATTATCTGTCCACCTTCCTGAAGCTGGGCACGATTTTCCTGCTGGCGATCGCCATCGTCATCATGCGGCCTGAGATCAAGATGCCGGCGTTGACCCAGTTCATCGACGGCAGTGGGCCGATTTTCGGTGGCAGCGTTTTTCCCTTCGTGTTCATCACCATCGCCTGCGGCGCGGTGTCCGGCTTCCACGCGCTGATTTCATCCGGCACCACGCCCAAGCTGCTCGCCAACGAGCGCGACATCCGCATGATCGGCTACGGCGGCATGGTGCTGGAATCCTTCGTCGCCATCATGGCGATGATCGCCGCCACGGTGCTCGACCCCGGCGTGTTTTTCGCGATCAACAGCCCGGCCGGCGTGGTGGGCAAGGAGGCGGCGGAGGTGGTGGCGATGATTTCGTCGTGGGGCTTTCCGGTGACGGTGGAGCAGATGGAAACCCTGGCCCGGGAGATGGGCGAGAAGACCCTGTTCGCCCGCACCGGCGGCGCGCCGTCGCTGGCGGTGGGGATGGCGAGCATTTTCGGCAGCGCCTTCGGTGAGGGGTGGCTTTCGATGTGGTACCACTTCGCCATCATGTTCGAGGCGGTGTTCATCCTCACCACGCTGGATGCCGGCACCCGCGTCGGCCGCTTCATGCTGCAGGACATGCTGGGCAATTTCTCGCCCAGACTGGGAGAGACCTCCTGGTACCCCTCGGTGCTGCTCACCAGCGGCGTCATCGTTGCCGCCTGGGGTTACTTCCTCTACATCGGCGTCATCGACCCGAATGGCGGCGTCAACATCCTGTGGCCGCTGTTCGGCATTTCCAACCAGATGCTGGCGGCGATCGCCCTGTCGGTCGCCACCGGCATCCTGGTCAAGTCCGGCAGGCTTCGCTACGCCTGGGTCACCGGGGTGCCGCTGGCGTGGCTGGCCGTGGTGACGACCAGCGCGGCATGGGAGAAGGTGTTCAGTTCCGATGTGCGGGTCGGCTTTTTCGCTGCCGCCAACGACATGGCGGACAAGCTCGCCGGCGGCGCCCTGCCCGCGGCCAAGGCCAAGTTCGCCCCGCAGCTCATCTTCAACCAACAGCTCGATGCCTGGCTGACGATTTTTTTCGTGGCGGTGCTGTGGGTGGTGATTTTCGACATGCTGCGGGTGGCGGCCCGGCACCTGCGCGGCAAGCCGGTGCCGCCGCTCTCCGAATCGGCGCATGATCCGTCGCGCCTGGTGGAAGACTGGGTGAGGGACTGACATGCTGCACAAAATCTGGCAATTTATCCGCCGCCTTTCCGGTGACGACGCCTACGAGCGCTATCTTCGCCACCATAGCGAGGCGCATCCGCATGAGCCGTCCCTGGACCGAAAAGCTTTCTTCAGGCAGGAGCAGGACAGGAAGTGGAACGGGGTGCGGCGCTGCTGTTAGCGGGACAGGCGTTTTTCCGCCCAAGCCAGGAAATTGGGCAGGCGCGGCGCCGCAAGCCAGCCGATTGCAACGCCGAGCGCGTCCGCAGCCATGTCGGCAACCTCGAACGAGCGGTAACCGGTGGCGCGCTGGGCATATTCCAGGGCAATGCCCAGCGCCACCATGCCGAGCGCGAGCCATATCCTTTGGCGCAGCCCTGCGTAGGGCTGGGCGAACCATAGCGTCACCAGGCCATAGGCGGCGAAGTGGCCGAGCTTGTCGCCCTGATCTAGGCCCAGATCGGGCGGGGCCGGCGTCAGCGAAAGAGCGATGATCGCCAGCACCAGCATCCATCCCGCCGCTTTCCAGTAGCCGGCGATTCTCGTTGGGGTCAAGTGCAGATATCCCGATAAGCCTGCTCGCTGGCGAAAGCCAGCACCGGGAACGCCACCACGAACAGGGGCATGAACAGCAGGATCGATCCGGCCACTCCGAGAGTTAACACGACCCCCCAGGCGACCATCACGCCGAAGTTTCCGAAAACCGCGCGCACACTGAGTCCCACCGCCTTTGCCAGTTCCATGCGGCGGCTGAAGATCAGCGGCACCGCAAACGCGGAAATGGCGAAAATCATCAAGGCCAGCACCGACCCGGTGAGCGAGCAGAACAGGATGAAGGACGTCAGTCTGCTGCCCTCCCCCAATCCGGCAATCAATTCCAGCGACCCGAGGATGGGTGCGGTTCCGAAATACAGGCTGTAGACGATAGAAGCATCGGTCAGCCAGACCAGGAACAGGAAGGCACAGACCACGGAAATCACCCACAGCGCCGCCGGGCTGTGGCGGAAGCCGCGGAAGAAATCGGCAAAACGCACCGGTTTTTGCTGTGCGCGCAGGGAGGCAACATGAAAGAACCCCGCCAGGAAGGCCGGTCCGACCAGCATGAAGCCGCCCGCCAGCGGATAGGCCATCGGCGCGATGCCCAGCTTGACCGCGCCGATCAGCAGGATGGCGCCGATCACCGCGAAGATGCCGGCGTAGGCCATGCTGGCGTTTTGAGTTTGGCGGAACATCAGCCAGCCGTGGGTGATCCAGTTTCGGATATGGGAAAATGAAACCTTGCGATAATTGCGCGGTTGTTCCACGAGTTAAGCGCTTTTTCGGTATGCCCACCGCAGCATGGCGATGCCGGCTATGACCATCGGCAGGGAAAGCCACTGACCCATGCTGAGATTGAGCGCCAGGAGGCCGAGGAAGTTGTCCGGCTCGCGGGTGAATTCCGCCAGGAAGCGGAAACTGCCGTAGCCGATCAGGAACAGGCCGGACACGGCGCCGGTCGGGCGCGGCTTGCGCGAGAACAGCCAGAGCAGGGCGAACAGCGCCAGACCCTCGAGCGCGAACTGGTAAAGCTGCGAGGGATGGCGCGGAATCGAATCGATCTGGGGAAACACCACGGCCCAGGGCATATCGCTCGGCCGGCCCCACAGTTCGCCGTTGATGAAATTGCCGATGCGCCCGGCGCCCAAGCCGAGCGGCACCAGCGGGGCGATGAAATCGGTGACGGCGAGCCAGCTTTTTCCGGTCCTGCGGGCGAACAGCACCATCGCCACGAGCACGCCGAGGAAGCCGCCGTGGAAGGCCATGCCGCCCTGCCAGACGGAAAGAATTTCCAGCGGATGGGCGAGGAAATGGGCCGGCTGGTAAAACAGCACGTAACCCAGCCTGCCTCCCAGCACTACGCCCAGCACCCCATAGAACAGCAGGTCGTCCAGCTCCTTGACGGTCCAGCCCGGCTGCGGGCCGGCCTTGATGCGCTGCCGTCCGAGCAGCAGAAACAGGGCGAAAGCCAGCAAATACATCAGGCCGTACCAGCGGATGGCGAGCGGGCCGAGCTGGAGGGCGACGGGGTCGAATTGCGGATGGATCAGCATTGAGGCGGCAAGAAATTCGGCTAAAATGCGGATTATACGTTAATCTTGGAAAAGCTATTGAACCGCAGAGGACGCGGAGGACGCTGAGGAAAAACAAAGCATTGCCAAGTCATGCTGAGCCACTCATTCAGGCGAGTGAGTTTTTACGGCAGGCCTTTGAATTCCTCTGCGTCCTCTGCGCCCTCCGCGGTGAGTCTTTTTTAGGTTAATTTTTTCCCCGCTTTCGCAAGGATCGACCATGCCCGCTTACCGCTCCAAGACCTCCACCCACGGCCGCAACATGGCCGGCGCCCGCGCCTTGTGGCGCGCCACCGGCATGACCGACGGCGACTTCGGCAAGCCCATCATCGCCATCGCCAATTCCTTTACCCAGTTCGTGCCGGGCCACGTCCACCTCAAGGACATGGGGCAGCTGGTGGCGCGCGAGATCGAGAAGGCCGGCGGCGTGGCCAAGGAATTCAACACCATCGCGGTTGACGACGGCATCGCCATGGGCCACGCCGGCATGCTCTACAGCCTGCCCTCGCGCGAGCTGATCGCCGACAGCGTCGAATACATGGTCAACGCCCACTGCGCCGATGCGCTGGTGTGCATTTCCAACTGCGACAAGATCACCCCGGGCATGCTGATGGCGTCCCTGCGCCTCAACATCCCGACGATCTTCGTTTCCGGCGGGCCGATGGAAGCGGGCAAGGCGGTCATCCATGGCAAGGAATTGCACCTCGATCTGGTGGATGCCATGGTGGCGGCGGTGGACCCCCATTACACCGATGCCGAAACCTTGACCATGGAACGCTCCGCCTGCCCTACCTGCGGTTCCTGCTCCGGCATGTTCACCGCCAACTCGATGAACTGCCTGGTCGAGGCGCTCGGCCTGGGGCTGCCCGGCAACGGCTCGCTGGTGGCCACCCACGCGGACAGGAAGCGGCTTTTCCTCGAGGCCGGCCGGCTGATCGTGGCGCTTGCCAGGAGCCACTACGAGCGCGATGACATGACCGTGCTGCCGCGATCGATCGCCAGCTTCCGGGCTTTCGAGAATGCCGTCGCCCTGGATATCGCCATGGGCGGCTCCACCAACACCGTGCTGCATCTCCTTGCGGCGGCCCATGAGGCGGGCGTGGACTTCACCATGAAGGACATCGACCGCATGTCGCGCAAGGTGCCCCATCTTTGCAAGGTGGCGCCCAGCATCCAGACCTACCACATGGAAGACGTGCACCGTGCCGGCGGGATCATGGCCATTCTGGGCGAACTCAACCGCGCCGGGCTGCTGCATAGCGATCTGCCAACCATCCACAGCCCGACCATGGGGCAGGCGCTGGAGCACTGGGACGTAACGCGCACCCAGGATGAAAAGGTGAAAACTTTTTATCGTGCCGCGCCCGGCGGCGTGCCGAGCCAGACCGCCTTCAGCCAGGACAAGCGTTATCCGGATCTCGACATCGACCGCGCAACCGGCTGCATCCGCGACAAGGCCCACGCCTATTCGCAGGACGGCGGCCTGGCCGTGCTGTACGGCAACATCGCGGAGGACGGCTGCATCGTCAAAACCGCCGGGGTGGACGAAAGCATCCTCAAGTTCAACGGCCGCGCCCGCATTTTCGAGAGCCAGGACGACGCGGTGGAGGGCATCCTTGCCGACAAGATCGTCGCCGGCGACGTCGTGGTGATCCGCTACGAAGGGCCGCGCGGCGGGCCGGGCATGCAGGAAATGCTGTATCCCACCAGCTACCTGAAGTCGAAGGGGCTGGGCAAATCCTGCGCCCTGCTCACCGACGGGCGCTTCTCCGGCGGCACCTCCGGCCTGTCGATCGGCCACGCCTCGCCGGAAGCGGCGGAGGGCGGCGCCATCGGCCTGATCGAGGAAGGCGACAGCATCGAGATCGACATTCCCAATCGCACCATCAACCTGATGGTGTCGTGGGAAGAACTCTCGCATCGCCGTGCACTGATGGAAGAAAAGGGCGCCAAGGCATGGCAGCCGGAAAGCCGCAACCGCATCGTCTCGGCGGCGCTGCGGGCGTACGCGGCGATGACCACCAGCGCGGCTAAAGGCGCCGTGCGGGATGTTAGCCAAGTGGAGCGGAGGGGATGATCGAGGTGGTCATCTCGCCCGATTCAGGGTCGCATCCCCGCTACACGCGGGGCCCCTGCTCCGCCTTCTACGGGCGTACCACCAGCGCGGCCCGGGGCGCGGTGCGCGACGTGTCGCAGGTGGAACGGCGCTAATAGTCAGTCAACAAGGATCGCAGTGATATGTAGGTCAGGCTTCAGCCTGACATGTCGGCATGAATGCCGACCTACAGTTTTACGTTTCAATATGACTGACTTCTAGGGAATTCATGACGCATTCCGCCAAGCCTGAAAAGACCGACCACAAGCTCAGCTTGCGTGAGCTGCTTGAGGCGATGATCGCCGATGGCCTGATTGAAAAGGCGGACGCCGCCAATCTGTTGTTGCCGGCACGAAGCGCTCGTGGCGAGGTTCATCCACTGGTGCAGATCGCCGAGCAGAAATGGAAATCGGCCAAGCCCCCGCACAAGCTGCTTAGCCTCGAAGCCCTGACCGAATGGCTGGCAGACTGGGTCAAGCTGCCGTACTACCACATCGACCCTCTCAAGATCGATGTGACCGCCGTCACCAACATCGTGTCGGATACGTATGCGGCGCGCTTCCGCATCCTGCCGGTCGAAGTCACTTCGCGCGAGGTGGTAGTCGCCACGGCCGAGCCTTTCCTGAACGAGTGGGAAAAGGAGCTGGCACCGATCCTGCGCCTCGACATCAAACGCGTCGTCGCCAACCCGCTGGATATCCAGCGCTACCTCGCCGAGTTCTACAGCCTGGCGCGTTCGGTCAAGAAGGCCTCGCAAACGCAGAGCTCGGCCTTTGGCGGCGGCCTTTCCAACTTCGAGCAGCTGGTGGAGATGGGGCGTGCCGGCAACCTCGATGCCAACGACCAGCATGTCGTCCACATCGTCGACTGGTTGCTGCAATACGCTTTCGACCAGCGCGCTTCCGACATTCACCTTGAGCCGCGGCGCGACTACGGCGACGTGCGCTTCCGCATCGACGGCGTGATGCACCACGTCTACCAGATCCCGCTCGCGGTGATGGGCGCGGTGACCAGCCGCCTCAAGGGTCTCGGCCGGATGGACATCGTCGAGAAGCGCCGTCCTCTGGACGGCCGGATCAAGACCCGCTCGCCGGACGGCGACGAGATCGAGCTGCGCCTCTCTACCATGCCGACCGCCTTCGGCGAAAAGATGGTGATGCGCATCTTCAATCCCGACGTGATCGCGCAGAACTTCAAGGAAATGGGCTTCTCCGACGAGGACGTGATACGCTGGACTCAGATGACCGGCCAGCCCAACGGCATCATCCTGGTCACCGGCCCGACCGGCTCGGGCAAGACCACCACGCTGTATTCCGCGCTGCGCCAGCTCGCCGTGCCGGAAGTCAACGTCTGCACCATCGAAGACCCGATCGAGATGATCTCGCCCCAGTTCAACCAGATGCAGGTGCAGCACAACATCGGCCTGGATTTCGCCAGCGGCGTGCGCACCCTGATGCGGCAGGATCCGGACATCATCATGGTGGGCGAGATCCGCGACCTGGAAACCGCGGAAATGGCGATCCAGGCGGCGCTGACCGGGCATTTGGTATTGTCCACCCTGCACACCAACGACGCGCCCTCGGCGATTTCCCGCCTGCTCGACCTGGGCGTCCCTCCTTATTTGATCAACGCCACCCTGCTCGGGGTGATGGCGCAGCGCCTGGTGCGCACCCTGTGTCCGCACTGCAAGGAGCGCGAAACACTCGACACCGAGGCCTGGGAGGCGCTGGTCAAGCCGTGGAAGGCGGCACCGCCGGCGACGGCGAATGCGCCGAAAGGCTGCCTGGAATGCCGCATGACCGGCTACCTCGGCCGCGTCGGCCTGTACGAGATGCTGGTCATGTCGCCCGGTCTGCGCAAGCTGATCAAGCCGGCCTGCGATGTCGCCGCCCTGCGCGAGCAGGCCTACAAGGAAGGCATGAAGCCGCTCAGGATCAGCGGCGCGCAGAAGGTGGCCGGCGGCCTCACTACCATAGAGGAAGTTTTGAAAGTCGCCCCGCCGCCTTACGGCATGTAATGGCCGACTGAATAAGTTGGGTATGCTGTCAACGCCGGGGTGCGCCAGGGCGTTAAATGCTTACCGGCAATATCGGATGTAGATACCCTGCTACATGTTTGCAAAGCTGGAAAAATTGGATAATATGGCGGGTCACTTTTTTCTCAAGTTAAACAAGGAGTATTAAATGAAAGCAATTCTGGGTATTGCCGCTGCCGCGGCCTTGCTGGTGGCCGGACAAGCCGTTGCTGCGGATGAAACCGCGCTGGCGCAGAAGAGCGGTTGCATGGCCTGCCATCAGGTCGCCGTTAAAGTGGTCGGCCCGGCTTACAAGGATGTGGCGAAGAAATATGCTGGCGATAAAGGTGCGGTCGACAAGTTGACCCAGAAAGTCATCGCCGGCGGCAAGGACGTGTGGGGTCCTGTGCCTATGCCTCCTAAGGGTGGCAATGCTGCCGTCAAGGATGAAGACATCAAGAAGATCGTGGCTTGGGTGTTGACTCTGAAGTAATTCGGGTCGAGGATTGTGGCAAAAGCCAACCTGCTCAGGTTGGCTTTTGTTTTTTCGGCGAAAGCTTTTAAAATGGCGAAGCTCGACAACATCACCTTTTCTCAGGAGAGAACTTTGAACTCACGATTGCTCGCCGGATTATTGATCCCCGTCATGGCTCTGGGATTGGCCGCATGCGGCAAGAAGGAGGACTCCTCCAAGACGGGCACTGCCGCAGAACAGATCGTCAGGATAGGCTCGGTTTCCCCCTTGACCGGCCCGCAGGCGCATCTTGGCAAGGACCAGGAGAACGGCGTGCGACTGGCGCTGGACGAGGCCAATGCCCAGGGATTGACGATCGGCGGCAAGAAGGTCAGGTTCGAGCTGTTGTCCGAAGATGACGGGGCCGACCCGAAGACCGCCACCATTGTTGCCCAGAAGCTTGCCGATGAGCAGGTGAAGGGGGTCATTGGCCACCTCAATTCCGGCACGACCATTCCGGCCTCGAAAATCTACCATGATGCCGGTATTGTCCAGATTTCCCCCTCCGCCACCGCCGTTGCGTATACCGCCCAAGGATACAACAATGCTTTCCGGGTCATGACCAATGACAAGCAGCAGGGCCGGGTGCTGGGCGAATATGCCGCCAAGGTGGCGAAGAAGGTGGCGATCATCGATGATCGCACCGCCTATGGCCAAGGCTTGGCGGACGAGTTCGAAAAAGCGGCCAAGGCTGGCGGAGCCAGTGTAGTGGCACGCGAATTCACCACTGACAAGTCGACCGATTTCATGGCCATCCTGACCGCGATCAAGGGCAAGGGTCCCGAGCTGGTGTTTTTCGGCGGCATGGACGGGCAGGCTGCACCCATGGCGAGGCAGATGAAAAGCCTGGGCCTTGCCGTTCCCCTGCTGGGCGGCGACGGGATGCAGACCACGGAATTCACCAAGCTCGCCGCGGACTCAGCAGAAGGGATGGTGGCATCTTCTCCCGGTTTGCCGCTGGAGAAAATGGCTGGCGGCAAGGCTTTTAGCGAGAAATTCACGGCTAAATACGGCAAGATCCAGCTTTACGCGCCCTATGCCTACGATGCTGCCTCGGCAATGGTGGCGGCGATGATCAAGGCCGATTCCACCCAGCCATCCGCCTATCTGCCCGCTCTGGCGAAGATCGAGCACATGGGGGTAAGCGGCAAGGTTGCCTTCGATGAGAAGGGCGACATCCGGGATGGCACTGTGACCCTATACCGGGTGAAGGGCGGAAAATGGGAGGCGTTTGAACCCACCGCCGGCAAGTAAGCACAGAAAACCGTTATGTTGACTGCCTCCTAGATACGCTGGTTCATGGATATTTTCACCCAGCAATTGATCAACGGCCTGGTGCTGGGCAGTGTCTACGCCCTGGTGGCGCTGGGTTACACCATGGTCTACGGCATCCTCGAACTGATCAACTTTGCCCACGGCGAGGTGGTAATGATCGGCGCGATGGTGGCACTCGCGGTCATCAACGCCCTGCTCGGCGCGGGCGTCGACCTGCCCGGCCTGGCGGTCGCCAGCCTGGGCTTGCTGGCGGCCATTCCGGTGTGCGCCCTGCTCGGCTTCAGCATAGAGCGCATTGCCTACCGGCCGTTACGCAAGGCGCCGCGCCTGGCCCCACTGATCACCGCCATCGGCGTGTCCATTGTGCTGCAGAATGTGGCCATGATGGTGTGGGGCAAGCAGTATATTTCCTTTCCCGCCATCCTCCCCGCCACGCGCCATCAGGTCGGGGGCGCCACCGTCACCGATCTCCAGCTCTTCATTTTTCTGCTTTCCTGCGCTGTCATGGCCGCGCTCTGGCTGTTGGTGCAGAAAACCCGGCTCGGCCGCGCCATGCGCGCCACTGCCCAGTCCCCTGAAGTGGCTGGGCTGATGGGCGTTAACGTCAACACCGTGATTTCCGTCACCTTCATCCTTGGCGCCGTGCTGGGCGCCGTGGCCGGTGTGATGGTGAGTGCCTACTATGGCCTTGCCCACTACTATATGGGCTTCATGCTCGGCCTCAAGGCCTTTACCGCAGCGGTGCTGGGGGGCATAGGCAACATTGCCGGCGCCATGCTGGGCGGGCTGCTGCTGGGCGTGATCGAGAGCTTGGGGGCAGGTTACATCGGTGACCTGAGCGGCGGCTTCCTCGGCAGCAATTACCAGGATGTGTTCGCTTTCCTGGTGTTGATCCTGGTGCTTACCCTGCGCCCCTCCGGCCTCCTTGGTGAGCGCGTGGCGGAGCGCGCCTGATGGCAATGTTACAGCTCCTGCGCCACGACAGGCGTGCCGCCCTGGTGGCATTGCTAGTGGTGGCCATCCTGCTGGCGGCCTTACCCTTTCTGGTCAACCTCGGCCTCGGCAGAACCTGGGTGCGTATCCTCGATTTCACCCTGCTCTACGTCATGCTGGCGCTGGGGCTCAACATCGTGGTGGGTTATGCCGGCCTGCTCGACTTGGGCTATATCGCCTTCTACGCTGTCGGCGCCTATCTTTACGCCCTGCTCGCCTCGCCCCATTTCGGCCTGCACCTGCCCTTCTGGGCACTGCTGCCGCTGGGCGCGCTGCTTGCCGGGCTGTTCGGCATGCTGCTGGGGGCACCCACCCTCAAGTTGCGGGGCGATTATCTGGCCATCGTCACCCTGGGTTTCGGCGAAATCATCCGCATATTCCTGAACAACCTGAATGCGCCGGTGAACATCACCAACGGGCCGCAGGGCGTCAATCTGATCGATCCTGTCGCCATTGCCGGCCATTCCTTCGGTCAGACCTGGAGCGTGCTGGGGTTTTCCGTACCCGGCCTGTACCTTTATTACTACCTGTTCCTCGCCCTGACACTGGGGGTGATTGCGGTCTCCATCCGCCTGCAGGATTCGCGCATCGGGCGGGCCTGGGTCGCCATCCGCGAGGACGAGGTGGCGGCTGAGGCGATGGGCATCAACACGCGCAACATCAAGCTGCTGGCCTTCGCCATGGGCGCGGCTTTCGGCGGCGTGGCGGGAGGTCTGTTCGCCGGTTTCCAGGGCTTCATCAGCCCGGAAAGCTTCAATCTGATGGAATCCATCATGATCCTGTGCATGGTCGTGCTCGGCGGCATGGGAAATATCCCGGGCGTGATTCTGGGCGCGGTGCTGCTCACCATGCTGCCTGAGGCGTTGCGCTATGTCGGCCCGCTGGAGCAGGCCCTGTTCGGGCGCGTGGTGGTGGATCCAGCCGACCTGCGCATGCTGCTGTTCGGCCTCGCGCTGGTGGCGGTCATGCTGTTCCGCCCCGCCGGGCTGCTGCCTTCCACCCGGCGCCGCCGCGAATTCGATTCCAGCGAAGCTGTTCTGGCGCAGGAGCAGGCTACTGTCTATGACGCTCACAAGTAACATCGCTGCTGGGCAGCCGCTCCTGATTGCCGAAGCCCTGGGCAAGCGCTTCGGCGGACTGGCTGCGCTGACCGAAGTCTCCTTCTCCATCCGGCGCAGCGAGATCTTCGGGCTGATCGGCCCCAATGGCGCAGGCAAGACCACGTTGTTCAACGTCCTCACCGGCCTCTACGAGTTGGACGAGGGTGAACTGACCTTCAACGGCGCGCCGCTGACCCGGCTCAAGCCCCATCAGGTGGCGCAGCGGGGGCTTGCCCGCACCTTTCAGAACATCCGGCTTTTCGCCAACATGACCGCCCTGGAAAACGTCATGGCAGGCCGCCACGTGCGCACCCGGGCCGGTCTGCTCGGCGCGGTGCTGCGTTGTGCCAGTACCCGTGCCGAAGAGGCGGCGATCTCTCGGCGCGCGCACGAACTGCTCGCCTATGTTGGCATCGAAAAACATGGCCGTGCGCTGGCCAAGCACCTTTCTTACGGCGACCAGCGGCGGCTGGAAATCGCCCGTGCGCTGGCCACCGATCCCCTGCTGCTGGCGCTGGATGAGCCCGCGGCGGGCATGAACCCGTCCGAGACCGGTGATCTGATGGTGTTGCTGCGCACTATCCGCGATGATGGTGTCACACTGCTGCTGATCGAGCATGACATGAAGCTGGTGATGGGCCTGTGCGACCGGGTGACGGTGCTGGACTATGGAAAGAAAATTGCCGAGGGCAGTCCTGCCGAGGTGCAGCGCAATCCGGCGGTGATCGAAGCCTATCTGGGCGGGCCGCTGACATGAGCCTGCTTGAAGTTCGGGGACTGGAAGTGGGCTACGGCGGCATCCGCGCGGTCAAGGGCATCGATCTGGAAGTGGGTGCCGGCGAGCTGGTGTGCCTGATCGGCGCCAACGGCGCCGGCAAGAGTACCACCCTCAGGACGCTGGTGGGCCTGCTGCGCCCAACGGCAGGCAGCGTGCGCTTCGAGTCTCAGGCGGTTATCCATCTGCCCTCGCACGAACTGATGCGGCACGGCATTTCCCTGGTTCCGGAAGGGCGCGGCATTTTTTTGCGCATGACGGTGGAAGAAAACCTGCTGATGGGCGCGTATCTGCGGCACGATAATTCGGCGATCCGACAGGACGTGGAGCGGGCCTACGGCCTTTTCCCCCGTCTTGCCGAACGCCGTCGTCAGCAGGCGGGTACCCTGTCCGGTGGAGAACAGCAGATGCTGGCCATCAGTCGCGCCCTGATGGGCCGTCCCCGACTCCTGCTGCTCGACGAACCCAGCATGGGTCTGGCGCCGCTCATGGTACAGAAGATTTTCGAGACCATCAGCATGATTTCCGCCGAGGGCGTGACTATCCTTCTGGTCGAGCAGAACGCCAAACTCGCGCTCCAGATCAGCCACCGCGGTTATGTCATGGAAAGTGGCCGTGTTGTCCTGAGCGGCGCTGCCGCCACCCTGCTCGATGACCCGCAGGTGAGACACGCCTACCTGGGTGAATAGCTTACGGGCATCTCTAAAAATCCAGATTTCATCCCAACTGCCGCGTTGCGGAAAAAATTTCTTACTTACATATCAGCCATATGCTGCGCGGCGAAATTTTTTCCGCGCCTTGCATTTGGGCGAACTCTAAATTTTTAGAGGTGCCCTTATTATTTTAGCCAATCCTTCGCCACCAGAAACTCCTGGTACAGCCGGTCCTCTTCCGATCCCTTTTCCGGCTGCCAGTCATAGCGCCATTTGACGATGGGCGGTAGCGACATAAGGATGGACTCGGTGCGCCCCCCCGATTGCAGGCCGAACAGGGTGCCGCGGTCCCAGACCAGGTTGAATTCGACATAACGGCCGCGGCGATAGGCCTGGAAGTCCCGCTCGCGTTCGCCGTAGGGTGTGGCGCTGCGGCGCTGCATTATGGGCAGGTAGGCGGCGAGGAAGTGCTCGCCGACGCTCTGCGTCAGGCCGAAACTGAAATCGAAATCCCGCTCATGAAAGTCGTCGAAGAATATCCCGCCTATGCCGCGCGGCTCGCTGCGGTGCTTGAGGTAAAAGTATTCGTCGCACCCTTGCTTGAAGCGGGGGTGATATTCCGCGCCGAACGGTGCCAGCGCATCACGGCAGGTGCGGTGGAAATGCACGCTGTCCTCGGCGAAACCGTAATAGGGCGTCAGGTCCATGCCGCCGCCGAACCACCACACCGGCTCAGCGCCGGGAGGTTGCGCGCAGAAGAAGCGCAGGTTGAGGTGAGTGGTGGGGATATAAGGATTGAGCGGATGCAGCACCAGCGACAGCCCCATCGCCTCGAAGCCGCATCCGGCCAGGTCGGGTCGTTTGGCCGTGGCGCTGGCGGGCAGCTTTTGCCCGCGCACGTGGGAGAAATTGACTCCGCCACGCTCGAATACCTTGCCTTCCTCGATCACGCAGCTCAAGCCTTCCCCGCCTTCCGGGCGCTGCCAGGCATCGCGCAGGAAGGCGTTGCCATCGGTCTGCTCCAGCAGGGTGACGATGCGTTCCTGCAAATCGGTGAGATAGATTTTGACGGCGTCGCGGTTCATGTTCATGGGCGGATAATCCTGCCGGTAAGCAGGTGCTGGATAGTGGAGGGGGTTTTACGGGTGCCGACCTTGCCCGGCAGTACCAGAACATTCTGGCCGAAGGCTTTGACGCAGGCAGAGTGGGTTTTTAACGGCTTCAGCCCGGCGCGGTTGGCGCTGGTCGAAACCAGGGCCGTGCCGAGTGCCCGGCACAATTCGGCGGCATCGGGGTGTGCGGTCACTCTCACGGCAATGCTTTCATGCCGGCCGCGTAGCCAGTGCGGCGTGTGGCGGGAAGCGGGCATCAGCCAGGTATGCGGCCCCGGCCAAGTCTGGTCGAGTTGTTTCGTTTGCTCATCCGTGGGTGGCAGCACGTAGCGCCGCAGGCGGGTGTAGCGGTCGGCGATCAGGATCAGTCCCTTGGACTGCGGCCGACCCTTGATTTTGAGCAGGCGGCGCACGGCGCGGGCGTTGCGTGGGTCGCAGCCCAGGCCATAGCAGGATTCGGTGGCATAGGCGATGATTCCGCCACCCCTAAGGTGCGCGCGCACTTTCCGGATCAGGGCGGCGGAATAAGGCATTAGTCCGTTTCTCGATGAAGAGATGATTTTGTAGGAGCGCCGCCTCGGCGCGATATGCGGCTGAAAATCGCGCCGAGGGCGCCGCTCCTACAGCGAGGCTTGCAGCTCCCGGTTCTTGGCGGCGATCTGCTCGGCAGTGCGGGCGCGGTCGTCTTTCAGGCGCTGCGCCAGGCCGCTGTCCTGCAGCGCCAGGATCTGGATGGCGAGGTAGGCGGCGTTTTGGGCGCCGGCCTTGCCGATGGCGACCGAGGCGACCGGAATGCCGCCCGGCATCTGCACGGTGGAGAGCAGCGCGTCGAAGCCGTTGAGCGGTCCGCCTTCCATCGGCACGCCGATGACCGGTCGGATGGTGTGAGCGGCCACTGCGCCCGCCAGGTGCGCGGCCAGGCCGGCGGCGGCGATGAACACGGCGCAGCCGCGCCGGTCCGCATCCGTCACATATTCCGCCGTGGCAGCCGGGGTGCGGTGGGCGGAGGAAATTCTGGCCTCATAGGGCACGCCAAAAGCGGCCAGGGTATCGAGGGTGGATTTCATCACGGGCAGGTCGGAATCCGAGCCCATCAGGATGGCAACGAACGGTGACATGATTGTTCTCCTAAAATTGTCAGCCACGGATGAACACGGATTTACACAGATTAATTAATAGAACCCAGTTACGAGGGTTAATCCGTGGCAATCAGTGTTCATCCGTGGAGAAACATTATTTTTTAATCGCCCGATAGCCGATGTCATGCCGCATCTGGCAGCCGTCGAACTTGATCTGCTCGGCAATCTCGTAAGCGCGCCGCTGCGCCAGCTGCACCTTGTCGCCCAGCGCGGTGACGCACAGCACGCGGCCGCCGCTGGTGACGACCTTGCCGTCTTTCATGGCGGTGCCGGCATGGAATACGTGATAGTCGCGCGGGGTTTCTTCCAGCAGGTCGGTGAACGGCGGCAGGCCGTTGATCACGTCGCCCTTGCGCGGGTCGTCGGGGTAGCCGGCGGCAGCCATCACCACGCCCAGCGCGGCGCGGCGGTCCCACTCCGCTTCGGCCTGGTCAAGCGTGCCGTTGACGGCGTGCTCCGCCAGGGTAAGAAAATCGCTCTTCAGGCGCAGCATGATCGGCTGGGTCTCCGGGTCGCCCATGCGGCAGTTGAATTCCAGCACCTTGAGATTGCCGTCAGCGGCTATCATCAGGCCGGCGTAGAGAAAACCGGTGAACAGTTCGCCCTCCTGCGCCATGCCCTGCATCACCGGGTCGATCACTTCGCGCATTACGCGCGCGTGCATTGCCGGGGTGACCACCGGGGCCGGCGAATAGGCGCCCATGCCGCCGGTGTTGGGGCCCTGGTCCCCGTCCAGCAGGCGCTTGTGGTCCTGGCTGGTGGCGAGCGGCAGCACATGCTTGCCGTCGGCCATGACGATGAAGCTGGCTTCCTCGCCGAGCAGGCATTCCTCGATCACCACCCGGGCGCCGGCGCTGCCAAGTTTGTTGCCCTCCAGCATCATGTCCACGGCGGCGTGCGCTTCGTTCAGGTCCTGAGCCACCACCACGCCCTTGCCCGCAGCCAGTCCGTCGGCCTTGATCACGATGGGGGCGCCCTGCCGGTCGATGTAGGTGTGGGCCTGGGCGGCATCGGTGAAAGTGGCGTAAGCCGCGGTGGGGATGCCGTGGCGCACCATGAATGCCTTGGCGAAATCCTTGGAGCTTTCCAGCTGCGCCGCGAACCGGGTCGGGCCGAAGATTTTCAGCCCTTCGGCACGGAAGACGTCGACGATGCCGGCGGCCAGCGGTGCTTCCGGGCCGACCACGGTAAAGGCGACCTTTTCCTGTTTGGCGAATTCAAGCAGCTCGGGAATCGCAGTGATGGCGACGTTGGTCAGGTCCGGCTCGAGTTCGGTGCCGGCGTTGCCGGGCGCGACGAAGATCCTGGTCGAGCGCGGGCTCTGCGCCAGTTTCCAGGCGAGCGCGTGCTCACGTCCGCCGCTGCCGATGACTAATATTTTCATGTTTTAAAACCCCGTTTCACCGCGGAGGACGCGGAGGACGCGGAGGAAAACCGAAAACGGTTCAAAACCTCTGCGTCCTCCGCGTCCTCCGCGGTTCAAGCTTAATGCCTAAAGTGCCTCATCCCGGTGAACACCATCGCCATGCCGTGCTCGTCCGCAGCGGCGATCACCTCCTCGTCGCGCATCGAGCCGCCGGGCTGGATCACGGCGACGATGCCGGACTGGGCGGCCGAATCGATGCCGTCGCGGAACGGGAAGAAGGCGTCGGAGGCCATCACCGAACCGCTGACCTGCAGGCCGGCATGCTCGGCCTTGATGGCGGCGATGCGCGCGGAATTGATCCGGCTCATCTGACCGGCGCCGACGCCGATGGTCATCTTGCCCTTGGCATAGACGATGGCGTTGGATTTGACGAACTTGGCCACGCGCCAGGCAAACAGCAGATCGGCCATCTCGGCTTCGGTCGGCGCACGCTTGGTGACCACCTTGAGTTCGTTATACAGCGCTAGGTCGGCACCCTGTACCAGCAGGCCGCCGACGACGCGCTTGAAATCCAGGCGCTGGGCCGGTTCTTTCGACCATTGGCCGCATTCCAGCAGGCGCACGTTCTTTTTCGCCGCCACAATTTCGCTGGCCGCTGCCGAAACCCTGGGGGCGATGATGACTTCGACGAACTGGCGTTCGACAATGGCCTGTGCGGTTGCGGCATCCAGTTCGCCGTTGACGGCGATGATGCCGCCGAAGGCGGATTCGGGGTCGGTCTTGTAGGCGCGGTCATAGGCTTCGAGCAGGTTGGCGCCGTAGGCAACGCCGCAGGGATTGGCGTGCTTGACGATGACGCAGGACGGCGCCTCGTCGAACTGCTTGACGCATTCCAGTGCGGCATCGGCATCGCCGATGTTGTTGTAGGACAGCTCCTTGCCCTGCAGCTGGCGGGCGGTGGCGATGCTCGCCTCCTTTTCGCCGGCGGCGACGTAGAACGCGGCCTGCTGGTGCGGGTTTTCGCCGTAGCGCATGGCCTGGGCCTTGGCGAACTGGAAATTGAGCCGTTCCGGGAACTGCTGCCTGCTGCCGTCCGGCGCGATGGCGGTCAGGTAGTTGCTGATCGCGCCGTCGTACTCGGCGGTGTGGGAGAAAGCCTTCACCGCCAGCCTGAATTTGGTTTCGCTGCTGAGCGCCCCGCCATTGGCCAGCAGTTCGGCTGCCAGTGCGGCGTAGTCGGCCGGGTCGGTCACCACCGCCACGTCGCGGTGGTTCTTGGCGGCGGCGCGCACCATGGTCGGGCCGCCGATGTCGATGTTCTCGATCGCGTCTTCCAGCGAGCAGTCGGGCTTGGCGATGGTTGCGCGGAACGGGTAAAGGTTCACCACCACCAGGTCGATCGGCGGGATGCCGGCAGCGGCCGCAGCCGATACATGGGCTGGCAGGTCGCGCCGGAACAGGATGCCGCCATGCACTTTCGGGTGCAAAGTCTTGACCCGGCCGTCGAGCATTTCCGGGAAGCCGGTGTAATCGCCCACTTCGGTGACCGCCACGCCGGCGTCAGCGAGCATTTTCGCGGTGCCGCCGGTGGAAAGGATTTCCACGTCGAACTGGCGCAGGGTCTGGGCGAATTCGAGTACGCCGGTTTTGTCGGAAACGCTAATGAGGGCGCGGCTGATTTTGGTCATGTTTATCTCTATTTGATACCGTGGGTTTTCATTTTCTTGCGCAGGGTGTTGCGGTTCAGGCCGAGGATTTCGGCGGCGCGGGTCTGGTTGCCTTGGGCGTGGTCGAGGATTACCTGCAGCAGCGGCTTCTCCACGCATCCGACCACCATTTCATAGATGGCGCTGGGCTTTTCCCCGTCCAGATCCTTGAAATAGCCATCCAAAGCCTTGCGCACACAGGCTGAAATTTCGTTATCGTTGATCATGCTGCCATCTCGTTTTCCATCATATAAGTATGTGCTGTCGATTCGGCAAAGAAGCGCTCGACGGAATCAAGCTGCTCGCGGGTGGATTGCAACTGGTTCATGGCATGGCGGAACCCGGCGGAATCCGGCAGGCCCCGGGTGTACCAGGCAATGTGCTTGCGCGCCATGCGCACGCCGGTGTGTTCGCCGTAGAAGGCGTATAGCTCGTGCAGGTGGCTGTTCAGCAGGCCGTGGGTCTCCGCCACATCGGGGTGCGGCAGCAACTCGCCGGTTTTCAGGTAATGGGCGATGTCGCGGAAGATCCACGGCCGACCCTGAGCCGCGCGACCGATCATGACGGCGTCGGCACGGGTGTAATCGAGCACGAATTTGGCTTTTTGCGGCGTGGTGATATCGCCGTTGGCGATCACCGGGATATGAATTTCAGCCTTGACTGCGGCGATGGTGTCGTACTCGGCCTCTCCGCTGTAGCCGCAGGCGCGGGTGCGGCCATGGATGGCCAGCGCCTGGATGCCGGAGGCCTCGGCGATGCGTGCCACGCTGATTGCGTTGCGGTTGTTCCTGTCCCAGCCGGTGCGGATCTTCAGGGTCACCGGCACATCCACCGCTTTCACCACCGCTTCCAGGATGCGCGCCACCAGAGGTTCGTTCTGCAGCAGCGCTGATCCGGCCATGACGTTGCAGATCTTCTTCGCCGGGCAGCCCATGTTGATGTCGATGATCTGGGCGCCGCGATCCGCATTGTATTTCGCCGCTTCCGCCAGCATCGCCGGATCGGCGCCGACGATCTGTACCGAAACCGGCTCGGATTCCCCCACGTTGTCGGCTCGGCGCTTGGTCTTCTCGCTGCCGTAGAGCAGGGAATTGGAGGCGACCATCTCCGAAACGGCAAGTCCCGCGCCGAAGCTGCGGCACAGCTTGCGGAAAGGACGGTCAGTCACCCCTGCCATGGGGGCAACGACCAAATTGCTATTCAGTGAATAGGGGCCGATTTTCATTGCTTGTTTTTTGAGCGGGAAGGGCGGTATTGTAATCCCAAACAGGGTGCCGGGAAAGCGATTAGCTCAAGGAAAACCACAGGAAGCGATCCGTTTATTTGGGGTGAAGGGTAAAGGTCAGCCAGAGCATGGGCGAAGTCCGGTTGGCTGCAGCGCTGCCATGCAGAACCTGCTCGGAGCGGTCGGCGATTTCCTGGTGGCGGCCGCCGAGGTTGGTGGCGGTGAGGGCGATTTCCAGCGGGGTGCCCGCGGCCTTGATATGGTGGGCAAGGCGCGCGTCCAGCGTGGTGTAGGGGCTGGAGGTGTACTGGTAGTCCGACACAAAGCCGCTGCCGCCGGCCAGCGGGCCCATCCGCAGCAGGGTCAGGGTGCTGGCCCAGCGGCTGCTCCAGTCCTGGATCCAGCTCAGGCTGGCGGTATACGGGGCGGTCAGCCGGGTCACGGCGCTGTCGCTGCTGTGGCGTCCGATCAGGCTGTGATTGAACAGCAGCCGGGTGCCGGTAGCCGGTCGGCTGTCGATCTGGTATTCCAGCCCGCGCAGGGTAACCGGGGCGGCCAGGTTCTCGTAGCGCGCCGAGGGCAGCGTTCCGGCCAGCAGCGGCGCGACATATTCGGGGTGGGAGACGCGGGTGATGTAATTTTCGATGCGCTCGTTGAACAGGCGCAGGTCCAGCTGCGTGTTCCAGGGCTGGAACCGGCCGAGGTAGCCGATTTCCAGGCTGTCCATGCGGGTTGCCTGCAGGTCCGGATTGGGCAGGTAGGGCTGGACCAGCAGGGTGCCCTGGTAGATGGCGCGCACATCTCCGTTGCGCTCGAATAGATCGGGCTGTCGCCAGGCGCGGGCGTAGCCGAGGCGCAGCGTATCCTGCGGGCCGAGCTGCCAGTTGGCGAACAGGCGCGGCGAGAAGTGCGGGCTGTCGCCGCCGAATTTTTCCGCCAGCAGGCTGGCATTGAGCATCCAGTCCGGCCGGAAGCGCCAGTCCAGCTGGCCGAACAGGCGGGCCATGTCGGATTGCTGGTGCGCGGCGCCGTAATACAGGAAAGGCGAGTCGATCTGGTCGTGGCGCAGTTCCAGCCCCCACAGCGAGCCCAGCGACTCCGACAATGCTTGGCGATGCTGCAGTTCCAGGTTGTCGCGCACGCTGCTGCGGTTGCGGTCGAGGGGCACGTTGGCGGTGCCCAGTCCGGGCACTGTGGCGGAGGCCATCCATTCCTCGGTGGCCCGGTCTTGGTTGCGGTAGTAGTGCAGCAGCCATTCCTCGTCGGGCCTGGGAGTATGCCGCCACTGCAGGTGCAGGGTGGCGTTGAGGCTGTCCGAGCCGCGTTCGGCATTGTTGCCGTAGATGGAATCCGGGTAGCCCAGCTCGCGCGTGCCGCTGTTGGCGGCCAGCCGGAACATCAGCTCGTCGTTGTCGCTGATCCGCCGGTCCGCGCGCAGGGAGGCGATTTTGAAGGTCTGCCCGTCGTGCAGTCCGGCAAAGCCGTCATCCTGCCTGACCCCGGCATTCAGGCGCAGGCTGCCCTGCTCGGCGGCGCCGCCCAGCTCCAGGTTCAGGTCGCGGATTCCGGCGTTGCCGATGCCGGCGGCCGCTTTCATGCCGGGCGCGTCGGCGCTGTGGCGGGTGATGATGTTGATCACGCCGAGGAAGGCATTGGCGCCGTAGGCCACCGAATGGGTGCCGCGCACGACCTCGATGCGCTCGATTTCGTCGATGCTGACCGGCAGGCCGGCCCAGTCCACCCCACCGAAGCTGCTGGGCGAGTAAACCGAACGGCCGTCCACCAGCACCTGCATCCAGGACGGGAAATCGTTGCCCATGCCGTGGTAGGAAACCCATTGCGAATTACCCCGTTCCTGGCCGATCTGCATGCCGGGCACCAGCCGCAGCAGCCGGGCGAGGTCGCGGTAGCCGGTGGCTTTTATCAGTTCGCGGTCGATGACGGTCACCGCGGCGGGCGCTTCGTTCAGGGGTTGGGGCAGGCGGGAGGGGGTCAGAACCAGGGGCATCTCCGACAGGAATACCTGCTCCGGGGCGGCAGCCTGCGGTTCGGAGGCGGATGCCGCAGCGCTCAGCAGCAGGCAGAAAACAACCCCGGCCGAGGAAAGGCGCTCCTGGTATTTGGACTTTGAAGGCATACCCGTTTGTTTTGGCTGGGGCGAACGGTTCAGGTCCGCCATGGGAGACCAAAGCCCTGCCCCAAATTATTCCCGGTTTCCCTGTGGATAGGATATTGTAATCGGACGAATCAATAATACATATCTAAAAGTAAGCTTCAAGACATTCTTCAACTTTTGAGAGTGACATGTACGAGACAGCGGGCATTGCCCTGGCAACTTTCTTTGCAACGGTCGCTCCGATAGATGTGGCAGCGATGTTCGCCGCCTTGACGGCAACAGCCACCCCTTCGGAGCGGCGTTCCATCGCTATCCGCGGGATCGTGATCGCCACGGTGATCCTGCTGGTTTTTGCGCTGCTCGGCAAGTTTCTGCTGGCCAGCCTGGGTATTTCTCTGGCGGCGCTGAGGACGGCTGGCGGGGTATTGCTGCTGTTGATCAGCATCGATATGGTGTTTGCCCGCTCCTCGGGCGCCACCTCGACAACGGACGAGGAGGATAGAGAGGCCGAACACAAGCGTGACATCGCCGTGTTCCCGCTCGCCACCCCCCTGATTGCCGGCCCCGGCGCCATCGGGGCGGCCATCCTGATGATGGCGAATGCCGAGGGGCGGGTCGCGCATCAGTTGGCCGTCCTGGCTGCCCTTCTCGTCATCATGCTGGCCACCTTCGTTGCCATGCTGACCGCCAGCCAGATCCACCGCTTCCTTGGCGTGACGGGCACGCAGGTGATCAACCGGATTCTCGGCATCCTGCTGTCCGCCCTGGCGGTACAGTTCATGTTCGACGGGATTGCCCAGAGCGGGCTGCTGGGCGGGTAGGCTACTGGCTTACACCATGTTAGCAGCAAGAGCTTTCGCTTCTTTTAGGTCTATTTTTGCCCTGTGGCCATGCTTTTCAAGCAAATGCAGAAGGTTGGCTCCATTCAACAGCGTGAGGGGCTTCCCCTTAGCGAATTCATAAGCGTCAGGCCCGTAGTTAGCTGTCGTAACGAGGATTCCTTTTGTTGCACCTTCATTCATTACGGTTCCATACAGGTCGCGCACTGCCGAGACGCCGACAGTGTTTGAATAGCGCTTTGCCTGAATAACGATCTTGCCGCCTCGAATCGGATCTGGATCAAATGCTACAGCATCTACACCGCCATCTCGACTTGCCTGGGTGACTTTTACTTCGCCGCCGCTCTGTTTGAATTCTTTCTCGAATAGCTCTCGGATGAGGTGCTCGAAATCTTCCCAATCCATTGCCGCCAAATTGGTCGAATCATCCAATGAATCGGCAACTCCATATCCATCAATAAATCGTCTATCTTCCTTGCTGATAGTTAAGATTGGAGGCACTGCGGTTATGCTGTGAAGCTTGCTACTACCCACGCCCTTAAGCGATTTAAAACAAGCCTTCGGATCCACGTTTGCCAGGTTAATGGCCGTGAATTCCTGTTTGCGGGCTTGTATAGAGAGAATGCAGGTGGTCACCGCGTTACCGCTCGATTTGTTTATAGAAGTCACCAGTCCATTAAATATAATTGCGTCGAGCGCATTCGCTATATCGGCTTCAAAAAGCTCATGCAGGCTGCGCAATGTTATTTGGTAAATCACATCATCGTAGATCGCATCAAGCTCTTTGTCCGACAGGTAGACATCCTTGAGTTCGTTTCTGGCCTGGATGTATTTTTCTTCTTTTAATGATGGAATCTGCTCGCGTGAAGGCAAAGCATATTCCACAAGGAGCATCCTCGTATCAGGCAAATATTCAAGGTCAAACTCTTGAGGAAAAGAGTCTGGATAGAGAGAATTTGTTAGCACCATTTCGCAGTAATCAATTACTGCGCCTTGGCCTCCTGCGAGGTACTCAGCTTTTTTAGCCGCTATCGCGCCATTACGATTATTCTGATCTGCCAAATACCGGGCCTTCTCCGCCTCATATTTTTGTACCGCCATTTGATGATCTTCATCGTTTTTTGCCAGCCGAACTTCATGTGCCTTCAAGCTCGCAGCGTTGCGCTTCTCGGCGTTTTCTTTAGCGGCGGCCCATGCGCTGTGATCCTGCACGAATAACTGTGTAGCAGTCTCCTCACGATTCCGGCGAATCGATGGAATAATACTTCCCCAGAAACCGAGGATGGGCTGATATTTCTGGCCGCCTTTCATTGGTTCCGGCGCAATTTTCTCCGGCTCGGGGCATTTTACCTGCGGCTTAGTTGGATAGGCATTGTGAAAAGGCTTACTGTCCTTCAGTTTTTCCCAGTCGATTGCATCGTTGATGGAGAGGGTGTGTTGAAGCGTATTTCGCAAAGATTCCAGTATCGCTTCCGCTTCCACGGTTTTTTCTACAGCTAGTTGCTTTAGCGACTCTTTTTCCTGTGCAGCTTGCTCGCGTTTACTCGACTTTTGTTCAGCATCCAGCTTCTTTTCCCACATCTCGTCCCAAGCCTGTTTTTGCGCCTCAGCCTTTTGTTGGACGACATAGGGATCAGAGCCACGAATATGCCGATATTTACTTAATCCGTTGTGACGTACTTCTATTTCATACATTATCCTAGCGGCCATAACGCTCCCCTTTGCATTCTCATCCCAGATTACACCATGCGTATTAGCCACAACTGGAGTCGCGGGGTCAGGTTTTGCATTGACACATTGCGCATGATTGCAAGACCCTGAGGTTCTGGCTTCACCGCTTCGCGGCGGCTTTGTAAACGGCGTTGCGCTCGCGTTTTCCAACGGCGACAACAACAACGATCAATTCGTTATCGCGGACTTCATAAACCAGACGATAACCGACACCCCTGAGTTTGATTTTGAATCTGTCGTTGTGGCCTGACAGTTTCGATGCGGGAATGCGCGGATTCAGCAAGCGCTCTTCCAGCTTTTTCTTGAACTGCTCGCGCACATTGCTGTCGAGTTTTCCCCACTCTTTAAAGGCTTCCTCCTTGAAGACGAGGCTATAGCTCACTGAGTTCGACCTTGATTTCCGCCTGGCCCGAACGCGCATCGGCAATCGCATTCAGTTCGATGTCTTCCAGCCTGTCCATAAGCGCCTCGTAGGCTTTCGCCGGGACACAATAGAAAGCCGTCTCGTTCCGGTTGAGGATTGCTACGGGGAATCCGTCACCCGCTGCAACGGTTCCCATGGGGTTTTTCTTTAATTCAGAAACGCTCGCGGTCGTTTCCGCCAGGATTATGTGCGTCATAATGTCCCCCGACATTTAATTTAAGAGTATTAATAATAGCACTCTTACCCGGTCTCGCAAGGTTCGTTTTGCGCGGGGTGGCACCCTTGTAATTGGGTTTTGGGGGCGGTTTGCCAGTTTTTTCGCGGCGCCGCGACCCAATCGTCATGGTGTTAGAGTCTGTTTCAGTAAGTTTCAGTGCGCCTGCTCCCAGTTTGGTCCCACTCCCACATCCACTTCCAGCGGCACGTCCAGCCTTGCCACGCCGCACATCAGCCCGGGCAGTTCGCGCTTGACGGTTTCCAGCTCGGCATCGGGCACTTCCAGCACCAGCTCGTCGTGCACCTGCATGATGATCAGGCTCTGCATGCGGTTCTGTTCCAGCCAGCCCTGCACTGCGATCATGGCGAGCTTGATCAGGTCGGCGGCGGTGCCCTGCATCGGCGCGTTGATCGCGGCGCGCTCGGCGGCTTGGCGGCGCATGCCATTGGCGCCGCCGATTTCCGGCAGCCATAGCCTGCGGCCGAACACGGTTTCAACATAGCCCTGCGCCTTGGCGGCTTCACGGGTGCGCTCCATGTATCTGGCCACGCCGGGATAGCGGGCGAAGTAGCGTTCCATGTAGGCCTGGGCGGCGTTGCGCTCGATGCCCAGCTGCGAGGCCAGGCCGAAGGCGGACATGCCGTAGATCAGTCCGAAGTTGATCACCTTGGCGTAGCGGCGCTGTTCGCTGCTGACTTCCGCCGGCGTTACGCCGAAGACTTCCGAGGCGGTGGCGCGGTGGATGTCCTCGCCGGCGGCGAAGGCCTTGAGCAGGCTTTCGTCGCCCGACAGGTGGGCCATGATCCTGAGCTCGATCTGCGAGTAGTCGGCGGCGATGATGCGGCTGCCCGGCGGGGCGATGAAGGCCTCGCGGATGCGCCGCCCTTCCTGGGTGCGCACCGGGATGTTCTGCAGGTTGGGGTCGGAACTCGCCAGCCGTCCGGTCACCGCCACCGCCTGGTTGTAGCTGGTGTGGACGCGGCCGGTTTGTGGGTCGACCATGCGCGGCAGCTTGTCGGTGTAGGTGGACTTGAGTTTGGCCACGCCGCGGTATTCGAGCAGCAATTTCGGCAGCGGGTAATCCAGGGCCAGCTCCTGCAGCACGTCCTCGTCGGTGGAGGGGGTGCCGCTGGGGGTTTTCTTCTTCACCGGCAATTTCAGCTGGTCGAACAGGATTTCCTGGATCTGCTTGGGGGAGTTGAGGTTGAACGGCTGGCCAGCGAGCTGGTGCGCCTCCTTCTCCAGCCGCAGCATGCTGGTGCCGAGCTCGTGGCTTTGCTGGGCGAGGAGTTGGGTATCCAGCAGCACGCCGTTGCGCTCCATGGTGAACAGCACGTCGAGCAGGGGCATCTCGATGTTGCGGTAAACGAAGTCCAGCTTGGCGTCGGACTCGATCTGCGGGAACAGGGCCTGGTGCAGTTGCAGGGTGATGTCAGCATCCTCCGCCGCATAGCGGGTGGCGGTTTCGATGTCGACCTGGTCGAAGCCGATCTGCTTTGCGCCCTTGCCGGCGACCTCGGCATAGGTGATGGTCTTGGCGCCGAGGTGGCGCAGAGCCATGGAATCCATGTCGTGCGGCTTGTGGCTTTCCAGCACGTAGGATTGCAGCAGGGTGTCGTGGACGATGCCGTCGAGAATGATGCCGTGGTTGGCGAACACGTGCTTGTCGTACTTGAGGTTCTGCCCGAGCTTGGGCCGGGCCTTGCTTTCCAGCAGAGGCTTGAGCCGGGCCAGCACCGCTTCCCGGTCGAGCTGCTGCGGAACGCCGGCGTAGTGGTGGGCGAGCGGGATGTAGGCGGCATGGTGCGGCTCCAGCGCCAGGGAGATGCCGACGATTTTTGCCGCCAGCGGATCGAGGCTGGTGGTTTCGGTATCGACCGAAATCAGCTCGGCGTGCTCCAGGCGGGCTATCCAGGCCGACAGTTGGGTTTCGGTTGATACCGTTTCATAACTCGCTTCCCGCTTCGGCGGCCGTTCGACAGTCGCGCCGCTTTGCGTGCCGGCATCGACCGCCTCGCGCAGCCAGGTCTTGAACTCGCAGCGCTCGAACAGTTCGATCAGCTTGGGCGTATCCTGAGGTTGCGGGCCAAGCTCTTGCAGGGTGACCGGCAGCGCCACGTCGCATTTGATGGTGAGGAGCTCCCTGCCCTTGGGCAGCCAGTCCAGGGTGTTGCGCAGGTTTTCGCCGACCACGCCGCCGACCTCGTCGGCATGGGCGATCAGGTTGTCGAGCGAACCGTACTGGGCCAGCCATTTGACCGCGGTCTTCGGGCCGACCTTGTCCACGCCCGGCACGCCGTCCACGGCGTCGCCGACCAGGGCAAGGTAGTCGATGATGCGCGCGGCGGGCACGCCGAACTTGGTCAAGACCCCGGCCTCGTCGAGCTTCTCGTTGCTCATGGTGTTGACCAGCGTGACGTGCGGATTGACCAGCTGCGCCATGTCCTTGTCGCCGGTCGAGATCACGGTGCGGATGCCCTGTTTCCAAGCCAGTTCGGCCAGGGTGCCGATAACGTCGTCGGCCTCCACCCCGTCCACCATCAGCAGCGGCCAGCCCATGGCGCGGATCGCCTCGTGCAGCGGCTCGATCTGGCGCGCCAGGTCGTCCGGCATCGACGGGCGGTGGGCTTTGTATTGCGGGTAGAGATCGTCGCGGAAGGTTTTCCCTTTGGCGTCGAACACACAGGCGCTGTAATCGGCGCTATAATCCTTGTGCAGGCGGCGCAGCATGTTGAGCACGCCGTAAATCGCGCCGGTCGGCTCGTTGTGGCGGTTGCGCAGATCCGGCAGCGCGTGAAAAGCGCGGTACAGGTAAGATGATCCGTCCACCAGCAGCAGCGTTTTAGTTTCCATATTGCGGTTAAACCTTTATGAACGGCTCAGAAAAAATTCCGAAAATGCAGGGCACGGATGTTGCCTCGTACGCCTATTCCGCCAGGGAATCCTGGCGCGTGTTCGAGATTATGGCAGAATTCGTCGAGGCGACGGAGCGCCTGAGTTGCATCCGTCCCGCGGTAAGCATTTTCGGCAGCGCCCGCACCGCCGTCGATCATCATTATTACAAGCTGACCGAGGAAATTTCCCGGCTCTTGTCCGATGCCGGCTTCAGCGTGATTTCCGGCGGCGGCCCGGGCATCATGGAGGCGGCCAACAAGGGCGCCTTTTTCGGCAAATCTCCCAGCATCGGCCTGAACATCCAGCTGCCATTCGAGCAGCATATCAACCTCTACCAGAACATCAGCCAGACCTTCCGCCATTTTTTTGCGCGCAAGGTGATGTTCGTCAAGTTCGCCACGGCCTACGTCGTAATGCCGGGCGGCTTCGGTACCCTGGACGAGCTGATGGAGGCGCTGACCCTGGTGCAGACCGGCAAGACCCGCAAGATCCCGATCATCCTGGTGCATGAGCCCTACTGGCGCGGTCTGGTGGACTGGTTCAGGGATACCCTGGTCAGGGAGGGAACGATCAATGCGGACGACTTGGACCTGATCCAGTTGATCGACGAGCCCAAGGACGTGGTGGACGCGATCTTCAAGTACTATGAAACCCGCGGTTTCGAGCCCTCCGCCGCCGAGCGGGAAATGCTGCTCAGCCTGTAATGTATAATGGCCTTCCGTTTTAAGGAAAATAACATGCGCGCCCTGATCGCCCTATTGCTGATTGCCCTGACCCTGCCCGCCTATGCGGAGGACGCCAAAACCCTGCCCAAGGACCTGCAGCCGATCCCCGAGCCCCCGCCGGCGCCCGCCGGCATGGAACCCGACCAGGCTTTCGAGCCTCAGGTGACTATCATCAAGCGCGGCGAGGAAAAGGTCGAGGAATACCGCATCGGCGGCAAGCTGTACATGCTGAAAGTCACCCCGCCCCATGGCGTGTCCTACTACCTGGTCGACCACAAGGGGGACGGGCAATTCTCCCGTCAGGACAACCTGGACTCCGGCGTGCGCGTGCCGCAGTGGGTGCTGATCCGGTTCTAGGAGCCTGATCGTCGAAGCATGTCCGTTTTTACTACCGTTTCCCGGGATGAACTTGCCGTCTGGCTGAAGAATTACTCCCTCGGCAGCCTGGTCGACCTGCAGGGCATTTCCGCGGGCATCGAAAACACCAATTATTTCGTCACCACCAGCCATGCGCGCTACGTGCTGACCCTGTTCGAGAAGCTCAGCCGCGAGGAGCTGCCGTTTTTTCTCAACCTGCTCGACCATCTCGCCTCCCACGGCATCCCCTGCCCGCGTCCGATCGCCAGCCTGGACAACAGCTTTCTCGGCGAGTTGAACGGCAAGCCGGCCTGCATAGTCAGCTGTCTTGAGGGCAAGTCGCTGGAGCAGCCGAATGCGCACCACTGCGGCCAGGTGGGCGAAATGCTCGCCGACATGCACCTCGCCGGCCGTTCCTACAAGGCTGAAATGCCGAACCCGCGCGGCCCGGCCTGGTGGAAGGCGACCGCGCCTCTGGTTAGCCCCAGGCTTTCTGCCGAAGACGGCGGGTTGCTCAGCCGGGAAATTAGTTACCAGTTCGGCATCCGCTTCGAGGACCTGCCGCGCGGCGTGATCCACGGCGACCTGTTCCGCGATAATGTCTTGTTCAAGGACGATACCCTGAGCGGCGCGATCGATTTTTACTACGCCTGCAGCGGGGCCTGGCTCTACGACCTGGCGATTACGGTGAACGATTGGTGTGTTGCCGCGGATGGCTCGCTGGATAGCGAGCGGACTGCGGCCATGCTGCGCGCCTATCACCAGACCCGTCCGCTGTCCGAGACGGAGCAGCAGGCATGGCCGGCGATGCTGCGCGCCGGCGCGCTGCGCTTCTGGCTGTCGCGCCTCTACGATTTCCATTTTCCGCGCCCGGGCGAGCTCACCCACGCCAAGGATCCCGGCCATTTCCGCCGTATCCTGCAGCGGCATGTGGAGACGCCGTCGGAATTACCCCATTTATTGTAAGGATCAAACATGGAAGTGCGTAAAGTCGATGCCGGACAGGGCTGGCAGTGGATAGTGGGCGGCTTCTCCCTGTTCCGGAAGAATCCGCCGATCTGGATCGCGCTGTTTGTTGTTTATTTCCTGATCGTCATCGTGGTTTCCGTCATTCCCGTGGTGGGGCCGCTGGTGATGACGCTGCTGGCGCCAGTGTTTACCGCCGGCTTCATGCTGGCCTGCCGCGACGTGGAGGCCGGCGAAGAGCTCGAACTGGGCTATCTGATCGCAGGATTCAAGCACAACACCGGTCAGCTCATCACCGTGGGCGGCCTGTACCTGGTGGGTTCGATCACCATCCTGGGGCTGGTGATGATGGCCGGCGGCGGCGCCATTCTCGGCTCTGCGGAGCTGGGCCAGATGCAGGGCGCGGAGCCGACCGAGGTGATGGTGGGCGCGATGGGCGGGATGCTGGTCGCCCTGCTGGTCGCCCTTGCGCTCCTGATCCCGCTGCTGATGGCGTACTGGTTCGCCCCGGCGCTGGTGGTGCTGCGCAACATGACGGCCATGGACGCGATGAAGCTGAGCTTTGTGGGCTGCCTGCGCAATATATGGCCGTTTCTGGTTTACGGGGTGATCGCCTTTATCCTGATGATGATCGCCATGATCCCCTTCGGCCTCGGCATGCTGATTCTGGTGCCGGTACTGAACGCCTCGATCTATTTGGGCTACAAGGATATTTTTCCGCTTGAGCTGGAGCCGGAAGCCGAAGCGCCCTCGGAATTTTAGTATTTTTGATTCAGAATGGGCTGTTCCCTGTTGTTCCCTAGGCTCCAATGTTGATTCTGCGGGGTCGCGTCGAAACGGATAAGCTACAGGCATCCTTGGCTGGGCGGGCGCGGATACTGGTGGTGCTCACAGGGAGCGGCGCCCTTATCGGCTATACCGGCTCATGGTATTGGTTCGCCGAGTTGTTCTCGCATTTCTTTATCCAATACTGGGCGGCCTCCCTGCTTGCAGTTATCGTGTTGTTGTGGGCGGGTGACAAGCGCTGGGGCGCGGCATCGGTTGCGCTGCTCTGCGTGCTCTCGTTTACCCTTGCTCCCTACTATTATCTCCATGCGCATACCGTTGAGGCTTCTGCCAGCAAGCCAAATCTGAGACTGTTTCAGTTCAACGCCGCACAGAACCCTGCGCGCGTGTTCGACTGGCTGGAACAGCATACCGGACAGGTCGATGTCGTGATTCTGTTGGAGGCTAGCCCCGCCTTCCAGTCTGGCATAGACCGTATAAAGTCACACTTCCCCTACGCATTGACGCAACTGCAGGACGGGCCATTCGGCATTGCCCTGCTGAGCAAATACCCGCTGGCCGATGCCGAGGCGCTTGATCTCGTCGGCGAGGCGTTTCCGGCGCTGGCAGCAAAAATAACCGTACCCGGATGGGCCGTCCCGCTACAGGTCTACGCGATACACCCGCCGCCGCCCGTGAGCGGCGATCTGGCCGAACTTCGAAATCAGTATATGAAAAAGCTGGCCACAATGGCAGCCGCGCGCGGATCGGCACCGACCATCGTCGCGGGAGACCTGAATACCACGCCATGGTCTCCCTGGTTTCGAGACTTCCTGCGCACCTCCCAATTGCGCGACAGCCAGCGCGGCCTTGGACTGCTCGCCACATGGCCCGCCGCCACAGCGCAGTATTCATCGTTCCTTGGCATACCCATTGATGCGTGTTTGTATTCAGACAAGCTGCAAGCCGCCACGCACGCGCTTGGTCCAGAACTCGACTCCGACCATCTTCCGGTGATTACGGAGCTGCGCTGGCGGTGACGCAGGGCGGGTGCTTCCGCAAATCCATCACCGCTTGTAACAACCAGAACAAAGACCTATAGTGGTTCAATTGTCATAAAAACAGGCGATCCCTGTTATTGTCGGACAAAACCATGGATCAGGAACTGCTCCGTGTTTTTTCTGACAAGGATGGTTGAGCGAACCTGGCTTCTCTAGATTCACAACAAATTCTTACTGAGAACACAACAATGATAAAAAATACAGCCTATTGGAAACATGGTTTTCTAGCCGTGGCCGTTACTGGCTTGGCCTCTTTTTATTTTCTCAAATTGGCGGAACATTCTGCTGTTGGAGAATGGAACCATTACAGTGAAAAATATAATAATAAATTGTTGATATTTAATGATAATACTGCAATTTATGACTCATATGGATTGGGCAAATATGGTTGCACTTGGTCGGCTAAAAATAACACATTAATTGTTCTTCAATGTGAAGTTCCATTTGGTAATAATGCCTTTACTCAGGTTCATACTTTCACGGTTACTTCTAAAAGTGATGGCCTACTTGATAATGAAAAAATGAGTCGCATTGAAGCAAACAAAGATAGCCCTGCGGTAGCTCCCCGCATCAACCCTTTACCTTCTCCCCAATCTTCGGGGAATGTTACCGCTGTTCCTCCGATAGCCAAGGAAGATGTAAAGCGTACAGATGAATCATCTCTTGTAGATATTTTAAATACAGAAAATAAGCAACAAACTCTAGCCACTACTGAGGATACTCAGTCAGACCCTAATGAACCTAAAGAGCAGAAACCATCTACCCTAAGCGCATATACAACTGCAATTAAAAATGTAGCCACTTTACGTGAAAAGTACATAGTAAAACAGGCAACTAAGGATACTGTTATTACTACGGAGGATCGTATTGGGCAGGAAATATATTCAAACTATCTCAAAGAAAGAGATGCCAAGAATAAAGAGCGATAAAGGGGGCGCTACCTTTAAATGTTAAATGTACGGCCAAGCGAATCCAATGAAAACCTCAAGCGCATTTGTGCCCGACGATCCTTTGATCTCGCCAAGATATCGGGTCAGTGACTGGCTGAGAGCCAAGGCCAATGACAACTGGGCTCTGATGGTTTGCATTTTCAAGGACCGCTTTAATGGTCGTTTTTTTGAGCCGATAAAGTTGATAGAACAGGATACAGCCATTGGTCCGTTTGCCGGGTTCTCTATTCTGGCACTTGACTGTCTTATCATTGAAACCTTGAACCAGTTTTATCAAGGATTCGATGAAACGCCCAAAGACCATCAAAAACAGTTTTGGCTTTTCTTCAAGGGGAGCGAATATTTCAAGGAACATTTCACACGAAAAACTGCGGAGACCTTTTACGGCCATGTGCGCTGCGGTCTTTTGCATCAAGCGCAAACAAAAAAACAGACCTTCATCCGGACTGATCAGCCAACAATGATTCAAGCAACTAATGGCGATCCGTCTAATGGGATAATTGTTGATCGCGTGAAGTTTCATCAGGCCTTGGAACAAGAGGTCGCTTCCTATGTGGCAAAACTTGAGCGAGGTAGTGAGGCTGATTCCGACCTACGTGCAAACTTCTTAAAAAAGATGCAGATAATTTGTGGGGGCGTTCAGTGAACGTCCAACAATCCCGCTTTACGCTCGTAAAACATATCTGAGTGGCCTCGATTCTCTGCATTTTTTCCATAGCACCTTTCCTTTTACCAAGTCCAATTTCCCAAGAACGCTAGTCTGGATTGTAGTGCCACGCTCTTTTGTAAAAGTCATACGAATACGTTTCAAACGGGGTGAATGTTGTTGCGTAAAACAGTACGGGTTTGCCATTAGTGATTGAGTAATGAAGCATCCATTCCTTCTTTAGGCTCCGTGCGTCAATGCCAACCTGATATAGGTTCGAAGGGAATGCCCCATGTTGCGCCTTGTATCGGAAGAGGGCTTCTGTGACCTGTTCCGCGCCTCGACGTGCCGTAGTAGCGTAGTACCAATGAGTGCAGCCAATTGATACAAGCACTACTACCCAGATGACGAGCCGCCCAATCTGTAATCTGCGACGCTCTGGCTTGCGCCATATAACGAAGAGACTATACACAAGCCAGATAGCAAAGACCGGCACAACAAAAAGCAGCATGAACCCGCCGTGGTTTGGTGCCGTAAAAATGGCAACCAATCCGCACAGGATTATTGTTTTTTTGTACTCGCGGATAACAGCCATCAGGGTTGGAAACTCATCGAATATGGCCAAGGGCTATCCCTGACCATACTGCTCTAATATGAATTGTTTAGCCTCATCTGCGGTAACTGGAATCCAGGGGGCATGTAGTCCTATGCGCAAATAAGTTTCCCCCTGTGGTTGATGGACAAATGAGACTTGAACCCGGAAAAGCGAACCGATTGGTTTGGCTTTTCGCATCGCAACGGAGCACCAGACACGATAGTTCTCCTTGAATTGACCAGGGACTGGTCGGACTCTAATCGGCCTTGATGACGGTTCACCTGGGTTGCGGAATGTCTCTACGGCTATTTCCATAATGCGCTCCTAACAGTTATACGGACAGAGTAGACGCATCCATCCGACCAGTTTTGGCGGGCACCGGTCTCAGCAGCCACTTCCTGGCCACCTTCAAAAGTGAGGCACGACCCCTTCCGCTATGGTGCAACTTCCTGCTGGACTCAGCATTCCCTTACAGCGCCCCTTTCAACAACGCCTCAATGGTGCTGAGGTAATGATGCATTTCCATCTTGCCCGTCGCCGTGCATGCATAAGTGGTCCGGGGCTTTCTGCCAACAAACTCTTTGTGCACTGTGATCAGATTGGCTTCTTCGAGCTTCCTTATGTGGGTGGAAAGGTTACCCTTGGTTAGGCCAAGTTCTTCCAGCAGTGTGTTGAAGTCCACTGGGCCACCCGCCAGGGCCAAATTCGCCATGATGGTCAGCCGTATCCTGTCCACCAATAGTGGGTTCACATTCAATAAATCAGCGGCTTTCACGATGGCCTCTGATTACACGGTTATGGTTTTTTGTTGTTGGTAGCGAATGGCGAGTCTTGCCATGGATATGCCTGCGATGAGGGCAAACACCCCGAGCGGCAACAGCAGTTCATGGCTGTTGCTGGCAAATTGGGCGAAGGCGGCAGCCAAACATCCAATGCCAAGCATGGCTGAGGTTTTCATAGGGAGAGTGAAGAAACGCCCCTGCAGCAAATAATCTCCAGTAAATGCCATGAGCACAGGTGCTATCCATTCTGCTTTGCCCGCCAGCAACAGCAGGGAAAGGGTGATGAATTTCATCAGCAGGTCAGAAATCAGCGAGAGATTCTTAACATATTTAAAATTGCGGGTGATGTACGATTGTATATTCTCGCCGTTATGCAGGGCAGCTCGCCATAAAACAAAGTAGAGTGTGATGAGCAGGCCGACGAGAATAAAGCCCATTATGCCGATGCCAAAGCCGCGTAACTCATCAATTTGCCCAGCGGCCATCAGCGTTTGCATGACGGAGTTGTCTGAAACAATCTCGGCCAGAAAGAGTGCCAAGGCTAATGCGAATGCCATGGCTTGCAGCAGCAGATTTGCATCAAGTGTTATCCCCGTCAGTCTGGCATCTATTTGGTCCTGGTCGGTTTGGTTAAGCGTGCGGCGAATCAGTGCAATATCGGTTAGCGCTTTTTGAATATCGAAACTGGTGCTGTCCATGGCTTTTCCTTTGTGATATACAAACAAGTTTGCAATACAAACCAAAATTAGCATCTGCACGTTGGGTTGTCAAGAAAGATGGGGTCTACTCGATATTTAATCGGTATTTTCTTGTGCAAGAAAATTTGGCTTTAGTACCGGGGACGAGTCGGTGATCGCCCCATAGGGGCCAAACCATGATCAGCAAATGGCGCCAGGTGAATGTTTGGGTTTGTTGGGTTACGCGATAAAGCCGCTAACCCAACCTACATGATATGTGTGAGCCTCTTTATGCTGGTGTCAACTTGGCATACTCCAGCGCCAGCCACTTCACCCCGGCATTGCGGAATTTCACCTGTACCCTTGCATCCGCGCCGCTGCCCTCGCAATTGACGATGACGCCCGAGCCGAACTTGGCGTGAGCCACGTTCTGGCCGACATGCCAAGGCGAGTCGACCATGCTGCGCTCATAAGCGCTGGGCTTGGCCGGCTCTGGCCGTGCAGTCCAGTTGTCTGCGGTGGATTGCGGGTATGGGCGTGAGGCTTTGGGCGCCGGGTTGATCCGCTTCAGCAGATTTTCCGGGATCTCGCTCAGGAAGCGCGAAGCCAGTCCGTAGCGGAACTGGCCGTGCAGCATCCGGCTCTGCGCCAGGCTGAGGTAAAGCCGGCGCCGGGCGCGGGTGATGGCGACGTACATCAGGCGCCGCTCTTCTTCGACGCCGTCGGCTTCGTTGCGGGCGTTGTCGTGGGGAAACAGCCCCTCCTCCAGCCCGCTCAGGAACACGGCGTGGAACTCCAGCCCTTTGGCGGCGTGCACGGTCATCAGCTGGAGCGCGTCGCTGCCCTCTCCGGCCTGATGCTCGCCCGCTTCCAGCGCGGCGTGGGTGAGGAAAGCGGTGAGGCTGTCGTCCTCGACTTCGGCGACGAAGCCGACGGCGGCGTTGACCAGTTCGTTGAGGTTGTCGACCCGGTCGGCGCCGTCCTTCTCGGCCTGGTAATGCGCCACCAGCCCGCTCTGCGCCAGCATGTGCTCGATCTGCTCCGGCAGCGGCAACCCTGCGCAGGTGTCCTGCATCGCCCTGATCAGCTCAAGAAAGGCACCGATACTCGATCCCGCCTTGCCGCCTAGCTGTCCGCTTTTTGCCGCCTGCCACAGGCTGGACTGGTTTTGCTTGGCGATTTCCTGCAATTGCTCCAGGCTGCGCGCGCCGATGCCGCGCGCCGGGAAGTTGATCACCCGCATCAGGGCGCCGTCGTCGTCGGTGTTGCCGATCAGGCGCAAATAGGCCAGCGCGTGCTTGATCTCCTGGCGCTCGAAGAAGCGCAGGCCGCCGTGGACGCGATAGGGAATGCCGGCATTGAACAGGGCGTGCTCCAGCACGCGGGACTGGGCGTTGGAGCGGTACAGCAGGGCGATCTGGGCAAAGTCCACGCCTTCGCGCTTCAGCGCCTTGGCCTCGTCGACGATGAACTGGGCTTCTTCCTGGTCATTGGCGGCCTCGTACAGGCGGATCGGTTCGCCGGTGCTCTCGGCGGTCCACAGGTTCTTGCCGAGCCGGCCGCGGTTGTGGGCGATCAGGGCGTTGGCGGCATCCAGAATGTTGCCGTGGGAGCGGTAGTTCTGCTCCAGCTTGATGACTTTCTCGACGCCGAAATCGCGCTCGAAATCCTGCATGTTGCCCACCCGCGCGCCGCGGAAGGCGTAGATCGACTGGTCGTCGTCGCCGACCGCGAAGATGGCGGCATCCGGCCCCGCCAGTTGCTTGAGCCAGAGGTACTGGAGGCGGTTGGTGTCCTGAAACTCGTCTACCAGGATGTGGCGGAAGCGACTCTGGTAATGGGTGCGCAGGGTGGCATCGCGGGAAAGCAGCTCGTAGCTCCGCAGCAGCAGCTCGGCGAAATCCACCACGCCCTCGCGCTGGCACTGCTCGTCATAGGCGGCGAACAGCTCCTGCTGCTTGCGCGTGTAGGGGTCGTAGGCTTCCACGTCCTTGGCGCGCAGCCCCTGATCCTTGGCGTTGTTGATGAAATGCTGCAACTGCTTGGGCGGGTATTTCTCGTCGTCGACATTCAGCGCCTTGAGCAGGCGCTTGATCGCGCCGAGCTGGTCGGCGGAATCCAGTATCTGGAACAGTGCGGGCAGGCCGGCCTCGCGGTGGTGCGCACGGAGCAGGCGGTTGCACAGGCCGTGGAAGGTGCCGATCCACATGCCTCGGGTGTTGATCGGCAGCATCGCCGCGAGCCGCGTCAGCATCTCCTTGGCCGCCTTGTTGGTGAAGGTGACGGCCAGTATCCCCGCCGGGCTGGCCTGGCCGGTCTGGATCAGGTGGGCGATGCGGCAGGTCAGCACCCGCGTCTTGCCGCTGCCGGCGCCGGCCAGGATCAGCGCGGACCGGTGCGGCAGGGTGGCAGCTTCGAGCTGCTCGGGGTTGAGGCCGGCGAGAAAGGACTGGGTCATGGCGTGGTAAGATTCGTGGCGGTGAATATCGGATTATATAAGACAAAGTAACGGAGAAAAATTCCATGGTGAAACTGATGTATTTTGCGCAACTGGCCGAAACGCTGGACCAGACCTCGGAACAGGTGACGCTGCCGGCTACGGTGGACAACGTGAAATCATTGATCGGCTGGCTGGGGCGCCGCGAGGACGCATGCTGGAAAGCGCTGGCCGGGGACAAGGTGGCGGTGATGGTGAACCGGCAGCCGGCCGCTCCGGAGACGGCGATCAAGGATGGCGACGAAATCGCCTTCATTCCCGAACGGCTGAAATAGGATTGTGGGGGGCTTAAAGCAGACAGGCCGGGATAAACGTAATATGATTTGAAGGGTTAGGTTTTATCTTCGATCTGGAATAGAGAGGGGGAAGCCGGGCAATGGAACTAGCAAAAATCGTTTCGACGCATCCCGCCCTGGCGGGGCACGAGTCCAGGGTGGTTTCGGCGAAGGAGGCTGTTGCCACGGTCCGGGCCGGAAACAATGTCTATCTCGGCACGGCCTGCGCAACCCCCCGCTTGCTGTGCGCTGCGCTGGAGAACCTTGCCGAGCCGCCCCGCGATGTGACGCTTTTTCATTTCCTGACCGATGGCGCGATGCCGCACAAGGAGGGCAAACCCTCGACGCGGTACAGGCACAAATGCTTCTTTGTCGGCAGCGACATGCTCGCCGCGGTCGCAAAGGGGCTGGCCGAATACATCCCCGTCTCCCTGTCGCAGGTACCCGGGCTCGTCGAAAACGGGCGCATCCCGATCGACGTGGCGTTTGTCCAGGTGTCCCCGCCGGACGAATTCGGCTATTCGAGTCTGGGCGTTTCGGTCGACGTGACCGCCTCGATGGTCCAGAACGCCCGGCGCGTCATCGCCGAAATCAACCCCAACATGCCCCGCACCACCGGGGACAGTCTCGTCCATGTCAGCCGCTTCGACCGCATGGTCTGGCACGATGCGCCGGTTATCGAAGCGCCTGTGGCGCCCGCCGACGAGGTGACCGAGCGGATAGCCTGGCATGTCGCGAGCATCGTCGAAGACCGTTCCACCTTGCAGGTCGGGCTGGGCCGCCTGCCGCAGGCGACCCTCCGGCATCTCGGCGACCGGCGCGATCTCGGCGTGCATACGGATGTGATTACGGATGCCCTGGTCGAGCTGGTGGAGAAAGGGGTGGTGACCGGCAGCAGCAAAAGCCAGTACCGGGGCATGGTTGTCGGCAGTTACTGCCTGGGTACGCGGCGGCTTTACGACCTGATCGACGGCAATCCCCTGTTTTCCTTCCAGTCGATCGAGCGCGTCAGCGCCATCGACACCATCGCCCGGCAGTACAAGATGGTTTCGGTGAACCAGGCCTGCGCAGTGGACCTGACCGGGCAGGTCTGCACCGACCAGTTTGCCGGCCAGTTTTGCGGCGGGGTGACGACCCAGGTGGAATTCATCCGGGGCGCGGCCCTGTCACCCGGCGGCAAGCCCATCATCTGCCTGACCTCCACGACGGAGCACGGCAAGGCGTCGCGCATCCGCCCACGGCTGCTGGGGGGAGAGGGCGTAACCGTTGCGCGTTCCGACGTCCACTACGTGGTGACCGAGTACGGCGTTGCCTACCTGTTCGGCAAATCCATTCGCGAAAGGGCGCTCGCGCTGATCCGGATCGCCCATCCGGATTTCCGCCGCAAGCTGATGAAAGAGGCCAGGAAGCTGGGTTATATCGAGAAGGGGCTGTCGCTCAAGAAGTCCGGCGCGGCCTTGGACCGGGAAGAGCGGCGCCTGCTCCTGAGGGATCAGAAGACGGTGCTGATCCGCCCGACCCGGGCCGGCGATACGCCGGCTTTGCAGGATTTTTTCCGGAGCATGAGCAAGGAAGACCTTTACACGCGCTTTTTCCGGCGTCTGAGCCATCTTTCCGATGCCGAGGCGCAGCGCCTGTGCAATGTCGATCAGGACAGCGAGGTGGCCTTCCTGGTGCTGTACGGCGCCAAGGGAAAGGAGGCCATCATCGGCAGCGCGTTTTACTTTGTGAACCCGTCCGCCAACATGGCGGAGGTCGCCTATATGGTGGCGCCGGGATGGCAGGGCAAGGGAATCGGCACCGCCATGCAGCTCAGGCTCATGGAACATGCGAAGAAGCGCGGCTTGCGGGGCTTCACCGCCGAAATCCAGGCGTATAACGCCAACATGATCAACCTGGCGAAGCGGGCCTGCGACAATATCAGCATCGAGCGGCATGGCGATACGCACGAAGTCACCATGCTGTTTGAATAGGGCTGGATTTCAGGCGCAAAAAAGCCGGGTACGGGCAGAGGCCCGTACCCGGCTTCGTTGTTTCAGGCGCAGGGTTTACTTCTTGCTCTTTTTCTTGGCTTCCATCATATCGTGGATCATCGGGGCGAGGATGACTTCCATCGCGAAGCCCATCTTGCCGCCGGGCACCACCAGGGTGTTGCGGCGTGACATGAACGAGTTGGGGATCATGCTTTGCAGGTAGCAGAAATCGACGCCCTTGGGATCCTTGAAGCGGATCACCACGAAGCTTTCATCGGGCGTAGGGATGTCGCGGGCGATGAAGGGGTTGGAGGTGTCCACGGTCGGCACGCGCTGGAAGTTGACGTCGGTGCGTGAGAACTGCGGGGTAATGTAGTTGATGTAGTCGGGCATGCGGCGCAGGATGGTTTCCACCGTGGCTTCGGCCGAGTAGCCGCGCTCCTTGGCATCGCGGTGGATTTTCTGGATCCATTCCAGGTTGACGATAGGCACCACGCCGACGCCCAGATCCACATGCCTGGACGCGTCGACCTTGCCGTTTGCCACCAGGCCATGCAGGCCTTCGTAGAACAGGATGTCGGTGCCGCCGGGGATGTCTTCCCAGGGGGTGAATTCGCCGGCGCCCAGCTTGGTTTTCAGTTTCAGGCGGGTATTGTGCGCTTCGGCTTCATCGCCGTTGTGCAGGTAATAGCGTTTCTTGCCGGTACCGGTTTCGCCGTAGCTCTTGAATAGCGCTTCGATCTTGTCGAAGTGGTTGGCTTCCGGCCCGAAATGGCTGAAATGGCTGTTGCCCTGAGCTTCGGCTTTGGCGACGGCTTCCTTGAATTGAGCCCGGTTCAGCGAGTGGAAGCTGTCGCCTTCCACCACGGCCGCCTTGATGTTTTCTCTGATGAAAATATGCTCGAACGCAACCTTGACGGTGGTGGTGCCGGCACCGGACGAACCGGTAACCGCGATAACAGGGTGCTTCTTGGACATCTGGTTTTCCTCCCGCTGCTTAAGTCATTAATAAGAATGGGGCGAGTATAATCTTGAGCTGCCGCTTTTGTCACTATTCGGGGCATTCGATTCTTGAATGGGAGGATAAAGCTAACTACTCGGGTACCGCCGTTTTTCTCCTTCCCCCTTGCAGGGGGAAGGCTGGGATGGGGGTGGAAAGGTGGGATAAAGAGGCCGCGTCGATCCCCCTCACCCCAACCCTCTCCCGCAAGCGGGAGAGGGGGCAATGGTAAAGGGCGCTTGTTTTGATTTGGCGTAAACCGAGCCGGCCGTTCGCGGGTATAATCGCGTATCGTTCAAAAGGAATATCACCCGTTCATGCAAGCGCAATACTTACCCGCCGAGATCGAGCGCCAGGCCCAGGCTTTCTGGGATCAAAGCAACGCCTTCAAGGCCGTCGAAATCCCCGGCAAGCCGAAATACTATTGCCTGTCGATGTTCCCTTATCCTTCCGGCAAGCTGCACATGGGCCATGTGCGCAATTACACCATCGGTGATGTGCTGGCGCGCTACCATCGTTTCCAGGGGTACAACGTGCTGCAGCCGATGGGCTGGGACGCCTTCGGCCTGCCGGCGGAAAACGCGGCGATCCAGAACAACGTCGCACCGGCGGCGTGGACCTACTCCAACATCGACACCATGCGCGGGCAGCTCAAGAGCCTCGGCCTGGCCATCGACTGGTCGCGCGAGCTGGCCACCTGCAAGCCGGACTACTACAAGTGGGAGCAGTGGCTGTTCACCCGGCTGTTCGAGAAGGGCCTGATCTACAAGAAAACCGCGCCGGTGAACTGGGACCCGGTGGACATGACCGTGCTCGCCAACGAGCAGGTGATCGACGGCCGCGGCTGGAGAAGCGGCGCGCTGGTGGAAAAGCGCGACATCCCGATGTATTTCATGAAGATCACCGCCTACGCCGAGGAACTGCTCGCCGACCTGGACAACCTGACCGGCTGGCCGGAGCAGGTCAGGACCATGCAGAAGAACTGGATCGGCAAGAGCATTGGTGTACGCTTTGCCTTTCCCTACGAGTTGGAGGGCAGGCAGGAGCAGCTGTGGGTCTACACCACCCGCGCCGACACCATCATGGGCGTGACCTTCTGCGCCGTGGCTGCCGAGCACCCCCTGGCTACCCATGCAGCGAAGAATAATCCCGAACTGGCCGCCTTCATCGAGGAGTGCAAGCACGGCAGCGTAGCCGAGGCCGACATGGCGACGATGGAAAAGAAGGGGATGCCCACCGGCATTTGCGTCACCCACCCGCTCACCGGCGAACAAATCCCGGTGTGGGTCGGCAACTACGTGCTGATGAGCTACGGCGAAGGCGCGGTGATGGCGGTGCCGGCGCACGACGAGCGGGATTTCCATTTTGCCAAGACCTACGGCCTGCCGATCAAACAGGTGATTCAGGTCGAAGGCGCAGCCTTCTCCACCGATGGCTGGCAGGAGTGGTACGCCGATAAGGATGAGGGCCGTTGCGCCAATTCCGGCAAATATGATGGCCTGAATTATGGGCAAGCGGTGGACGCCATCGCCGCCGACCTCGAAGCCAGGAGCCTGGGCGCCAAGCGCACCCAGTTCCGCCTGCGCGACTGGGGCATCTCGCGCCAGCGCTACTGGGGCTGCCCGATCCCGATCATCCATTGCGCCTGCTGCGGCGACGTGCCGGTGCCGGAAAAAGACCTGCCGGTGGTGCTGCCGGAGGACGTGAAGATCGACATCGGCTCGCCGATCAAGAAAATGCCGTCCTTCTACGAAACCGCCTGCCCCAAGTGCGGCGGCCCCGCCGAGCGCGAAACCGACACCATGGACACCTTCGTCGAATCATCCTGGTATTACGCCCGCTACACCTGCCCGGACAACGACCAGGCGATGCTCGACGAGCGCGCCAACTACTGGCTGCCGGTCGATCAGTACATCGGCGGCATCGAGCATGCCATTTTGCACCTGCTGTATGCGCGCTTCTTCAACAAGCTGATGCGCGACGTCGGACTGGTGAATTGCAGCGAACCCTTCACCCGGTTGCTCACCCAGGGCATGGTGCTCAAGGACGGCACCAAGATGTCCAAGTCCAAGGGCAACACGGTCGACCCCCAGGCGCTGATCGACCAGTACGGTGCCGATACCGCGCGCCTGTTCATGATGTTCGCGGCACCGCCGGAGCAGAGCCTGGAGTGGTCCGATGCTGGGGTGGAAGGCGCGTTCCGCTTCCTGAAAAGGCTGTGGAAGGCGGTGCATGATCACGTCGAGAAGGGCGTGGTCGAGGGTTACAAGGGCGGCGATCTTACTGCGGAACTCAAGGCGCTGCGATTCCAGTTGCACGGCACCATACAGAAAGTCAGCGACGACTACGGTCGGCGCCAGCAGTTCAACACTGCCATCGCCGCAGTGATGGAACTGATGAACGCGCTAGCCAAGGCCGGCGACGACAGCCCCGCCGGGCGTGCCGTGATGCAGGAGGCGCTGGAGGCGGCGGTGCAGCTGCTCGCGCCGATCGTGCCGCATGTCTGCCAGGCGTTGTGGGCCGAACTCAAGAACGGGGCCAACCTGCTCGATGCGCCCTGGCCCGGGGTGGACGCCGCGGCGCTGGTGCAGGACGAGATCGAACTGGTGCTGCAGGTTAACGGCAAGCTCAGGGGCAGCATCACGGTGGCCAAGGACGCAGCGAAGGAAGCGATCGAGCAACTGGCCCTGGCCAACCCCAACGTGCAGAAATTCATGGAAGGCAAGCCGGCGAAGAAGATAGTCGTGGTGCCTGGCAGGCTGGTCAACGTGGTTATTTAAGGAAAACCGATGCGCAAACTGCTGACCGGATTCATCCTGACTCTGTTGCTTGCCGCTTGCGGCTTCCAGTTGCGCGGCGTGGCGAGTCTGCCGTTCGAGTCCCTGTACGTGGACGGTGGCGGCAATCCCGCACTGGCGGCGGAGATCAGCCGGGCGATTCGTTCCGGGACGCAGACCAGGCTCACCGACAAGGCCGCCGACGCGCAGGCGGTGCTGCAGGTGCAGGGGGCCGCGCGGGAAAAACGCATCCTGGCGCTGAGCGGTGCCGGACGGGTAAGGGAATACGAGTTGATTTACCGCGTCGGCTTCCGCTTGACGGACAAGGAGGGCCGTGACCTGATGGCCGCCCAGCCCATCGAATTGAGGCGCGCCATGCTCTATGACGATGCCCAGGTCTTGGCGAAGGAGCAGGAAGAGGTGCTGCTCTACCGCGACATGCAGAACGATGTGCTCGGCCAGCTGATGCGGCGCCTGGCCGCGGCGAAGCTGCAACCGGAATATGGCGCGACTCAACGCTGATCAGCTGGCCGCGCATTTGCAGCGCGGCCTCGCGCCGCTGTACCTGATTTACGGCGACGAGCCGCTGCTGGCGCTGGAGGCCGCCGATGCGATCCGCGCCAGGGCGCGGCAGGAGGGCCATGCCGAGCGCGAGGTGTTTACGGTCGAGTCCGGCTTCAGCTGGCAGAACCTGCTGGCGAGCGGCAACAGCCTGTCGCTGTTCGCGACCAGGCGTATCATTGAAATTCGCATCCCCACCGGCAAGCCGGGCACGGAGGGCGGCCAGGCGCTGCAGGACTATTGCGCGCGCTTGCCGGATGACACCATCACCGTGGTGACTTGCCCCAAGCTCGACAAGCAGGCGCAGGCGACGAAATGGTTCAAGGCGCTGGAGCAGGCCGGCACGGCGATACCGGTTTATCCGGTGGAGCGGCCGCGACTGCCGCAATGGATAGCGGTGCGGCTGGCGGCGCAGAAGCAGCGTGCCGACGCGACGACCTTGCAGTTTCTGGCTGACCGCGTCGAGGGCAATCTTCTGGCGGCACACCAGGAAATCCAGAAGCTCGGGTTGCTGTTTCCCGAAGGCCCGCTGAATTTTGACCGGGTTCGCGAAGCGGTGCTGGATGTCTCGCGCTATGATGTGTTTAATCTTTCCGATGCCATGCTGGCGGGAGATGCCGTGCGCCTGGCGCGGATTCTGGAGGGGCTGAAGGGCGAGGGCGTGGCGCCGACGCTGGCACTGTGGGCGCTGACCCAGGAAATCCGTACTTTGGCAAAATTGAAGCTGGGCCAGCGCAAGGGTGCCGCCCTGCCGCAGCTGTTCCGCGAGGCGCGGGTATGGGAATCCCGCCAAGGACTGGTGCAGCGCGCACTGGGCCGGCTGAGCGAAATCCGGCTGGTGGCGGGGTTGAAGCAGGCCGCTGCGCTGGACCGGATGATCAAGGGTCTGGCACGCGGCGATGTGTGGGACGAACTGCTGCAGCTTGGGCTGGGAATGGCAAAAAATCATTAACCACGAATGACACGAATTTACACGAATGTTCACGAATTGATCCGTGCCGGCCATGCTCCAAATCATTCGTGCCAATTCGTGAACATTCGTGTTATTCGTGGTAAGAATTTGATCTTAAGGTAACCAATTATGGACATCAAAGCTTACATGCAAACCGTCGGCCAGCAGGCTCGCGCCGCTTCGCGCCTGATGGCGAAGGCTGACACCAATGCCAAGAACAAGGCGCTGACGGCGATGGCCGCGGCGATCCAGCGCGATGCCGCCAAGCTGATCGCGGCGAATGCCAGGGACCTGGCCGAAGCCCGCGAGGCCGGCCTGGAAGAGGCCCTGCTCGACCGCCTGACCCTGACCGAAAAAGGCGTCGCCGGTATGGCGGAGGGGCTGTTGCAGATTGCGGCCCTGCCAGACCCGGTGGGCGAGATCACCGGCCTCAACTATCGCCCTTCCGGCATCCAGGTCGGCAAGATGCGCGTGCCGCTGGGCGTGATCGGCATCATCTACGAGGCCCGCCCCAACGTCACGGCGGATGCCGCAGGCTTGTGCCTGAAGGCGGGCAACGCGGCGATTCTGCGTGGCGGTTCCGAGGCGATCCACTCCAACCAGGCGATCGCCGCCTGCGTGCGCGAAGGGCTGGCCGCGGCCGGCTTGCCGGCGACGGCGGTGCAGGTGATAGAAACCACCGACCGCGCCGCAGTGGGCGAGCTGATCACCATGAAGGAATTCGTCGACGTGATCGTGCCGCGCGGCGGCAAGGGGCTGATCGAGCGCCTGATCGCCGAGGCGCGCATCCCGGTGATCAAGCACCTGCACGGCGTGTGCCATGTCTACATCGATGACAAGGCGGACCTGGACAAAGCGATCCGCATCGCCGATAACGCCAAGACCAGCCGTTACGGCACCTGCAACACCATGGAAACCCTGCTGGTGGCGGAGGGCGTGGCAAAACAAGTGCTGCCGCCGCTGTGCAAGATCTACCTCGACAAGGGGGTCGAATTGCGCGGCTGCCCCGCTGCGCGCGCGATTATCCCGCAGATGAAGGAAGCCACCGAGGAAGATTGGCACACCGAGTACCTTGCGCCCATCCTTTCGGTGCGGGTGGTCAAGGACATCGATGCGGCGATCGAACATATCAACACCTACAGCTCGCAGCACACCGAGTCCATAGTCACCGAGGACTACAGCCGGGCGCGCCGTTTCCTGCGCGAGGTGGATTCCAGCTCGGTAATGGTAAACGCCTCGACCCGCTTCGCCGACGGTTTCGAATATGGGCTGGGTGCGGAAATTGGCATTTCCACCGACAAGATCCACGCACGCGGCCCGGTCGGGCTGGAAGGACTGACCAGCCAGAAATTCATCGTGCTGGGTGATGGGCAGATTCGTGTATAAAAAAACATTTTTACTAAGGAGGGCGGTATGACGATCAACATTCCAGAAACTCCAGCCGGGTATGACCAAACCCGGATCATCGAACGACCGGACGGTTTTTACTGGCAGGACAGGGAAACCGACGAGGCGTTCGGGCCATTCCCGACGCTGTTGGAGGCGGTGCAGGACATGGAGTACAACGCCGACTCCGATTACGAGCCCGGCGAGTCGCTGGCGGAAGTGGAGGCGGAAATCGGCATTGCGGACTGGAACGACCCGGATACCGGCCTGCCTGCTGAGGAAACGCATCACATTGAAGATCACTGATAAGGGGGGAATGGGTGATGAGGAATGGGTAAGCGGTGAGCGGTAGGATGGCCATGCCCATCACCCATCACCCATCACCCATCACCAGAATGTCACCTCCTATCGGCATACTCGGCGGCACATTCGATCCCGTTCATTACGGCCATCTGCGGCTGGCTCAGGAGCTGGCGGAAGGATTGGCTCTGAGCGAGGTGCGCTTCATTCCCGCGGGGCTGCCACCGCACCGCACCCCACCCTTCGCCTCGCCGCAACAGCGGCTGGAAATGGTACGCCTGGGCATTGCCGGCAACCCGTTGTTCTCGCTCGACGAGCGGGAAATCTTCAAGCCGACGCCCAGCTACACTGTGGAAACCCTGCTGGATTTGCGCCGGGAGCTGGGCGCGATGCAGCCGCTGAGCCTATTCATGGGCACGGACGCTTTTCTCGGCCTGACTACCTGGCACCGCTGGCGCGAGTTGTTCGACCTGGCCCATATCGTGGTGGCGCAGCGTCCCGGCGTGGCCGGCATTACCCGTGCCGCTGCAACCTTGCCCGCCGTGCTGCTGGATGAACTCAATCGGCGCCTGGTCAATGAGCCGGAAGCCTTGCGTGATGCCCCATCCGGCGCCATCCTCGTCCACCCTGTCACGGCGCTCGATATTTCCGCCACGCAAATCCGCAGCGATCTCGCCGCCGGACGCAGTCCGCGTTATTTGCTCCCAGACGCGGTTCTCGATTATATTCAGACAAACGGACTTTATAAGGACACCAATGGAAACTGAAGCCATGAAACAGGCGGTCATTGCCGCGCTGGAAGACATCAAGGCGCGCGATATCGTGGTGATGGATGTGCGTAAGCTCACCAGCATGACCGATTACATGATCGTTGCCAGCGCCGATTCCAACCGCCAGACTCGGGCGCTGGCCGATAACGTGCAGAAAAAACTCAAGGAAGCCGGTGCGCATGTGCAGGGCGTGGAAGGTGAGGAAACCGGCGAGTGGGTGCTGGTGGATCTGGGGTCGGTGGTCGTTCACATCATGCAGCCCACGGTACGGGAATACTACAATCTCGAGCAATTGTGGGGCGGCCCGGTTATGGGCAAGAAACCTAAATTGGTGGAATCTGCGGTTTTACCTGGAAAAAGCTTTTGAACCGCAGAGGACGCGGAGGACGCAGAGGAATTCAAATGCTTAGTGTAACAAGCACACTCATCCAGCGGGTGGCTCAGTACGACTTGCCAAGGTCTTGTTTTTCCTCCGCGTCCTCTGCGGCGAAACGCTGTTTTTAGGCTCATTCAGTGAAACTGTTGATTCTGGCGGTCGGGCACAAGATGCCCGCCTGGGTGAATGAGGGCTTCGGGGAATATACCAAGCGCATGCCGCGCGAGGCCCGCATCGAACTGGTCGAGATCAAACCGGAAAAGCGGGCCGGCGGAAAAACCCGGGAACAGGTTCACGAGGCGGAGCGGAGTCGCATCGAGGCCGCCCTACCGGCCGATTGCATACGGGTTGTGCTGGATGAGCACGGCAAGGACTGGAGCACCCTGGAACTTGCTGACGAGTTGAAAGACTGGATGCGGGGTGGGCGCGACGTGGCTTTCGTCATCGGGGGCGCGGATGGTTTGCACCCGGAGGTGAAGCGCCAGGCCAACCGGCTCTGGTCCCTGTCCCGGCTGACGCTGCCCCATGGCTTGGTTCGGGTGGTCCTGGCGGAGCAGCTGTATCGGGCCGTGACGGTAATCCAGAACCACCCCTATCATCGGGAGTAAGGGTTTGAAATCAGTAAAAAAAATTTACCTGGCTTCGCGCTCGCCGCGGCGGCGCGAGTTGCTCATGCAAATCGGCGTCGGCTTCGAACTGTTGCTGCTTCGGGACGATTTGGCGCGTGGCAAGGATGTGGACGAGAGCCCCCTGCCCGGCGAGAACCCGCATGACTACGTGCTGCGTGTCAGTCACGCCAAGGCCGAGGCCGGCTGGTTGCACGTGCAGCAGCGCAGGCTGCCGTTTTTTCCCGTGCTGGCGGCAGATACGGCGGTGGTGCTGAACGACAGGATCATGGGCAAACCCGCGAACCGGGATGAAGCCATGGAGATGTTGCAGGCTTTGTCGGGAAAAAGGCATGAAGTGCTCACTGCCGTGGCGGTGGCGAGTGCAGGCAGAATCGAGCAAAAGCTGTCAGCCTCTATCGTACAATTCGGCAAGCTGACCGATCGTGCCGTTCGTCGTTATGCCATGACCGGCGAACCGCTCGACAAGGCTGGCGCTTACGCGATCCAGGGGCGTGCGGCGGCGTTCATCGAGAAAATCGAGGGCAGCTACTCCGGCGTGATGGGGCTGCCGCTATACGAAACGGCGGAGCTGCTGGCGCAGTTCGGCATAGAGGTTTTATAAATCTGAAAACAGTACAAACCGCAGAGGACGCGGAGGTCGCAGAGGAAACGGGGTAAGCAGGGATGGGCGGCTTTATCGCCCAACTCGCAAAAGCGATAAATTTACGCCGAATTTCCCTGTCAGTGAGCGTGCATGGCGTGTCATTTTTTTGAATTCCTCCGCGTCCTCTGCGTCCTCCGCGGTTCGATGAGTTTTTCCAAGATAAAAATATGAGCGAAGAAATACTGATCAACGTCACCCCACAGGAAACCCGGGTGGCGGTCATGCAACAGGGTGTGGCCCAGGAAATCCATATCGAGCGCATCAGCAGCCGCGGTCTGGTCGGCAACGTTTACGTCGGCCGGGTGTGCCGGGTGCTGCCGGGCATGCAGTCGGCATTCGTCGAGATTGGCCTGGAGCGCGCCGCCTTCCTCCATGTGGCGGACATCTGGCAGGAGCGCCAGGATGCGGAAACCCGGCTGATCGAGAAGATCCTGCACGAGGGGCAGACCCTGCTGGTGCAAGTGATCAAGGACCCGATCGGCACCAAGGGCGCGCGCCTTTCCACCCAGATCAGCATTGCCGGACGCTTCCTGGTGTTTCTGCCGCAGGAGACCCACATCGGCATCTCCCAGCGCATCGAAGACGAAGCCGAGCGCGAACTGCTGCGCGACAAGTTGCAGCACCTGTTGCAACCCGATGCGGGCGGCGGTTTCATCATCCGCACCATGGCGGAAGCGGCCTCCGACAGCGAGCTTGAGGCCGATATCGAGTACCTGCGCAAGCAGTGGCGCGACATCAACGACAAAGCCAAGAGCGCCAAGCCGACCACCATGCTCTACCACGACCTGAATCTTTCGCTGCGGGTGCTGCGCGATTTCGTCAACGAGGAAACCATCCGCATCCGGGTGGATTCGCGCGAGACCTTCCAGAAAATGCAGGGTTTCGCCCTCGAGTACACCAGCAACGTCGTCGGCCTGCTCGAACTTTATGCCGGCGAGCGTCCGCTGTTCGACCTGCATGGCGTGGAAAACGAGATCGAGAAGGCGCTGGGGCGGCGCGTCGACCTGAAGTCGGGCGGCTATCTGATCATCGACCAGACCGAGGCATTGACCACGGTGGACGTGAATACCGGCGGCTTCGTCGGCGGCCGCAATTTCGACGACACCATTTTCAAGACCAACCTCGAGGCGGCGCAGGCGATCGCCCGGCAGTTGCGGCTGAGGAACCTCGGCGGCATCATCATCGTGGATTTTATCGACATGGACAATGAGGAGCACCAGGCATCGGTGCTGGCCGAGTTCAAGAAGACGCTGGCGAGGGACCGCACGCGCATGACGGTGAACGGCTTCTCCGCGCTTGGCCTGGTGGAGATGACGCGCAAGCGCACCCGCGAGAGCCTGGCCCACATCCTGTGCGAGCCCTGCTGCACCTGTCAGGGGCGGGGGGTTCTGAAGACGGCGCAGACGGTGTGCTACGACATCCTGCGCGAGCTGGTGCGCGAGGCGCGCCAGTTCAGCGCACGCGAGTTTCGCATCCTCGCTTCCCAGCAGGTGATCGACCTGTTTCTCGACGAGGAATCACAAAGCCTGGCGCAGCTGGGTGATTTCATCGGCAAGCCGATTTATCTTCAGGTGGAAAATCAGTACAGTCAGGAGCAGTACGATATTGTGTTGATGTAGGGTGGGGCACGAACGCGCCCGCCTGGGTTGAATGATGGATTAGGATTTGGCAACCAAGGGAAATTGGTGGGGGTTGCGAATTGATTCCACAGCCAGATCAACATCAAGCAGAGGCCAGTAGAGATGATTGGGTGTTGGCCATTCAACGGTAGTAATCTGCTCCAGCGTGGCCTGCTTGAACCAGGGAAACTCTGCGTAGGGGACAAAGAGTTCCTCGTCCTTTAAAAGCAACCAGAACCCCTTGTTGGATGCCAAGGAAACTTCGACTTCAGAAGTGGCTACGCCAGGCATGAGTGATCTCCTCATAATCTGATTAATTCGACCCTGGCCCCTTTGATTCTGATCGATGGACGGACGACGCGGCATGCCGGCTACGCGGTGAGCCTGAGAAAACGCA
>JASJPA010000015.1:0-188303 GCA_031426955.1 Sulfuricella sp.
CCATCAGAGGTCGGTAGCCGAAGGCGCCAGGGGGAAATTCAACAACCTGTTAAGGTGGAATGAACCTGGAAAACCCAGTTGAACCGCAGAGACGCAGAGGCGCTGAGTAACAACAATGAGTTATGGGATTGAATGACCTCACGCATTTGGTGAGGCAGAAAATTGTGGTAACCCATGATCCTCTGCGTCTCTGCGCCTCTGCGGTTAGATTGCTTTAGTTACCGATAAGGCTTGAATCGATATGGCCATGAATACCCGTTCCGAACAGACCGCGATGAGCGAGATCAACGTCACGCCGCTGGTGGACGTGATGCTGGTGCTGCTGATCGTGTTCATCGTCACCGCGCCGCTGTTGATGCAGGCGGTCAAGGTCAATCTGCCCAAGACCGCGGCGGTGTCGCCGGTGAAGCAGACGCGCACCATTCAGATGTCGATCGACGCCCAGGGCGGCGTGTTCATCGACCAGCGCCTGATCCACTTCGAAACCCTGGAGGCCGAGCTGAAAAAGATCGCCGCTCAGGATGCCGACCCCAACGTCCAGATTCATGCCGACGAGTCCGTGCGCTACGGACGCGTTGCCCAGGTGCTGGCGGTGCTGCAGCGGGTCGGCATCACCAAATTGGGGTTTGTGACTTCCCCGGTCAGCAAGACTCCCCCTCCTTAAAACGGCCTGTCGCCGAGCCTCCTTTCTGTGCCAAATGCCACGCCTTGCGCCAATCCGCACAGGGCGCACAGTCGTTCCCGCTGATTTTAAAATGGTTTTTCCTGGCACGTGGATTGCATTAGCAAATGGTTATTTGCTTGTTTAATTCATAAGAAGGGAATCATTAAGAATGACGTTCAAACCCCGTATTCTTGCCGCCTCGCTGGCAGCAATCATGCCGTATCACCTTGCGCTGGCCGCCGATGACGCCAAGCCTTTGCGTCTCGAAGAAGTGGTGGTAACCGCGCCGATGATGCTGGAGCCGCTGGTTGTGACCACCGATCCCAAGGCGCCGCGCCAGCCGGTGCCGGCGCATGACGGAGCCGATTATCTCAAGACCATTCCGGGCTTCTCGGTGATCCGCAAGGGCGGTACCGACGGAGATCCTGTCCTGCGCGGCCTGGCCGGTTCGCGCCTTAACGTCCTGATGGACGACCAGTATATCCAGGGCGGCTGCGGCATGCGCATGGATCCACCCACTGCCTACGTCTTTCCTGAAGCCTACGACAAGATCACTGTCCTCAAGGGGCCGCAAACCGTGCTTTACGGCGGTGGCAACCTGGCCGGCACGGCCCTGTTCGAGCGCAAGCCAACTTTCTTCGAGACTTCCGGGAGCAAGGTTCTTGGCAGCCTGATGGTGGGTAGTTTCGGCCGCAACGACCAGATGGTGGATGCCAGCATCGGCAATCCGACGGGCTTTGTGCGGCTGTCCGGCACCCGTTCCGATGCCAACGACTACGAAGATGGCGACGGCCGCAAGGTTCACTCCGCCTATACCCGCTGGAGCACGGGGGCGGTCGCCGGCTGGACGCCGGACAAGGATACCCGCCTGGAGCTTTCCGTGGACCGCAGCGATGGCGAGGCCGCCTATGCCGACCGCAGCATGGACGGCACCAAGTTCGAGCGGGAGGGGTATGGCCTGAAGTTCGAGAAGGCCAAGCTGTCCAGCCTGGTGGACAAGATCGAGGCGCAGGTCTACCACAACTACGTGGATCACGTGATGGACAACTACTCGTTGCGTGCCGTTGCGCCGAACAAATATGGTCTGAATAATCCCGACCGGACTACCGATGGGGCGCGGGTGGCGGCGAAGCTGGCCTTGGCATCCGTCACCAAGCTAACCGTTGGTGTGGATTACCAGAAGAACGAGCACACCCTTAGGCAATGGATGAATCAGGCCGGCCCGATCAACGTGGACTCCAAGGCGCGCACGCCAGACATGACCTTCGAGAACATCGGCGTATTCGGCGAACTGACCCACGATCTCAGCGAGCGAGACCGTATCGTGGCCGGCCTGCGCTTCGACGACCTGGACGTGAAAGACGAGAAGGTCGTGCGGAATACCAGCGACAACACCAAGGGCGGCTTCGCGCGCTACGAGCGCGACGTCGCTTCCATGCCCATGACGGCCTTCGCCGGCCTGGGGCATGCCGAGCGGCCGGCAGACTGGTGGGAACGGAGTACCTACGGCAACTTCTACCTGAAGCCGGAGAAAAACACCCAGCTCGACGCCGGCCTGATTTACAACGGCAACGGTTTTCGTGCTTCCGTATCCGGCTTCTACGGCAAGATCAATGACTATATCCAGACCAGCGGCACATGTCCGGCGGCTTGCTCTGCCAGCAATATCGACGCCACCCTGTGGGGCGGCGAGGCAGAGCTTTCCTACCGTATCGCGAAGAGCTGGACCGCCTATGGCACCCTGGCCCATGTCCGCGGCGAGAACGACACCCGCAATGTGGTGCTGGCCCAGATTCCGCCCCTGGAGGCGAGGCTGGGCCTGAATTACGACGACAAGGTCTGGTCGGGGGGCGGGCTGCTGCGGCTGGTGTCCGAGCAGGACCGGGTCGATCCGACCTACGGCAGCATCGTCGGCCAGGATATCGGCAGAACGCCGGGTTTCGGGGTGTTCTCCCTGAACGCCGGCTACCGGCCGAAGAAGGGTACGCTGATCAGCGGCGGCATCGACAACCTGTTCGACAAGACCTATGCCGAGCATATCAGCCGCAGTGGTGCGGCAGTTTCCGGGTTTACCCAGACTACCCGCGTCAACGAGCCTGGCCGGAACCTGTGGGTCAAGCTCAATATCGCACTTGACTGATCGATAGCTGGTTCATTTTCAAGGGAGGCTTCGAGCCTCCCTTTTTTAATTCTCGCCGTCGCCGTTTATACTGATGGCGGTATGACTGAATTCAACCCCGATCCTATTAAGCTTCGCGATCTTGATCCAGCAGGAAGGCTGATCCTGGTGCTGACAGCGTCTTTGGCGCTGCATCTGGCATTGATTCTGGGGGTGCAGGTCAAGGCGGCCAGGCAGGAGGGCGGGGCGCATCGGGCGATGGAGGTGCGGGTCGAGCGGGTGCCGGAAGCGGAGAGCAGGGAAAAAATTTCGGCTGAGTTGGCGGATAAGCTTGCGAAACAGCCGGCTGCGGCCGAGGTGATGCATCGAGAGGAGGGGGTGGCGTTGCAGCCCGCCAAACCGGCTTCGGTTGCCGCCGAGCCTCCAGCCTCTCCGCTGCCCGCGCTTGAAATGCCCCTGCTCGAAGATCCCACCTGGTATCCGGCCAAACAGGTGGACGTGCATCCCGTCGCGCTATATCCGATCAAGCCCGCCTTCCCGGAAAAAGGGGTGGAGCTAGGGGTGGACGGCAAAGTGGTGCTGCTGTTGCTTATCGACGAGACCGGGGTGGTGAAAGAGGCCACAGTGGCAGAGGCGAACCCCGAGGGAGTTTTCGAGGAATCGGCACTGGCGGCTTTTCGCAATGCGCGCTTTGCGCCAGCGCAAAAAAGTGGCCGGGCGGTGAAGAGCCGGGTGCTGATCCGGGTGAGCTACGAATTGAACGAGCGGAAAAAACCGGCGGTGGTTCAGCCGCCGTTGCCAATTGCGCCCTGATCGCACGGCGAATCGAGGGGCTTGATCTTTAAGTTGCCAGGTGTTACTTTGGGGACACTAGAAAAGGAGCTTCCAATGTCAACGACTTCCCTCAAACTCCCCGAAGCGCTGAAAAACCGTGTTGTCAGCGCGGCCAAAGCCAAAGGAACCAGCCCTCACGCCTTCATGCTCGATGCTATCGAACGGATGACGTCGGCGGCTGAACGGCGCGCAGCTTTTGTCGATGAGGCCTTGGCGGCGCGCAATGACATGCTGCTCAGCGGCATGGGTTACCCGGCGGGTGATGTTCATGCCTATCTTGAAGGCCGCCTGCGGGGAGAGGATGTCTCGCGTCCCAAGGCCGTTTCATGGCGCAAGTAGTCTATTCCGAACGCGCGGTTGCCGACCTGGAAAGGCTGGCCGATTTCCTTGCCGAGAACGACCGGGCGCTGGCTTTCGAGACGCTGGCTATTATTCAGGATGCCGTGGCCATCCTTGGGCGGCATCCCTTGATTGGCCGCCAGGGTGAACAGGGTTTGCGCGAGATGGTTATCTCGCGTGGACGTACTGGCTATGTCGCCCTTTATGATTTCATTGAGGCCGACGATGCGGTGCTGGTGTTGGCCATTCGGCACCAGCGGGAAGCGGGGTTTGAGGAGTAGGAGCGACCTCCAGGTCGCGAACCACCGAATTCGCGACTTGGAGGTCGCTCCCACAAGTTGGTCGGATTTCTTCAGCCGCCGTTGCCGTTAAATCCCTGACCGTTGCTGGCCGCGCCGTTCTGCGGCAGGGTAAAGCCCTTGGGCAACAGCACCCACATTTTACCGCTCTGTTTCATGCTGCCCGCCTGCTTGCCGGCATCCTTGCCGAAGCCCCAGAAAAAATCCGCCCGCACCACGCCCCGGATCGCGCCGCCGGTATCCTGCGCCAGCATCAGGCGGTTGAGCGGCTTCGCGCTGTTCGGCCAGGTGGTGGAGAGGAACACCGGCGCACCCAGGGGAATGTGGCGCGGGTCGACGGCGATGCTGCGCCCGGCGGTGAGGGGCACGCCCAGAGCGCCGAGCGGGCCGGGGAGGTGGTTCGGCAGGTCGCGGAAGAACACATAGCTGGCATTGAGGTTGAGCAGTTCGGGCAATTTTTCAGGATTCCGCTTGCCCCAGTCCTTGATGCCCTGCATCGAGGCCTTTTCCAGCGGCAGGTCGCCGCGCTCCACCAGGGCCTTGCCGATCGATTTGTAGGGATGGCCGTTCTGGTCGGCATAGCCGATGCGCAGGGTTTCGCCATTGGGTAGCGCGATTTTTCCCGAACCCTGGATTTGCAGGAAGAACAGTTCGACTGCGTCATCCACCCAATAGAGTTCCTTGCCCTTGAGCGGCGCCATTCCGTTGTCGATTTCGGCGCGGCTGTAATAGGGCACCACCCGGCGGCCGTCGAGCCGGCCGCGCAGGCGCAGGTTTTTCAGTTCCGGATAGACGCTGCTTAAATCCACGATCAGCAAGTCGTCGGGCAGGCCGTAAAGCGGGTAGGGGTAGCGCTTCGAGGGCGTGCGGCTGCCGTTCAGCAGCGGCTCGTAATAGCCGGTGACCAGCCCTTCGGAACCGCCGTCGGGCTGCGTGGCCTGATAGGGGGTGAAATATTGCTCGAAGAATTCCCGCAGGGTCGCGTTGTTTGGGGAGGTCATTTCCATGGTCGCGGCGCAGGGTGCTTGCCACACCGGTTGTTTCTGCAGCGCGACGCAGCTTTGTTTGAAAGCGTCCCAGGCGGCCGCCAGGTCTTCGTCCTGCCAGCCGGCAAGCGCTGCCCATTCGACGGACTGAAGTGGCGGTGCTGCCGGAGTGGGCGGAACAACCGGAACGGGCGGGATGGCGGGAATGGCTTGCGGCGGCGCGACGGGCGGCGGAACAACAGCCGGTTTTTCCAGCGTGGCACAGGCGGAAACCGCCAGGGCGAAAAGCAGGGCAAGCAGGTTTTTCATGAGATGAGATACGGTTGATTCGGGAAAAATATTTCGGACACAGATAAACACAGATTATCCATTAGAACCAATAGAGCCAAAATACCGCTGTGGGAGCGGCGCCCTCGGCGCGAATGCGATCGCAAATCGCGGCGAGGGCGCCGCTCCCACATGCACAAGCATTCCTATGGACAATTTGTGGCTAAAATTGCCAAGCACTTTTGATTAGTGCAATACGCGCGGCATGTTCAGGGTAAATTCGGCAACGGGCGCATCGAACTTGGTGCCGTCCTCAGCCGTCATCTGGTAAGTGCCGTGCATGGTGCCGACCGGGGTGGCGATCACGCAGCCGCTGGTGTATTCGAAGCTCTCTCCCGGCTTCAGCAGCGGTTGCTCTCCGATTACGCCCAGGCCGCGCACTTCCTGCACCTGGTCGGTGGCATCGGTGATGACCCAGTGGCGGCTGATCAACTGGGCGGCGACGCTGCCGGTATTGGTGATGGCGATGGTGTAGGCGAAGACGTACCGTTCCAGATCGACGTCGGATTGGTCGGGAACGTACTCGACGTGGGTTTTTACCGTGATTTCATATTTCTTGCTGTCAGCCATCCGGCTATTCCACACGAATTTGGCTTTCCTGGCAAGCATGAGATAAAATCCAAACTTTTGGTTTATTAAGGAAGTGTCATGCCCCAATACAGAATTGCGCCGAGCATCCTGTCCGCCAACTTCGCCACGCTGGGCCTGGAGGTGGACAATGTTCTCGCCGCCGGCGCCGATATCGTTCACTTCGACGTCATGGACAACCATTACGTGCCCAACCTGACCATCGGCCCGCTGGTGTGCGAGGCGCTGCGCAAGCATGGCGTGACCGCCCCCATCGACGTGCACCTGATGGTCAAGCCGGTGGACCGCATCATCCCCGACTTCGCCAAGGCCGGCGCCAGCTACATCACTTTTCACCCGGAAGCATCCGAGCACGTCGACCGCACCATCGGCCTGATCAAGGAAAGCGGCTGCAAGGCCGGCCTGGTGTTCAACCCGGCCACTCCGCTGGACGTGCTGGAATACACCCTGGACAAGCTCGACATGGTGCTGCTGATGTCGGTGAACCCCGGCTTCGGCGGCCAGAAATTCATCCCCTACGTCCTGGACAAGGCCCGCAAGGTGCGCCAGATGATCGACGCGCGCGGCCTGAACGTGAGCCTGGAAATTGACGGCGGCGTTGGTCCCGGCAACATCCTGGAAGTCGCCAGGGCGGGCGTGGACACCTTCGTTGCCGGTTCCGCCGTGTTCGGCGCAGCCAAAGACAGCGATCCGCACCGCTACGATTCGATCATTGGCGCGTTGCGCGCTGAATTGGCCAAGGTTTAACAGCTTGAACCGCAGAGGCGCGGAGGCGCAGAGGACTGCGAAATCTGTTTCATGGCGATGGCGCGTCTAGCTGTCTGTCTGGGTCAATTACATGATTTTGGGATTTTCTCTGCGCCTCTGCGCCTCTGCGGTGAAGTGTTTTTATGAATAAAAAATTCCCTCTTCCAGTCAAAGCCGTCGTCATCGACCTCGACGGCACGCTGCTGGACACCGCGCCGGACATCGCCGAGGCGGCGCAGCGCATGCTGCGCGACTTGGGGATGGCGCCGGTCAGCCTGGAGAGAATCCGGTCCTACATCGGCAACGGCATCGCCAACCTGGTGAAGCGGGCGCTCACCGGCGAAATGCACGGCAAGCCGGACGACGCGCTGTTCGCCAGGGCGCTGCCGCTGTTCGAGAAGCATTACGACGAAGTGCTGTACCGCGAGACCCAGCCTTATCCTGGCGTCACGGAAGGGCTGAATGCCCTGCGCGATGCCGGTTACACCCTGGTCTGCATCACCAACAAGGCGCAGCGCTTCACCCTGCCGCTCTTGGCGGCGATGGGCATGAAGGATGATTTCGACCTGATCCTGTCCGGCGACAGCCTGCCGCGCAAGAAGCCCGATCCCCTGCCGCTGCGTTATGCGGCGATCTACTACGAGGCCGAGCCCAAGGACCTGCTGCTGGTGGGGGATTCCCTGAACGACAGCCTGGCCGCGCGTGCCGCCGGCTGCCCGGTGGTGCTGCTGCCTTACGGCTACAACGGCGGCAAGGACGTGCGCGAGCAGGATTGCGATGCGGTGATCGAAAGCCTGCCGGAAGTGCTGAAGCTGATCAGGAAAGCATAATTTATATGAACCGCAGAGGCGCGGAGGCGCAGAGAAAGGCGATATTCAACTTACGGCGATGGTGGCCCTGGCCTTGAGCTATAAATGGGTTTTTGCCCTGAATGGAGTTTTTTTGTTTTTCTCTGCGCCTCCGCGCCTCTGCGGTGAAAGATTTTATGACTGAACACGAATTCAACACCCTAGCCAATCAAGGCTACAACCGCATCCCGCTGGTGCGGGAAACCCTGGCTGACCTCGACACGCCCTTAAGCGTTTATCTCAAGCTCGCCAACCGGCCCTATTCCTACCTGCTTGAATCGGTGGTGGGGGGCGAGCGTTTCGGCCGTTATTCCTTCATCGGCCTGCCGGCCAAAACCCGGATCAGGGTGCATGGCCGCAGCGTGAGCGTCGAAAATGAGGGCACGGTGCTGGAGCGGGTTGAAACCGACGACCCGCTCCAGTTTGTCCAGGATTACGCCGCGCGCATGAAAGTGGCCGAGCACCCCGGTCAGCCCCGCTTCACCGGCGGGCTGGCGGGCTACTTCGGCTACGACACCATCCGCTATATCGAGAAAAAGCTGGCCCACGCCGTCAAGCCGGACGTGCTGGGCACGCCGGATATCCTGCTGCTGCTGTCGGAGGAAGTTGCGGTGGTGGACAACCTGTCCGGCAAGATTTACCTGGTAGTCTACGCCGATCCCGCCCAGCCCGGCGCATACATCCGCGGCCAGGCGCGGCTGGACGAAATGCGCAGCCAGTTGAACCGGCCAGTGGCAATCCCCGTCACGGCTTCTTATCCGCCTGCGCAGGCCGCATCGGAATTCGGCGAAGACGCTTTCAAGCGGGCGGTGGAAAAAGCCAAGCGCTACATCTTCGACGGCGACATCATGCAGGTGGTGCTGTCCCAGCGCATGTCGCAGCCTTTCGCCGCCTCGCCGCTTTCTCTCTACCGCGCGCTGCGCTCGCTCAATCCTTCTCCGTACATGTTCTATTACGACATGGGCGATTTCCAGGTGGTCGGCTCGTCGCCGGAAATCCTGGTGCGGCTGGAAGAGGAAACCGTCACCGTGCGCCCGATCGCCGGCACCCGCCCGCGCGGCAAGACCCGCGAAGAGGACGAGGCGCTGGCCGCCGACCTGCTGGCCGACCCCAAGGAACTGGCCGAACACCTGATGCTGATGGACCTGGGCCGCAACGATGCGGGGCGCGTCGCCCAGGCCGGTTCGGTCAGGGTCACCGAGAACATGGCCATCGAGCGTTACTCCCACGTCATGCACATCGTTTCCAACGTCGAGGGAAAGTTGAAAAGCGGCCTGAACGCGATGGACGTACTGCGCGCCACCTTCCCGGCCGGCACCGTGTCCGGTGCGCCCAAGGTGCGCGCGATGGAAATCATCGACGAGCTGGAACCGACCAAGCGCGGCATCTACGCCGGCGCGGTCGGCTATCTTGGCTTCAACGGCGACATGGACCTGGCGATCGCCATCCGCACCGCGGTGGTCAAGGATGGCACGCTCTACGTCCAGGCGGGCGCCGGCATCGTCGCCGACTCGGTGCCCGAGAGCGAATGGACAGAAACCCGCAACAAGGCCCGCGCCGTTCTGCGCGCGGCGGAGCTGGCGCTGGGCGGGTTGGGCGGAGGCGAATGACATGTTGCTGATAAGCGCAGATTGTCCAATGGAATGCTCGTGTATGTAGGAGCGCCGCCCCCGGCGCGAATGCGACCACAAATCGCGGCCAACCCCCATCCCAACCTTCCCCCGCAAGCGGGGGAAGGGGCGATCGTCTCCCCTCCCGCTCGCGGGAGGGGATTGAGGGGAGGGCTGGCGCCGCTCCCACAGTGGTGTCTTGGCTCTAATGGACAATTCAGGATGATCGCAACTGTTGCCGGAGTGATGCCTTGTGCTAGAATATTCTTACCATGTAAGAGGAGGTCGCTGCGATGTTAACAACCGTTTCCGATAAAGGCCAAGTTGTCATTCCGGTGGAAATCCGTCGTCGCCTGGGCATTACTCCCGGCTGCCAACTCGATTTCAGCCTGGAAGGTCATGTCATCCACGCCGAGGTAAAGCGCCAGGTTGCTCAAACCACTGCCGAAGACGGCTTCGGCATGCTGGTTTGCAAGCGGCCGGGCAAACGCCGGCTTGCCGATTTCGATGTCGCCATCGCCATGCGTGAAACCGAAGAAGATGATCGCCCTTGATACCAACATCCTGGCGCGTTTCTATGTGGATGACCCGGTTGACCCCGAGGCTGCCAGACAACGTCCGATTGCCCATCGACTCCTGGCCGAATCCCCTCAGGTGTTCGTGCCCCTGACGGTGATCCTTGAGCTCGAATGGGTCTTGCGCGCCTTTTATGGTTTCGCAGCCGAGGATTTCGTCCGGGTCGTCAAACATCTGCTTGGGCTGCCCAACGTCAGCGTCGAGGAATGGCCGCGCATCGCCGATGCCCTGGCCTGGCACACGGAGGGGCTGGACTTCGCCGATGCGCTGCACCTGCTGGCCAGTAGCCATTGCACGGAATTCCTGAGCTTCGATGACCGTCGATTCGCGCGCCGCGCCAAACGTCTGGGAGTCACGCCGGCAGTCGTTGTGCCTGCCAAGTAGCTGTCGGCATCGCATGGAAGAATCAAAAGGATAAGTTGAATATGCTGCTGATGATCGACAATTACGATTCCTTCACCTACAACCTGGTGCAGTACTTCGGTGAGCTGGGTGCGGAGGTGCGGGTATTCCGCAACGATGAAATTACCGTGGAGCAGGTCGCGGCGCTCAAGCCCGACCATATCGTGATTTCCCCCGGTCCGTGCACGCCCAACGAGGCGGGCATCTCGGTGCCGCTGATCAGGGAATTTGCCGGCAAGGTGCCCATTCTCGGGGTATGCCTCGGTCACCAGAGCATCGGCCAGGCCTTCGGGGGGAAGATTGTCCACGCTGCGCAGCTGATGCACGGCAAGACCTCGATGATCCACCACAAGGACACGGGCGTGTTCAGGGGCCTGCCCAACCCGTTCCGCGCCACCCGCTATCATTCCCTGGTGATCGAGCGCGAGAGCATTCCCGATTGCCTGGAGATCACCGCCTGGACCGAAGACGGCGAGATCATGGGGGTGCGCCACAAGACCCTGCAGGTGGAGGGCGTGCAGTTCCATCCAGAATCCATCCTGACCGAATACGGCCATGAGATGCTGGCGAATTTTCTGAAGGAATAGAAGCTCAGATCGTTTCGTCATACAGGCGTCGTCACCCCGGAGTGCTTGAATCCGGGGCGGAATCCAGGAGCTCGGAGAGACCTCATGCAACCCTGCGTCTACATGCTTGCGAGCCGAAGAAATGGTACTTTGTATGTGGGCGTGACTTCAGATCTGATCAAACGGATTTGGGAACACAAGTCAGACGTCGTTGATGGATTTACCAAGCGCTATGGCGTCCATACACTGGTATGGTACGAAGTACACGAGGAAATGCTCCCTGCCATAGCGCGCGAGAAGGCGATCAAGGAATGGAAACGCAAGTGGAAGCTGGAATTGATCGAAAAAGCGAATCCCAGTTGGCGGGATTTATACCAAGACATACTGTGACAGATTGTCATGTGTTGAAACAGGCGGATAATTACGTCATTCCGGCGCAAGCCGGAATCCAGAGGTGTGCTGCTGGATTCCGGGTCAAGCCCGGAATGACGCAGGTAGATGAGGAGTGATAGGGTGGACGTACGAACCGCATTAACCGCACTGCTGGAAAAGCGCGACCTGACCCGCGACGAGATGCTGTCACTCATGCATCAGATCATGGGCGGGGAACTGACGCCGGTGCAGATCGCCGGCATCCTGGTTGCGCTGCGCGCCAAGGGCGAGACCGTGGCCGAAATCGCCGCTGCCGCCGAGGTGATGCGCGAGCTTTCGACCAAGGTGCCGGTCGGTGCCGAGGCCCATCTGGTGGACACCTGCGGCACCGGCGGCGACGGTGCCCATACTTTCAATATTTCCACCGCCTCCGCGCTGGTCGCCGCTGCGGCGGGCGTGAAAGTCGCCAAGCACGGCGGCCGCTCGGTGTCTTCCACCTGCGGTTCCGCCGACGTGCTGGAGGCGCTGGGCGTGAATGTGAATCTCACCCCCGACCAGGTGGCGCAGTCCATCCACGAAATCGGCGTCGGCTTCATGTACGCCCCCAACCACCACAGCGCCATGAAATATGCCGCACCGGTGCGACGCGAACTGGGCGTGCGCACCCTGTTCAACCTGCTCGGCCCGCTCACCAATCCGGCCGGGGCGAAGAACCAGGTGATGGGCGTGTTCCGCAAGGATTTGTGCCGCCCGCTTGCGGAGGCCCTGAAATCGCTGGGTGCGAACCACGTCATGGTGGTGCATGGCGGCGATGGCATGGACGAAATCACCATCACCACCGAAACCCACGTCGCCGAGCTGAAAGATGGCGGCATCATCGAATACGCCATCGACCCCGAAGAATTCGGCATGAAGCTCGGCTCGGTCGAAGCGCTCAAGGCGCATGATCCCGAGGAAGCCAAGGCCAGGCTGCTGGCGGTACTGGACAACACCCACGGCGCTGCACGCGACATCGTCGCGCTCAATGCCGGTGCGGCGATCTACGTCGGCGGATTGAGCCGGACGCTGGAGGAGGGCGTGAAGAAGGCGATTCATGCCATCGCCAGCGGCGAAGCCAGGGCCAAGCTGGAACAGCTGATTGCGTTTTCACACCGGAATAATTCATGAACCGCAGAGGCGCAGAGACGCAGAGGGAAAATCTCTTAACGGGGTTGATTATCGGTTGTGCAATTGAAGTACACAGGGAGTTGGGGCCGGGGCTTCTGGAGTCTGCCTACGAACAGTGTTTATGTCACGAGTTGTCGTTGCAAGGAGCTGCTTTTGAGAGGCAGGTGTCGTTGCCCGTGGTTTATAAGGACATCAAACTTGATTGCGGTTATTTGATGGACTTGGTTGTAGAGGGAGAGATTGTCGTTGAGCTCAAGACGGTTGAAAAGATATTGCCCATCCACGAAGCCCAGTTGTTAACCTATTTGAAGCTCTATCACCGGCCAGTTGGCTTGCTTGTCAATTTTAACGTGCCAGTTCTTAGGAGCGGCATTAAACGCATCGTTAACCAATTTCAAGAACTCTCTGCGCCTCCGCGCCTCTGCGGTGAAATCTAAAACAAACATGTCCGACATCCTGCAAAAAATCCTCGAAGTCAAACAAGCCGAAGTCGCCCGCGCCGTGGCGAAGAAACCCTATGCGGCCGTGCGCGCCGAAGCGGAGGCGATGCCGAAGCCGCGCGATTTCGTCGGCGCCCTTCGCGCCAAAATCGCCGCAGGCAACCCGGCGGTGATCGCCGAGATCAAGAAGGCCAGTCCCTCCAGAGGGGTAATTCGGGAAAATTTCGATCCCGCCGCCATTGCCCGGAGCTATGAAGCCCATGGCGCGGCCTGCCTGTCTGTGTTGACCGACGTACAGTTCTTCCAGGGCAGCAAGAACCACTTGGTCGAAGCGCGCGCCGCCTGCACGATCCCGGTGCTGCGCAAGGACTTCATGATCGACCCGTATCAGGTGTGCCGGGCGCGCACCATGGGCGCGGATGCCATCCTGCTGATCGTGGCGGCGCTGGAGCTGTCGCAGATGAAAGAGCTGGAAGCGCTGGCCCACGAACTCGGCATGGCAGTGCTGGTGGAGTCGCACGACGCCGCCGAACTGGATGCCGCCCTGCAGCTCAAGACCCCGCTGATCGGCATCAACAACCGCAACCTGCGTACCTTCGAAACCCGCCTCGAAACCACCCTCGACCTGCTGCCGCGCATTCCCGCCGAGCGCATCGTCATCACCGAAAGCGGCATCCTCAAGCCGGCGGACGTGCAGCTGATGCGCGGCCATGGCGTCAATGCCTTCCTGGTCGGCGAGGCCTTCATGCGGGCGGATGACCCGGGTGTCGAGCTGGCGCGGCTGTTCGGCTAAGGAGGCGCTGAAAAAATGTAACGTCGTCATTCCGGCGGAAGCCGGAATCTAAAAAATTCAAAGCACTGGACACCGGCTTTCACCGGTGCGACAAATAAATCAGAGCTTCCCTAGGCGCGTAAGCGTTCGGTTTGTATCTTTTGTCGTTGCCAAGTATTATTAAGTAATACTTTGGAGAATATTATGGCTACGGAAAGAATGCTTACTGCCAGCGTCAAACTGGAACCCGCTTTGAAATCCCGTTTGCAACACTTGGCCGAAGCGCGCCGACGTAAAACCCATTGGTTGATGCAGGAAGCGATCCGCGAGTACGTCGAGAGGGAAGAGAAGCGCGAACAGCTCCGGCAAGATACACTCAAGGCTTGGCAGGAGTTTCAGGAAACTGGGCTGCATGTGACTGGAGACGAGGCTCTGGCTTGGCTTGAAACTTGGGGTACGGACGAAGAAAAAGAACCGCCTTTATGCCACGAGTAATTCTTTCCGCGCAGGCGCTGCGTGATTTAGAGCGATTACGTGATTTTTTGAGGGCAAAAAACCCACTGGCAGCGCGTCGGGCTGCGGCGACGATTATTCAAGGGGTGCGTGTGCTTGAGAAATACCCGCATGCAGGTCGTCCAGAAGATGATATGCCTCCCGAATTTCGCGAACTCGTCATCGATTTTGGTGATGGGGGGTATGTGGCAAAGTACCGTTACCATGATGGCGAGCCGGTCTATATTTTGTCTATTTTTCACCAGAAAGAAGCCGGTAGCTAATTAACCTAAAAATCGCAGTTTCATCCGCAGATTACACAGATTAACGCAGATTTTCATATGCTTGCGGGTGAGTAGCGCATCACCCAAAAGGTGCGTCACTTATCCAATCTTACTCATTGTTTAATCAGCGAAAATCTGTGTTCATCTGTGGATAACTGATTTTTCAAGGATAAACCCGGATTGTGTTCCATCACCAATGCGCGAGATTCGGCTGGACGCATTCGTTTTCACGCGAACCCCAGGAAAACCGCTAAGGCACGATTCACTGCGAGCATGTCATCGTCGTCGAGACGGCCAAATGTTTCCCCTATTTTCTCGCGGGGCACCGTCTGCGGTTTATCGACCATCACTTGCGATGGTTTGCGCAGGCCGTTCCCATCGCCAGGTTTGACAGTGATGCGGAACAGAGGGGTCTCTCGAAGCTCGCCGGTCACGGGCAAGATCGTGACAGAGGGATGCTTGTCGAATAGGTCAGACTGGATGACCAGTGCCGGACGCGGCTTGCCATAGTCACCTTGCAAGGCAATCGTGACCAGATCGCCGCGTCTCATTCCCAACCCTCCGTGTCAGCCGCAGCTTCCAGCCAGTCCAAGGTTTCACGCTCGTGCGCATCGCCAAGCAAGGCGAGCGATTGACGGCGGCATTCTTCGGCGAACCCAGCTCGACGGGTATCGGGAACCCAAATTTGCACGGGTCGCAACCCGGCGGCCCGCAATGCCATGCGGTGCTTTTGCACCCGTTCTGACGTGTTTGTCCTCATGACCCTCTCCATAATGAATGGTTACATGTAACATTATAAGAGCGGTCGGCGTTACATGCAACGGACTTTGGCGGGTTTTCGTTTATTGTGTGGGTAGCCGTTTTAGGATAAATTTAAAGGCGAAGCAGACCCCATTCTAAGGAAATCCGATGCGCCCTTCTCAAGCCCTTCAGTCTAACCGTGCCGCCATTCGTGAAATCGCGACGCGACATCATGTCAGGAACGTTCGCGTATTTGGTTCCGTTCTGCATGGCGGAGATACCGACGGTAGCGACCTGGATCTATTGGTTGAGCCAACGGCGGAAACAACCCTGATGGATATTGCACGCATCCAGAACAGGCTGCAGGCGCTGCTCGGGGTGCCGGTTGACGTGCTGACCCCTAAAGCTTTGCCGGACAGCTTCCGTGACCAGGTTCTTGCCGAGGCAGTACCGGTATGAGCAAGTCCGACAAACTCCGTATCCCGGAATATCTGCGACACATCCTTGAAGCAATCCAGCGGATAGAACGCTATACCGAAGATATGGCAGAGACGGGATTTCTTGTCAGTGAAATGGTTCAGGATGCCGTGATCCGCAACATCGAGATTATGGGTGAAGCGGCGAACAACATCCGCCAGCATCACTCGGAATTTGCCGCGCAGCACCCGGAGATTCCCTGGGAAGACATCTACTGGATGCGGAACCGAGTGGCTCACGGTTACTTCAAAGTGGACATGGAACTGGTCTGGAAAACCATTCGAACGGATTTGCCGGAATTGGCTGAGCAAATGCGCGCTTTGATCGGTAAAAATAACTGAACGACATTCAAGAAACCCGCATGGGTTGGGCCGTTGCTTTCCTCTGCGTCCTCCGCGTCCTCTGCGGTGAAAGGTTTTTTCTGCCATCATGATTTCTGGTTCCGTTGCAAAAAAACAACACATTTTCCCCCGGTAACGAAAAACAAGACATTTTTATCGACTGGTGCTTGGAATCCGGATGGGGTGTAGTGATAATGAAGTTGTCTGTAAAGGACAGGGCTCGATGAAGAGCCTCGTTGCAAAACCCCACTCTTAAGGAGATTTATACATGAACAAGAAACTTATTGCTTTGGCAGTTGCTGCCGCCCTGGCTCCTGCTGCTGCGATGGCGGATTCCGGCAATGTTGTCATCTACGGCGTTGCTCACGCTTCCTACGACAACATCAACACCGATGCCCCCGGTCAGGACACCCTGCACCGCATTTCCAGCAACTCCTCCCGCATCGGCTTCAAGGGCACGGAAGCTCTGGGCAACGGCCTGAGCGCCATTTGGCAAATCGAGTCTTCTATCGGTCTAGATGGAAGCACCAGCGCCTTGGCTGCCCGCAACAGCTTCATCGGCCTGTCCAGCAAGGCTGCAGGCACCCTGCTGGCCGGCACCCACGACACCCCGTACAAGCTTGCCACCGGCGGCCTGGACGTCTTCGGCGACACCATGGGCGACTACAACGCCATCATCGGCAACGTGCAAGGCGCCGTCATCCGCGACCTGCGCCTGGGCAACGTGGTGGCCTACATCACCCCGACCGTGCAGGGCTTCCATGCGGCCATCGCCACCTCCGCGATGAACGAGAACGGCACCGTTGGTGATAACCCGAGCGCCTGGTCCGCCGCCGCAATCTACGACAACGGCCCGCTGTTCGCCTCCCTGTCGTATGAGAGGCAGGAAACTGGTACTGCTACCAACGTCAAAACCGAAGGCACCAAGCTGGGTCTGGGCTACAAATTCGGCCAGGGCACCAAAGTGGGTCTGGTGTACGAGCAACTGGATAACAGCAGTTCGGACAATGCCGGTACCCGCAACGCCTTCCTGCTGAACGTGGCTCACACCATGGGCGCCAACGTGATCAAGGCTTCCTACGGCAAGGCCAGCGACGGCGAAAGCTCTGCCGAAACCGGTGCGACCAACTGGACCATCGGCGTTGACCACAACCTGTCCAAGCGCACCGCGGTGTATGCCTTGTACACCAAGACCGACAATGATGCCGGCGCAACCTACGGTGTGGGCCAAGGCGGCGCGGGCGGTGCTTTCAAACCCGCTGCGGGCCAAGATCCACGCGCCATTTCCCTGGGCGTGAAGCACTCCTTCTAATTTCCCGCCGGCTTCGTCCGGTTGGATTTGAGAAGTTTAAAACGGGCCTCTTCGGAGGCCCGTTTTTTGTTTGTACTTATGAGCGAATTGACGAACAGGTTTTCATGTTGTACTCTGTAATTCAGAATCGAATTCAATATGAGAATACTATTACAAAAATAAATGGGGTCAGACTCGACTTACCGGAAATAAATGGGGTCAGACTCGACTTACTGGTCAAATCAAGTTATTCTTCCAACTTGACCATTGATACTTGGGCTTCCCCCTCATGGCACGCCTTCCTCGCTACAATCTGCCCGGCCAACCCCAGCATGTCATTCTGCGCGGCAATAACCGCAGTATTATTTTCGCTGTCGAGGAAGATTACCTTTTTTTTCTCGATTGCCTCCAGGATGCGGCGGATCGCCACGGTAGCGCCATACACGCCTATGTGTTGATGACCAACCATGTCCATTTGCTGATGACGCCAGAGCGGGATGACAGTATTGGCAAAACCCTTCAGTCGTTAGGCCGGCGTTATGTTCAATACTTCAATTACACTCAAAAACGTACCGGAACATTGTGGGAAGGGCGTTATAGATCAACGCTTATCGATAGCGAAATCTATCTGCTTACCTGCTGCCGCTACATTGAACTCAATCCGGTGCGGGCGAACATGGTGGCGCATCCGCATGAATATCCGTGGTCGAGCTACCTCTGCCACGCCGAAGGCAAGCCAGATAGATTGATAACCGACCACGCTCTGTACCTTGCCTTGGGGGCGGATCAGGATGAGCGGCGGGCGGCGTATCGAGCGCTATTTAAAGCGCATGTGAGCGAGGCGACGCTTGCTGCTATTCGCGATGCAACCAACAAGGGATGGGCATTGGGCAATGATTGCTTTAAGGAAGAAATTGCTGCAGCGGTGAGTCGACGGGTGGCTCCATTGCCAAAAGGTCGACCAAGAATAAATAAAATAGAGTCTGACCCCATTTAATGCATTTAATGTACAAGCTCGCCACCGGCAGCCTGGACGTGTTCGGCGACACCATGGGCGACTACAACGCCATCATCGGCAACGTGAATGGCAGCGTCATCCGCGACCTGCGCCTGGACAACGTCGCGGCCTACATCACCCCGACCTTCAGCGGCTTCCACGCTGCCATCGCCACCTCCTTGCTGAACGAGAGCGGCAACAACGGCCTGGATAACCCGAGCGCCTGGTCGCTGGCCGGCATCTACGACAACGGTCCGCTGTTCGCCTCCCTGTCGTATGAGAGGCAGGAAACTGGTGGTGCTACCAACGTCAAGACCGAAGGCACCAAGCTGGGTCTGGGCTACAAATTCGGCCAGGGCACCAAAGTGGGTCTGGTGTACGAGCAACTGGATAACAGCAGTTCGGACAATGCCGGTACCCGCAACGCCTTCCTGCTGAACGTGGCTCACACCATGGGCGCCAACGTGATCAAGGCTTCCTACGGCAAGGCCAGCGACGGCGAAAGCTCTGCCGAAACCGGTGCGACCAACTGGACCATCGGCGTTGACCACAACCTGTCCAAGCGCACCGCGGTGTATGCCTTGTACACCAAGACCGACAATGATGCCGGCGCAACCTACGGTGTGGGCCAAGGCGGCGCGGGCGGTGCTTTCAAACCCGCTGCGGGCCAAGATCCACGCGCCATTTCCCTGGGCGTGAAGCACTCCTTCTAATTTCCCGCCGGCTTCGTCCGGTTGGATTTGAGAAGTTTAAAACGGGCCTCTTCGGAGGCCCGTTTTTTGTTTGTACTTATGAGCGAATTGACGAACAGGTTTTCATGTTGTACTCTGTAATTCAGAATCGAATTCAATATGAGAATACTATTATGACTACGGTCTCAGTGCGCCTGCCCGACTCGCTGCTCAAGGCGGCTGATAATGGCGCAAAATTGTTGCATGTTCCTCGCTCCGAGTACTTCAGGCTCGCCATTGAAGAGATGAATAAACGCTTGCAGGAGCAGAGCCGCAGGCAACGCTTGATACAAGCCTCGCAACGGATCAGGGCGGAGAGCATGGCTGTGAATGCGGAATTTGAAGCTGTTGAGCATGATGTTGAAGCTTAATCACGGTGAGGTGTGGCTTGCCAACCTCAACCCGGGACGTGGCACGGAACCGGGGAAGACTCGCCCTGTTCTGATTGTGCAAAGCCAGGCGCTGCTCGATGCGGGTCATCCTTCTACGCTGGTGCTACCGTTGACGACCAGACTGATCGACGATGCGGAACCGCTACGTCTGCGTTTGCCTGCGCAAGATCAGCTTGCGCAGGATTCCGATGTTCTGGTGGATCAGCTTCGTGCATTAGACAACAGGCGTTTGATGGGTGAGGCGCTTACTACCTGTGATGTGGAGTTCATGCATCGGGTTTACACCGCACTATGCGAGGTGATGGACGTTCCGAATGCTGCCTGAAAAGCATAATCAAATTTCAAGCTGTTGACTTTGTGATAGGGGACAGACCACTATCACGTGCCATCTCCCTCGGCATGAAGCACTCCTTCTAAGGAAGCGCTATTAAATGGCAAATCGTCATTCCGGCGAAGGCCGGAATCTAGAAAATTCAAAGCACTGGACACCGGCTTTCGCCGGTGCGACGAATAAATCAGCGGTTCCTTAGGAAGCAAAAAGCCCGGCTCTGCCGGGCTTTTTCGAGTTGATTACGTGATTACGAAGTGGCTATTAGAGCCTCTTGCACACGGCGTACCAAGTATTGGGGGCATCGACGTATGTCGCAGTACCTGCAGTCGCGGCAGCTGGCGCAGTGTTCACGGTAGCGTTCGGAACGCCAGCGCGAATATTGCCGGTATTCGGATTGCCATCATCCAGTTGGCGGTCAAGTTGCTCTGCCGCCTTCGGGGGCAGGCTGGCGCAGAAAACGGGCACGACCCCGAAGCCAAAAAGGGTAACCCCCGTTCCGATACCGTAATTGGAATTGAAAGGCGTAAGTTCGGGGGTTGTGGACGTTGCTGCGCTTGACAGGTCGCCAGTAACCAAACCTGATGCGCGCAGGTGCTGCCAGGCATATCCCGCTTCACTGGCACCGCCAGTCAGTATTGCGGCTAGAGTCGTGGTAATAATGGAATTGCCGCCACCGCTAGTGGCAGCACCACCCCCGACTGAGGTCGCCCAACGCGCTGCAGCATTGGGGTCGTCACCTGGCAAGAAGCGGTAGCGATCTTGATAGGTGTAATAGGCGGCAGAAACGCTGTTAAAGTCATTGACTACACGTTTGATTTTCGATTGCTCGATCATCTCCTGGCCTTTCAGCACGCCGCCCAGCAGCAGGCCGATGATCACCAGCACGATGGCGATTTCCACCAGGGTAAAACCGGATTGGGATTTTTTCATTTTGTTCCTCTTTTGATCAATCATGGGTTGGTTAGGCACATGCCTAATTGCTTTAATTGCCGGCTATTTCACATGCAAGTTTAGGTAAATTACTTGGCAAGGTCTAGTGGAATTTGCTAATTATAAGATTTAGTTAATGTAATATTTCAGGTTGTTGGATTTTATCGCCTCCAGCGATTTGGGCTCGCTCTCCAAAAAAAAGGGTTTCGTGTGAAGCCGCTTGCGCCGTTTGCGGTGGTGTTCCTGATTCATCTCAGGGTAGCTGGCCAGCGGTGACCATGCGGTTGAAGAGGATGTTGGGGGAGAGCCAGGTGACTATGTCGTCGAATTCGCCGCCCGTGGCGGCGGCTGTATTCTCACTCGGTGTCCGTTGGTAATAGTCGGTCGGCCCGATATTGTTGGCATCTTCATCGAGATTGGTGGCTGTGTCCTCAGGAATCGCTACTCCGGCGTCGGTGGTGCCGAGTCGCGCCTTGCCGTGAGAAAAAACGACTACCGGTGCACACTGTTGGGTGGCGGTACATGCCGCTGCCTGTCCAATTAAATAGTTCGTCGCGCCCGCACCATCACGTGTAAGAATTTTTCGATTGGCAACAGTGATCAATGTAATGTTGGCATTGGCAAAACCAGGGGTCACGCTGTAACGGATAATTTTTCCCCATGCGTCCAACTTGGTTACGCCCAAGGTGGCCCAAGGGATAAAACCTGAGCAGGCCGCATCGGTTGGACACGTTGCCGGGTTTTCAGCCCCGTTTGTCGCAGAAGTGGCAGGTCGCGGCAGCCGCCTGTTGGCGACGGCGAAGCCGATCAGCGCTTCCTTGATTTCCTCCAGCGCTTTTTGAGTCTCGCTGATTCGCCGCTGCTCGACTTGCGCGGACAGCGGCATCAGCAGTCCGCCCAGCAGCAGGCCGACGATCACCAGCACGATGGCCATTTCAACCAGGGTAAAACCGGCTCGATTCGTTTTCACGTTGCGCCCCTGAAGGGTTTTTCCTTGATAAGAAATAATTTCATGGATAGATCAGCACCCGGGTTGGTTTTGGGTCGTGGGCGCGCCCAGATTCAGGGTGTAGGTGATGCCGCAACCGTTAAAGCTCAGCGTGGCTTGGGTCGCGCTCACCCGCGTATAGGTCGTAACCGGCAACCAGTTGGTCTGGAACCAAGTTGGCAATCCGGTGAGTGCGCCGCCACAGTCCAAATCGGCATCGGTCAGAGGTACAGCCCCAGTGGTCAGTGCCGCCTGGCATTCCCCGGAAGCGTCGCCGGCAGGTGGATAAGCGGCACCATAAGCGTCGAGGCGTTGTTTCAGTTCCTGAGCCACTCTTTTGGTTACAGTTGCCATCAGCTCGTCGGCTGTAATGTAAAGCAAACGGTCATTGAAGGTGTCATCCGCGTTACGGGAAACGCAGCCGGTATCCCCGGCCTCAATGGCGTAATTGGTGTAGGTGCTGGCGCCGATGGTTGCTGCTTCAAGGAATTGATTGGCATTGGGTGCGGCACCACCACGGGTCTGAGACAGTAGCACGCCGCCCGGTGCCAGAATTACCGCCGCCGCGCGGTTAGTCAAGATCGCTCCTTGACTATTAATGACCGTAAACCAACCGGTCGCAATGCTGGAATTAATTGCAGGGTAGCCCCCAGAGGCTGACTTTACCAAGTTGCCCGACACCGCGTACCACAAGGTCTCGCCATGGCTATCGGTCAACGGTATGCCGAATGCTGACACCGGGGGGCCGCAGCCCTGCTCCTGATAGCCGGGCCACTTGCCTAACAGGTGTGCCGCCGGATCGAAACCACTGGGGACACAATCCCCGCTGCCGTCATAGTTGCCGTCGTTGTTGCGATCTGGAAACGGCAATCCGCCCGGTGTCGCCGTATTGGCCACCGCATACCCAATCAACGCATCCTTCGCCTGTGCCAGCGCTGCCGCGGTAATCCTGTCCCGTTCGATCTGCTGATTTGCCTTGTTGAGCGCGGAAACCAGCAGGAACGCCGCGCCTATCCCGATGATGGTGAGGATGATGAGCAGGGCGGCGCCGCGTTCGCGGCGGGGGGGGAGAGTGCTGAGTGCTGAGGGTTTCATTTGTTTTCTGACCCCTGATAGCCCTCGCGAATTTTTCCCCTGGTGGTGTCGAATGTTTGCCCGGCCTTCAACTGAACCTGCTTGCCCGAAGGCAGCAGCAGAAGGGCGGATGGTTTGGAGGTTTTCCCCTGTTGTACGGCTATGCCCTGGGGTGTTTCGTTCTCGTTTTGCGGCACCTGGTTGATCCAGGCGGTGGTTTTGCCGCTGCTGCGCCGGACGATGCCATTCAGGGTGATTTGTGCCGCCGCGCTGGCGGCGCTTCCGCTGTTTTTTTGCCGCATCCGGTCAAGCATGGCTCGCTCATCGGGGCTGAAAAACAGGCGGCCAAGGGGCTCTGCACCGGCGCAGACGGCGTGCCCAGGCAGGAAAGCGATCATCAGCAGAAATATCAGGCGTGCCATGTTTGTCCGCCTTTATTGAGGTGTGCCTGCTCGTTCGCCGAGTGTCAGCCAATAAATGACGCACTCCGCGGCCAGCGGCAAATGCGCGCTTTCAGGCTCCGCGCCGGCCCGTTTGACCTTGCATTCCTGGACAGTATAAAACCCTCTGTGCTTCAGATCATCCAGGAAGTTGAGCAGATCCCCCTCATGCAGGAGGTCCATCTGGAGTTTCATTTTGCTGCCGTGCAGTTCCAGGTCGCCGATTGGAACCCCCGGGCCGACCTGAAAAACCTGCTGGGCGGAAATTTCGTAAGTGATCGGCAAGAGCTTGCGGCTTTCCCGGATGTGCTGGATCTGCTCCATCCAGTCCAGGCGTCTTTCTTCTCCGAAGAATCCGCGCTCGCGCAAGGTCACGAACCTGGGCTGGTAGTCCTGGATTTCCTGCTTGTCGTTTTCGGCCTGACGGAGTTTGTTGTTGGCGTCGTTGCGCTGCACTTGTGCCTGAGTCATATCGTCCTGCTGCTTGAGCCGGAGGGTTCTGCCGGCGCCGACCAGCGCGGCGCTTAACAACAGGCTTGCGACGAGGACGATGAACGCTTTGCGGATGAGCGGAAAATCGTCCTTCACGAAAGAATGCTCGGCTGATGCGCTTTTGTTTTGAGCCATCTTCAGCTTTCCGGCCGCAATGTCAGTTTCAATACGAAACGGGTTTTTGTGTCTGTTTCTTCGGTTCCCGCACTTCCCGTCAACTTGGCGGTTGGTCTGATATCAAGCGGCGATCGCATGATTTCAGCTTTCAGCTGCTTGTTCTTGCCGAGTTCGGCGGCGAACCGGCGCACTCTTTCCAGTGCGGTCCGGTAGTCTTGCCTGAGAGAGACGACTTCTCCTTCGATCAGAAGTATCTGGTTGGGTTTTTTGGGGATGCCGATCAGTGCAGCGGCAGGTGCCTGTTCTTCACCGCCCGGGACAGGCATGGGCTGTTGTGAGTCAGCGGATTCGGCCTCTGCGCTGACCTGCCAATGCAACTGGTCGATCCGGATTTGTGGCAGGGTGTCGAGCGCGCGACTGACGATGCCAAGCAGCTGCGCGGGCTCGGGTGAGTTGCGGGAAATCATCTGCTCGATGTTGACGGCAGCTTTCATGTTTTGCGGGCTGGCAGCGGTGTGCGGCAGGCTGCGGACTACGGCCTGGTATTGTGATTGGGCCACGCTGGTTTCCATGGCCATTTGCCGGCTTTGCTGGTAATGCTGCTGGGCCTCCAGGCCGTTTGCTCCCGCCGATAACAGCGCTCCCGCGACGACACCGGCACTCAGGATGTAGAGGACGAGCCGCGCTTGCCACAGATGGAAGCAACGGGTTTGTTCTGCCTGCGCATAATGGCTGGCAGGGGTGGCGTGGCCGAGCAGGGTTAAGAACAGCGGGTCGCATAGCGAAACGGAGCCGGGGTTTTTCAGTCCGAGCCGGGCGGCGGCATCTGCCGGGTCGAGGAAACGGTGAGCCATGGCAGGCGTGTCCCGACAAGCCGACTGGAGTCGCTGCAAGCCTTCTCCGTGCGCCAGGATCACGGCATCCAGAGTTTTTCCACGCGGCAGCAGGCGGGCGCTTGCCAGGAATTGCCGGGTATGGGCCGTTTCGCGTGCGGTCGTGTCGGCAACGGTATCCGGGTTGTGGTCGGCCAGGGGCGTCAGGCGGCTGAACTTGAGCGCGGACCCCTGGAAAAAACTTTGGCGCAGACCGCTGGACTGGTGTGTGACCAGCAGCAGATTGTCGCCGGCAAGGCCCAGTTTCTTGACCAGGGCGGCGCTCAACAGCGCGGGCGAGTAAATGCCGGTCAGCGGTGCCTTCTGCTTCAGGATCGCGTCCAGCCAGGGTTTCAGCAGCTCCGCGTTGGTCAGGGCACTGAACAGCATCCGGTCATCCTTGCGCCCCTGTTCTTCCCGACCCTGCCGGATGGCCTGGCGGTAGGGAGTGTCGCGGTAAAGCTGGCCGAGACGACGCTGGACCAGTGCCCGTCGGGATCTGCCCAGCACATGGGGCAGGCTGTCGCGCTGAAAATCTTCCTCGATCAGGTCGGCTAAAAGGTAAGTCGGGGTGTCATGCGATCCGGCAAGATGGCGGGAAAAGGCTTCCCAGCCAGTCTCGTCGTTAGGGAAGGCGAGGCCGGCGGAATGGCTGCCCTTCTCCCACTGGTAGGCGGTGAGCTGGTCGTTGGTCAGGTAGAGCAGCTGTCTGTGGAATACGCCCATTCTTGGATTCTCGTCAGGTCTTGATCTTGCTGATGGTGTCGTAAATCGGGCCGAGCACGGACAGCATGATCCAGCCCAGAATGAAGCCGAGAATGACGGTCATGATGGGTTCGATCATGGTCTGTACTTTCTCGATGGATTCCTTGACCTCGCGATTGTAGAAATAGCTGACATTGCGCAGCGCCTTATCCAGGGAACCGGTGGCCTCGCCGACCTTGAGCATGCGCACGATCAGGGGCGGAAAGATGCCGACATTCTGAAAGCTGACGGTGACGCTCTGCCCCTCGGAAATAAGCCGCCCCGCCCGTTGCAGTCCGCCTTCGATGACCTTGTTGGAGACGATCTGCTCTGACAGCCGGATGCAGTCGAGAATGGTGATGCCCGATGCGTACATCAGCGCGAAAAAAGTGGCGAAGCGGGCCAGGATGATTTTATGCAGGATAGGGCCGATCATCCATGCCCGGAGTTTGAAGTCATCTGCTTTGTAACGGGCGCGCGGGTCTGTTCTGATCAGGATGGTCAGGCCTGCCCAAGCCAGCACCGGAATGGCAAGGATCACATACCAGTAGTTGACGAAGATGCCGGAGACGAAAATCAGCGCCTTGGTATGAAATGGCAGCTCCTGCCCCATGTTCTTGATGAACCCGGTGAGTTGCGGCACCAGGTAGATCATCAGGAAGAAGGTGACGCCGAGCACGATGGTGCCGACGAAGGCCGGGTACATCAGCAGTTTTTTGGTCTGCGAGGCAAGCTCGTCCTGCCATTTCAGGGTCTCGGTCAGGCTGAGGAATACTTCGGCGATTTTGCCGCTGTTTTCGCCTGCCGCGATCAGGCTGACGAAGGTTTGGTCGAAGGTGTCGGGATGCTTTGCCATCGCCTGTGAGAGCTGCAGGCCGCCTTCGATGCTTTCGATCAGGTCGGCGACGATTTCGCGGAAGCGCGGGTGGTCGAGGCTGTCGCGCAGGTCGGCCAGAGTTTCCAGCATCGGGACGCCGGCGCCGCTGAGCTGTTCCATGTAGAAGCAGAAATTGATCAGGTCCTGGCGCTTGACCGGGAGTTTTCTGAAAGCGAAGGTCCTTTGCGCTGCCGGCTTGCAATCGATCAGATCCAGTTCCATGCGCTTCAGGCGCAGCTCCAGATCGGAGAGATTGGATGCGTCCATGTTGCCGCGGATGATCTTGCCTTCGGCATCCATGGCCTGGTAAACAAATTGGGTCATGGCGCGATCTTATAGGTTGGATCGACTGCGAGCGAAACTTCTCACCTTGTCGGTGAGGTCCACCACGCGCGCCACTTCGTCGAGCGAGGTGGAGCCATCCAGCACGCGGCGGATGCCATCTTCGGCCAGGGTAATGAAGCCTTTGGACAGCGCCATGGTTCTGATTTCGATGGTGGGAGCCCGGCGTGCGATCAGTTCATCCAGGTCTGCGTTCATTTTGAGCAGCTCCATGATCGCGATGCGTCCTTTGTAGCCTTGGTAGTTACAATGCTCGCAGCCTGTGGCCTGATAGATCGTGATGTTCAGTTCATCTTTTTCGAGTCCGAGAAGATGGCCTTCCATCATTTCCGGCTGGTACGGCTGCTTGCAATGGGGGCAGAGTTTGCGCATCAGGCGCTGGGCGACAATCCCGATGATGTTTCCGGCAATAATATCGGGCAGCACGCCGATGTCCAGCAGCCGCGGAATCGCCCCGATTGCCGAGTTGGTGTGCAGGGTGGAATAGACCTGGTGGCCGGTCATGGCGGCGCGGAAGGCCATTTCCGCCGTATCCGCATCGCGGATCTCGCCGATCAGGATGACGTCCGGATCCTGCCGCATCATCGACCGGATGCCGTTGGCAAAATCCATTTTTACGGCTTCGTTGACCGAGGTCTGGCGGATCATGTTCATCGGATATTCGACCGGATCTTCCAGCGTCATGATGTTGACGCTTTCGGTATTGATGTGACTCAGGATGGAATACAGCGTGGTGGTTTTCCCGCTGCCGGTCGGGCCGGTCACCAGGATGATGCCATTCGGCCGGGCCAGCATGAGCTTGAGCAGGTTCAGCTCATTTTCCCCCAGGCCGAGGTTGTCCAGAGACACGATGCTTTTTTGCCGATCGAGGATGCGCAGCACGATGTTCTCGCCATGCGCAGTGGGCTGGGCTGAAACGCGAAAATCAATCGCGCGCCCAGAAAAAGTGATGGAAATGCGCCCATCCTGAGGGGCGCGCGTTTCGGCGATATTCATGTTGCTCATCACCTTGAGGCGCACTGCCATGGCGGCCCAGTAGGTTTTGTGCAGGCTGCGGATCTGGCGCAGCACGCCGTCGATGCGGTAGCGAATGCGCAGGAAGAACTGCTCCGGTTCGAAGTGGATGTCGGAGGCGCCGTGCTGCACCGCATCGGCGAGCAGGGCGTCGATCAGGCGTACCAGCGGCTGGCTGTATTCGTCGGAAACGGTTTGCAGGCTCTGGTAATCGATTTCCCCGGTTTCGATTTCGTGCAGGATGCCGTCGATCGACAGCTCGAAGCCGAAATACTGGTCGATCGCCCGCATGATTTCCGAGTCGCCGGCCAGTATCGGGGTGACCATGACCTCCTTGCCGAGCATGGCGCGGATCTGGTCGAGTGCGACGATGTTGTGGGTGTCGGACATCGCCAGCTTCAGCACCTGGCTTTGCTTGTCGAAGTCCAGCGGGAAGACGCGGTAACGCTTGGCGACGTCCTTGGAAATGAGCTTGAGCGAGGCGGGGTCCACCACCATGTGGGACAGGTCCGCGCTCTGCTGATTCAGGCTTTCGCTCAGCGCCTCGCGCACCGTAGCTTCGGTGACGAAGCCGAGGGTGATGAACAGCTTGCCCAGTTGATTGCCGGTGCGCTTCTGCTCGAGAAGGGCGATGCGAAGCTGGTCTTCGCTGATCACGCCCTTCTCGACCAGCAACTTGCCTAAGGGGAGTTTCGGTTGTTCCGCCATGGCTAGTTGTCTGCCGGTTGCAGCAGTTCCCTGATGCGGGTCTGGACTGAGGATTTGTCGAAGTTTGCCGGGCCGGGCTGGGCCAGGGCGCGCTGGTAATAGTCGAGCGCCAGCTTGCCCTGGTTCAGATGGTCGAGGCTGACGGCGAGGTTGAAGGCATAGTCGGCGTTGCCGGGCGCGATGCTGTAGGCGCGGAAATAGGATTGTTGCGCCTCGGCCCAGCGCGACTGCTGGGCGTACAGATTCCCCAGGGCAAAGTGGGCCGCGTCAGCCTGTGGGTTTTGCATCAAAACCTTCTTTAAACGGCTTTCGCTTTGTGCCGGGTCGGTCTGTCCTTGAAGGCCAATTAGCGCGGCCAAGGCTTCGGGATCTGCCGGGTCGAGATCGAGCAGTTTGCCGTAATAGTCTGCCGCCTGGCCGGCCTGCTTATGCTTCAGCGCGATGGCCGCCAGGCCCAGCAACGCATCGCGGTTGTTCGGCTCCTGTTGCAGTACCTTTTGATACAGCTGCTGCGCCGCTCCGGTGTCGCCGGAGAGGAAGGATTGATAGGCCTTGCCGAGAATCGGGTTGAGCTGGCGGGTCGCCGCGCTTTGCCGGATTCGGATGGCCGGGTTCTCCTTGAAGGACTCTGATCCGCTACGCGCTTCAGCCCGCGCGGGGTCGTCCGCGGCGGATGTTGCCGGAGGACTGGCCTGTGCCGTCACGGGTGCGGGCTTTTCGATCGGATTCTGTGCTGGCGCGGCAGGCGTGCCTTGCTGCTGCGGCGCTCCTGCTTCGACGGGGATGGCCGGTTGGGGTGCGCTGGCTGGAAGGACCATTGTGCCGGTGGACGTAATCTGCCAGTAGTAAATGCCGAATCCGGCCAGTCCGAGCATGACCGCCGCAGCGGTGCCGGTGAGCAGCAGAGTCCGGCTGCGGGCGGGTTGCTTGGCGGAGAAGACCGTTTTGGCCTTTTGCTGCGCCGCCTCGATTTTCCTGACGTCTTGTGGCGGGGCCTGGTTGGGAACCTCGACTTGGCTTGCTGCCGGTTGTGGCCGTGGCTCTGGTTCGATGTTCGGCGTTGCCATGGGTGACAAATCCGGTATGGAGGAGGGCGTCTCCTGGGTGGCGGTAATGGACGGGAAATCGTTGTTTCCGGACGTATCGACGTGTCCTGCCGCCCCTTCCTGGTGAAGCAGGGAAAGCCCTGGGCCTGGCGCTGCGACCGGGTTCGGGGTTTCCGCTGCGTCGCCGGGTTTTTCTGCGGGCGGAACCGTTTGCCCCTGTTTGGCGCGCTCGGCCTTTTTCAGCGCCTCCATCAGCAGGCTCATGGCCGGGCGGCTTCCACTTTGGCTGATTCGATCAGGGTGTCCTTATTGGGCAGGAAGTTGCGATAGACCTTGTAATCGCCGTCAAGGCTTGCTTCCTTGACAACGATCGGGCGCAGGAAGATCACCAGTTCGGACTTGGTGCTGGTTTCGTTGCGGTAGGCAAAGGCGCCGCCGATCACGGGCAGTCTGGATAAGCCGGGAATGGCATCCTTGAGGTTGTCGACGGAGTCCTGCATCAGTCCGCCCATTACCGCTACTCGCCCGCTGTCTACCTTGAGGATGGATTCCATCTCGCGGGTCTGGATTTCCGGAATCTGGCTTACCACGCCCGCATCGGCGAGAGGCGGGCTGGGGTCGTTGACGTAGCCGGTGATCCGGGAGATGGTGGGCCTGACGTTGAGGGTAACCGTGTCGGCATCGTCGATCTGGGGGGTAACGCTCATCACGAACCCCACCGGCACGGTATGGACGGTGGTGTTGTAAACGATCAGCTGTGCGCTGGTTACGGTGGCCGGGGTGATGGTTACATCGATGGTGAAGTAAACCTTGTTGTCCACTACCTTGAGCAGGGCGGTTTGATTGTTCAGTACGCTGATTTTCGGGCTGGACAGTACTTTGACATTGCCGAAAGATTCCAGAAGCTGGATGGTGGCGGCGATATTGCCGATGACCGAGTTCGGGTTGGCGTAGCCGAGCGTGAAAATTCCGGGCGAGACACCGGGATTCACGCCCGATGGCAGGGTGCCGATCCGGCCTTGAGTGAGGTTGAAGCCGGTGCTGTCATTGCGCAGGCTCTGCCAGTTGATGCCTTGTTGATACTGGTCGGAAAGCTTGACCTCGACCACCGTCGCCTCGATGAGTACCTGGCGCTTGGCGCTGGCCATTATCTGGTCGATGAATTCCCGGATTTTTTCATGCTGGCGGCCGGTGGCGCGCACGCTGAGAAGACCGTTTTCCGGGTTGGCGATGACGGAGGCGGCCTCGCGGAAGGTGGTGCGCCGCACGGTAGTTGTGCCGGCGGCGGTCAGTGCGGCAGGGTTTGGGCTGTTGGCGATGGAATTGGCGGTCGTGCCGGTTTTGCTGCTGGTCGCAAGTGCCGGTGCGCCGGTGCCGGTAGTGGTCAGGCTGCCGGCCTGTTCCGTGGTGGTTTCGGAAGAGCCTTCGGGAAGGACTTTGTCAGTTTCCCGCAGGATGTCCTTGATGTTTTGCACCAGGGTGTCCCAGAAGCGGTTGTTGGATTTGTTGGTGACGGAGGTGGTGGAGTTGTTGTTGCCCGTGCCGGCGCCTGCGGTGCCAGCCCCGGTGCCGGTGGTGGAGATCTGGGTGGCGATGCTGACGTTGCTGGCGGCATCCCGCGACATGTTGAGGTAATCCACCTTGTAGTTGCGCAGGAACGGGGAGTCCGGCATCACCACCAGGTTCGGGCCGTCCAGTTCGTAGCGCATGTCCACCTGTTTGGCGATGCGGGTGAGCAACTGCGGCAGGGTCTGGTCGAGCGCGTTGAGCGTGATGCTACCCTCGATTCCGGGGTGAACATCGACATTGACTCTGGCGTCGCGCGCCAGCGCGAACAGCAGTTCCTGCACCGGAACATTGTTCACGACGACGCTATAGGTTTCTGGCTTGGGAGCGGGTTTGGGCGGGGGCAGCGGTGCGGCCTGCTGCACCGTTTTCGGGATGTTGCCGGCAGGACGCGGTTCATCCTTGATGTGGCCGGCTGACGGCGTAACCGGCTGCGTGCCGCAGGCGGCAAGCATCGAACAACCGATAATGGCGATCATGATTTTATTCATGTGTGCAAGATTACCATTTGTTAGGAGGATTTTTTGATTTTGAATATTACGAAAGTGATGTTACCGCATTTGTTGTTTGGCAATTTCATCCCTGATGCCCTTGACCGTGCGCAGTTTCGGGTAGTTGGCCTTCTTGTAGCCGGGGGGGAGGTTGTCAATTGATGCGAGTGCGTGCTCCCGGGAAGAAAAGTTGCCGAAAGTGATGCCGAATTGGTGATCTGCCGTGATACGGGTGGGGTAGACGTAAATTTGCGCCAATCCGAATTCCCTGTCCAGTCTGCTCAAAACGCTCCCCAATCGGGATTCCGTGCCGGTCTCGGTCAGCAGCATCAATTGAACCGTGAAGCGGGCGCCGTCCTCGCCGGCCAGCCATGACTGGGTGGCATCCAGCCTTTGCTGCAGCGGGGTGTGCGCGGGAGATGGAACGGAGACGGGGGTGGGCGGGCTCTCCGCTGGGCTGTTTTGCTGCGGCGCCTGTTTGGCATCGGCGGTCGGCGCAGGTGCGGCTTGAACGACCGGCACGGCCATGCCGGCTTTGAGCAGCGGGTGCGCGAGATGCTGCCAGCCGGCCCCGAGGGCTATTCCCAGTACTAGCAGGGCAGCGGCGAAGCCGATCTGTTTCAACGGCAGACCGCTGGGGGGAACGGCAAATTCGCTGTCCTCGATCGCGGCCTTGATGTGCCTGGGCAGGATGTTGTGGGTGTTTTCCGAGAACGCCGCCAGCAGCGCCTTGTCGGCAAGTACGTTGATGCGCCGGGTGATGCCCCGGGAGGCGGCGGTGATCAGTTTGATCGCGCCGACGCTGAAGGTATCCGGGCCGTGGTAACCCGCGGCGCGCATGCGGAACATCAGGTATTCCGGGATGTCTTTCAGGTCGAGCGGCGGCACCTTGAAACCGTGGGTGATGCGTTCCTTGAGCTGACGCATTTGCGGCAGGGCCAGGTGATCGTCCAGTTCGAGCTGGCCGAACAGGACGATTTGCAGCAGCTTGTGGTGGGCAGTTTCCAGGTTGGACAGCAGGCGGATTTCTTCCAGGGTGTCGAGGGGCATGGCCTGGGCCTCCTCGACCAGCAGCACCACCTGCTTGCCGGCGGCGTGTTTTTCGATCAGGCAATTCTGCATCAGGCGCATGATTTCGCCGCCGCGCTTGCCTTCGGTGGCGAGGCCCAGTTCGCCGGCGATGGCGTGGAACACCTCGTCCCGGTTCAGGCTGGGATTGGCCAGGTAGATCGCTTCGACATTGTCCGGCAGCATGCTCTCCAGCATCCGGCACAGCATGGTTTTGCCGCTGCCGATCTCGCCGGTGACTTTGACGATGCCTTCGCCGTGGATGATGGCGTAGAGCAGCGCGTCCAGAATGGCGCCACGGTTGCCGCCGGTATAGAAAAATTCGGTGTTCGGCGTGATCTTGAAGGGGGACTGGTTTAGTCCGAAGTGGTCGAGATACATCGCTTGGAATGAGCCGGATAAGGAATTGAATGAGTGTGCCACAAACCTTTCCTGCGGAATAGGGGAAATCCTTAGCCCGTCGAAGGGCCGGCGGTTGCATGGCGAGGCGGGGATGAGGATGACTGATATAATCCCGGCCGATGGAGAAATCGTCAAATCACCCGATTTATGTCGGCAGCGCAGGCTGGGAGCATCCGCAATGGGAGGGGGGCTTCTATCCGGACGAGCTGCCGCCGGAATGGCGCTTGACCTTTTACAACACCGCCTTCCCCTGTGTATATCTGGCTTATGAGGAATGGTCGGGCCGCGACCTGCAAACCCTGAGTGCCTGGGTGGAGGATACCCTGGAGCGGTTCCGTTTCGTGCTCGAACCCAGTCCGGCTGGATTGTCGGATGGCGACAAGGCCAGGCTGGAGGTGCTGGCGCCGCGTATCGATCCGGTCGGCGGGCAAGTGGTCTGGCTGGAAGGCAAGCCGGATCTGAAGCGCTTGGCGGGTGAGCTGAACAGGCTTGCCGGACGTACGGGGCCGGTCTATCTGATCAGTCGCGATCACGATCTGGATGCGATGAATCAGGTGAAGACCCTGCTGGAAATCATGGGAGTATGATTGTTGCATGAGCCAAGCTGGTTTAGAATGCGTGCTTCGCATATAAAGAACACATTCTCGTGCCTGCTGAAAATCTGGTTGAAATCAGCGATCTGAACTTCAGTTACGGTAAACGCCCGATCTTGAAGGGGATTAATATGAAGATCCCCCGGGGCAAGCTCGTCGCCATCATGGGGCTATCCGGCTGCGGCAAGACCACCACGCTGCGCCTGATCGGCGGAGCGCTCAAGCCCACTACCGGCAGTGTCAAGGTTGCGGGAAAGGAAGTGGGCGGGCTGGATACGGAAGAACTGTACAAGATGCGCCGTAAGATGGGCATGTTGTTCCAGTTCGGGGCGCTGTTTACCGACCTTTCAGTTTATGAGAATGTGGCTTTCCAGATGCGCGAGCATACCGATTTGCCTGAAACCGTGATCCGCGATCTGGTGATGATGAAGCTTCATGCCGTGGGCCTGCTCGGTGCGCACAAGCTGATGCCCTCCGAGCTGTCCGGGGGCATGGCGCGGCGCGTGGCGCTGGCGCGGGCGATTGCCCTCGATCCGATGCTGATGATGTACGATGAGCCGTTTGCCGGCCTCGATCCGATTTCGCTGTCGGTGATCGGCAACCTGATCCGGCATCTGAATGATGCCCTGGGTGCGACCTCGATCGTGGTGACCCACGACATCCAGGAATCCCTGAAGATTGTGGACTACGTGTATTTCATGGCGGATGGCGTGGTTGTCGCCGAAGGCTCCGCTGAGGACATCAGGGCGAGCAAGCTGCCGTTCGTGCACCAGTTCGTGTGGGGCGAGATTGACGGTCCGGTATCCTTCCATTATCCCAGCCCGCCCTATCGGAAAGATTTGCTGTTGGAGGCTCAGAGCTCTTATGCCGCATAGAAAAGTCGGTTTCGGTTTGCGCACCATCGGAGGCGCGGTGGTCAATGGCGTGTGGCGCCTGGGATACGCCGGTCGCTTCTTCCTGATGACGCTGATCAGTTCCGGTGCGAGCTTCCGCCGCATCCACCTGACCATCCGTGAAATGTATTTCACGGGAGTGATGTCGCTGATCATTATCCTGGTTTCCGGCCTGTTCGTCGGCATGGTGCTCGGGCTGCAGGGTTACGAAACCCTGCAGAAGTATGGTTCAGAGTCGGCGCTGGGCTCGCTGGTGGCGCTGTCGCTGGTGCGCGAGCTGGGGCCGGTGCTGGCCGCCCTGCTGTTCGCCAGCCGTGCCGGTTCCGCCATTACCGCCGAGATCGGTCTGATGAAAGCGACCGAGCAGATTGCCGCGATGGAGATGATGGCGGTCGACCCCATTTCCCGCGTGGTGGCGCCGCGCTTCTGGGCCGGAGTGATCTCCATGCCGTTGCTGGCCGCGATGTTTTCCGCCGTCGGGGTGTTCGGCGGCTACCTGGTCGGGGTGGTGCTGATCGGGGTGGACGAGGGATCGTTCTGGTCGCAAATGCAGGCGGCGGTTGATTTCAGGCAAGACATCGTGAACGGGGTGATCAAGAGCGTGGTGTTCGGCATCGCGGTCACCGCGATCGCGTTGTTCGAGGGTTATGATGCCCCGCCTACGGCGGAGGGCGTATCGCACGCCACTACCCGTACCGTGGTCACATCGGCGCTGGTGGTGCTGGGGCTGGATTTTATTCTAACGGCATTCATGTTTCGGGGAGTGTAGGTTTATGGAGCGGACGACGCTGGATATGTGGGTAGGCGCCTTCGTGGTGGGCGGACTCATCGCGCTGCTGATCCTGGCTTTCAAGGTGGGGAACCTCGGCGGCTATGATAGGACTGAAACTTACAAGGTATACGGCGAATTCGACAATATCGGCGGACTCAAAATCAAGGCTCCGGTGAAAAGCTCCGGTGTGGTAGTCGGCCGGGTGTCGGACATCCAGTTTGACAATAAATCCTTCCAGGCTCGCGTGGAAATGCGCCTCAGTAAAAACTATCAGTTTCCCAAGGATACCAGCGCATCTATCCTGACTTCCGGTCTGTTGGGCGAGCAGTACATCGGCCTGGAAGCCGGGGGGGACGAGGAAAACCTGAAAAACGGCGATAAATTCAAGCTGACCCAGTCGGCGATAGTATTGGAGCAGTTGATCGGTCAGGCCCTTTTCAGCAAAGCGGCTGATGAGGGTGGCGACAAAAAGACAGATCAAGGCGGCAACAAAAAAGCCGTAGTACAATAATTCTTTTGGAGCGCATCATGAAAAAATCGTTTTGCCATGCCCTGTTCCTTGCGATGGCATTCTTTTGTGCGACGGCAACCTCGGGCGCAGAGGAAATGGCGCCGGACGTGCTGGTCAAGGAAACCTCCCAGGATGTGCTGGAGATCGTCAAGAAGGATAAGGATATCCAGGCAGGGGACAAGCAAAAGATCTACGCTCTGGTTGATGCCAAGGTGCTGCCCCATTTCGATTTCAAACGCATGACCCAGCTCGCAGTGGGAAAATCCTGGCGTCAGGCCACACCGGCGCAACAGGATGCGCTGGTGAAGGAGTTCCGTACCTTGCTGGTGCGTACTTATTCCGTTTCACTGAGTGCTTACAAAAACCAGGTCATTGACTACAAGCCGCTGAGGATGCAGCCCGGCGACACCGATGTGACGGTGAAAACCGTGTTCAAACAGCCCGGCGGACCGCCTGTTCCCATCGACTACAGCCTGCAGAAAACCGCTGACGGCTGGAAGGTCTACGACGTGGTGGTGGACAACATCAGCCTGGTCACCAATTACCGCGGTTCTTTCGCCAGCGAGATTCGTCAGTCCGGCATCGAAGGGCTGATCAAGGTTCTGGTCGACAAGAATCACAAGGCCGAAACTTCGGGTGCCAAAGGCTGAAGCAGCCTGTAAAAGGATACGGCGTGGACATGATTTCACAGGACGGCGACAATTACCGGATCCAGGGCCGGATCACCATAGCTAACGCCAACGCCCTGTTGGCGGAGGGCTTGAAGCTGTTTGTCCGCGATGGCCTGGTGGTGGATCTGTCTCAACTGGAGGAAGTGGACTCCTCCGCAGTCAGCCTGGTGCTGGAGTGGTTGCGCGAGGCCCAGCGCAATCAACGCAAACTCCGCTTCACCAATCTTCCCGATAATCTGAAAAGCCTGGCGACCCTGTACAGCGTCCTCGATTTGATCCAGCCGGCCGAAGTCGGCTGATCAGCCCGGCTGACCCGCCTCATCCAACCGTGACCCCTGCGATCGAAATTCGCGAAGTGCACAAGCTCTTCGGCAGTCTACATGCCTTGCGTGGCGTGGATCTGACGGTGGAGCAGGGCGAGTTTTTCGCCTTGCTCGGCCCCAACGGCGCCGGAAAAACCACCCTGATCAACATCCTGGCCGGACTTTCCCGAGCTACGCAAGGCTGCAGCAGGGTGATGGGCCACGACGTGGTGGCCGACTACCGTAATGCGCGGCGCGTCCTTGGCGTGGTGCCGCAGGAGCTGGTCTACGACGCCTTTTTTACCGTGAGGGAAATGCTGCGCTTTCAGTCCGGCTATTTCGGACTGCGCAAGAACGACGCCTGGATCGATGAGCTGCTCCACAACCTGGGCCTGACGGACAAGGCCGACACCTACACCCGCTTGCTGTCCGGCGGCATGAAACGGCGCGTGCTGGTGGCCCAGGCGCTGGTGCACAAGCCGCCGGTGATCGTGCTCGACGAGCCGACTGCCGGGGTGGACGTGGAACTGCGCCAGAATTTGTGGGAGTTTATCCGGCGTCTGAACCGCGACGGTCACACCATCGTGCTCACCACCCACTATCTGGAAGAGGCGGAAACCCTGTGCAGTCGTATCGCCATGCTGAAGCAGGGGCAGGTCATCGCGCTCGACACCACGCACAACCTGCTCAGCGCCCATGCGGCTACCCAGGTTCGAATGAGGCTCAATCCCAGCCGGCTGCCCGACGTGTTGCAGCCGCTGCTCGTCGCCGAGGAAGCCGGGTGCTTTCGCCTGGTGCTGAAGGACTACAGCGGGCTGGAAAAAGTGCTGGCAACCCTGCGCGAGGCAAAGGTGGCGGTGGAGGAGTTGGAGGTGTCGAAACCGGACCTGGAAGATGTGTTTTTGCAGATCATGGGCAGGTCTGGCAAGGAAGCAGCGAGATGACCGGCCTGTGGACGCTACTTTACAAGGAGCTGCTGCGTTTCTGGAAGGTCGGCCTGCAGACCATTCTGTCGCCGCTGGTGACGACACTGCTCTATCTGCTGATTTTTTCCCATGTACTGGAAGCGCATGTGCAGGTTTATCCGGGTGTCGGTTATACCGCCTTCCTGATTCCGGGGCTGGTGATGATGTCCATGCTGCAGAACGCTTTCGCCAACAGCTCTTCCAGCCTGATCCAGTCGAAAATGTCGGGCAATATCGTGTTTCTGTTGCTGCCGCCGCTGGCCTACTGGGAATTCTTTACCGCCTATGTGGCGGCTGCCATCGTGCGCGGTCTGGTAGTTGGCCTCGGGGTGGGGCTGGCTGGGCTGTGGTTCACGCCGGTCGCACTGGCCCATCCCCTGTGGATGATGGCATTCGCACTGGCGGGATGTGCCATGCTGGGGGCGGCAGGCATCATTACGGCGCTGTGGGCGGGCAGTTACGACCAGATGGCGGCGGTGCAAAATTTCATCATCATGCCGCTGACTTTCCTGTCCGGCGTGTTCTACTCGATCCACTCCCTGCCGCCTTTCTGGCAGGCGCTGTCGCGCTACAACCCGTTTTTTTATCTGATCGACGGGTTCCGTTATGGCTTCTTCGGCGTCTCGGATGTTTCTCCGGAGTTGGGGTTATTGATTGTCGGCACCTGCTTTTTGGCATTATCATTGGCGACTTTGGCTCTGCTCAAGAGCGGCTATAAATTACGGAATTGACATGCCAACACCTGAAAACGTTAAAACATATATTGAACAAGGCCTGGAGTGTACCCATATAGAGGTGCAAGGCGATGGTCGCCATTTCGAGGCGGTGATCGTCAGTCCGGCTTTTGAGGGCAAGGGGATGGTGCAGCAGCACCAGCTTGTCTATCGGGCGCTGGGCGACAGGATGCATGAAGAAATTCATGCTTTATCGATGAAGACCTTAACCCCCGAACAGTGGGCGAAGTAACTGATATTTATTGGAGTGGATATGGATCAGAACGCATTGAACAAAATCAGGCAAACCGTCACCGAGAACCCGATCGTACTTTACATGAAAGGCACCCCGCAGTTCCCGCAGTGTGGTTTTTCCGGACTGGCTGCCCAGGTTCTGAAGGCATGCGGCGTGACCGATTATGTTGCGGTCAATGTGCTGGCCGATGCGGAAGTCTATGAAAACCTGAAGTATTACGCCAATTGGCCGACTTTTCCACAGCTCTATATCAAAGGGGAATTGATCGGCGGTTCCGACATCATGAAGGACCTGTATGAAAAGGGCGAATTGCAGAAGCTGGTGGCAAGCGCAAAGGCATAATCAATGGACAAGCTGGTCATTCAGGGCGGGATTCCCCTGTCCGGGGAAATTCGTATTTCCGGAGCCAAAAACGCGGCCCTGCCGATACTCTGCGCCGCATTGCTGACGGAAGAGCCGCTCCACATCGGCAACGTGCCCCATTTGCGCGATGTCACGACCATGCTCGAACTGCTCAACCAGATGGGGGCGGAAGTGTCGGTCAACGACCGCATGGGGGTGGAGATTGCCGCGCGCAAGCTGCACAATCTGGAGGCGCCCTACGAGCTGGTGAAAACCATGCGCGCCTCTATCCTGGTGCTGGGCCCGATGCTGGCCCGCTGCGGCCAGGCGCGGGTATCCCTGCCGGGCGGTTGCGCCATCGGCTCGCGTCCGGTGGATTTGCACATCAAGGGCCTGCAGGCGATGGGCGCGGAAATCGACATCGAGCACGGCTACATCCTGGCGCGCGCGGAGCGCCTCAAGGGCGCGCGGATTTTCATGGATACCGTCACCGTCACCGGCACGGAAAACCTGATGATGGCGGCGACGCTGGCTGAAGGCACGACGGTGCTGGAAAATGCCGCGCGCGAGCCGGAGGTGGTGGATCTGGCGAATTGCCTGATCGCCATGGGCGCAAAAATCGAGAATGCCGGCAGCGACGTGATCACCATACATGGCGTGGACCGTCTGCATGGAGCCGACTACCGGGTCATGCCGGACCGGATCGAAGCAGGGACTTTTCTGGTGGCAGCAGCCGCCACCGGCGGCAAAGTGCTGCTCAAGGATGTGCGTTCCGACATCCTCGATGCCGTGCTGGAAAAGCTGCGCGAGGCCGGTGCCCGTATCGAATGCAGTGCGGACACCATCAGCCTGGAAATGGCCGGCCCGCTCAAGTCCGTGAATGTGCGCACCGCCCCCTATCCGGCTTTCCCCACCGACATGCAGGCGCAGTTCATGGCGCTGAATGCCGTGGCGAATGGCGCGGCCACCGTCACCGAAACCATTTTTGAAAACCGCTTCATGCACGTGCAGGAACTGCAGCGCCTGGGTGCGAACATCGAAACCGAGGGCAATACCGCCGTGGTGCGGGGTGTGGCCACTTTAAGCGGCGCCACGGTAATGGCGACCGACCTGCGCGCCTCGGCGAGCCTGGTCGTGGCCGGCCTGATCGCCCAGGGCGAAACCAGCGTCGAGCGGATTTACCACATCGACCGCGGCTACGAGTGCATCGAGGAGAAGCTGTCGCAGCTCGGGGCGCGGATCAAGCGGGTGCATTAAATTGTTTTTCTCACCGCTGAGGACGCAGAGGACGCGGAGGAAAAAACAAAATTCGTAGTTCAATAAAGAAAGAAGGCCCTAAAAACCTCTGCGTCCTCCGCGTCCTCTGCGGTAAAATCGGTTTTTTTAGCAAATGAGATACCCGCTGTGACTGGAATCACCATCGCCCTTTCCAAGGGCCGCATATTCGAGGAAACCGCGCCGCTGCTGAAAGCGGCAGGGATTATTCCGCTCGATGACCCGGAAACCTCGCGCAAGCTGATTCTGTCCACCAACCGGCCCGAGGTGCGCCTGATCGTGGTGCGCGCTTCCGACGTGCCGACCTACGTGCAATACGGCGCGGCCGATTTGGGCATCGCCGGCAAGGATGTGCTCAACGAGCACGGCGGCGACGGTCTGTACCAGCCGCTGGACCTGCAAATCGCGCGCTGCCGCATGATGGTGGCGGTGCCGGAAGGCTTCGATTACGAGAATGCGGTGCGTCAGGGCGCGCGTCTGCGGGTCGCCACCAAGTACCTGCAAACCGCGCGCGAGCATTTTGCCAAGAAGGGCGTGCATGTCGACCTGATCAAGCTTTACGGCTCGATGGAACTGGCGCCGCTGGTCGGATTGGCCGACGCCATCGTCGATCTGGTGAGCAGCGGCGGCACGCTCAAGGCCAACCACCTGGTGGCGGTGGAAGAAATCATGCAGATCAGCTCGCGGCTGGTGGTGAATCAGGCGGCGCTCAAGCTTAAGCGCGCGCAGATTCAGCCGATTCTGGATATTTTTGCTGAGACCGTCGCCAGAACATCGGCTTGAGCGGGTTATTGATCCGGCACGAGAAATTCTAAACTCGCTTAAGGCGTAATGTAGGGTGCCAATAAGCGAAGCGCATTGCACCGGATGTTTTGCGAGTTGGGCGAATTAGGTTCAAGTAGGGATGCGAAGCAACTCGCGCAAGTCGCCCATCCCCAGGATTTGGCCAATTGCGCGTCTGAGCGCTGCCCGGTCATCTTCCTTTAGCTGCCCGAGTTTATTGATAATAAGGCCACGCTCGATGGTCGTAATGACGGGCTTGATAGCGGAAGGTTTCAACAATCCCGCGCCTTGCCAATCCTGCATAATCGCCTCGCCGACGGTCTGCGCAGGCTTCATCTGGCTGGTGATCGCCATGATAATCAGGTCTGGCCGCCCTTAGTGGTAAGTATCCTACTAATGACAACGGCAGGTCGTTTCTTGGCGGCAGATTGATCGGTAAATGGAAATGGCACCAGCACTACATCGCCGAACTCAAAGCCGGTCATAATCGGCGTCACTCTCGTTGTTCCACACTTGGCCGAATGCACCCTCCGCAAGCTTCGCTGCCGCGTGGGTTAACGCGCGCGCCTCGCTGCGGCTTTGCAAGAAATCCACGAAATCTTCCACCTCCGCTACGCGTTCCGGCGGGAGTGCTCTAAGCTTCTCGACAATCACCTGTTCGTGCTGGCTGTTCAACATGGTTTCATCCTTTCTTTAGCGGCGATACGCCAATGGAGTTTAATATTCCAACATCCCATTCTGGTTTTCCTGGCTTCTTTTGGCTCTGACTCCGAGCTTCGCTCTTCGAGCTAGGCGGCAAACCGTTCGCGCGGTTTAACGTTTCTCTCGATTTCCTGGCCCACGGCTGCGCGCGCTTTTTTGACATCATAGCTACTTTGCAGGCTCATCCAGAAGTCGGGGCTGGAGCCGAAGAATTTGGCAAGGCGCAGGGCGGTATCCGCGGTAATGCCACGTTGCTCATTAAGGATAGCAGTGATCCGGTTGGTGGGTACGTCCAGCGCCTTGGCAAGGGCGTTTGCCGAGAGTTTTAGTTCGTCCAGTTCATCCTTGAGGATTTCACCGGGGTGTATGGCGCGCATTCCGTTCATGTTCATCCTCCTTTTTCCTGACGCGCTTGCCTAGTAAAGTGCTTCCGTATCCTGGTAGCGAAAAAATTTAATCATGGTTCAATATGTTTGATTTTATGTTGTACGTCAAGAGTAACAAATGACCAAAGCTATGGTGTCCATAGGGTTGCGCGCGGCGCAACTTTTTCCTGTAAAATCGCCTTATTCCGATCCCGCAAACTTATTTGCACACCATCATGCTAAACATCAAACGCTATTCCACTGCACAGCCTGACTTCCAGGCTCGGCTGACCGATCTGCTGGCCTTCGAGGGCGCGCAGGACGAGGCTATCGATAACGTGGTTGCGGGCATTCTGCACGACGTCAAGGCGCGGGGCGATGCTGCCGTGCTCGAATACACGAAGCGTTTCGACAAGCTCGAAGCAGCCTCCGCGGCCGATCTGGAGCTTTCGCAGTCGCGCCTGCGACAGGCGCTCGACAACCTGCCCGCTGCACAGCGCGAGGCGCTGCAGCAAGCTGCGGAACGGGTGCGGGTTTACCACGAAAAACAATTGATGCAGTCGTGGAGCTACACCGAACCCGACGGCACCCTGCTCGGCCAGCAGGTCACGGCGCTCGACCGGGTCGGCCTGTATGTGCCGGGCGGCAAGGCCGCCTATCCTTCATCGGTGCTGATGAACGCGATTCCCGCCAAGGTGGCCGGGGTGAAGGAACTGATCATGGTGGTGCCGACGCCGGGCGGCCTGGTCAACGAGCTGGTGCTGGCCGCTGCGGCGGTATGCGGCGTGGATCGGGTGTTTACCATCGGCGGGGCGCAGGCGGTAGGTGCGCTGGCCTATGGCACGCAGACCGTGCCGCAGGTGGACAAGATCGTCGGCCCCGGCAACGCCTATGTGGCCGCTGCCAAGCGTCGCGTGTTCGGCGTGGTCGGGATCGACATGGTGGCCGGGCCTTCTGAAATCCTGGTGATTTGCGACGGCAAGACCGACCCGGACTGGATCGCGATGGACCTGTTTTCCCAGGCCGAGCACGACGAGCTGGCACAGTCCATCCTGCTGGCTACCGACGCCGCCTTTATCGACGCAGTGCAGGCCAGCATCGAAAAACTGCTGCCGCAGATGCCGCGCCAGGAAATCATCCGCACCGCACTGGAAGCGCGCGGCGCGCTGATCCAGGTGAAGGATCTGGACGAGGCGGCCGAAATCGCGAATTACATTTCGCCCGAGCACCTCGAGCTTTCCATCGAGGATCCGGTCGCGATGACGAAGAAAATCAAACACGCCGGCGCCATCTTCATGGGCCGCCAGACCTGCGAGGCGCTGGGCGATTACTGCGCCGGCCCCAACCATGTGCTGCCGACTTCGCGCACGGCGCGCTTTTCCTCGCCGCTGGGCGTCTACGACTTCCAGAAGCGCAGCAGCCTGATCATGGTGTCCGAGGCCGGTGCGCAGGTGCTGGGCAAGATTTCGATGGTGCTGGCCGAGGGCGAGGGCCTGCAGGCCCATGCCCGTTCCGCCGAATATCGCGTAAAAGGCTGATCGTCACCATGAGCCGCTTCTGGAGCAAGGTCGTTCGTGACCTGACGCCCTATGTGCCGGGCGAGCAGCCCAAGCTGCCGAATCTGGTCAAGCTCAATACCAACGAGAATCCCTATGGGCCCAGCCCCAAGGCGCTGGAGGCGCTGCGCGGCGAGGTGGGCGACAGCCTCCGGCTTTACCCCGACCCCAACAGCGACCGGCTGAAGGAAGCGATCGCCGCCTTCTACAGCGTGAAGCCGGCCCAGGTGTTCGTCGGCAACGGTTCCGACGAGGTGCTGGCGCACGCTTTTCTGGCGCTGCTCAAGCATGATGCGCCGGTGCTGTTTCCGGACATTACCTATAGCTTTTATCCGGTGTACTGCGGCCTGTACGGCATAGCACACCGCCAGCTGCCGCTGACCGAGTCGTTCGAGATTCGGGTCGACGATTATTTGATGCCTAACGGCGGCATCATCTTCCCCAATCCGAATGCGCCCACGGGTTGCCCGTTGCCCCTGTCCGAGATTGAGCGCTTACTGTGCGCGAACACCGGGTCGGTGGTGGTGGTCGACGAGGCCTACGTGGATTTCGGTGCGGAGTCGGCGGTGGGCCTGGTAAATCTCTATCCCAATTTACTGGTCATCCATACCCTGTCGAAATCCCGTTCGCTGGCGGGGCTGCGCGTGGGATACGCAATCGGCCATCCGGATCTGATCGAGGCGCTGGGTCGGGTGAAGGACAGTTTCAACTCCTACCCGCTGGACCGTTTCGCCATTGCCGGGGCTGCTGCCGCGATCGAGGACCGCGCCTATTTCGAGGACACCTGCCGCAGGGTGATCGCCACCCGCACCCGGCTGGTGACCGATCTCGAGGCGCTGGGCTTCGAGGTGCTGCCTTCGGCCGCCAATTTCGTCTTCGCCCGCCATGGCCAGCATGGTGGTGCAGAGCTTGCCGCCAGGCTGCGCGAGCGCAGCATTATCGTGCGGCACTTCAAAAATCCGCCGCGCATCGCGCCGTTCCTGCGCATCACGGTCGGAACGGATGGGCAGTGCGAGGCGCTGGTCGACGCACTTAAAGAAATTCTGGCAGAATGAAATATCGTCTCAGCCCGCTTTGTCCTCTTGCCATGCTGAGTTAGAATGAGAAAAACTTCGGCCGACGACCCAATGCGCACCTCTCAAGTTACCCGTAATACCCTGGAAACCCAGGTCAGCGTATCCCTCAATCTGGACGGGTCCGGCGTGGCCAAACTCGCCAGCGGCGTGCCTTTCCTTGACCACATGCTCGACCAGATCGCGCGGCATGGCCTGGTTGATCTGGATATTTCCGCCAAGGGCGATCTGCACATCGATGCCCATCACACGGTGGAAGATATCGGCATTACCCTGGGCCAGGCTTTCGCCCAGGCGGTCGGCGACAAGAAGGGCATCCGCCGCTACGGCCATGCCTACGTGCCGCTCGACGAGGCGCTGTCGCGCGTGGTGATCGATCTGTCGGGGCGTCCCGGTCTGGTGTTCGCGGTGGATTTTTCGCGCGGTACGATCGGCGAGTTCGACGTCGACCTGGTATCGGAGTTTTTCCAGGGTTTTGTCAATCATGCCGGGGTGACCCTGCATGTCGACAATTTGCGCGGCAAGAACTCGCACCACCAGGTGGAAACCATCTTCAAGGCCTTCGGCCGTGCGCTGCGCATGGCGGTGGAGGTCGACTCGCGCCTCGGCGGCGCCATGCCTTCGACCAAGGGTAGCCTATAGTGATGGCCTGTTCATGAATAACTCGAACATTCTGGCCGTACTGGCGGGCGCGCTGCGGCGTTGCCGGTCGCTTGCATGGAATGGCCATGCGGCGCGCCCGGCGCCTTGCATCGCATCCCGCCAGCACACCCATAATTGTCCAAGTTATCCATGAACAGGCCATACATGAGCAGCATCGCGGTAGTGGATTACGGCATGGGCAACCTGCGTTCGGTGGCGAAGGCGCTGGAGCATGTCGCCCCTGATGCGCGCATCGTGGTGACCAGCGATGCTGGGGAGATTGCGCAGGCTGATCGGGTGGTGTTCCCCGGCGTCGGCGCAATGCCGGAATGCATGCGTGAGCTGGAGGTGCGCGGCCTGCGTCAGGTGCTGGTCGAGGCGGCACAGACCAAGCCTTTCCTCGGCATCTGCCTGGGTATGCAGGCCCTGTTCGAATTCAGCGAGGAAGGCAATGTCGCCGGTTTGGGCGTGCTGCCCGGCAAGGTCAGGCTGTTTCCGCTCGAGGCGATGCACGACACCCAGGGGCAGCGCCTCAAGGTACCGCACATCGGCTGGAACGAGGTGCATCAAGCCGTGTCTCACCCCTTGTGGAATGGAATTACCAACGGCGCGAGATTTTATTTCGTGCACAGTTACTACGTCGAGGCGGGCAATCCCGAACTGGTGGCGGCGTTTACCCATTATCCCTTCGCCTTCGCCTGCGCCGTGGCGCGCAACAATATTTTTGCCGTGCAGTTCCATCCGGAAAAAAGCCAGGCCGCGGGACTCAAGCTGCTGGCCAATTTCGCGGAATGGAACGGAATGGCAACCAACCTGGTCTGATCCAATTTTTATTGTCATCCTACTGCTGCAACCATCATGCTAATTATTCCTGCAATTGACTTGAAAGACGGGCACTGTGTGCGTTTGAAACAGGGGTTGATGGAGGAGGCGACTGTCTTTTCCGAAGACCCCGGTGCGATGGCCAGGCACTGGCTGGATGCCGGCGCGCGGCGGCTTCACCTGGTTGACCTGAACGGAGCCTTTGCCGGCAAGCCGGTCAATGGCAGCGCCATCCGGGCCATCGTCGATGCGGTGGGTGCCGATGTCCCAGTGCAGCTGGGCGGTGGTATCCGCGACCTGGAAACCATCGAGCGCTATCTGGATAACGGCATCAGCTACGTCATTATCGGTACTGCTGCGGTGAAGAACCCCGGCTTTCTGCATGAGGCTTGTTATGCTTTCCCCGGCCAGATCATCGTCGGTCTCGACGCCAAGGACAGCAAGGTGGCGGTGGACGGCTGGTCGAAGGTGACCGGGCATGACGTGATCGACCTGGCCAGGAAATTCGAGGGTTATGGCGTGGAAGCGATCGTGTATACCGACATTGGCCGCGACGGGATGCTCTCCGGGGTGAATATCGAAGCGACGGTGAACCTGGCGCGGGCGCTGACCATTCCGGTTATCGCCAGCGGCGGCATCACCAATCTGGACGACGTGAAACAACTGTGCGCCGTTGAATCCGAGGGCATCATGGGTGCCATCACCGGCCGGGCGATTTACGAGGGCACGCTGGACTTCGCCGAGGCGCAGAAGCTGGCGGATGAATTAGGTAAAAAACTTTGAACCGCGGAGGACGCGGAGGACGCAGGGTAAACCTTGCTTTTCCTCCGCGTCCTCCGCGTCCTCTGCGGTGAGATAGAATGGGTTTGGCGAAAAGAATTATTCCTTGTTTGGACGTGACCGACGGTCGCGTCGTCAAGGGCGTGAATTTCGTGGCGCTGCGCGATGCCGGCGATCCGGTCGAGATCGCGCGCCGCTACGACGAGCAGGGCGCGGACGAACTGACCTTTCTCGATATCACCGCGAGCAGCGATAACCGCGGGCTGATTCTGCACATCATCGAAGAAGTGGCGGCGCAGGTGTTCATTCCCCTCACCGTGGGCGGCGGCGTGCGTACCGTCGACGACGTGCGCAGGCTGCTCAACGCCGGCGCCGACAAGGTCGGCATCAACACCGCCGCAGTGGAGAACCCGCAACTGGTGGCGGACGCCTCGTCGCGTTTCGGTTCGCAGTGCATCGTGGTGGCGATCGATGCCAAGCAGGTGTCGGTCGCCGGCGAGCCGCTGCGCTGGAACGTGTTTACTCACGGCGGACGCAAGGACACCGGGCTGGATGCGGTGGCATGGGCGAAAAATATGGAACAAATGGGTGCCGGCGAGATTCTGCTGACCAGCATGGACCGCGACGGCACCAAGATCGGGTTCAACCTGGAGTTGACCCGCACCGTGGCGGATGCGGTCGGTATCCCGGTGATCGCCAGCGGTGGCGTCGGCAATCTCGACCATCTGGTGGATGGCGTTCTCAAGGGCCATGCCGATGCGGTGCTGGCAGCCAGCATTTTTCATTACGGTGAATATTCCGTCGAGCAGGCAAAGCGCTATATGGCGCAACACGGTATTGAAGTGAGACTATGAGCGCAAAAGATATCTGGCTGAACAAGGTGAAGTGGACGGATGACGGCCTGGTGCCGGTCATTGCCCAGGATGCGACGAGCGGGACGGTGCTGATGTTTGCCTGGATGAACCGCGAAGCCCTCAAGCTCACGGCGGAGGGAGGCGAGGCGGTATACTGGTCGCGTTCGCGCAAGAAGCTGTGGCACAAGGGCGAGGAATCCGGCCATGTGCAGAAGGTCAAGGAGATTCGCCTCGACTGCGACGAGGACGCGGTGCTGCTCAAGGTCGAGCAGATGGGGGGCATCGCCTGCCATACCGGCCGCAACCATTGTTTCTTCCAGAAACTGGACGAGGGCAACTGGCTGGCGGTGGATCCTGTATTGAAAGACCCGGCGGAGATCTACAAGAAATGAGCGATATACTCAGCCGGCTGGCAGATACCCTGGAAGCCCGCAAGCAGGCTGACCAGACCAGCTCCTACGTGGCCAAGCTGTACGCCAAGGGGTTGGATGCTATCCTGAAGAAAATCGGCGAAGAGGCTACAGAAACCGTATTGGCGGCGAAGAACGGCGATCGTCAGCAGATCGTGTACGAAACCGCCGATTTGTGGTTTCATTGTCTGGTGATGCTGGCCAGCCAGGGAGTGCGTCCGGAAGAAGTGCTCGACGAACTGGCGCGGCGCGAGGGGTTGTCCGGTCTTGCCGAGAAGGCCGCGAGGGGCGAGCAATGAGCGATTGCATCTTCTGCAAGATCGCGGCGGGCGAGATTCCCTGCCGCAAGGTGTACGAGGATGGTGAACTTATCGCCTTCCACGATATCAACCCTGCAGCACCGGTTCATTTCATGATCGTGCCGAAAGAGCACATCGCCTCGCTGGAGGACTGTCATGCCGGGCACGAAATGCTGCTCGGCCGCATCCTCCTGCTGGCGCCGGTGCTGGCGAAGGAACAGGGATTGCAAGACGGCTTCAAGACCGTGATCAACACCGGCAAGGGCGGCGGTCAGGTGGTGTTCCACCTGCACGTCCATGTCATCGGCGGCGGCAAGCTGTCGCACGTATAATTACTAGAGGAGAAGGAAATGGGCTCATTCAGCATCTGGCATTGGCTGATCGTACTGGTGATCGTGCTGGTGATTTTCGGCACCAAGAAACTGCGTAACGTGGGCGGCGACCTGGGCGGCGCGGTGAAGAGCTTCAAGGAAGCCGTCAAGGAAGAGGAAAAGACGCCGAAGATCGATGCGTCGGCGCAGCAGACCGGCCAAACCATCGAAGGCGAAGTCAAGAACAAGACCGTATCGTAATCCGCCATGTTCGACTTCAGTTTCTTCGAACTGGTGGTGATCGGTGTTGTGGCACTGATCGTCATCGGCCCGGAGCGCATGCCGAAAGTGGCTCGTGCCGCGGGCCTGCTGTTCGGTCGGGCGCAGCGTTATGTTTCCGAGGTCAAGGCTGACATCAACAATCAGCTCAAGCTGGACGAGCTGCGCAAGATCGAAGCCGATCTGCGCGCCAAGGCCTCGACTGCCGAGCATGTGATCATCGAGGAAACCCGGCACGTCGAGCAGGAATTCAGGGGCGTGGCGGAAAGCGTCACACCGGCTGCTACCCCGCTCGTTCCTGAAGGGGGCACGGCTGCGGAAAAGCCCGGTGAGCCGCAGCCCCTGCCGCCTGCGGAAACCCCCGCAGTCGCATCGCCGCAGCTTGAGTTGGGCCTGGATTCGGCGCGGCCCCAGCAAGCAGAAACATCATCCTAAGAATTCAGTTAAACCGCAGAGACGCAGAGGCGCAGAGAAAAAAACAATGAGTTATGGCATGGTACGACCTCACCCATCTGGAGAGACGGGAAATTGTTGTAATCCATTTATTCCTCTGCGCCTCTGCGCCTCTGCGGTTAAGCTGTTTTTAGGTTCACCTAAGTGATTACGCCTGAAACTTCAGAATCGTTTTTCTCCCATCTGATCGAGCTGCGCAGCCGATTGCTGCGCGCGCTGATCGCGGTGGGGGTGGTGTTCGTCTGCCTGTTTCCCTTCGCCGGCGATCTTTACGCCATGCTGGCGCAGCCGCTGCTCGTTGCGCTGCCCAAGGGCGGCCAGATGATCGCGACCGACGTCACTACGCCATTTTTTGTGCCGATGAAGGTGGCGATGATGGCCGCCTTCATGATCGCCCTGCCCTATGTGCTCTACCAGATATGGGCCTTCATTGCCCCCGGCCTGTATGCCCATGAAAGACGGTTGATCGCACCGCTGGTGGCGGCGAGCACTTTCCTGTTTCTGTGCGGTATGGCTTTCGCCTATTTCTTCGTGTTCCCGGTAGTGTTCGGTTTTGTTACCTCGGTCGCACCGCAGGGCGTGGCGGTGATGACCGATATCAACAAGTACCTGGATTTTGTCCTGACCCTGTTCGTCGCCTTCGGCATCACTTTCGAGGTGCCGGTAGTGGTGGTGGTGCTGGTGAGGATGGGCATGGTCAGCGTCGAGAAGCTGCGCGAGATCCGTTCCTATGTGGTTGTCGGCGCCTTCGTGATCGGCGCCATCTTTACTCCGCCCGACGTGGTGTCCCAGATCATGCTGGCGGTGCCACTCTGGCTGCTGTACGAACTGGGCATAGTGGTTGCCTCGATGATGGAGAAAAAAAAGGTTGCCGAGGCTGAGCCGGATTACCAGCCGCTCAGTGACGAGGAAATGGAACGCGAGCTGGACGCGATAGAGCAGAAGCAGGGCGAAACGCGGGACTAGCAGCGCCTGCCGGGCTTAGTTATTCTGCCGCACCTTCGGCCGTTTTCCGATGCTGACATGGAGCTGGGCTTCAGTCTGGTTGCGCAAAATCTTCAGCGCGGCGACCTTGCCTGGTTCCAGGCTGGAAACCTGGTTGAGCATGTCGGTTGAATCGGCGATCGGTTTGCCGCCGATTTCCAGCAGGATGTCTCCCGGTTTGACGCCCGCCCGATCTGCCGGGCCGCCGCGCAGTACTCCGGCGATCAGGACGCCGCTGGTTTTGCGCATTTTGAAAGTTTCCGCCAGCTCTGGCGTGATGTCCTGTACTTCCACCCCAATCCAGCCGCGTACTACACTGCCGTGGTGGATGATCTGTTCCATTACTTGCTTGGCGAGGCTGATCGGGATGGCGAAGCCGATGCCCAGCGAGCCGCCGCTACGGGAATAGATTGCGCTGTTGATGCCGATCAGATTGCCGCTAGCGTCCACCAGTGCGCCGCCGGAATTACCGGGGTTGATCGCGGCGTCGGTCTGGATGAAGTTTTCGAAGGTGTTGATGCCCAGGTGGCTGCGCCCCAAGGCGCTAACAATCCCCATCGTCACGGCCTGTCCGACGCCGAAGGGGTTGCCGATCGCCAGCGTCACGTCTCCGACCTGGAGTTGCTCGGCATGGCCCAAGGTGATGGCAGGCAGATTTTTCAGTTCGATTTTTAGTACGGCGAGATCGGTATCGGGATCGGTGCCAACGACTTTGGCCGAACTTTTGCGGCCATCAGCGAGGGCCACTTCGATCTCGTCGGCGGCCTCGACGACATGGTGGTTGGTCAGAATATAGCCATCCGGGCTGACGATCACGCCCGAGCCCAAACTGGACGCACGTTGTGGTTCGCCATCGAAACGGTCGCCGAAAAAGCGGCGGAACAGGGGGTCGTCCATGAACGGACTGTGAGGTGCGGGGATTTCCTTGCTGGTAAAAATATTGACCACTGAAGGCATGGCTTTTTTTGCGGCCGCACTGAATGAACCGGTCTTTTGCGCGGCACCGCCCGAGGGGGCCTCTTGTAGCGTAACCACTGAACTGCCGCGCCATGGCAGAAGATCCGGCTGCAGCGTGGTGATAACGAATAGCGCCGCAAGACTGATGGTGGCGGTTTGTGCAAAAATGAGCCAGAGTCTGCGCATAATTTTCTCTCGATATCGGTAATATTGCGTTTTATCATGGGCGGCAAGCAGCGTGTCGTCCAGAATTCAACTTGGGGCGCTTATGGAACTTTACAAGCTGGAAGCTTATACCGGTCAGCTCATGGATGCGGCCCGATTCCATGATTATTGCCCAAATGGGGTGCAGGTAGAAGGGCGGCCCGAGATTTTTCGCATGGTGAGCGGGGTGACGGCCAGCCTGGATTTGCTCAAGGCGGCGGTCGCTGCGGGTGCGGATGCGGTCCTGGTGCATCACGGCTATTTCTGGAAAAATGAGGATGCCCGTATTGCGGGGGTGAAACGCGCCCGGATCGAGTTGCTGTTGCGCCACAATGTCAGCCTGCTGGCTTACCATCTTCCGCTCGATGCGCATCCAGTGCTGGGCAATAATGCGCAGCTGGCGCAAAAGCTGGGATTCGTGATGGAAGGCGGGTTCGGTGAGCAGAACATCGCTTGTCATGGCGTGCTCTCCGATGCGCTGCCGCTTTGCGAACTGGGTGAAAGGGTAGCGCGAGCCCTGAGCCGTACGCCGCTGATTATCGGCGATGGGGGTAGGGTGATACGGCGCATCGCCTGGTGTAGCGGTGCAGCCCAGGGGTACTTCGAGGAGGCGATCCGGCTTGGCGTGGACGCTTTTCTCACCGGCGAGATTTCGGAGCAGTGCGTCCATCTCACGCGCGAAACGGGGGTTGCGTTCATTGCGGCTGGCCATCACGCTACCGAGCGCTACGGGGTGCAGGCTCTGGGCGCGCATCTGGCTCAGGAGTTCGGTATCAGCCATCAGTTTGTCGATATTGACAACCCGGTATAGCTTAGGCAGATTTTCGCTGCAAATACTTAATAAACAATGTGTTGCCATTTTCTGGCCAAAAAAGTCGAAGAAATGGACTTAAGTTTTTCGGAAAAATTGGTTACAATTGCCGACTTTTATGTCCCAAGAAAGTTTTTCGGATAGGATTATCCGGAATATTTCGCGGCAGATTATTTTATCTGGCGCCGCCGGTACGGGTTGTTTAAGTCAATATCGGGCGTGCTGTTAAGGTTTCCAAGAAAACGGGGATTCAGTGTATGAGCCAAAATGAAGTGGATCGCGGTAAACGGAGGTTTCTGATTGCTGCTACGACTGTGGTCGGTGGAATTGCGACGGTCGGGGTCGCTGTTCCGTTTCTCGCGAGTTGGATGCCAAGCCAGCGAGCCAAGGCAGCCGGTGCGCCGGTGGAAGTGGATGTCAGCAAGGTCGAGCCGGGCATGATCCTGAATGTCGAATGGCAAGGCAAGCCGGTGTGGATCGTGAACCGCACCAAGGAAATGATGGATTTGCTGGCGAATCATGACGACAAGCTGGTCGATCCCAAATCGGAAGCGCAACAGCAACCGAAGTACTGCCAGAATGCGACGCGTTCACGCGCGGAGCACGCAAATATCCTGGTGGCGGTGGGTATCTGTACTCATCTTGGCTGCTCTCCTTCCGAGAAAATGAAGGCCGGCCCCGTAAGTGGCCTAGGCGACGACTGGCCAGGCGGCTTTTTCTGCCCCTGCCACGGTTCTCGCTTCGATCTGGCGGCGCGCGTGTACAAAGGTGTTCCCGCGCCGACCAACCTGGTGATTCCGCCCTACAAGTATTTGAGCGACAACCGTATCCTGGTTGGCGACGACAGCAAGGGAGCCTGATAGATGAATAGCCTGACACGTTTGCTGGGGTGGGTGGACGACCGCTTCCCCCTGACCAAGCTCTGGAAAGAGCACCTTTCCGAGTATTACGCACCGAAGAACTTTAATTTCTGGTATTTCTTCGGCTCGCTGGCATTGCTGGTGCTGGTCATTCAGATCGTCTCCGGTATTTTCCTTACCATGCACTACAAGCCGGATGCGGCCCTTGCCTTCTATTCTGTCGAGTACATCATGCGCGACGTGGATTGGGGCTGGCTGATTCGCTATGTCCATTCCACCGGCGCCTCGATGTTCTTCGTGGTGGTGTACCTGCACATGTTCCGCGGCCTTATCTACGGTTCCTATCGCAAGCCGCGCGAGCTGATCTGGATTTTCGGCATGCTCATCTACCTGTGCCTGATGGCGGAAGCCTTCATGGGCTACTTGCTGCCTTGGGGGCAGATGTCCTACTGGGGTGCGCAGGTCATCGTCAATCTGTTCGCTGCCGTGCCGTTCATCGGCCCGGACCTGTCGATCTGGATTCGCGGCGACTACGTGATTTCCGACGCCACGCTGAACCGCTTCTTCGCCTTCCATGTGGCCGCCGTGCCGCTGGTGCTGATCGGCTTGGTGGTGGCGCATATCATCGCGCTGCACGAAGTGGGTTCGAACAATCCGGATGGCGTCGAGATCAAGAAGCATAAGGATCCGGTCACGCACATTCCGCTCGACGGCATTCCCTTTCACCCCTACTACACGGTGAAGGATATCGTCGGGGTGGTGGTGTTCCTGATGGTGTTCTCGGCGATTGTGTTCTTCGCGCCCGATCTGGGCGGCTATTTCATCGAGGATAACAATTTCTTCCCTGCGGATCCGCTGAAGACGCCGCCGCACATTGCGCCGGTATGGTACTTCACGCCGTTCTATGCGGTCCTGCGCGCGGTTCCGCCGATGTTCGGCTCGCAGTTCCCGGGCGTGATCGCGATGGGCGTGGCGGTCGTGATCATCTTCTTCCTGCCCTGGCTTGACCGTGCACCAGCCAAGTCGATCCGCTATCGCGGCCCGATCTACAAGACTGCGCTGACGTTGTTCGTTATCAGCTTCGTCGGTCTGGGCTATCTGGGTATGCTGCCGGTTACGCCGCTGTACACCCTGCTTTCGCAGATACTGACAACAGTTTATCTCGGCTTCTTCCTGCTGATGCCGTGGTACACCAAAATCGACAAATGCAAACCCGTACCGGAAAGGGTGACAGGATAATGAAGAAGATACTGTTTCTCATAAGCCTGATGGCTTCGACGATGGCGTTCGCCTCCAGCGACATCCATCTGGACAAGGCGCCTGCCAAATTGAGCGACCAGCAGTCGTTGCAGCGCGGCGCGAAAACTTTCGTCAACTACTGCCTGTCCTGCCACGGCGCCCAGGCGATGCGTTACAACCGCCTGCAGGACATTGGCCTCACCGAGCAGCAGATCAAGGACAACTTGATCTTCACCGGCGCCAAGGTGGGCGATGCCATGACCAACAGCATGAGCAAGAAGGACGGACTGGCAGCTTTCGGCGCTGCGCCTCCCGATCTTTCCGTGATCTCCCGTTCACGCGGGGTGGATTGGCTCTACACGTATCTGCGCGGTTTCTACCGCGACGAAACCAGGGCAACCGGTTGGAATAATGTGGCATTCGACAAGGTGGGTATGCCGCACGTGCTGTATGAGTTCCAGGGCGAGCAGGTGCTGCACGTGGAGAAACACGGCGAGCACGAAACCCAGAAGCTGGTGCTGGCCAAGCCGGGCAAAATGACGCCGGCGGAGTATGATGGCATGGTGGCGGATTTGGTGAATTACCTGGATTTTATGGGCGAGCCAATAAAGACGACACGCATGAAACTGGGCATTGTGGTTCTGCTCTTTCTGAGTATCTTCTTCGTGGTGGCTTATTACCTGAAGAAGGAGTTCTGGAAGGATATCCATTAAGCGGGTGTGATCAGGCAAAACATCGCCTGAATCAGCGGAAACGGGCCACTATGGCCCGTTTCCGCTTTGGGCTCTAGTAAATCGTCTCGATAAAATGTTAGTATGAGTTGATTGGCCGGAGCGCATAGGGGATGTTCCCCTCGGCAAGCCGTTCATTCCGATAGCTGGATTCCGGTCTCGGACACGCGGATTCGCCAATATAAACATGTCTACCACTATTAGTAGCAAAAAACCTATGATGACACTTTATTCCGGCACTACGTGCCCATTTAGTCAGCGTTGCCGCATCGTACTTTATGAAAAAGGCATGGATTTCCAGATCATCGATGTGGATATCCACAACAAGCCTGAAGATCTGGCGGTGATGAACCCATACAACCAGGTGCCTGTGCTGGTGGAACGCGATTTGATTCTGCACGAGGCGAACATCATCAACGAATACATCGATGAGCGTTTCCCCCACCCGCAGCTGATGCCGGCTGACCCGGTGATGCGCGGCCGGGCGCGCCTGTTCCTGCATCGCTTCGAACAGGAACTGTTCAGCCATGTCGCGGCTATCGAGCATGGCAGCCAGAAGGCGGCGGACAAGGCGCGCGCCGCGGTGCGCGACAGCCTCGCACAGCTTGCGCCGGTGTTCGTCAAGCAGAAGTTCATGCTGGGCGAAGAGTTCTCCATGCTCGACGTGGCGATTGCGCCCATGCTATGGCGTCTGGATTATTACGGCATCTCCATGCCGAAGCAGGCCGCGCCCCTGCTGAAATACGGCGAGCGGCTGTTCAGCCGGCCGGCATTCATCGAGGCGCTGACTCCGTCCGAAAAAGCCATGCGCAAGTGAGCGAACTGTCCACCAAACCCTACCTCATCCGCGCCATCTATGAATGGTGCACTGATAGCGGGTTGACGCCCCATCTTGTGGTTGCAGTGGGCAAACATACCCGGGTGCCGATGGAGTTCGCGAGAGACGGGCAGATCGTCCTGAATGTCAGCCAGGGGGCTACACGCAACCTTCTCATCGGCAATGATTTGATTCAGTTCTCAGCTCGCTTCAATGGCGCTTCACGTGACATCGAGGTGCCTATAGATGCGGTAATCAGCATCTACGCACGCGAAAACGCTCAGGGTCTTTCCTTTGCGGTTGAAGAAGAAGGGGGCCGGGTGGATGAAACGCCATCGGCCGGTGCCGCAACTTCGCCATCGCCAGATGACGAGCCACCCACTCCACGCAGCAAACCGCAGCTGAAAATTGTAAAATAATTACTGCGCGACGGGCCAGTCGCTGATTCGGCCTGTACGCAGGTCGTAGCTCACGATGCGGTTGTTACTTGTATCTGTATCCCTCAAGATGCTGCTCTCGCCCAGCGCGACCCCTTCTAGCATTTACTGCGGATTCGCGCTCGCAAAACCCCCAGGCGCCAAAGTCAAACAGGCCTGTGCTGACCAGGGTTTCCACCTTTTCGTTGCCGGATTGCTGGTCTTCTTTGGTGCGTTGATATTTATCAATTCTGACGCAGGGCGGCGAAAAATGTTCGAAGCAGCGCAACTGGATTTGCCGAACTCGCGAGTAGGCCCTATAATCCCGCATTTGTGCGTGGCCGGCATAGCTCAGTTGGTAGAGCAGCTGATTTGTAATCAGAAGGTCCCGAGTTCGATTCTTGGTGCCGGCACCAGAGATTTCGGGATGCCGCGGCTGAAGTCAATTCGATTCGCGGCAAATATGTTTGACAGGAAAGCGCAACACCGGCATAATTAGCGGTTACGTTCGGAGGGGTTCCCGAGCGGTCAAAGGGATCAGACTGTAAATCTGACGGCTCTGCCTTCGAAGGTTCGAATCCTTCCCCCTCCACCAGATTTTAGTGGCAGTAGATTATTGAAGACGGGTTGGACGCTCGTCTTGGTGCTCTTGGCATTATGTCCATTGTTTCGGAACGCGGGTGTAGCTCAATGGTAGAGCAGAAGTTTTCCAAACTTACGACGAGGGTTCGATTCCCTTCACCCGCTCCAGTAAGTGTTAGTGGCACAGGTTTGATGCCCATGTAGCTCAGGGGTAGAGCACACCCTTGGTAAGGGTGAGGTCATCGGTTCAATTCCGATCATGGGCTCCATAAATTTTGTTCTGGATTAGTTGCTTAAAGGAAGTCATCATGGCAAAAAGCAAATTTGAGCGGACGAAGCCGCACGTAAACGTGGGCACGATTGGTCACGTGGATCACGGCAAGACGACGCTGACAGCGGCGATCACCACGATCCTGTCGAAGAAGTTTGGCGGCGAAGCCAAAGGCTACGACCAGATCGACAGCGCACCGGAAGAAAAGGCGCGCGGCATCACCATCAACACCGCGCACGTCGAATACGAAACGGCGAATCGTCACTACGCCCACGTCGACTGCCCGGGCCATGCCGACTACGTCAAGAACATGATTACCGGAGCCGCCCAGATGGATGGCGCCATCCTCGTGGTGTCCGCCGCCGACGGCCCGATGCCGCAGACCCGCGAGCACATCCTGCTGGCCCGTCAGGTAGGCGTACCCTACATCATCGTCTACATGAACAAAGCCGACATGGTGGACGACCCCGAACTGCTCGAACTGGTCGAAATGGAAGTGCGCGAACTGCTTTCCAAATACGACTTCCCCGGCGACGACACCCCGATCATCATCGGCTCCGCCCTCAAGGCGCTGGAAGGCGACCAGAGCGACATCGGCGAACCCAGCATCTTCAAACTGGCCGACGCCCTCGACAGCTACATTCCCCAGCCCGAGCGCGCCATTGACGGCGCCTTCCTGATGCCGGTGGAAGACGTATTCTCCATCTCCGGACGCGGCACCGTCGTCACCGGACGTATCGAGCGCGGCATCGTCAAGGTCGGCGAAGAAGTCGAAATCATCGGCATCAAGCCCACCATCAAGACCACCTGCACCGGCGTAGAAATGTTCCGCAAACTGCTCGATCAAGGCCAGGCCGGAGACAACGTCGGCGTACTGCTGCGCGGCACCAAGCGTGAAGACGTCGAGCGCGGCCAAGTGCTGGCCAAGCCCGGCTCCATCACCCCGCACACCAAGTTCACCGCCGAGATCTACGTCCTGAGCAAGGACGAAGGCGGTCGTCACACCCCGTTCTTCCAGGGCTACCGTCCCCAGTTCTACTTCCGCACCACCGACGTCACCGGCGCGATTGAACTGCCGGCCGGCACGGAAATGGTGATGCCTGGCGACAACGTCTCGATCACGGTCGCGCTGATTCAGCCGATCGCGATGGAAGAAGGTCTGCGCTTCGCGATTCGCGAAGGTGGTCGTACCGTCGGCGCCGGCGTCGTGGCAAAGGTTATCGAGTAACAACGTAATGAGGAAAGGGTAATGGGTGATGAACCCATTCCCCATCACTCATTACCAAAATTAGGCCAGTAGCTCAATTGGCAGAGTATCGGTCTCCAAAACCGAGGGTTGGGGGTTCGAGGCCCTCCTGGCCTGCCAGATAGATGGTGTGGAAAAGCGAACGGGCGACAGCAATAATAAATTGATCGGGCGACCGGCATGTGTGCCGGTCGCTGTTTGCATTTCCGAAAAAGAAACCTAATATGACAGATAAAATCAAGTTGGGCTTGGCGATTCTGCTGCTTGCGGCAGGAATCGCCGGTTTCTACCTGTTGTCCGAACATGCTTTGGTGTTGCGTGTGCTGGCAGTGTTGGCGGGGGTGGCCATGGCGATTTTCGTGGCACGGTTTACCGGGCCCGGCCAGCAGTTTTTCGCCTTCGGCAAGGATTCGTGGGTAGAAACCAAGAAGGTCGTATGGCCGACTCGCAAGGAAACCCTTCAGACCACCGGCGTCGTGTTTCTGCTGGTGGTGGTGATCGCGATTTTCCTGTGGATTGTGGATGCCAGCCTGATGTGGGCGGTCAAATTATTGATGGGCCAGGGGGACTGATGGCAATGCGATGGTACGTGGTGCACGCCTATTCGGGCTATGAAAAAAGCGTGCAACGAGCCCTGCAGGAGCGCATTGAGCGCGCAGGCATGCAGGACAAGTTCGGTCAGATTCTCGTGCCGGTCGAAGAAGTGGTCGAGATGAAAAGCGGCCAGAAGAGCATCAGCGAACGCAAGTTCTTTCCGGGCTATGTGCTGGTGCAGATGGAAATGGACGATGAGAGCTGGCACCTGGTGAAGAACACCGCCAAGGTGACCGGTTTTGTCGGCGGTTCCGCGCAGAAGCCGACTCCGATCAGTGAAAAGGAAGTCGCTGCGTTGATGCAGCAGATCCAGGAGGGCGTGGAAAAACCCAGGCCCAAGGTGTTGTTCGAGGTGGGAGAGGCGGTGCGAGTCAAGGAAGGCCCGTTCACCGATTTCAATGGCATGGTGGAAGACGTCAATTACGACAAGAGCAAGTTGCGCGTGTCGGTGCTGATTTTCGGTCGTTCCACTCCGGTGGAACTGGAATTCAGCCAGGTCGAGAAGGCCTAAAAAGTTTTTTAACTGGGGAGCTCGGTACGGCGGTTTGTATAGAGCGTTTGCACCCATTTTAGAGGAGTTGTAAAAGTGGCAAAGAAGATCATTGGTTACATCAAGCTGCAGGTGCCTGCAGGCAAAGCCAACCCCAGCCCACCTATCGGTCCGGCATTGGGTCAGCGCGGCCTGAATATCATGGAGTTCTGCAAGGCGTTCAATGCCCAGACCCAGGGTCTGGAAGTAGGCCTGCCGATCCCGGTGGTGATTACCGCCTACGCGGACAAGAGCTTCACCTTCATCATGAAGACGCCACCCGCCACCGTGCTGATCAAAAAGGCCTCCGGCGTGCAAAAAGGCAGCCCGCGTCCGCATACCGACAAGGTGGGCAAACTGACGCGCGCCCAGGCAGAAGACATCGCCAAGGCGAAGATGCCGGATCTGACCGCTTCCGATATGGATGCGGCAGTACGCACGATCGCTGGCAGCGCCCGCAGCATGGGCATTGAAGTGGAGGGCGTATAACATGGCACATATTTCCAAGCGCACCAAGGCGATCACGGCCAAAGTCGACCGCACCAAAGCCTATTCGCTGGCTGAAGCGCTGACGCTGGTCAAGCAGACCGCCACCGCAAAATTTGACGAATCCATCGACGTGGCCGTGAATCTCGGTATCGATGCGCGTAAATCCGACCAACTGGTGCGCGGCTCCGTCGTGTTGCCGCGTGGTACCGGCAAAACCGTTCGCGTTGCCGTGTTCGCTCAGGGTGACAATGTGGCCAAGGCCAAGGAGGCAGGCGCCGACATCGTCGGTTTCGAAGATCTGGCTGCTGAAATCAAAGCCGGCAAGATGGACTTCGACGTGGTTATCGCTACTCCCGATGCCATGCGCATCGTCGGTCAGCTCGGCCAGATTCTCGGTCCGCGTGGACTGATGCCCAACCCCAAGGTCGGCACGGTTAGCCCCAACGTGGCTGAAGCGGTGAGAAACGCCAAGGCCGGCCAGGTTCAGTACCGCACCGACAAGGGTGGCATCGTGCAATGCACGATCGGTCGTGCCTCCTTTGGTGAAGATGCGCTGAAGGAAAACCTGCTGGCTCTGGTAGACGCCTTGAACAAGGCCAAGCCGGCTGCCTCCAAAGGCATTTATTTGAAGAAAATGGCCCTCTCCAGCACCATGGGAGTGGGCGTCAGGGTGGATCAAAGCACTCTGGCTGCGTAAAGAACTTTGGGTCTGCCGGGGGAAGCCCCGGCAGGCCATCAAAGACCGTAGACATCTCTGGATTTAATGGCCTGACCGCGAGGTTAGGCCGTCTACGCAGATGGCGTGCCCAGACGGGTTTTGAAATTTGCTGCCGACAATTCGACTTGCCAGCGGAAATTTCTCCTGAATGAAGGTCGCCGTGGGTAAGTTCAGGGTATCGGGCGGGAAACCGACCCGGTTCCGGGACTAATTTTAACGGAAGGAGGGAAGACCTTGAGTCTGAATCTTGAAGAGAAAAAAGCAGTTGTAGCGGAAGTGAGCGCGCAACTGGCAAGTGCTCAGACCATCGTGGTGGCTGAGTATCGCGGCATGGAAGTGAAAGACATGACCAAGCTGCGTGCCAAGGCTCGTGAAGCCGGCGTTTTCCTGCGCGTGTTGAAAAACACCCTGGTGCGTCGTGCCGTTGCAGAAACGCCGTTTGCGGGTTTGTCCGACCAGTTGGTCGGGCCGCTGGCTTATGGTATTTCCAGCGACCCCGTTGCGGCGGCCAAGGTGCTGCATGAGTTTGCCAAAAGCAATGATAAGTTTGTGATCAAGGCCGGCGCCATGGCGAATTTTGTGATGTCCTCCAAGGATGTCGCAAACCTCGCCACCATGCCGAGTCGCGATGAATTGCTGTCCAAGCTCATGGGTACGATGCAGGCGCCGATCGCGACGTTCGTGCGTACGCTCAACGAAGTGCCGACCAAGTTCGTACGCGGACTTGCTGCAGTGCGCGACCAAAAGCAGGCGGCATAAACCGCTACAACCAAATCTTAAATCCAGTTTCAAATTATTTATTCAGGAGTTGTTAAATCATGGCTATTTCCAAAGCTGAAATTCTCGACGCAATCGCTGGCATGACCGTTCTCGAACTGTCCGAAATGATCAAGGACATGGAAGAGAAGTTCGGCGTTTCCGCTGCTGCCGCCGCTGTTGCAGCTGCTCCGGCAGCTGCTGCTGCCGCTGCTGTTGAAGAAAAAACCGAGTTCGACGTCATTCTGACCGGCGCCGGCGATAACAAAGTGAACACCATCAAAGTCGTTCGCACCATCACCGGCCTGGGCCTGAAAGAAGCCAAAGACCTGGTGGACGGCGCTCCCAAGGCTGTCAAGGAAGGCGTTTCCAAGGCTGATGCCGACGCTGTTGCCAAGCAGCTGATCGAAGCTGGCGCGACCTGCGAAGTCAAGTAAGCACTGCTGTACCGAGATCAGGCTGGCGGGAAACCGCCAGCCTTTTCCCGCTTTTAGAAGCCGGCAGATAGCAGACCGCCGTTCGCAGTCTTCTACCTTCCGTCCTCTGATGCGGAAACATTCATGGAGATACTATGAACTACTCTTTTACTGAGAAAAGACGTATCCGCAAAAGCTTTGCCAAGCGCGCCAGCGTGCTGGAAGTGCCTTTTCTGCTGGCCACCCAGCTGGATTCCTACGCGGCTTTTCTGCAAGCGGAAGTCAAGCCCGAAGTTCGCAAGAGCGAAGGTCTGCAGGCCGCGTTCAGCTCGATTTTCCCGATCGAGAGCCATTCCAAAAATGCTCGACTGGATTTCGTCAGCTATAAACTTGGCGAGCCGCCGTTTGACGTGGTGGAATGCCAGCAGCGTGGATTGACCTTCGCGGCCCCGTTGCGCGTCAAGGTGCGCCTGACCATCATGGATCGGGAAGCCTCCAAGCCGACGGTGAAGGAAGTCAAGGAGCAGGAAGTGTACATGGGCGAGATTCCGCTCATGACCCGCTCCGGCTCGTTCGTGATCAACGGCACTGAGCGCGTGATCGTGTCCCAGTTGCACCGTTCTCCTGGCGTGTTCTTCGAGCACGACCGCGGCAAGACCCACTCTTCCGGCAAGCTGCTGTTCTCCGCACGCGTGATTCCCTATCGCGGCTCCTGGCTGGATTTCGAATTCGATCCGAAAGATTACCTCTACTTCCGCATCGACCGCCGCCGCAAGATGCCGGTGACGATCCTGCTGAAGGCGCTGGGCTACCAGCCTGAGCAGATCCTTGCTCAATTTTTCGTCAATGACACTTTCCATCTGGCCAAAAAGGGTGTGCAGTTCGAATTGGTCCCGGAGCGTCTGCGTGGTGAAGTCGCCAAGTTCGATGTTGCTGGAAAAGACGGCGCCATTATTGTGCCCAAGGACAAGCGCATCACCGTCAAGCATATCCGTGAAATGGAGAAAGCCGGCATCAAGAAAGTGACTGTGCCGGATGACTTCTTGATGGGCCGGGTGCTGGCCCACGCAATTGTTGACAAGGAAAGCGGCGAGATCATCGCCAACGCCAACGACGAGATTACCGAAGAGCTCCTGGCAACATTGCAGGCCGCAGGCGTTGCCAAGATCAACACCCTCTATACCAATGATCTGGATCAGGGGCCCTACATTTCTCAGACCCTGCGCATTGATGAAACGCTGGATCAAGCTGCTGCGCGCGTCGCCATCTATCGCATGATGCGCCCTGGCGAGCCGCCCACCGAGGATTCGGTTGAAGCGTTGTTCAGTGGCCTGTTCTTCAGCGAGGAGCGCTACGACCTGTCCGCCGTCGGCCGCATGAAGTTCAATCGTCGTGTCGGCCGCGAAGAGCTGACCGGCAACATGATCCTGGATAATGACGACATTGTTTCGGTGATCAAGATTCTGGTTGAGCTCAAGAACGGTCGCGGTGAGATCGACGATATCGACCACCTCGGCAACCGCCGGGTGCGTTCGGTTGGCGAGCTGGCAGAAAACCAGTTCCGTGCCGGATTGGTCCGTGTCGAGCGCGCCGTCAAGGAGCGCCTGTCCCAGGCCGAGTCAGAGAACCTGATGCCGCACGACCTGATCAACGCCAAGCCGGTGTCAGGCGCGATCAAGGAGTTTTTCGGTTCGTCCCAGTTGTCGCAGTTTATGGACCAGACCAACCCGCTGTCCGAGATTACCCACAAGCGCCGCGTCTCTGCCTTGGGACCAGGCGGTCTGACCCGCGAGCGCGCCGGCTTCGAAGTGCGTGACGTGCATCCTACCCATTATGGCCGGGTGTGCCCGATTGAAACGCCGGAAGGCCCGAATATCGGCCTGATCAACTCCCTGGCGCTGTTCGCGCGCACCAATGAGTACGGCTTCCTGGAAACCCCCTACCGCAAGGTGGTGGATGGCAAGGTCAGCGACCAGATTGATTATCTGTCGGCGATCGAAGAAGGCAAGTATGTGATCGCCCAGGCCAATGCCGACCTCGACAAGAACGGCAAGTTCAAGCAGGACCTGGTGTCCTGCCGCCATCACAACGAATTTGCCCTGTCCACTCCGGACAAAGTGCAATACATGGACGTGGCGCCGTCGCAGATCGTCTCTGTGGCGGCCTCGCTGATTCCGTTCCTTGAGCACGACGATGCCAACCGCGCGCTGATGGGTTCCAACATGCAGCGTCAGGCGGTTCCCTGTCTGCGTGCCGAAAAGTCGCTGGTGGGCACCGGCATCGAGCGCACCGTGGCGGTGGATTCCGGTACTACGGTGCAGGCACGCCGCGGCGGTGTTGTCGATCATGTCGACGCCGGCCGCATCGTGGTGCGGGTGCATGATGTCGAGGCTCTCGCTGGCGAAGTGGGCGTGGATATCTACAACCTGATCAAGTACACCCGTTCCAATCAGAACACCAACATCAACCAGCGTCCGCTGGTGAAGGTGGGGGATGTGATCGCTGCGGGCGACGTGATCGCCGACGGCGCTTCCACCGACATGGGCGAACTGGCGTTGGGCCAGAACATGCTGGTGGCGTTCATGCCGTGGAACGGCTACAACTTCGAGGACTCGATTCTGATCTCCGAGCGCGTGGTGGCGGATGACCGCTATACCTCGATCCACATCGAGGAGCTGTCCGTTGTCGCACGCGACACCAAGCTCGGGCCGGAAGAGATTACCCGTGACATTTCCAACCTGTCCGAGCGCATGCTTGGCCGCCTCGATGAATCCGGTATCTGCTATATCGGCGCCGAAGTAGAGGCGGGCGATGTGCTGGTGGGCAAGGTAACGCCCAAAGGCGAAACCCAGCTCACGCCGGAAGAGAAGCTGCTGCGCGCCATTTTCGGCGAGAAGGCGTCCGATGTGAAGGACACCTCCCTGCGCGTGCCGTCCGGCATGTCCGGCACGGTGATCGACGTGCAAGTGTTCACTCGCGAGGGAATCGAGCGTGACGTGCGTGCACAGCAGATCGTCGACGACGAACTCAAGGGTTTCAAGAAAGATTTGGCTGACCAGATGCGCATTGTCGAGAACGATGCCTTCGGCCGGATAGAACGTCTTCTTGTCGGCAAGACCGCCAACGGGGGGCCGAAGAAGCTGGCCAAGGGCAGCAAGGTCACCAAAACCTATTTGACTGAAGTCGAACGTCACTCGTGGTTCGATATTCGCCTTTCCGATGAGGATGCCGCACGCCAGCTGGAGCAGTTGAAGGAGAGTCTGGCGCAGAAGCGGGTCGAGTTCGATGCGATGTACGAAGAGAAAAAGAAAAAACTCACCAGCGGCGACGAGCTGCCGCCAGGCGTGCAGAAGATGGTCAAGGTCTACGTCGCGGTGAAGCGCCGCCTGCAGCCCGGCGACAAGATGGCCGGTCGCCACGGTAACAAGGGTGTTATTTCCAAGATCGTTCCGATCGAGGACATGCCCTATACCGCCGACGGCATCCCGATGGACATCGTGCTCAACCCGCTGGGCGTGCCTTCGCGTATGAACGTGGGGCAGATCCTGGAAGTCCACCTGGGCTGGGCTGCCAAGGGCCTGGGGGTCAAGATCGGTGACATGCTCAAGGCGCATGCCAAGATTCAGGACATGCGCAAGTTTCTCGGGAAAATCTACAACAGCAGCGGCAAGCATGAGGACATCGACTCCCTGTCCGACGAGGAAGTGCTGACCCTGGCGCATAACCTGCAGGGCGGCGTGCCGTTCGCCACGCCGGTGTTCGACGGTGCGACCGAAGCTGAAATCAAGGACATGCTGGAGCTGGCGGGCTTGCCCCGTTCGGGCCAGATATTCCTGAGCGACGGACGTACCGGTGAAACCTTCGAGCGTCCGGTCACGGTGGGTTACATGCACGTGCTCAAGCTGCACCATCTGGTGGACGACAAGATGCACGCGCGTTCCACCGGACCTTACAGTCTGGTCACGCAGCAACCTCTGGGCGGTAAAGCGCAGTTCGGCGGCCAGCGTTTCGGCGAGATGGAAGTGTGGGCGCTCGAAGCTTATGGTGCCGCGTACATCCTGCAAGAGATGCTGACTGTGAAGTCGGACGACGTCAGCGGACGGACCAAGATCTACGAGAACATCGTCAAGGGCGAACACAAGATCGATGCCGGCATGCCGGAATCCTTCAACGTGCTGGTCAAGGAAATCCGCTCGCTGGCCATTGATATCGACTTGGAACGCTATTGATTTGGTAGTGAGGAGTGAGGCGTAGGTGCGAATTCATTCGCACATGGCCGAATGAATTCGGCACTACAGATACTCACTCCTAAACCCTCACTGGAGGAACGACATGAAAGCACTGCTCGATTTATTTAAACAGGTTACCCAGGAAGAAGAGTTCGAAGCGATCAAGATCGCTCTGGCTTCTCCGGAGAAAATCCGCTCCTGGTCCTACGGTGAAGTAAAGAAGCCGGAAACCATCAACTATCGCACTTTCAAGCCGGAGCGCGATGGCCTGTTCTGCGCCAAGATTTTTGGACCGATCAAGGACTATGAATGTCTTTGCGGCAAGTACAAACGCCTCAAGCATCGCGGTGTGATCTGCGAGAAATGCGGCGTCGAGGTAACCCAGTCCAAAGTTCGCCGCGAGCGCATGGCTCACATCGAGCTGGCCTCCCCGGTTGCCCATATCTGGTTCCTCAAGTCGCTGCCCTCGCGGCTCGGCATGGTGCTGGACGTGGCGCTGCGCGACATCGAGCGGGTGCTGTACTTCGAAGCCTACGTGGTGACCAACCCGGGCATGACGCCGCTGAATCGCGCCCAGTTGCTGACCGAGGACGACTACCTGGCCAAGGTGGAAGAGTACGGCGACGAATTCCACGCCTGCATGGGTGCGGAAGGTGTGCGCGAGCTGTTGCGCACCCTTAACATCGAGGCTGAGGTCGAGAAGCTGCGCAAGGATTTGTCGGAAACCGGTTCCGACACCAAGATCAAGAAGCTCGCCAAGCGCCTCAAGGTGCTGGAGGCATTCCAGAAATCCGGCATCAAGCCGGAGTGGATGATCCTGGAGGTACTGCCGGTGCTGCCGCCGGAACTGCGCCCGCTGGTGCCGCTGGATGGCGGTCGCTTCGCGACCTCCGACCTGAACGATCTGTACCGTCGCGTGATCAACCGCAACAACCGGCTCAAAAGGCTTTTGGAGCTGAAAGCGCCTGAAATCATCGTGCGCAACGAGAAACGGATGCTGCAGGAATCGGTGGATTCCCTGCTCGACAACGGTCGTCGCGGCAAGGCCATGACCGGCGCCAACAAGCGCCCATTGAAGTCGCTCGCCGACATGATCAAGGGCAAGGGCGGCCGTTTCCGCCAAAACCTGCTGGGCAAGCGCGTCGACTACTCCGGCCGTTCCGTGATCGTGGTTGGTCCGCAGCTGAAATTGCATCAGTGCGGTCTGCCCAAGAAAATGGCGCTGGAGCTGTTCAAGCCCTTCATTTTCCACAAGCTGGAAGTGCTCGGCCTGGCTACGACCATCAAGGCGGCCAAGCGCATGGTGGAAGACGAGATCCCGGAAGTCTGGGACATCCTGGAAGACGTGATCCGCGAGCATCCGGTCATGCTGAACCGTGCGCCGACTCTGCATCGCCTGGGTATCCAGGCGTTCGAACCGGTACTGATCGAGGGCAAGGCAATCCAGTTGCATCCGCTGGTTTGCTCTGCGTTCAACGCCGACTTCGACGGTGACCAGATGGCCGTCCACGTGCCGCTGTCGCTGGAAGCCCAGATCGAGGCGCGTACCTTGATGCTGGCCTCCAATAACGTATTGTCGCCTGCCAACGGCGAGCCGATCATCGTGCCGTCGCAGGATATCGTGCTGGGTCTGTATTACATGACCCGCGAAAAGATCAATGCCAAGGGCGAAGGTACGCTGTTCGGCACGATCAGCGAGATCTCGCGTGCCTATGAGTCGCGCCAGGTCGAGTTGCATGCCAAGGTCACCGCGCGCATCAAGGAATACGAGCTGGACGAGGAAGGCAACAAGCGCGAAAAAATCACGCGCTACGAGACCACGGTCGGCCGGGCCTTGCTGTCCGAGATTCTGCCCGTCGGATTGCCGTTCCCTCTGATCAACAAGGCGCTGAAGAAGAAGGAAATTTCCAAGCTGATCAACGCCAGCTTCCGCCGTTGCGGCCTGCGTGAAACCGTGATTTTCGCCGACAAGCTGATGTATACGGGTTTCGCCTACGCGGCTCGCGCCGGCATTTCGATCTGTGTCGACGACATGCTGGTGCCGACGGAGAAGGAACGGCTGATCGGCGCATCCGAGAAGGAGGTCAAGGAAATCGAGTCGCAGTACACCTCCGGCCTGGTGACTCAGGGCGAGCGCTACAACAAGGTGGTGGATATCTGGGGCCGTTGCGGCGACCAGGTGGCCAAGGCCATGATGAACCAGCTTGGTACCGAGCCGGTCGTCGACCGGGATGGCAAGACGGTCGCGCAGGAGTCGTTCAACTCGATCTACATGATGGCCGATTCCGGCGCCCGCGGCTCTGCGGCGCAGATTCGGCAGCTGGCCGGCATGCGCGGCCTGATGGCCAAGCCTGACGGCTCGATCATCGAGACCCCGATCACGGCAAATTTCCGCGAGGGCCTGAATGTTCTGCAGTACTTCATCTCCACGCACGGCGCACGTAAAGGTTTGGCCGACACGGCGCTGAAGACCGCGAACTCCGGTTACCTCACCCGCCGTCTGGTTGACGTGACCCAGGATCTGGTGGTCACCGAGAACGATTGCGGCACTGCAGAAGGCATGGCGCTGAAGGCGCTGGTCGAAGGCGGCGAAGTGGTCGAACCGTTGCGCGAGCGTATCCTCGGCCGCACCACTGCGGTGGATGTGGTTAACCCGGAGACCAGCGAGACCGTTTACGAGGCCGGCACGTTGCTGGACGAAGATGCGGTGGAAGCGATCGAGCAGATGGGCATCGATGAAGTCAAAGTGCGCACCCCGCTGACTTGCGAAACCCGCTACGGCTTGTGTGCCAAGTGCTACGGTCGCGACCTCGGACGCGGCTACGAGGTGAACGTGGGCGAGGCCGTCGGCGTGATTGCGGCGCAGTCCATCGGCGAACCGGGCACCCAGTTGACCATGCGTACCTTCCACATCGGCGGTGCGGCATCCCGTGCGGCGGCGGCGAGCCAGGTCGAGATCAAATCCAACGGCGTGGCGCGCTTTGCCTCAGGCATGCGCTACGTGACCAACGCCAAGAACGAACAGATCGTAATTTCGCGCAGTGGCGAAGTGATCATCACCGACGACAACGGCCGCGAGCGCGAGCGCCAGAAGATTCCTTACGGCTCTACCCTGCTGGCCTCGGACGGTTCCGTCGCCAAGGCGGGCCAGGTGCTGGCGACCTGGGATCCGCATACCCGCCCTATCATTACCGAATATGCGGGCACGGCACGGTTTGACAACGTTGAAGAAGGCGTCACCGTGGCCAAGCAGCTCGACGATGTGACGGGCTTGTCCTCTCTGGTTGTGATCGATCCCAAGCGCCGCGGCACGACCCAGTTCAAGGGCTTGCGTCCGGCGGTCAAGCTGCTGGATGACAGCGGCCAGGAAATCAAGATCGCCGGTACCGACTTGCCGGTTAACATCACTTTCCAGCTGGGCTCGATCATTTCGGTGAAGGACGGCCAGAAGGTCAACGTCGGCGACGTGCTGGCGCGGATCCCGCAGGAAACCTCCAAGACCCGCGATATTACCGGGGGTCTGCCGCGTGTGGCGGAACTGTTCGAGGCGCGTTCGCCGAAGGACGCCGGCCTGCTGGCTGAAGTCACTGGTACCGTGTCGTTCGGCAAGGACACCAAGGGCAAGCAGCGCCTGGTGATTACCGATCTGGACGGCGTTGCCAGCGAATACCTGATCCCGAAAGACAAGCACGTCACCGCTCACGACGGCCAAGTGGTGAACAAGGGCGAAAGCATCGTCGACGGCCCGGCTGATCCGCATGACATCCTGCGCTTGCTGGGTGTCGAAGCGCTGGCACGCTACATTACCGATGAAGTGCAGGACGTGTACCGCCTCCAGGGTGTGAAGATCAACGACAAGCACATCGAAGTGATCGTGCGCCAGATGCTGCGCCGCGTGACCGTGGTGGACCCGGGCGAAACCCGTTTCATCCAGGGCGAGCAGGTGGAGCGTGCCGACGTGCTGGCGGAGAACGAGAAAATGGTGGTCGAGGGGAAAGAGCCGGCTGTTTACGAGTACATGTTGCTGGGCATCACCAAGGCGTCGCTGTCCACTGATTCGTTCATCTCCGCCGCTTCCTTCCAGGAAACGACGCGCGTGCTGACCGAAGCGGCGATCATGGGCAAACGGGACGATCTGCGTGGCCTGAAGGAGAATGTCATCGTTGGCCGCCTGATTCCGGCGGGTACCGGCTTGGCCTTCCACACTGCTCGCCGCAGGCAGAAGTCGGGCCAAGGTTTGGTGATGGGTGCGGAGGTAGTCGAAGAATTGCCGTCCGCACCGGAAGGCAGCGAGCTTTCGGCCTGAGGGTTCCCCATGCGGTGAAATAACCGCATGGGGAGCTTGACATTTGGTCAGGGAAAAAATAGAATCCACAGTCTTTTTAGCAGCGGCTAAATTCCTGCGCCGGGCTCATTTTGGTTTCGGCGCTGTGCATATATTCGGGACGGCAACGGTTGCCGTCCCCGTTATTTTTTTAGGAATGGATTATCAATGCCAACGATTAACCAGTTAGTGCGTAAACCGCGCGAGCCCAAGCCTGCCAAGAGCAAAGTGCCTGCGCTGGAAAGCAGCCCGCAGAAGCGCGGCGTCTGTACCCGCGTCTACACCACGACGCCGAAAAAACCGAACTCGGCGTTGCGTAAAGTGGCTCGTGTGCGCCTCACCAACGGCTTCGAGGTGTCCAGCTACATCGGCGGTGAAGGCCATAACCTACAGGAGCACTCGGTGGTGCTGATCCGTGGCGGCCGTGTCAAGGACTTGCCTGGTGTTCGTTACCATACCGTGCGCGGCAGCCTGGATACCGCTGGCGTGAAAGATCGTAAACAGAGTCGTTCCAAGTACGGCACCAAGCGCCCGAAGGCGGCTTAAACTAATTTAAAGATTTGACCCGAGGTAATTATGCCAAGACGTAGAGAAGTTCCCAAGCGCGAAGTCCTGCCTGATCCGAAATTCGGCAGTGCAGAAATTTCCAAGTTCGTAAATGTGCTGATGACGGCAGGTAAAAAGGCCGTTGCCGAGCGGATTATTTACGGCGCTTTGGAGCAGATTGAGAAGAAAAGCGGCAAGAACCCGCTTGAAGTGTTTACTCAAGCTCTGGGGAATGTGCGTCCTTCCGTCGAGGTGAAGAGCCGCCGGGTCGGTGGTGCCAACTACCAGGTTCCGGTTGAAGTTCGCCCGATTCGCCGCACTGCTCTGGCGATGCGATGGATCAAGGATGCGGCACGCAAGCGTGGCGAGAAGTCGATGGGTTTCCGCCTGGCTGGCGAATTGCTGGACGCCGCTGAAGGCCGCGGTTCCGCGATGAAAAAGCGTGATGAAATACACCGTATGGCCGAAGCCAACAAGGCATTCGCACATTACAGGTTCTAATTTAGCCACAGAGAACACGGAGCGCAGCGCTTAGGCTTGCTGTTTTCTCCCTGTTCTCTGTGAACTTTGTGGCAATCAGGTTTTAGTAAAGGTTTTGACTGTGGCACGTAAAACACCCATTGAACGATATCGCAACATCGGCATTAGCGCGCATATTGACGCCGGCAAGACTACCGCGACCGAGCGGGTGCTGTTTTACACCGGTGTATCGCACAAGATCGGCGAAGTGCATGATGGCGCGGCCACCATGGACTGGATGGAGCAGGAGCAGGAGCGCGGGATTACCATTACCTCCGCAGCAACGACCTGTTTCTGGAAGGGGATGGACAACAATTACCCCGAGCATCGCATCAATATCATCGACACTCCGGGCCACGTTGACTTCACTATCGAGGTGGAGCGCTCGATGCGCGTGCTGGACGGCGCCTGCATGGTGTACTGCGCGGTAGGCGGTGTGCAGCCTCAGTCTGAAACCGTGTGGCGTCAGGCTAACAAGTACGGTGTGCCGCGTCTGGCCTTCGTTAACAAGATGGACCGTTCCGGCGCCAACTTCTTCAAGGTTTACGACCAGATGAAGAGCCGCCTGAAAGCCAACCCGGTGCCGCTGCAGGTGCCAATCGGCGCGGAAGACAAATTCGAGGGCGTAGTCGACCTGGTTCGCATGAAGGCGATTTACTGGGATGAGGCCTCCCAGGGTATGAAATTCGACCTGCGCGATATTCCGGCCGACCTCCAGGCGACTGCCACCGAGTGGCGCGAAAAGATGGTGGAGAGCGCAGCCGAGGCGTCCGAAGAGTTGATGAACAAATACCTCGAAGAGGGTGATTTGTCGGAAGCCGAAATCAAGCGCGGCCTGCGCCAACGCACGATTGCGGGCGAAATCGTGCCGATGCTGTGCGGTTCCGCATTCAAGAACAAGGGCGTGCAGGCGATGCTGGACGCCGTGATCGACTACATGCCGGCGCCGACGGATATCAAGCCGGTGCAAGGCGAGCTGGAAAATGGCGAGGTCGGCAGCCGCAAGGCGAGCGACGACGAGCCGTTTGCCGGACTGGCGTTCAAGATCATGACCGATCCTTTTGTCGGTCAGCTGATTTTCTTCCGCGTCTATTCCGGCATGGTGAAAACCGGCGACACCATCTACAACCCGATCAAGGGCAAGAAAGAGCGCATCGGCCGGATTCTGCAGATGCACGCCAATCAGCGCGAAGAACTCAAGGAAGTGTACGCGGGCGATATCGCGGCGGCAGTGGGCCTGAAGGAGGCGACCACGGGCGATACGCTGTGCGACCTGAACAAAACGATTATTCTCGAGCGCATGGTATTCCCCGAGCCGGTGATTCACGTTGCTGTGGAACCCAAGACCAAGGCTGACCAGGAGAAAATGGGCCTGGCCCTGAATCGTCTGGCGCAGGAAGACCCCTCGTTCCGCGTGCGCACCGACGAGGAAACCAATCAAACCATCATTTCCGGCATGGGCGAGTTGCATCTGGAAATTCTGGTTGACCGCATGCGCCGTGAATTCGGCGTCGAGGCCAACGTGGGTGCGCCGCAAGTGGCTTACCGCGAGGCAATCAGGAAAGAAGTCGAAGTCGAAGGCAAGTTCGTCAAGCAGTCCGGTGGTCGTGGTCAGTATGGTCACGTCTGGATCAAGATGGGTCCGAACGAAGCCGGCAAGGGCTTTGAGTTCATCGATGCCGTCAAGGGTGGTACCGTGCCGCGCGAATACATCCCCGCAGTGGAAAAGGGTTTGCGCGAAACCTTGCCGAACGGCGTGCTTGCCGGTTTCCCGGTGGTGGACGTGAAAGTGACCTTGTTCGACGGTTCCTACCATGACGTCGATTCCAACGAAAACGCCTTCAAGATGGCGGCTTCGATGGCGTTCAAGGACGGTATGCGCAAAGCCAACCCAGTTCTGCTCGAGCCGATGATGGCGGTGGAAGTGGAGATGCCGGAAGAGAAAATGGGCGACGTGATGGGCGATCTTTCCTCCCGTCGCGGCATGATCCAGGGCATGGATGACATGGCTGGCGGCGGCAAGTCCATCAAGGCCGAAGTGCCTTTGGCCGAAATGTTCGGCTATTCCACCACGCTGCGCTCGCTGACTCAGGGTCGTGCGACGTACACCATGGAATTCAAGCATTATGCGGAGGCGCCGAAGAATGTCGCCGAAGCAATTATTAACAAGAAATAATCGTTCTTTAAGTACAGAAGGGAAGTCATCATGGCAAAAAGCAAATTTGAGCGGACGAAGCCGCACGTAAACGTGGGCACGATTGGTCACGTGGATCACGGCAAGACGACGCTGACAGCGGCGATCACCACGATCCTGTCGAAGAAGTTTGGCGGCGAAGCCAAAGGCTACGACCAGATCGACAGCGCACCGGAAGAAAAAGCGCGCGGCATCACCATCAACACCGCGCACGTCGAATACGAAACGGCGAACCGTCACTACGCCCACGTCGACTGCCCGGGCCACGCCGACTACGTCAAGAACATGATTACCGGAGCCGCCCAGATGGACGGCGCCATCCTCGTCGTGTCCGCCGCCGACGGCCCGATGCCCCAGACCCGCGAGCACATCCTGCTGGCCCGTCAGGTAGGCGTACCCTACATCATCGTCTACATGAACAAAGCCGACATGGTGGACGACCCCGAACTGCTCGAACTGGTCGAAATGGAAGTGCGCGAACTGCTTTCCAAATACGACTTCCCCGGCGACGACACCCCGATCATCATCGGCTCCGCCCTCAAGGCGCTGGAAGGCGACCAGAGCGACATCGGCGAACCCAGCATCTTCAAACTGGCCGACGCCCTCGACAGCTACATTCCCCAGCCCGAGCGCGCCATTGACGGCGCCTTCCTGATGCCGGTGGAAGACGTATTCTCCATCTCCGGACGCGGCACCGTCGTCACCGGACGTATCGAGCGCGGCATCGTCAAGGTCGGCGAAGAAGTCGAAATCATCGGCATCAAGCCCACCATCAAGACCACCTGCACCGGCGTAGAAATGTTCCGCAAACTGCTCGATCAAGGCCAGGCCGGAGACAACGTCGGCGTACTGCTGCGCGGCACCAAGCGTGAAGACGTCGAGCGCGGCCAAGTGCTGGCCAAGCCCGGCTCCATCACCCCGCACACCAAGTTCACCGCCGAGATCTACGTCCTGAGCAAGGACGAAGGCGGTCGTCACACCCCGTTCTTCCAGGGCTACCGTCCCCAGTTCTACTTCCGCACCACCGACGTCACCGGCGCGATTGAACTGCCGGCCGGCACGGAAATGGTGATGCCTGGCGACAACGTCTCGATCACGGTCGCGCTGATTCAGCCGATCGCGATGGAAGAAGGTCTGCGCTTCGCGATTCGCGAAGGCGGTCGTACCGTCGGCGCCGGCGTCGTGGCAAAGGTTATCGAGTAATTAAACAAGTGGCGGACCTTGGTCCGCTACACCGCTCTTTGGATAAAACATGCAAAGTCAAAAAATTCGTATCCGCCTGAAGGCGTTTGATTATCGTCTGATCGATCAGTCTGCGCTGGAAATCGTGGAAACCGCAAAACGTACTGGCGCCGTGGTTAAAGGCCCTGTTCCTTTACCTACCCGTATCGAGCGTTTTGACATTCTGCGTTCGCCGCACGTCAACAAGACCTCGCGTGACCAGTTGGAGATTCGTACTCACCTGCGTCTGATGGACATCATCGACCCTACCGACAAAACGGTAGATGCACTGATGAAGCTGGATCTGCCGGCTGGTGTGGATGTGGAAATCAAGCTGTAACTTGGTAAAGAAGTAGAGCAGGCAAAATTGATGCGGTTTGAAAAACGGTGTATACTTCACCGTTTTTTTCAAGCGTGCATTTTGCACCAAATGGTAATCCGACTTTCAATGCGCCAAAGCGCATGAGAGATCGCCTACTGTTAAAACCGCCGGTCAATCGTAACCGGCCTTGTAAGAAGGATAATTGTGATGAGCTTAGGACTTGTCGGTCGCAAGATTGGCATGACCCGCGTGTTTACCGAGGACGGAACTTCCGTGCCGGTGACCGTTGTGGACGTGTCCAACAATCGCGTGACCCAGATTAAAACTCCCGCAACAGATGGTTATACCGCTGTTCAAGTTGCATACGGTACACGCCGCAAGAGCCGTGTCACTCAACCTATGGCTGGTCATTTTGCCAAAGCAGGTGTTGAGGCTGGTCGTGTTCTCAGAGAATTCACAGTGACTGGCGAAGATGCTGCCCAGATGAGTCTGGGCGGTGCTGTTAGTATTGACCTGTTTCAGGTCGGTCAAATGGTGGATGTAACCGGTACCACACAAGGTAAAGGTTTCACCGGCGCGATCAAGCGTCACCACTTCAGCTCGAATCGTGCCACTCACGGTAACTCGCGTTCCCATAACAGCGCAGGCTCGATTGGTCAGAACCAGGATCCCGGTCGTGTGTTCCCCGGCAAGCGGATGGCAGGCCACTATGGCGCCGTGAAGCGTACCACGCAAAACCTTGAAATCGTCCGTATCGATACCGAGCGCCAACTGCTCCTGATCAAGGGTGCGGTTCCCGGCTCCAAGGGCGGCGATCTGATTGTGCGCCCGAGCGTAAAGGCAGGTGCATAATGGAATTGAAACTAATCAATGACCAAGGTCAGTCAACCGCCAGCATCACTGCTTCGGATGATTTGTTCGGCCGCGAATTCAATGAAGCGCTGGTTCACCAGGTTGTAACCGCCTACATGGCCAACGCCCGTAGCGGTAACCGCGCCCAAAAAGACCGTAGTGAAGTCTCGCATAGTACCAAAAAGCCATGGCGTCAAAAGGGTACCGGCCGTGCCCGTGCGGGTATGGCCTCCAGCCCTCTGTGGCGTGGCGGCGGTCGAATTTTTCCGAACAGGCCGGATGAAAACTTCAGCCAGAAGGTCAACAAAAAGATGTTCCGTGCCGGCATCAGCTCGATTCTTTCCGAGCTGGCGCGTCTGGGTAGGCTCTCGGTGGTGGAGAGCTTCTCCGTCGATACGCCGAAAACCAAGGCATTGGCGCAAAAGATCAAGAGTATGGGGATGGACAGGGTGCTGATCATCACCGACGACTTGGATGAGAATCTCTACCTTTCGGCCCGGAATTTGCCCCATGTGCTGGTGCTGGAAGCGCATCGCGCCGATCCGGTGAGCATGGTGCACTACCCGAATGTGCTGATGACCCGCAGTGCGGTGAAGAAATTTGAGGAGATGTACGCATGAACGCGCCCACATTTAATCAGGAACGCCTGATGCAGGTCATTCTGGCTCCCCAGATCTCCGAGAAGAGCACCATGATTGCGGACAAGCATGAGCAAGTGGCTTTCCGTGTGGTGACTAACGCCACCAAGCCGGAAATCAAGGCCGCAGTGGAGTTGCTGTTCAAGGTGGAAGTGGACAGTGTCCAGGTGGTGAACGTCAAGGGCAAGGTTAAGCGTTTTGGTAAAATTTCAGGCCGTCGCAAGGACTGGAAGAAGGCATACGTCGCCCTGAAGCCTGGCCAAGAAATCAATTTCGCAGCGGGCGAGTAGGAGAGCATCGATGGCAATTATCAAAGTTAAACCGACATCTGCGGGCCGGCGCGCTGTAGTTAAAATCGTCACGCCGGAACTGCATAAGGGCAAGCCTCACGCACCGCTGCTGGAAAGCCAGTCGCGCAATGCCGGCCGTAACCATCATGGCCGCATTACCGTTCGGCATCAGGGTGGCGGACACAAGCAGCACTACCGTGTGGTTGATTTCAAGCGCGACAAGGATGGCATTCCGGCTAAAGTCGAACGTCTGGAATATGATCCAAACCGCACCGCGCATCTGGCCCTGCTGTGCTACGCCGACGGCGAGCGCCGTTATATTATTGCGGCCAAAGGTGTGAGCGTGGGCACGCAGGTCGTGAGCGGTTCGGATTCTCCGATCAAGCCGGGCAACACGCTGCCCCTGCGCAACATTCCGGTGGGTACCATCATTCACTGTATCGAAATGCAGCCTGGCAAGGGTGCTCAGATGGCCCGCTCCGCAGGCGCTTCAGTGCAGCTGATGGCCCGTGAGGGAGCTTACGCGCAGGTTCGTTTGCGCTCCGGCGAGGTGCGCAAGGTGCATGTGGATTGCAGGGCGACCATTGGTGAAGTCGGTAATTCCGAGCATAACCTGCGCTCCATCGGCAAGGCCGGTGCGATGCGCTGGCGCGGTGTTCGCCCGACAGTCCGCGGCGTTGCGATGAACCCTGTTGACCACCCGCACGGTGGCGGCGAAGGCAAGACTGCCGCAGGTCGTCATCCGGTCAGCCCATGGGGCACGCCGACCAAGGGCTACCGTACGCGGAGCAACAAGCGTACGACCGGCATGATTGTGAATCGCCGTCCGTCGAATAAGAGGTAACAGATATGGCACGTTCTATTAAAAAAGGTCCATTTGTTGATGCGCACCTGATCACCAAGGTGGATGCAGCACGCGCAACCCATGACAAGCGCCCGATCAAGACCTGGTCGCGCCGCTCCACGGTGATGCCGGATTTCGTGGGTTTGACGATCGCTGTGCACAACGGCAAGCTGCATATCCCCGTGTACATTTCGGAGAACATGGTCGGCCACAAGCTGGGTGAATTTTCGCTGACACGTACCTTCAAAGGGCATGCGGCGGATAAGAAAGCCAAGAGATAAGAGAGGCTATGATGAGAGTTAGTGCTGTATTACGCGGTACCAGGCTGTCGGCGCAAAAAGGCCGACTGGTTGCCGATCAGATTCGCGGACTGCCGGTTGACCGCGCGTTGAACATCCTGACCTTCAGTCCGAAGAAGGGTGCGGTGATTATCAAGAAGGTGCTGGAGTCTGCGATAGCCAATGCCGAGCATAATGAGGGTGCTGACATTGACGAGCTCAAGGTTGCGACCATTCTGGTTGACGAGGGTTCGACGATGAAGCGTTTCCGGGCACGTGCGAAAGGTCGAGGCGCGAGGATACTCAAGCCTACCTGCCACATCACAGTCACTGTCGGAAACTAAGAGGAAAGAACATGGGACAGAAGATTAATCCAATCGGTTTTCGGCTGAGTGTGCTCAAGAACTGGACATCGAAGTGGTATGCCAACAGCAAGAATTTTGCGGGCATGCTGGCTGATGACATCAAGGTGCGCGACTTCCTGAAGAAAAAGCTGGCGCATGCCTCGGTGGGCAAGATCATTATTGAACGGCCAGCTCGTAACGCCAGAATCTCGATCTTCAGTGCCCGTCCGGGTGTGGTGATCGGCAAGAAGGGCGAGGATATCGAAGCATTGAAATCCCAGCTGCAGAAGTTGATGGGCGTGCCGGTGCACCTGAATATCGAGGAAATCCGCAAGCCCGAGATCGATTCGCAATTGATCGCCGAAAATATTGCGCAGCAGCTTGAGAAGCGCATCATGTTCCGCCGTGCAATGAAGCGTGCGATGCAGAATGCCATGCGTCTGGGTGCTCAAGGTATCAAAATCGAAAGCGCCGGCCGCCTCAATGGTGCCGAGATCGCACGTACCGAATGGTATCGCGAAGGCCGTGTGCCGCTGCACACCCTGCGCGCCGATATCGACTACGGCACTGCCGAAGCGAAAACGACATACGGTATTATCGGAATCAAAGTCTGGGTCTACAAAGGCGAGACACCGGCCAAGGGCGAGACTCCTGTAGTTGCAGCGGTCGAGCCGGAACGCAAACCAAGAAAGTCGGGAGCTAAACATGCTACAGCCAGCTAGAAGGAAATTCCGCAAGGAGCATAAAGGCCGCAATACCGGCATTGCGACTCGCGGTAACAAGGTCAGCTTCGGCGAGTTCGGCCTGAAGGCAATTGGTCGCGGTCGTCTGACGGCACGCCAGATCGAGGCGGCTCGTCGTGCCATGACCCGTCATATCAAACGCGGTGGCCGGATCTGGATCAGGATATTCCCTGACAAACCGATTTCCCAAAAACCTGCTGAAGTGCGGATGGGTAACGGTAAGGGCAACCCGGAGTACTACGTGGCCGAGATTCAGCCAGGCAAAGTGCTCTATGAAATGGATGGTGTGGAAGAAACACTGGCGCGCGAGGCGTTTCGCCTGGCTGCTGCCAAGTTGCCGATCCAGACCACTTTCGTAACCAGACAGTTAGGTGGTTAATCATGAAAGCCAGCGAATTAAGAGCCAAGTCAACTGAAGAGTTGAGCAAGGAGATGGTGGAACTGCTGCGCGCCCAGTTTGGCTTGCGCATGCAGATTTCCACACAGCAGAGTACCAAAGTGGATCAGCTGGGCAAGGTACGCAAGGATATTGCGCGCGTACGCACGTTGATCAGTGAAAAGGCGAGACAAGCATGAGCGAAGATAAAGTTACACGCACGCTGACCGGGCGTGTGGTCAGCGACAAGATGGACAAGACCGTGACCGTGCAGGTTGAGCGCAAGGTCAAGCACCCCTTGTACGGCAAGGTGATCAGCCGTTCCAAGAAGTACCACGCCCATGACGAGAACAATGAGTACCATGAGGGTGATCTGGTGACCATCGAGGAATGCCGCCCAATTGCAAAAACCAAGGCATTTCGAGTGGCTGCCCTGATTGAAAAGAGCCGCTTGGTATAAAGTGCTTGCGTTTCCCTCCGGGAGGCGCTAACATCTCGCTCTTTTTGGGCGAGCGGTCCGAATAATCGGGCCGAAGCCAAAACTGACCGTCGAATATCGCTGCTTAGGCAGCTGCCGGGCGGATTAAGTTGGAGAAATAAAATGATACAAATGCAATCTGTGCTGGATGTCGCAGACAACACTGGTGCACGCCGCGTGATGTGCATCAAGGTTTTGGGCGGCTCCAAGCGTCGTTACGCCGCCATCGGCGATGTCATCAAGGTCAGCATCAAGGATGCCGCTCCACGCGGCCGCGTCAAGAAGGGTGATGTCTACAACGCAGTTGTAGTGCGCACTGCCAAGGGCGTTCGTCGTCCTGATGGATCCCTTATCAAATTCGACGGCAATGCCGCCGTTCTGCTGAATAACAAATTGGAACCCATCGGCACCCGTATCTTCGGACCGGTGACTCGCGAACTTCGTACCGAGCGCTTCATGAAGATCGTGTCGCTGGCTCCAGAAGTTCTGTAAGGAGAATCGAGATGCGCAAAATTCGCAAAGGCGACGATGTCGTTGTGATCACCGGCAAAGACAAGGGCAGGCGTGGCCTGGTCCTGCGCATGCTGGACGATGGTCACCTTGTCGTTGAGGGTGTCAACAAGGTCAAGAAGCACATGAAGCCGAACCCAGTCAAGGGCGTGGCCGGTGGCATCGTCGAAAAGGAGATGCCGCTGGATATCTCCAATATCGCGCTGTTTAACCCTGCAACGCAAAAAGCTGACCGGGTTGGCATCAAAGTGCTGGAGGATGGACGTAAGGTCCGCTATTTCAAATCCAACGGCGAAGTGCTGGACGCGTAAGGAATGAACATGGCTCGTTTACAACAGTACTATAAAGATACCGTGGTCAAGCAGATGATGGATCAGTTTGGCTACAAGTCGGTGATGGAAGTGCCGCAAATCAAGAAGATCACGCTCAATATGGGTGTGGGCGAAGCGGTAGCGGACAAGAAGGTGATGGAGCACGCCGTCGGCGACATGAAGAAAATCGCTGGTCAGAAGCCGGTGGTGACGATGTCCCGCAAGTCGATCGCGGGCTTCAAGATTCGTGACAATTACCCGGTTGGCTGCATGGTGACTTTGCGTCGCACTCACATGTATGAGTTCCTGGATCGCCTGGTTTCAGTTGCGATTCCGCGTATTCGTGACTTCCGCGGTATTTCCGGCAAGGCATTTGATGGCCGTGGCAATTACAACATGGGTATCAAAGAGCAGATCATTTTCCCGGAAATTGATTACGACAAAATTGACGCGTTGCGTGGCATGAATATCTCGATCACGACGACCGCCAAGACCGACGAAGAGGCGCGTGCGCTTCTCGCCGCGTTCAAATTCCCCTTCAAGAACTGAGGTTGGCATGGCTAAGTTAGCTTTGATTAATCGTGATAAGAAGCGCCGCGAAACAGTGAAGAAATACGCCGCGAAACGTGCGGAACTGACGGCTGCAATGAACAATGTGAAGCTCAGCGACGAAGAGCGCTATGCGGCCCGCCTCAAGTTGCAGCAGTTGCCACGCGACTCCAGTCCGGTGCGCTTGCGTAACCGTTGCGCTCTGACTGGACGTCCGCGTGGCGTGTTCAGAAAGTTCGGCATGGCACGTACCAAGGTGCGTGAGTATGCAATGCGCGGTGAAATTCCCGGCGTAGTTAAAGCCAGTTGGTAGCGGGAGAATAGTATGAGTATGAGTGATCCGATCGCCGATATGCTGACGCGTATCCGGAATGGTCAAAGTGCCACAAAAGTGAGCGTCAGCATGCCTTCCTCCAAGCTCAAGATGGCAATTGCCAAAGTGCTGAAGGATGAGGGTTATATTGATGATTTCGCAGTTCGCGACGAGTCCGGCAAGCCTTCGCTGGAAGTGCGCCTGAAATACTACGCAGGCCGTCCGGTGATCGAGAAAATCGATCGTGTAAGCCGTCCTGGACTGCGTATTTATAAAGGCAATGGCGAAATTCCTAAAGTCATGAACGGTCTGGGTGTGGCGATTGTTTCCACTTCCAAGGGCGTGATGACTGACCGCAGTGCGCGTGCAGCCGGTATCGGCGGCGAAGTGCTGTGCGTAGTGGCCTAGTGGAATAGTCTGAGCGAGGTAAACGATGTCCAGAATAGCTAAAAATCCGGTGATCGTGCCGGCCGGCGTGGAAGTGACACTAAGCGCCGATGAAATCACAGTCAAGGGGCCGCTCGGCACACTGAAGCAGCGCCAGAACGGCGACGTGTCGGTGGTAAAAGAGGGCGACCAGTTGCAGTGCAAGGCCGCTAACGATTCGATGCAGTCCAATGCGATGTCCGGCACCATGCGTGCGCTGCTTGCAAATATGGTTGTTGGCGTGTCGAAAGGTTTCGAGCGCAAGCTGACTCTGGTTGGCGTGGGTTATCGCGCGAATGCCAAGGGCGATGTGCTGGGTCTTTCGTTGGGGTTCTCCCATCCGGTCGACCACAAAATGCCTGAAGGCGTCGTAGTTACTACGCCGACTCAGACTGAAATCGTTTTGAAGGGCGCTGACAAGCAGCGCGTTGGTCAGGTTGCCGCTGAAATTCGTGCGTACCGCAGTCCGGAGCCTTACAAGGGCAAGGGTGTGCGTTACTCCGATGAGGTGGTGATCCTGAAAGAGACCAAGAAGAAATAGGGGCAATAGTCATGGATAAGAAACAGTCACGCCTGCGTCGGTCACGCAAAACCCGTGCCAAAATCGCAGAACTGAAGGTGGTGCGTTTGCTGGTACATAGAACCAATTGCCATATTTATGCCCAGATCATTGATGCGAGCGGCGGCAAGGTTTTGGCCAGTGCATCTACCGTCGAGCCAGAAGTGCGCAAGGATCTGCCGAAAGGTGGTAACAAGGATGCGGCCGCTCTGGTTGGCAAGCGAATCGCTGAAAAAGCAAAAGTCGCTGGCGTAGAAACCGTAGCGTTTGACCGCTCAGGCTTCCACTACCATGGCCGTGTTAAAGCGCTGGCTGAAGCTGCGCGCGAAAACGGTCTGAAATTCTAAGCGGGGTTGATGATGGCTAAATTTGAGAAGAGTCAAGAAGATCGCGGTGACGGCCTCCAGGAAAAGATGATTGGCGTCAATCGTGTGACCAAAGTGGTCAAGGGCGGCCGGATCATGGCCTTCGCAGCGTTGACCGTAGTGGGTGACGGTAGCGGCAGCGTTGGCATGGGCAAAGGCAAGTCGCGTGAAGTGCCGGTTGCCGTGCAAAAAGCAATGGAAGATGCGCGTCGCAACATGGTCAAGGTTAACCTGAAGAAGGGTACTTTGCACCACGCCGTAATCGGACGCCATGGCGCTGCCAAGGTTTACATGCAGCCGGCTTCCGAAGGTACCGGTATTATTGCCGGTGGCCCAATGCGTGCGATTTTCGAGGTGATGGGCGTGCATAACGTTCTCGCCAAGTGCATCGGCTCGACCAACCCGTACAATATTGTGCGCGCCACCCTCAACGGCTTGAAGCAGATGAATACGCCGTCCGAGATTGCGGCCAAGCGCGGCAAGACTGTCGAAGAGATCATGGGGTAAGTGATGGTAAAGGCAAATAAATCTACCAAGGTGAAGGTTACTCAGATCAAGAGCGTGATCGGCACCATTGAGTCTCACCGTGCTTGTGTGCGAGGTTTGGGATTGAAGCGCATTGGTCATACTGTTGAAGTTGAAGATACGCCATCGGTTCGTGGCATGATCAACACCGTTTACTATCTGGTGAAGTGCGAGGGCTAAATGCAACTGAATACTATCAAGCCTGCCGATGGCAGCAAAAAAGCAGCGAAGCGCGTGGGTCGCGGCATTGGCTCTGGCAGTGGAAAGACCTGCGGTCGCGGGCATAAGGGTCAGAAATCGCGTTCTGGTGGCTTCCACAAGGTGGGTTTTGAGGGCGGTCAAATGCCTTTGCAACGTCGCCTGCCCAAGCGCGGCTTCGTCTCCCTGGCCAAGGTCCGCGGCGAAACCGCCGAAGTTAGACTGTCGGAAATCAACAATCTGCCGGTAGACACGATTGATCTGTTGGTGCTGAAGCAAGCCAACGTTATTCCGGGCTCCGCGCTGAGCGTTAAGGTCTTCCTGTCCGGCGAAATTACCCGTGCTGTAACGCTGCAGGGTCTGCTCGTCACCAAGGGTGCACGTGCAGCGATTGAAGCCGCTGGCGGCAAGATCGCGGAATAAGGGATACGATTTTGGCTCTTGGCAATCCGCTTAATGCAGCAGGCAAGTTTGGTGATCTGAAGAAGCGCTTGCTTTTCGTGCTGGCGGCGCTGGTCGTTTATCGGATCGGTACTTTCATTCCCGTGCCCGGTATTGATCCGATGGCGCTGGAGTCGCTCTTCAAGACACAATCGGGCGGCATACTCGGCATGTTCAACATGTTCTCGGGTGGCGCGTTGTCGCGTTTCAGTGTGTTCGCACTGGGCATCATGCCGTACATTTCGGCCTCGATTATCATGCAGTTGATGACGGTCGTGTCGCCTCAGTTGGAGCAGCTGAAGAAGGAAGGCGAAAGCGGGCGCAAGAAAATTACCCAGTACACCCGCTATGGTACGGTGTTTCTGGCCCTGTTTCAGGGCTTGGGGATTTCCATCGCGCTGGAATCACAGCCCGGTCTGGTGATTGATCCCGGCCTGCTGTTCCGTCTCACGGCGGTGGCAACACTGGTGTCCGGAACGATGTTCCTGATGTGGCTGGGTGAGCAGATCACCGAGCGCGGCATCGGCAACGGGATTTCGCTGATTATTTTCGCGGGTATTGCGGCCGGTTTGCCGCATGCGATTGGCGGCACACTGGAGTTGACCCGGACTGGAGCCTTCTCCATACCGCTGGTGCTGCTGCTGTTTGTCGGCGCGATTGCAGTTACGGCCTTCGTGGTTTTCGTAGAACGCGGCCAGCGCAAGATATTGGTGAATTACGCCAAGCGCCAGGTGGGAAACAAGATTTATGGCGGCCAGAGCTCGCATTTGCCATTAAAGCTGAACATGTCGGGCGTGATCCCGCCGATTTTTGCCTCCAGCATCATCCTGTTTCCCGCGACGATTGCAGGCTGGTTTGGCAGCAGCGAGGGGATGAGCTGGCTCAAGGATATCGGTTCTACCCTGTCGCCCGGTCAGCCGCTGTATGTCATGTTTTATGCGCTTGCGATTGTGTTCTTCTGCTTCTTCTATACGGCGTTGGTGTTCAACCCGAAGGAGACCGCGGACAACCTGAAAAAAAGCGGCGCATTTGTACCGGGTATCCGCCCGGGCGATCAGACGGCTCGTTATATCGACAAGATCATGTCTCGACTGACCCTGTCTGGCGCGGTGTACATCACGGCGGTATGTTTGCTGCCCGAGTTTTTGATTGTGAAGTGGAATGTACCGTTTTACTTCGGCGGCACCTCGCTGTTGATTATCGTGGTGGTGACGATGGATTTCATGGCTCAGGTTCAGTCCTATCTGATGTCGCACCAATACGAGAGTTTGCTGAAAAAGGCGAGCTTCAAGGGCGGGATGGTCGGCCGCTAAGCATGTTGATAACAGGATAGAAATGTCGAAGGAAGAAACGATTGAAATGCAGGGGGAGATTCTTGAAACCCTCCCCAATGCAACCTTCCGAGTGAAATTGGAAAATGGCCACGTGGTACTTGGCCATATCTCTGGAAAAATGCGTATGCACTATATTCGTATTTTGCCAGGTGATAAGGTGACTGTAGAACTTACCCCTTATGATTTATCACGGGCACGGATCACTTTCCGCGCCAAGTAACAAAGCTTTATCAGGAGAAAACGATGAGAGTCCGAGCCTCAATTAAACGGCTGTGCCGCCACTGCAAAATGGTTAAACGCCATGGCGTGCTGCGCGTCATTTGTTCAGATCCTCGCCATAAACAACGTCAAGGTTGATTGTGTCGCGCGGAACTGTTAAAATTTCCGACTTTTTCTAAATCAGTCATTTGCTGGGAGTAAGTGCATGGCCCGCATCGCTGGGGTAAATATCCCGAACCATCAACACACCGTTATCGCATTAACTGCGATTTACGGAATTGGCCGTACCCGCGCACAGAAAATTTGTGCGACGGCAGGCATCATTACCTCGACCAAGATCAAGGATCTTAGCGACAGCGAGATGGAAAAGCTGCGCGACGAGGTGGGTAAGGTTACGGTTGAAGGTGACTTGCGCCGTGAGGTTTCCATGAACATCAAGCGATTGATGGATCTTGGTTGCTACCGTGGCGTGCGCCATCGTCGCGGTTTGCCGGTACGCGGTCAGCGCACTCGTACCAATGCTCGCACTCGCAAAGGTCCACGCAAAGCTGTTCGTGCAACCAAATAATTGGTTGCCACACGAGGAATAAATCATGGCTAAGACAAACGTCCGGGTACGCAAAAAAGTTAAAAAGAATGTGGCTGAGGGAATTGCCCACGTTCACGCGTCCTTCAATAACACCATCATCACCATTACCGATCGTCAGGGCAATGCCTTGAGCTGGGCAACATCGGGTGGTGCCGGTTTCCGCGGTTCGCGCAAGAGCACGCCGTTTGCTGCGCAGGTTGCGGCTGAGGCTGCAGGTAAAGCCGCTCAGGAATACGGGGTGAAGAACCTTGAAGTCAGAATCAAAGGACCCGGACCAGGGCGCGAATCTGCAGTGCGCGCACTGAATGCGGTCGGCTTCAAGATCACTTCCATTGCCGACGTAACCCCCGTTCCCCATAACGGTTGCCGTCCGTCCAAAAAGCGTCGTATCTAACCGCAGCGCCGTTAATATTTAGCAGGAGAGAAACCTTGGCTGTCAATCTTGATCCCAAATGCCGCCAGTGCCGCCGCGAAGGCGAAAAGCTGTTTCTGAAAGGCGAGAAGTGCTTTACCGATAAGTGTGGCATTGAACGCCGCAGCTACGCGCCAGGCCAGCACGGCCAGAAACAGGTGCGCTTGTCGGACTACGGCGTGCAATTGCGCGAGAAGCAGAAAGTGCGTCGTATTTATGGCGTGCTGGAGCGTCAGTTCCGCGGCTACTACGCGATCGCTGACCGCAGCAAGGGTGTGACCGGCGAGAGCCTGCTGCAGATCCTGGAATGCCGTCTGGACAACGTAGTTCATCGTATGGGCTTCGGCGTGTCCCGCCGCGAGTCGCGCCAGATCGTGCGTCACAACGGCATTCTGGTAAACGGCCGTCGCGTGAATATCCCGTCTTATCAGGTCAAGGCTGGCGACGTTGTTGAAGTTGCCGAAAAGTCGAAGGCTCAGCTGCGTATCAAGGCTGCGGTCGAGGCCGCCGAGCAGCGCGGTTTCCCGGAATGGATCGAAGTGGATGTGAAGGCGCTGAAGGGCGTGTATAAAGCCAAGCCGCAGCGTGCCGAGTTGCCCTCAACCATCAACGAGCATCTCGTGGTTGAGTTGTACTCGAAGTAATCACTGAACCACTTTTACATAGAGGATCCAGCATGCAAAGCAGTGCTACCGAACTTCTGAAGCCACGTGTTGTAGATGTTGAAGCGGTGTCGCCCGTTCGCGCCCGTATTTCCATGGAGCCGTTCGAGCGTGGCTACGGCCATACGCTGGGCAACGCCCTGCGCCGCATTTTGCTGTCTTCGATGCCAGGCTATGCCATCACCCAGGTCAAGATCGAGGGTGTGGTGCACGAGTATTCGACCATCGAAGGTGTGCAGGAAGACGTGGTCGACATTCTGCTCAACCTTAAAGGCATCGCACTGAAGCTGCACAACCGCTCCGAAGCCACCCTGATTCTGTCGAAAAAGGGTGAGGGCGTGGTGACGGCAGCCGACATCGAAACCGGTCATGATGCAGAGATCGTCAACCCTGACCATGTGATTGCTCACATCACCAAGGGTGGCAAGCTCGACATGGAAATCAAAATCGAGCAGGGCCGTGGCTATCAGCCTGTCACTGCACGCCGTGTCGCCGAGGATGAGCGCAGCATCGGCACGATTCTGCTGGATGCTTCATTCAGCCCGGTTCGCCGCGTCAGTTATGCAGTTGAAAGCGCCCGCGTCGAGCAGCGCACCGACCTGGACAAACTGGTTGTCGACATCGAAACCAATGGCGTGGTCGATCCCGAAGAAGCGATTCGCTATGCCGCGCGCATCCTGGTGGATCAGCTGTCCGTGTTTGCCGAGCTGAAAGGCACGCCGGCCGAGATCGAGGCGCCCCGCGCACCGCAGGTTGATCCTATCCTGCTGCGTCCGGTCGACGATCTGGAACTCACCGTGCGCTCTGCCAATTGCCTGAAGGCGGAAAACATTTATTACATCGGTGATCTGATCCAGCGCACCGAGAACGAGTTGCTGAAGACCCCTAATCTGGGACGCAAGTCGCTGAACGAAATCAAGGATGTACTCGCCTCCAAGGGCCTGACTCTGGGCATGAAGCTGGAAAACTGGCCGCCTGTCGGTCTGGGTGAGCGTGCATAAAGTCAGTTCGTGGAATACGAAACACCACAAGGGTACTCCAACTTTCTATGCGCTCTTGTCCTATGCGACCCGCAGGGGAGTGTAGGGAAAGCCATGAAAGATTGTATGCAAAGAAAGGATAGATCATGCGTCACCGTTTAGGACTTAGAAAACTCAATCGCACCAGCAGTCACCGTCTGGCGATGCTGCGCAACATGACCAACTCGCTGTTGCGTCACGAAGCCATCACCACCACGCTGCCCAAGGCGAAGGAACTGCGCCGCGTCGCCGAGCCGATGATCACGCTGGGCAAGAAGCCTTCGCTGGCCAACCGCCGCATGGCGTTTGACCGTCTGCGCGACCGCGAAATGGTCGTCAAGCTGTTCGATACGCTCGGCCCGCGCTACCAGAACCGCAACGGCGGCTACCTGCGCATCCTCAAGTGCGGCTTCCGTCAGGGCGACAATGCCCCGATGGCGATCGTCGAACTGATGGATCGTCCTGCTGCTGAGGCTGAGAGCACTGGCGCCTAATAGCGTTCTCCGCATCACAAAAAAAGCCAGGTTTTTACCTGGCTTTTTTTATTCCCCTCCTCACCCTATCTTACTATGTGAGCAGTCCTGCCAGATACCGGCCGGTAAAGCTTTCCGGCGTCTTGGCGACCTGCTCCGGGGTGCCCGCGGCAATGATCTGCCCGCCGCCCACGCCGCCTTCCGGGCCGAGATCGACGACCCAGTCGGCCGTCTTGATCACGTCCAGGTTATGCTCGATCACCACCACGGTATTGCCGCTGTCGCGCAGCCGGTGCAGCACCGTCAGAAGCAGCTCAATATCGTGGTAATGCAGGCCGGTGGTCGGCTCGTCCAGGATATACAGGGTGCGCCCGGTGTCGCGCTTGCTTAATTCCAGAGATAGCTTCACCCGTTGCGCCTCGCCGCCGGACAGGGTGGTCGCGCTTTGTCCCAGGGTGATGTAGCCCAGTCCGACATCGAGCAGCGTGGAGAGCTTTCTGGCCACCACCGGCACCGGGCTGAAAAATTCGTGCGCCTGTTCCACCGTCATCGCCAGGATTTCGTGGATGTTCTTGCCCTTGTACTGGATTTCAAGGGTTTCGCGGTTGTAGCGCTTGCCGTGGCAGACATCGCAGGGCACGTAGATATCGGGCAGGAAGTGCATTTCCACCTTGATTACGCCATCACCTTCGCATGCCTCGCAGCGCCCGCCCTTGACGTTGAAGGAGAAGCGTCCCGGCCCGTAGCCGCGCTCGCGCGCCTGCGGTACGCCGGCGAACAGTTCGCGGATCGGCGTGAACAGGCCGGTGTAGGTGGCCGGATTGGAGCGCGGCGTGCGCCCGATCGGGCTTTGGTCGACGTCGATCACCTTGTCGTAGAACTCCAGACCATGCAGATCTTCATAGGGGGCAGGCTCAGTGGCCGACCCGTAAAGATGGCGTGACACGGCGCGGTACAGGGTATCGTTGACCAGGGTGGATTTTCCCGAACCGGATACGCCGGTGACACACACGAACAGCCCCACTGGCAGATCCAGGGTTGTGCTTTTCAGATTGTTGCCGGTGGCGCCTGTCAGGCGCAGCATGCGCTTGGGGTCGGGTTTATGTCGATTTTTCGGAACCTCGATGCAGCGCTTGCCGCTGAGGTACTGGCCGGTAAGCGAAGCGGGATTGGCCTTGATCTCGTCGGGTGTGCCTTCCGCTACGACCTCGCCGCCGTGCACCCCCGCGCCGGGGCCGATGTCCACCACGTGGTCAGCGGCCAGGATGGCGTCGGTATCATGCTCCACCACGATCACGGTATTGCCCATGTCGCGCAGGTGCTTGAGGGTGGTGAGCAGGCGGTCGTTGTCGCGCTGGTGCAGGCCGATCGAAGGTTCGTCCAGCACGTACATCACGCCGGTCAGTCCCGAGCCGATCTGGCTCGCCAGACGGATGCGCTGCGCCTCGCCGCCGGACAAGGTGTTGGCCGAGCGGTCGAGCGACAGGTAATCCAGCCCGACATTGTTGAGAAAGCGGATTCGCGCCGCGATTTCCTTGATGATGCGCTCGGCGATGGCCTGTTTCTGGCCGTCGAATGCCAACGTGGCGAAAAAGTCGTAAGTTTGTTTCAGCGGCAGGCGGCCGACTTCAAATAGCGCCTTGCCGCCCACCAGCACGTGGCGCGCTTCGGCGCGCAGCCGGGTGCCTTCGCAATCGGGGCAGAGGCAGAAATTGATGTATTTGGCCAGTTCCTCGCGCACCGTTGACGATTCGGTTTCGCGGTAGCGCCGCTCGAAGTTGGTGATGATGCCCTCGAACGGGTGACTGCGCGCCTGCATCCCGCCTTTTTCCCCCAGGTAATGAAACTTGAGCGACTCTTTGCCGCTGCCGTAGAGGAGGATGTGCTGGATGGTTTCCGGCAGTTGCTCGAAGGGGGTGTCGAGGTCGAAGCCATAGTGCAGCGCCAGGCTTTGCAGCATCTGGAAGAAGAACTGGTTGCGCTTGTCCCAGCCCTTGACCGCGCCCGAGGCCAGGCTCAGATGGGGAAAGGCGGCGATGCGCTTGGGGTCGAAAAAACTGACCTGGCCCAGGCCGTCGCACTTGGGGCAGGCGCCCATCGGGTTGTTGAAGGAAAACAGCCGCGGCTCGAGCTCCGGCAGGGAATAACTGCATACCGGGCAGGAGAACTTAGCCGAGAACAGGTGCTCCTTGCCCGAGTCCATCTCCACCGCCAGCGCCTTGCCGTCCGAATGGCGCAGCGCGGTCTCGAACGATTCCGCCAGACGCTGCTTGGCGTCGGCGCGAACCTTGAGGCGATCCACCACGATATCGACGGTGTGCTTCCTGTTCTTGTCCAGCTTGGGCAGGGCGTCGATTTCATGCACCTTGCCGTCGATCCGCAGGCGCACGAAACCCTGCGCGCGCAACTCGTCGAACAGATCGACCTGCTCCCCCTTGCGGCCCACCACGGTGGGGGAGAGGATCATCAGTTTGGTGTCCTCGGGCAGCGCCATGACCGTGTCCACCATCTGGGAAATGCTCTGGGCGGAAAGCAGGATCTGGTGCTCGGGGCAGTAGGGGTCGCCGACGCGGGCATAGAGCAGGCGCAGGTAGTCATGGATTTCAGTGACGGTGCCGACGGTCGAGCGCGGGTTGTGGCTGGTGGCCTTCTGCTCGATCGAGATCGCCGGCGACAAGCCTTCGATCAGATCCACGTCGGGCTTTTCCATCCGCTGCAGGAACTGGCGTGCGTAGGCCGAGAGCGACTCGACGTAGCGGCGCTGCCCTTCGGCGTAAAGCGTGTCGAAAGCCAGCGAGGATTTTCCCGAGCCGGACAGGCCGGTGATGACCACCAGCTTGTCGCGCGGAATGTCGAGGCTGATGTTTTTCAGGTTGTGGGTGCGGGCACCGCGGATTTTGATCAGGTCCATGAGTTTGTGCAGAGCAAAAGGCAACCTGCTACTATACGCAATTTTGACGTTCGACCTCAACTTTATATGCACATTTCCGACCAGATGACCCCTACCGAACTCCGCGCCAGCGTGGGGCTGGCCGGGATATTCGGCCTGCGGATGCTGGGCATGTTCCTGATCCTGCCGGTGTTCGCCATTTATGCCCATGGACTGCCCGGCGGCGACAGCCAGACCCTGATCGGCCTGGCGCTTGGCGCCTACGGCCTGACCCAGGCCATGCTGCAGCTGCCTTTCGGCATGGCATCCGACCGCTGGGGGCGCAAGCGGGTGATCTATTTCGGCCTGCTGCTGTTCGTTATCGGCAGCTTTGTCGCCGCTTCCGCCAGCGACATCACCATGGTGATCGTGGGGCGTGCCATCCAGGGCGCGGGCGCGATTTCCGCCGCCGTCACCGCGCTGCTCGCCGACCTGACGCGGGAAGAGCACCGCACCAAGGCCATGGCGATGATCGGATCGACGATCGGTCTGGCGTTTGCCGCATCGATGGCGCTGGGCCCGTTGCTGTACCAGGCGATCGGCGTGCCAGGAATATTCGAACTCACCGGCGTGCTGGCGCTGGCGGCGATGGGCGTGATCTACGCCGTCATTCCCGACCCCAGGGCCAGTCATTTCCATTCCGATGCCGAGGTCGTGCCGGCGCGCCTGCACGACGTGCTGCGCGACGGCCAGTTGCTGCGCCTGAATTTCGGCATCTTTGCCCTGCACGCCGCACAAATGGCGATGTTCGTGGTGATTCCGTTTGCCCTCAGGGAAGCCGGCGGCATGCCGGAAGCCCAGCACTGGAAAATCTACCTGCCGGTGATGCTGGGCGCATTCGCCTTCATGGTGCCGGCGATCATCTACGGCGAGAAGAGAGCCAAGCTCAAGCCGGTTTTTGTTGCCGCCGTGGCCCTGCTGCTGCTGTCGCAACTGCTGATGACGGCGTTGATCCAGAGCTTCTGGGGCATCGTAATGATGCTGCTGCTGTTCTTCATCGCCTTCAACATACTCGAAGCGAGCCTGCCCTCGCTGATTTCCAAGCTTGCCCCGGCACGTTCCAAGGGGACGGCCATGGGCGTGTATAATACGTCCCAGTCGCTCGGCTTGTTTGCCGGTGGCGTGGCGGGCGGATTGCTTTCCCATTATGCCGGCCAGTGGTCGGTATTCGCGTTCGGCGGCGCAATCAGCGCATTATGGCTGGTGTTGGCCGCCAGCATGAAAACGCCGCCCGCAGTGCGCACCCGGATGTTCCATATCGAGCCGATGTCCGCCGAAGCGGCGCGCGAACTGTCACGCCGGTTGATCGGTCTGGACGGGGTGACGGAAGCGATAGTCGATCCCGAGGAAGGCGCAGCCTACCTCAAGGTGGAAATGGCGGGTTGGGATGAAGAGGGTGTGACTAACTTGATCGGAGGAGCGTGAAATGGCATCAGTGAACAAGGCAATTATTATCGGTAACTTGGGGAAAGACCCTGAAATGCGCTACATGCCATCCGGGGATGCAATCTGTAACTTCAGTCTTGCAACCACCGACTCCTGGAAAGACAAGAACGGCGAAAAGCAGGAAAAAACCGAGTGGCACCGGATCGCGATGTTCGGCAAGCTGGCGGAAATCGCCGGGGAATACCTGAAGAAAGGCAGCCAGGTTTATGTCGAAGGCCGCATTCAGACCCGCAAGTGGACGAACAAGGAAGGGCAGGACCAGTACACCACCGAGATCGTCGCCGACAAGATGCAAATGCTCGGTAGCCGCAGCGGTGGCGGAGGCAACAGCTTCGAAGTGGTGGAAAAGCCTGCTGCCAGCGCTAGCAGCGCGAAATCCGCAGCAAAAAGCGGTGGCGACTTCGATAATTTCGAGGACGATATTCCGTTCTAGCGGGCTGCCTGCAAGCAGCTTTGTCAAGATTAGAGCCCGCATTCGTGCGGGCTTTAATTTTTTCAGTGTTTCCTTAAGTTATACATGGGGGGCTTTGTTTGCATATTTCTTAATCTTTGATATTCTTAATTAATTAGAGTGTATCTATGTGAAATATAAATAATGCGTCCTCAATACAGGATTAATATAATTGTCATATCTTCGGGCGAGCGCTTGCCGGTACTAGTCGGCTCAGATGGCTTGCCCATGTTTGAGCCAATGGTCTTGTCGTTGTCAGGGATACGTTCAAGAAACAGTGCATCCAATACGATCGACTGAGATGCAATTCAATCTGTTGGTAACCGCAAGGTTGCTGGCCTTCACCCAATAACCGTCAACATCTCCCAAACGAGGGGACAAAAATAGTCTGGTCGATTTATCACCAGCCGCGTAGTACGCAGCTATAACGCTTGGTCAATTTAAACCTGGCGTAGTGCCAACAGTTCAGTCGAAATTTTGGTGCTATCGGGGAAGGGGACTCAATGGGGATGACTTTCTATATTGCGGACGGCCCGGATGATTCACGCTCTTCTGCTTGGGCACTGGCTGTTGCGGTTGCGGTGGGTTTGGTGTTGTCCCAACCTGTAGTGGCTGAGGGGGTGGGGACTGCCAAGCAAGCCGATCTTACGCAGTTGTCAATCGAGGAACTGCTGGCCGTCGAGGTCTACAGCGCCAGCAAATTCGCCCAGAAGACTACCGAAGCGCCGTCCGCCGTCACCGTCATAACCAAGGCAGACATCAAGAGCTACGGCTACCGCACTCTGGCAGACATTTTGGGGAGTGTACGGGGCTTGTTCGTCACCTACGACCGGAATTACCAATACTTGGGGGTACGGGGCTTCAACCGGCCGGGAGATTATAACAGCCGCATCCTGCTGCTGGTGGACGGCTACCGGGTCAACGACGCCAATTACGACACCGCCTCCATTGGCCAGGAATTCTTTCTCGACGTGGATCTCATCGACCGGGTGGAGGTGGTACGCGGGCCGGGGTCTTCCATTTACGGCAGCAACGCCTTTTTCGGTGTGGCCAACGTCATCACCAAGCGCGGCCGGGATTTCGACGGCGCGGAGGCGGCTGCGGAAATTGCCAGCTTCGGCACTACCAAGGAAAGGGCGACTTACGGCAAACAGTATGACAACGGCGCCGAATTGCTGCTGTCGGCGACCCATCGCAACAGCCAAGGCCAGGACTTGTTCTTTCCCGAGTTTGACACTCCTGCCAACAACAACGGCATCGCTCGTGGCCTCGACAAAGACCTCGCCAGGCAGGTCTACGGCAAGCTGGCCTATGGTGATTTTGCCCTCACTGCCGCCTATTCCGAGCGCACCAAGGGGGTGCCCACCGCTTCCTTCGGCAGCGTGTTCAATGACCCCCGCACCCAGTCTGTGGATTCCCAGGCCGTTCTCGACCTTGCCTACAACGGGAATCTTTCCGAGCGCCTCGACCTGTCCGGGCGGGTGTTTTACGGCGGCTATTTCTACGACGGGACGTTCCCTTATGATGCGCCTCCGGTCACCGTCAACAAGGACAAGGCGTCGGGCGAATGGTGGGGCGCGGAAGCCAGGCTGGCTGGCCGCTTCGATCGGCACAAGCTGGTGTTCGGAGCGGAGTATCAGGACAATATGCGTCAGGACTTGATGAACTATGATCTGGCACCCTATGCCATTTATCTGGATGAAAAGCATCGCAGCGACCGGCGGGCGTTGTACGCCCAGGATGAAATGACCCTCGGCCAGGGCCTGCTGCTCAACGCCGGCCTGCGCTACGACCACTTCTCTACCGTGGGGGAGACGTACAATCCGCGCCTGGCGCTGATCTACACCCCCCGTCCGGAGACGGCCCTCAAGTTCCTCTATGGCACCGCCTTCCGTGCTCCCAACGCCTTTGAGTTGTACTATTCCAGTGCCGCGCTGGGTTCGAAACCCAGCATCAACCTCAAGCCGGAAGAAATCACCAGCTACGAGTTCGTCGTCGAGCACCTATTCCAGCCCAACTTCCGTCTCACCGCCTCTGTTTACCGGAACGAGATTCGCAACCTCATCAGCCAGGTCACCGACCCGGCGGACGGCTTGAACGTGTTTCAGAATCTCGGCCAGGTCAGATCAAAAGGCGCCGAATTCGAGGCCGAGCGCGCCTGGGCCGACGATACGCGGCTGCGGGCCAGCTACGCCTGGCAGATTACCCGCGACCAAGCCTCCGGCGCGGAACTGGAGAATTCGCCCCGCCATCTGGCAAAGTTCAACTATTCCATGCCCCTGTTCGGCAACGCGTTGCGGGCGGGAGTGGAAGTGCAGTACACCAGCAGCCGTAAGACCCTTGTCGGCGGAAGAGCGGGGGGGGGTACACCATCGCCAATCTGACCTTGCTGAGCCAGAAACTGGCCAAGGGTCTGGACGTCTCCGCCAGCGTCTACAACCTGTTCGACAAACAATATGCCGATCCAGGAAGGCCGGAGCATTTGGAAGACCTGATTTGGCAGGATGGGCGAAGCTTCAGGCTCAAGGCGACCTATCGTTTCTAGAACATGAACTTGTCTGGTAAGGAAAGGGGAATAGGATGAAAAAAATAACCGTAGCTTGGGACCGCCTCCGGGCCGTGTGCTGTTTGGGGCTGGGCAGTATGCTGATCCCTTGCCAAGCCGTAGCCGAGGCGGGGCCCACCCCGTCGTCCGATCAGTTTCAGGCGCAGTCCGGACTCACCGAACTTTCCCTCGAAGCGTTGATGGACATCCAGGTTACCTCGGTGTCCAAAAGACCGCAGAAGCTTTCCGAATCCGCCGCGGCGATTTTTGTGCTCACCCAGGAAGATATCCGCCGCTCCGGAATGAACAGCATCCCGGAATTGCTGCGCATGGTGCCCGGCCTGGACGTGGCGCAAGTCGACGGCAATGTGTGGGCAATCAGCTCACGTGGCTTCAACAATCGTTATGCCAATAAGCTCCTGGTGCTGATCGACGGGCGCAGTGTGTATACGACCACGTCCGCCGGCGTCAATTGGGACGTGCAAAATCTGGTGCTGGAGGATGTGGAACGCATCGAGGTGATCCGCGGCTCCGGCGGGACGCTGTGGGGTGCCAATGCGGTCAACGGCGTGATCAACATTATCACCAGGAACGCCAAGGACACTCAAGGCGGGCTGGTGACGGCGGGCGCGGGGAATATCGGGCAAACCGACGGCGCTTTCCGTTATGGGACAAAGTGGGGCGATTCGGGTTATTTCCGCATTTATGGGCAGGGTTTCAATCGCGGCAATTTTCCCGATGCAACGGGCGCAAGCAGCCATGACGCCTGGAACGGGAAGCAAGGCGGATTCCGGCTGGATTCCACGCCGTCGGCCGACGATACGATCATGCTGCAGGGAAATTACTATGAAGTAAATTCGGATAGTCGCCTGATTCACACCACGTTGACGCCGCCGTCGAACATTCTGGAGGACAACACCGACCGTAATCGGGGCGGCTACGTCATGATGCATTGGCAGCGTCGGCTGGACGACGATTCCGATATGAGTTTGCAGGCGTATTACGACCGCGCCGACAGGTGGAGAACCGCCGCGGAGGATGAAAGCGTCGAAACCTACGACCTGGATTTCCAGCACCGCTTCCGGCTGACCCCCAGCCAGAAGCTCATTTGGGGGCTGGGTTACCGCCGGGTGGAGAGCCAGTTCCAGAATGTATTTTCCGTATCGTTCCTGCCTGCTCATCGGCGCACCGAGCTGTTCAGTGCCTTCGTGCAGGACGAGGTCGCGCTGCGGGAAAATCTGCAGCTGACCGTGGGATCGAAGTTCGAGCACAACAGCTTCACCGGATTCGAATATCAGCCCAACCTGCGCCTGGCTTGGGAGCCTTGGCGGAACCAGACCCTGTGGGCGGCCGCGTCGCGCGCCGTGAGAATGCCGGCGCTGATCGATGCCGATACCAGGTTGAACATCGCGGCCATACCCGGCGCCCCGCCCAACTTGATTGCGCTGCTGGGCAATCCCGATTTCAAATCGGAAGAGTTGACGGCTTTCGAGATGGGCTACCGCGGCGAGGTCTCGCGCCATCTCACCCTGGATGTGGCGGGGTTTTACAACCGCTACCGCAATCTTGGCACCCAGGAGCCAGGCATTCCCTCCTTCGAGGCCGATCCTGCCCCGCCCCACCTGCTGATCCCACTTCGCTTCGGCAATAGCATGTCTGGAGACACCTACGGCTTGGAGTTTGCCGCCAAGTGGCAGGTCACGGACAAGTGGCGGTTGAGCCCGGCCTATACCTGGTTCAAGGCGCAGGCGCACCTCGACCCGGGAAGCGGAGACACCACTTCGCAGGCGGTGATGGAGGGGGGGAGTCCAGGCCATCAAGTGCAGATTCTTTCCCGCCTTGACCTGCCGAACCGGTTCGAGCTGGATGCGTCGCTGTACTACGTCGGCAAGCTTCCCGATTTGGGCGTTCCCGCCTATACCCGCCTCGATGTCCGCCTCGGATGGCGGCCGCGCAAGGATGTGGAACTGAGCCTGACGGCGCAAAACCTGACCGACAACCGGCATGCCGAATTCGCCGTTGATAGTTCCGGAACACGTGGTGGCGAGGTGCCGCGCAGCGTTTACGGGAAAATCACCTGGCGTTTCTGAGCCTGGGAGACAGCGTGTACCCAGCCTATAGCGCCAGCGTTTAGCGCGAGAAGGAACATCTATCTTGAGAAACAATTGGAAAAAAAGGTCCCTCACCCTACTGGGCGCCATTCTGCTCGCAATGTTTTGCGCGAGCGTACAGGCCGCTTCCCCTGGCATCGAATACGAAGTCAAGGCGGCTTTCGTCCACAATATCGCCAAGTTCGTCGAGTGGCATGCTTCGAGCAGCACGAAGGGGAATTTGCGTCTGTGCGTTCTGGGGCAGGGCCCCTTTGGCGAAGCGGCTGTAGGTTTGCGGGGCAAGCCGGTGGGCAGCATGGTCTGGGAGGTGGTGCCGGTCACCACCCGCGCCAATTTGAGGGAATGCCAGGTGTTGTTCATCGAGGCTTCCGAGGCGGGGGACCTGCCGCGTCTGCTGGGCACCCTCAAGGGTAGCCCTGTTCTGACGGTGGGGGATGCCGAGGGCTATGGGGAACAGGGAGTGATGGTCAATTTCTACCTGGAGCAGGACAAGGTGCGCTTTGAAATCAACTTGGCCGCTGCCCGGCGCTCCGGCCTCAAGATCAGCTCGCAACTGCTGAAGTTGGCGCGCATCATCCAGCCAACGGGAGGGGAGCAATGAGACTGGCCGCCTTGTTCCGGGATATGTCCATTCGCCGCAAGCTCACCCTCATTGCCGTCCTCTCCGCAGGTGCGGCCCTGCTTTTTGCGGCGCTAATATCGATGCTCCATCAGTGGTTCACGTTTCGCGCCGAACTGGTAAAAGCCACCACCAGCCAGGCGACCATCGTCGCCGCCAACAGCACGTCGGCCTTGCTCTTCAACGATCCGAAGTCGGCCAGCCAGACCCTGAAAGCGCTGGGGGCCTTCGGCAACATCGAGTTCGCCATGCTGCATGACAAGCAAGACAAGCTTTTCGCCATGTTTGTGCCGGTAGGGCAGAAACCCCCGTACCCTCATCCCTCGCCGGAGGAGAAGCAACACATCTTTACGGCAACGTATCTTGATGTGTTTCAGCCGATTATTTTGGAGGGCGAACGAGTCGGCACGATTCATGTGCGCTCCAGTCTGACGACGGTATACCAGCAGATGGTGTGGAGCGCGGCAGTGGTGGCCGCTTCTGCATTGGGGGGGCTGGGATTGGCGCTGATGCTGATTGCCTACATGCACCCGGCCATCACGGACCCGATGGGGAAACTGGTCGGTGTGATGAACAGGATTTCAAAAGAAAAAAATTACGGGTTGCGGGTGAGGTTTTACGGCAGGGATGAGGTGGGCATCCTGGCCAGCGCCTTCAACGACATGCTGGAGCGCATTCAGGAGCGCGATGCCGAGTTGGAACAGTATCGGGAACACTTGGAAGACGAGGTGGCGCAGCGCACCGCCAAGCTGATCGAAGCACAGCGCATCGCCCATTTGGGGAACTGGGAATGGGATATTGCGAACGACAGGCTGGACTGGTCGGATGAAATCTACCGCATTTTCGGCCTTGCGCCGCAGGAATTCGGGGCTACTTATGAAGCTTTTCTGCAGGCCGTGCATCCGAAAGACCGGCAGCTCGTGGATGCCAGTATCCGCGAGGTGTTGGAGCAGGGGTGCTCCTACAGCATAGACCACCGCATCTTGCTGCCGGACGGCTCGCTACGTTATGTGTACGAGCGGGCCGAGGTGTCACGCAACGAGGATGGGCAGCCAGTCAAGATGCTGGGGACGGTGCAGGACATCACCGAACACAAGCTGGCGGAAGAAAGAATCCGCAAGCTGAATGAAGAATTGGAAACCAAGGTTCTGGAGCGCACCAAGCAACTGCTGGATGCGCAAGAAGAACTGGTGCGCAAGGAGAAACTGGCGGTGCTGGGGCAAGTGGCCGGCAGCGTCGGGCACGAATTGCGCAATCCGCTGGGAGTGATGAGCAACGCGGTGTACTTTCTGCAAACCGTGTTGTCGGATGCGGATGAGACCACCAAGGAATACCTGAACATCATCAAGGACGAGATCGCCGGTTCCGAGCGCATCGTGACCGACCTGCTGGATTCGGTGCGCACCAAGCCGCCGCACCCTGAAACGGTCGGGCTGCGTGAAGTGATCGGGCAGACATTGGGCAAGCTCACGATACCGCCTTCCGTGTCCGTCAAACTGGATATCCCTGAGACGCTTCCGGCTCTCCGAGTGGATGCCATGCAAATCCACCAAGTGTTCCGCAACCTCATCAGCAACGGTGTGGAAGCCATGCCGGAAGGCGGTACGCTGGAAATCCGCGCGGTTGAAAACAAGCCCGATGGAACCGTCACCGTCAGCGTGCGTGACAGTGGCATCGGCATGACACCGGAGCAGTTGGGCAAGCTGTTTCAGCCGCTGTTCACCACCAAGGCGCGCGGCATCGGGCTGGGGCTGGTGGTGGTGAAGAACCTGACCCAAGCCAACGGCGGCAGCGTGAAAGTGGAGAGCGAAGCGGGCAATGGAACCCTGTTTGCCATCACTCTTCCGGCAGTTCAATGAAAGAGAAAATGGGCATGATTAAAAAGCTGCGCCACTTTTTGCAACAGGCGTTGAAACGGATCGTTCACGAGCTGCTCAAGCTGACTACACTGCAGGTGGCCGTGTTGTTCGTAACGGTGGCGGTACTGGTTTCGATGGCGATCGTTTCGATCATCGACTTGTTGTGGGACGGCCGCCTCAATGTCGAACTGGAGTTTGCCGGAGTCGTTGTTCCCTTCCTCGATGGCGTGCTGATCGTTGGTTTGCTGGTGGCGTTGCTCAGTGAGCTTCGTGATGAAATGAAGCGGAGCAAGGTGGCGGAGGATGAAATCCGTAGGTTGAACGAGGAACTGGAGGCCAAGGTTCAGGAGCGCACCGACCAGCTCCTGGCGGCGCAGGAAGAACTGGTGCGCAAGGAAAAACTGGCACTGCTCGGCCAGGTGGCCGACACCGTGGGGCACGAGCTGCGCAACCCGCTGGGCGTGATGAACAATGCCGTGTACTTCCTCCAGGCCGTGCTGGCCGATGCGGACGAAACCACCAGGGAATATCTCGGCATCATCAAGGACGAAATCGCGGAGGCGGACCGCATCGTGTCCGACCTGCTGGACGCCGTGCGTACCAAGCCGCCGCATCCGGGAATCGTGGAGGTTGCTGAGTTGATGCAGCAGACCTTGCGCAAGTGCGCTATACCTCCCTCCGTCACCGTCCGCTTGGACATTCCGGAAACGCTACCCGCCATCCGGGTTGATCCGGTGCAAATGCGCCAGGTGTTCTGGAACCTGGTCACCAATGGCGTGGAGGCGATGCCGGATGGGGGTGCGCTGGAAATAAGGGCGGACGAAGACCCGGCGGCGAAAACCGTGACGATCAGCATCAAGGATAGCGGCAGCGGCATTACGCCGGAACACCAGGCCAAGCTGTTCCAGCCGATGTTCACCACCAAGGCGCGCCGCGTCGGGCTGGGGCTGGTGGTGGTGAAGAACCTGACGCGGGTCAACGGCGGCAGTGTGGTGGTGGAAAGTGCGCCGGGCAAGGGCAGCGTGTTTACCGTTACGCTGCCAAGCGGCGGATTGTAGGTCGGGTTTTAACCCGACGGGGTTAGCGACATGTCGGGCTGAAGCCCGATCTACGGAGTGAATAATGACTTATAGCGATTTGCGCAAAGGCCGTGTTTCGCAATCGGGTCTGGTGTACCACATTACGACGGTGACGCAGAATCGGACTGCTTATTTTTCATCGCTCGACAAGGGGCGCAAGGTGGTGCGGCAGTTGATGGCGTTGCAAACCGAAGGCAGGGCGGAGACGCTTTGTTACGTGGTTATGCCGGATCATTTGCATTGGTTGATGGTGTTGCATGAGGGTAAATTATCCGAGGCCATGCAGTTGTTGAAAGGACGTTCTGCGCACGCCCTTGGACAAGCAGTTTGGCAGGCGAACTATTTCGACCATGCGGTGCGGCAAGATGAGGATTTGCGCAAAATGGCGCGGTATATTGTGGCCAATCCCTTGCGGGCGAATCTGGTTGAACGAATGGGTGATTATTCGTTATGGGATGCGGTTTGGTTGGATGATGCGTTGTCGGGTTAGGATGATGTCGGGATGAGAAGTCTTTTGTAGGTCGGGTTTCAACCCGACATGTCGGGCTAAAGCCCGACCTACGAGCCTGACCTACGGACAGTTATAGGCAGGACGATTTGCCCTTTGACCAACAAAAAGAACGGGAGTAGGCAATGAAAATTCTGGTAGTGGACGACGACCCTCGTATCGTAAAGACGACTTGCGACATCCTGAAAATAAAGGGCCACGAACCCATCGCCGCTTACTCGGGCGAGGAGGGGGTGGAGAAGGTCAGGAGCGATCCGCCGGATTTCGTGCTGATGGACATCAAGATGCCCGGCATCAGCGGGGTCGAGGCGCTGAAACGGATGAAGAAGATGGTTCCCGCGCTGCCTGTCGTTCTGGTCAGCGCCTACGCGACAGACGATCTCATGGAGGAGGCGAATCGCGCCGGTGCCTATGCCATCCTGAGCAAGCCGCTCAACTTTCCCATGATCCTTTCCTTTCTTTCCCTGCTGCGCAAGGAGGAGAGCATTCTGGTCGTGGACGATGACCCCGAATTCTGCAAGACGCTGAAGGACATCCTGATGCTGCGTGGCTACCAGGTCGAGACGGAGAGCGATCCGCAGGGCGTGTTGGGACACCTGGACAAGAATTACAAGCTTGCCGTCGTCCTCCTCGACCTCAGGCTGGGGGCGGTGAACGGTGTGGATGTGCTGAAGGAGATCCGGGCCAAATACCCGGGCAAGCCGGTAGTGCTGGTGACCGGTTACCGCCAGGAAATGGCGGATTCGATTGAGAAGGCGCGCAAGATCGGCGCCTATACTTGTTTGTACAAGCCGTTAGAAATGGATGATTTGTTCCAGTTGATCGAGGAAATCCGGCTCAAGAAATTGCAGAACCTGCTGGCTCCGGCGTAACCAGGAAGGCTCAGTATGCTGAAAGTAAAACCCGGAATTCTGGTGGTGGACGATGACCCGAACCTCAGGAAAACGCTTGCCGACATCCTGAGGGTCAAGGGCTATGAAACGGCTGTCGCCGCCAGCGGGGCGGAGGCTATTGCGGCGGTGGAACGGGAAATGTTCAGCCTGGCGCTGATCGACCTGATGCTGCCGGACATGCCCGGCCTCGAGGTCATGGCGCACATCAAGGCGATCTCGCCGTTGACGGAGGCGATCATCCTGACCGGGCACGCTTCGATGGAGACCGCCATCGATGCTACCGGGCAGGGGGCGTTTTCTTACCTCCTCAAACCCTATCAGATGGATGAATTGCTGCTGACGATCAGGCATGCTGTCGAACGCAATCAGGCGCAGGAGGAGATAATCCGCCTGGCGTCTTTTCCCCGCTTGCTCCCCAGCCCGGTGATCGAACTTAACCCTGCCGGGGGGGTGACTTATCTCAACCCGGCGGCCGAGAGACTGTTTCCCGAGTTGAGTGCGATGGGCCGGTCGCATCCCTTGCTGCATGGCTCGGGGGAGCTGATTGCCGCTCTGTGGCAAGGCAGGCAGCCGGGAGAGGCAGTCCATGAGGCCAAGGTCGGCGAGGCGACTTATGAGCTGCATATCTCCTACGTCCGGGAAGTTGACCTCATCCGTATCTACGTCCTGGACATCACCCAACGCAAGCGGGCCGAGGCAGAAATCCATCTTCTCGCCACCACCGACAGCCTTACCGGCATCGCCAATCGCCGCGAGTTCTCCGCGATCCTGGCGAGAGAAGTGGATCGGGCAAAAAGGTATGGCACGCCCATGTCGCTGGCGATGTACGACCTCGATTATTTCAAGCGCGTGAACGACACCTTCGGCCACGACGTGGGCGATTATGTGTTGCAGACCGTCACCAGGCTGGTGAAGGAAAACATCCGCGCCAATGATGTCGTGGCGCGCTGGGGCGGGGAAGAGTTCATGGTGCTGATGCCGCAATCGGACGTGCAGGCCGCCAGGAATGCGTCTGAGAAGCTGCGGCTGGCAATCGCCGGGCATCACTTCGATAAGGTTGGCAACCTGACGGCCAGTTTCGGGGTCGCCGCGTTCGAGCCGCAGGATGATCTGAATTCGCTGCTGAAGAGGGTGGATGATGCGCTCTACCGAGCGAAGGAGCAGGGCAGGAACCGTGTCGAGATTCTGGCCGGTGAGGTGGCTTCCAAGTGAAAAATAACCCCAGAATTCTGGTGGTGGACGACGACGCGAATCTCAGGAAGACGCTCTCCGACATCCTGCGCCTCAAGGGCTATGAGGCGGCGGCCTCTGAATAGAGAAGTGGCCTCGTAAATTCGGACAGCCCGTTAAGTGATAACCCTACGCTGGCCTTTTTTACGCGGCGAAACCGCCTCGATCATCACTTAGCCGCCATGCGCAGCCTCGCGCACCATGCTCAAGGCCACGGCCTCGGCCACCTTGATGCCATCCACCGCCGCTGAAAGAATGCCCCCGGCGTAGCCCGCGCCCTCTCCCGCAGGAAAGAGCCCCCGTGTGTTCAGGCTCTGGTAATCGTCGTTCCGCTTGATGCGGACGGGGGATGAGGTGCGTGTTTCCACGCCGGTCAGCACGGCATCGTGCATGGAAAAACCCTTGATCTGTTTTTCGAAGGCGGGGATGGCCTCGCGGATCGCCGCGATGGCGTAATCCGGCAGGGCGGTGCTGAGATCGCCCAAATGCACGCCGGGGGTATAGGAAGGCAGCACCGAGCCGAATGCCGTGGAAGGCTTGCCCGCAAGAAAATCGCCCACCAGCTGCCCCGGCGCCTGGTAATTCCGGCCGCCCAGCTCGAACGCGCGTTCCTCCCAGTGGCGCTGAAACTCTATGCCCGCCAGCGGATGGCCCGGGTAATCGGCCGGCGTAATGTCGACCACGAGGCCGCTGTTGGCGTTTCGTTCGCTGCGCGAATACTGGCTCATGCCGTTGGTCACGACCCGGCCCGGCTCCGATGCCGCCGCCACCACCTGGCCGCCCGGACACATGCAGAAACTGTAGACCGAACGGCCATTGCTGCAATGATGGACCAGCTTGTAATCGGCGGCGCCCAGCAGTGGGTTGCCGGCGTTCTTGCCGAAACGGCAGGTGTCGATCAGCGACTGCGGATGCTCGATGCGGAAGCCGATGGAAAAGGGCTTGGCCTCGATATAAACGCCACGGTCATAGAGCATCTGGAACGTGTCGCGCGCGCTGTGGCCGACCGCCAGAACGACATGATCGGCCTGGATGCGTTCGCCGTTGGCGAGCACCACGCCGCGCACCTGGCCGTTTTCGATTTCGAGATCGTCCACCCGGCTCTGGAAACGGATTTCCCCGCCGAGCGATTCGATGGTTGCCCGCATTTTTTCCACCATCGACACCAGCCTGAAGGTGCCGATGTGCGGCTTGCTCACATAGAGGATTTCCGGCGGCGCACCGGCCTTGACGAATTCCGTCAGCACTTTTTTGCCGTGGTGCAGCGGGTCCTTGATCTGGCTGTGGAGCTTGCCGTCGGAAAAGGTCCCCGCGCCGCCTTCGCCGAACTGCACGTTGGATTCCGGATTGAGCTTGCCTTCCCGCCACAGGCTGAAGGTGTCCTTGGCGCGCTCGCGCACCGCCTTGCCGCGCTCCAGAATGATCGGGCGGAACCCCGTCTGCGCCAGAATCAGCCCGGCAAACAGCCCCGCCGGACCGGTGCCGATCACCACTGGGCGCGAAGTCAGATTGGCCGGTGCCTGCGCAACGAAGTGGTAGCTCGTATCCGGGGTGAGGGAAAGATGGCGGTCTTTTTTCTGGCGCTTGAGTATCCCCGGTTCGTTCTTTACCTCAACATCCAGCGTGTAGACGAACAAAATCGCCCCCGGCTTGCGGGCGTCATGGCCGCGGCGGGCGATCGAATAGCTGACCAGCTCCTCGGCCTTGATGCCCAGCCGCTTGAGAATGGCGGCCTTGATCGCGCTTTCGGGGTGGTCGAGGGGGAGCTTGACTTCAGTCAATCGCAACATGCTGGGTATTCCGGAAAAGTCTCTACGGGGAGCGGGCTGATGGGGTGTCATTCTACCCGACCCTGATTTTTCCTACGAGGGCTCTGAAAATGGCCGGCCCGGAAAGCGTCGCCATGGTAAACATGACGTAGCGGCCGGCGAAGGGTAAAATAAGCTTTTGATAATTAGTTGATTACGTATGTCTATTAAGTGGTTCCCCGGTCACATGGTCTCCGCCCGCAAAAAGGCGGCCGAGACCATGGAGAAAATCGATCTCGTCATCGAGGTGCTGGACGCCCGCCTGCCCGAGGCAAGCTGCAACCCGATGATCAAGGAGCTGCGCGTGCATCGCCAGCGCCCCTGCCTGAAAATTCTCAACAAGGCCGATCTGGCCGACCCCGCAGTCACCCAGGCCTGGCTCAACTTCTACAACCGGCAAAAGGACGTCAAGGCCGTGGCGCTGTCCTGCAAGAAACCGGGTGACGTCGCCAAGGTGCCCGGCCTGTGCGAGGCGCTCGCCCCCCATCGCGGCACCAACCTCAAGCCCCTGCGCATGATGATCATGGGCATCCCCAACGTCGGCAAATCCACCTTGATGAATGCATTATTGAATCGCCGGGTGGCGGCAGTGGGCGACGAACCGGCAGTGACCAAAAACCAGCAGCGCCTGGAACTGAACTCGCGCATGTCGCTCACCGACACGCCGGGCCTGATGTGGCCGCGCATCGAGTACGACAGCGACGGCTACATGCTGGCCGCCAGCCACGCGATCGGCCGCAATGCCGTCATCGACGAAGAAGTGGCCGCCTTCCTGGGCGACATCCTGCTCGCGCGCTACCCCGCACTGCTGGCTGCCCGCTACGGCTGCGCGGTGGAAGGGCTGGACGGCGTCGGCGTCATCGAGGCCGTCGCCAGGAAGCGCGGCTTCCGCCTCAAGGGCGGCGAACCGGACCTGGAAAAGGCCGCGCTGATTTTGCTGAAAGACTACCGCACCGGCGCCCTGGGGCGCATCAGCCTGGAGACGCCGGAAACCCGCGCCGCCATGATCAAGGCGCATGCGCCGGCGAAAGGGAAGGAACAGGAAAAGGAATCAGACCTGACGCCATCTGCTCCCCGGCCATGAGTACCGCACCCCTGCGCATCTACCACAACCCCCGCTGCTCCAAGAGCCGTTCGGCCTGCGCGCTGATCGCTGAAAACGGCATTGCCGCCGAAGTGGTGGAATACCTCAAGACTCCGCCCTCCAGGGAAGAGCTACGCGCCTTGCTGAAAAAGCTGGGCATGAAGCCGGCCGAACTTGTGCGTCAGGGGGAGGCGGAATTCAAGGCGCATTATGCGGGCCGGACGCTCACTGACGAGGAGTGGCTGGATGCCATGGTGGCGCACCCGATCCTGATCGAGCGGCCTATCGCGGTGTGTGGTGATAAGGCTGTTGTGGCGCGGCCGCCGGAAAAGGTGCTGGAGTTGCTGTAGCGTGGAATTAGCTGGATGCCCCCTGTGATTCCATTCGCGCAGAATTGTGCAGCCGCCGCTCCCCGATACAGTCGCTGTCCCCCACCTGATAGTCACTGCAGATCATCGGCCGGCGCTCGTAGATCGTGCACAGCATGGTGTCCCTGTCCAGGGCCGCGCACCAGCCGTCGTCAAGACGCGCCATGACCCATCCATCCCACCGGTCCCGTTCCGTCAGTTCGGGCGGAATGTCATCGTCACCCATCAACATTACCTCCAGCCGGCAGCAGCAGGCTTTGCACGAGCTGCACGAGATGACCGGGCTAGCACCCGCAACGTCGATATGGTTTTCTGCGAGCATCCTCAGATTGTCCCGCTTTCCTTCAGCTCACTCTTGACATAGGCATAATAAACCGGCGCCGCGACCAGCCCCGGCAGGCCGAATGCCGCTTCCATGGCGAGCATGGCGGTCAGCAGTTCCCAGGCGTTGGCCTTGATTTGCGAGCCGACGATTTTGGCGTTGAGGAAGTATTCCAGTTTGTGAATGCTCACCAGGAAGAGCAGCGATGTCATCGCCATCTGGAAGGAGTAGCCGAGGCTGACGATGACGATGGCGGTATTCGACATGATGTTGCCGAGGATGGGGATCAGGCCGGCGACAAAGGTGACGATGACCAGGGTGCCGGCAAAAGGGAGTTTGACGCCGACCAGAGGCAGCACGACACCCAGGTAAATCCAGGTGAGGAAGGCATTGACGGCGGCGATTTTCGCCTGGGCGAAGACGATGTTGCGGAAGGCGTTGCTGAATTTTACGGCACGCTCTGCAAGGGCATGAACGAAGGGTTTGCGGAAGTCGACGGCGACCATTTCATAGAGCGAAAGCATGGCGCCGATGATCATGCCGATCAGGACATGGGCGAGGGTATGGCCGGCTTCCTTGCCCATGATTTGCAGTTCGCCGGAGTGCTCGCGCAGCCATCCTGCGATGTAACTTTTAAGTTCGCCCCCATCATGGGGCAGGGCGCTGGAAATCCATTCGGGCAGGGAGGAGCGGGATGATTCCAGGATTCCGGCCAGCTTTGCCATGAAGGCGGCGGGGCCGCCGCCCTCGGCGCGCAGTAGGGTAAGGATGCCGATGACGCTGGCGACGAGCAGGGCGATCACCAGTCCGGCAACCAGGATGACGGACAGGATCTTGGAATTTCTGCTGGAGAGCTTGCCGATTTCGAGCCGGGCGGCGATGAGGTGGATCAGGTGGTAAACCAGCAGGCCGACCAGCAGCGCGGGCAGCAGCTTGAGCTTGAGGATCAGGAACAGGGCAAGGGCGGCTAGCAGCCAGGCGGCTTGGCGATGGGTGATGGTCATTGTTTGTGCATGCGCGACAGGGCTGATGATCGTCCATTATCGCCTGAAACGGCATAACTCGCACGGGATCGCAGGGTTATCCCTTGTAAAATAAGGAACACCCCATATTTAAGCAGAGTCGTTTTAGAAGCATTTGAGATATAATCCTGTTTTTTGGAGGGTGCCATGCCAATTTACGAATATCGTTGTTCTTCTTGCGGTTTCCAGAAGGAATACATACAGAAAATGAGCGATGCGCCGCTCACCGCTTGCCCTGAGTGCAAGCAGGAAACTTTCGCCAAGATGTTGTCCGCGGCCGGCTTCCAGCTCAAGGGTAGCGGCTGGTACCAGACCGATTTCAAGGGCGGCTCCAAGCCCAGGGAAGAAGCCAAGCCTGCCGCGCCCGCCTGTTGCGCCGGCGGAACCTGTGCCGGCTAAATGATCAAGCGTTATTTCCTCACCGGGTTGCTGATCTGGGTGCCGCTCGGCATTACCGTATGGGTGTTGAAGCTCCTGATCGGCAGCATGGACCAGAGCCTGCTGTTGCTGCCGGAGCGCTTGCGCCCGGAAAGCTGGCTGGGGATGTCCCTGCCGGGGCTGGGCACGATACTGACGATCGCGGTGATTTTTTTCACCGGCGTGCTGACCGCGAATATCGTCGGCCAGCGCCTGATCCGTTTCTGGGAAAGCGCGCTGGCGCGCATCCCGGTGGTGAAGTCGATCTATTACAGCGTCAAGCAGGTCAGCGATACGCTGTTTTCCGGGAAGGGTGAAGCTTTCCGCAAGGTTCTGCTGGTGCGTTACCCCCACCCCGAGGCGTGGTCGCTGGCGTTTCAGACCGCCGTTCCAAGGGACGTGGCCCCCGAGCTTGAGGGCGAGTACGTGGGCGTGTTCATCCCGACCACGCCCAGCCCGGTCAACGGCTTCTATTTTTTCGTCCGGAAGAGCGATACCATCGAGATCAATATCAGCGTGGACGATGCGCTCAAGTACATCGTTTCCATGGGCGTGATGGCATCCTCCAAGAAGGAATCCCCCGCCGGTATTTATCCGGGCGATTGATAACCTTAGAAAAAGCTTTTAACCACGAATTTACACGAATAAAACACGAATGTTCACGAATAATCAGTTGGTTAGAATTATTAACCCGATTCATCTGTTTGGCGACACGATGATTGTCTTTAACTATTCGTGTGTATTCGTGAACATTCGTGTCATTCGTGGTTAATCGCCGTTTTCAGGATAACCGCGTTTCCCCGTTTTATTTTCCTTAAGTCAAAATTGGATTGAGCATGCGAACCCATTATTGCGGCGACGTCAACCGTAGCCACTTGCAGCAAACCGTTACCCTGTGCGGCTGGGCGCATCGCCGCCGCGACCATGGCGGGGTGATTTTTATCGACCTGCGCGACCGTGAGGGCCTGGTGCAGGTGGTGTGCGACCCCGACCGCGCGGCGACTTTCGCCACTGCCGAGGCTATCCGCAACGAGTTCGTGCTGAAGATCACCGGCCTGGTGCGCAGCCGCCCGGAGGGAACGATCAACCCGAATCTCTCCACCGGCGAGATCGAGGTGCTGGCGCAGGAAATCGAAATCCTCAACGCATCGGCGCCCATCCCTTTCCAGCTGGACGACGAGAACCTGAGCGAAACCGTGCGCCTGACGCACCGTTACCTCGACCTGCGCCGCCCGGCGATGCAGAAGAACATGATGCTGCGCTACCAGGTGTCCAAGACCCTGCGCCACGCTCTCGACGAGCAGGGCTTCATCGAGCTGGAAACGCCGATGTTGACCCGCTCCACCCCGGAAGGCGCGCGCGACTACCTGGTGCCGTCCCGCGTCCACCCCGGCCATTTCTATGCGCTGCCGCAGTCGCCGCAGTTGTTCAAGCAGCTGTTGATGGTGTCTGGCTTCGACCGCTACTACCAGATCGTCAAATGCTTCCGCGACGAGGACCTGCGCGCCGACCGCCAGCCCGAATTCACCCAGGTGGATATCGAGACCTCGTTCCTGACCGAACAGCAGATCACCGATCTGGTCGAGACCATGGTGCGCCGTTTGTTCAAGACCGTGCTCGATGTCGATTTGCCCGATTTCCCGCGCATGACCTATGCCGAGGCGATGCGTCGCTACGGCTCGGACAAGCCCGACCTGCGCGTGACGCTGGAGCTGACCGACCTCACCGACGTGATGAAAGACGTGGATTTCAAGGTCTTCAGCGCTCCCGCCAATTCGCCCACCGGCCGCGTCGCGGCGCTGCGCGTGCCCAAGGGCGGCGAGATCACCCGCGGCGAGATCGATGCTTACACCCAGTTCGTCGCCATCTACGGCGCCAGGGGCCTGGCTTACATCAAGGTCAACGATGTCGCCAAGGGCCGCGAAGGACTCCAGTCGCCGATCGTCAAGAACCTCTCCGACGCTGCGCTGAAGGCGGTGATCGAGCGCACCGGCGCCACCGACGGCGACCTGATTTTCTTCGGCGCCGACACGGCGAAAGTGGTGAACGAAGCGCTCGGCGCGCTGCGCGCCAAGATCGGCCACGAGCGCGGCTTCGCCGAAGGCGCCTGGAAACCGCTGTGGGTGGTGGATTTCCCGATGTTCGAACGCGACGAGGAAGGCAATCGCTGGCAAGCCCTGCATCACCCCTTCACCGCCCCGGCAGACGGCCACGAAGAGTTGCTCTCGAGCGACCCCGGCAAGGCGCTGTCCAAGGCCTACGACTTCGTGCTCAACGGCTGGGAACTGGGCGGCGGCTCGATCCGTATCCACCGCCAGGAAATCCAGTCCAAGGTATTCGATGCGCTCAACATCAGCGCCGAGGAAGCGCAGGAGAAATTCGGCTTCCTGCTCGAAGCCCTGCAATACGGCGCCCCGCCCCACGGCGGCCTGGCGCTCGGGCTCGACCGCCTGGTCACGTTGATGGCGGGCGCGGAATCGATCCGCGACGTGATCGCCTTCCCCAAAACCCAGCGTGCTTCCTGCCTGCTTACCCAGGCGCCGAACGCGGTGGACGAGAAGCAGCTGCGCGAATTGCACATCCGCCTGCGCCAGCAGGTGCAGACCCAAGTGGAAGTGGAGAAGGTTGATTAAACCTCTGCGTCCTCTGCGCTGAAAGCGGTTGGTGAAAACGCATAAAATCCCCGTCTCGGTTCTGGTGGTGATCTACACTTCAGATCAGCAGGCGCTGTTGCTGGAGCGGGCCGATCATCCCGGCTACTGGCAGTCGGTAACGGGGAGCTGCGATCCGGGCGAGAGCCTGCGCCAGACCGCGGTGCGCGAAGTGCGCGAGGAAACCGGTCTGGATGCCGAGAAGTACGCGCTTACCGACTGGAACCTGCAGTTTGAATTTGAAATCTTCGAAGAATGGCGCCACCGCTATGCGCCGGGGGTAACCCGCAACGCCGAACACGTGTTCGGGCTGGAACTGCCGCAGCCTTTGCCGGTCTCTCTGGAGCCGCGGGAGCATTTGAATTTCCAGTGGCTGTCTTGCGGCGAGGCGGAGAAGAAGGTTTTTTCCTGGACCAATGCCGCGGCGCTGGAAAAGCTGCCACTAATAATGAAAGCTGTTTAAAATTTATTTGCCACAGAGATCACAGAGGGCACAGAGATAAAAACCAGGACTCTCTCTGTGTTCTCTGTGGCCAAGTTTTGTTTGGGATAAACTAACACCCATGAACGATTCCGCGATCCCCTTTTCCGAATATCAGAACCTGCCCGACGAGGCCTGCCAGGCGCGCATCCGCGCCGCCAAGGCCAGCTTGGGCAAGCGTCTGGTGATCCTGGGGCATCATTACCAGCGTTCCGACGTGTTCCAGCATGCCGATTTCACCGGCGATTCGCTCAAGCTGTCGCGCCTGGCGGCCAATTCCGAAGCCGACTACATCGTGTTCTGCGGCGTGCATTTCATGGCCGAGGTGGCGGATATCCTGTCGCGCCCCGAGCAGATTTCCATCCTGCCCGATCTGGCGGCGGGCTGTTCGATGGCGGACATGGCGACGCTGGCACGGGTCGAGCGCGCCTGGCGCGAGCTGAAAGCGGTGCTCGACCCCGATGCGACCTTCACCCCCGTTACCTACATCAACTCGGCGGCCGACCTGAAAGCCTTTTGCGGCGAGCACGGCGGCATCGTCTGCACCTCCAGCAACGCCACCAAAATCCTGGAATGGTCGTTTGCCCGGCGCGAAAAGGTGCTGTTCTTCCCCGACCAGCATCTGGGACGCTGGAGCGGCCACAAGATGGGCATTCCGCTGGAAGACATGGTGCTGTGGGACTGGGATCAGCCGCTGGGCGGGCTCACGCCCGAGCAGGTCAGGAAGGCCAAGATCATCCTGTGGAAAGGGCTGTGCTCGGTGCACCAGATGTTCACGCCGGCCAACATCCAGCGTTTTCGCCAGGAGCACCCGGATGGCCTGGTGATTTCCCACCCGGAATGCAGTTTCGAAGTGTGCGAGCTGTCGGATTACGTCGGTTCCACCGAATACATCATCAAGACCGTTGCCGCATCCAAGCCCGGCACGCACTGGCTGGTGGGCACCGAGCTGAACCTGGTCAACCGCCTGGCGGAGCAGTTCAAGGCCGAGGGCAAGACCGTCCAGTTCATGGCCTCCACCGTGTGCATGTGCTCGACCATGGCGCGCATCGATCCGCAGCACCTGGCCTGGTGCCTGGAGAATCTGGTCGCCGGCCAGGTGGTGAACCGCATCAAGGTGCCGCCCGAGGAGGCCGAACTGGCCCGGGTGGCGTTGCAGCGCATGCTGGATGCTTCTTAACTGAGTGAGGAGTGAGGGGTTGGGAGTGAGGAGCAAAACGGGCGATGGAGTTGTTTTTGATCTTACTCCTCACTCCTCACTCCTGACTCCTCACTGATTCAAAATGACACAGGCGATTCGGATCGTCACCTATAACATCCACAAGGGATTTTCCCAGTTCAACCAGCGCATGGTGCTGCACGAGCTGCGTGACCAGTTGCGCGGCATTCACGCCGACCTGGTTTTCTTGCAGGAAGTCGTGGGCGCCCACGAGCTCCATGCGGAGAAACACGAGAACTGGCCTGAGGCTTCCCAATACGAGTTTCTCGCCGACTCGATCTGGGAGGATTACGCTTACGGCAAGAACGCGGTCTACCCCGCAGGACATCACGGCAACGCGATCCTGAGCCGCTTCCCGATCGTCAGCTGGGAAAATGTCGATGTCTCGGCCCACCGCTTCGAGCAGCGCGGCCTGCTGCACGTTGAAGTGAGCATGCCCGGCTGGGACCAAACCCTGCATTGCGTATGCGTTCACTTCGGGCTGTTTTCCAAGGGGCGCCGGGTGCAGATGTCGGCATTGCGCGACAGGATCGAGAGCCTGGTGCCGCCCCACGCGCCGCTGATCATCGCCGGCGACTTCAACGACTGGCGCGGCGAGGCTTGCGACATCCTGGCCCACCAGATGCACCTGAAAGAGGTGTTCGGGGCGACCAGGGGCAAGCCCGCCTGCAGTTACCCGGCGGCGCTGCCCCTATTCCGGCTCGACCGCATTTATGTGCGGGGGCTGCGCGTGACGGCCGCCGAGGTGCACAGCGGCAGGCCGTGGTCGAAGATTTCCGATCACGCCGCCCTGTCCGCCACCGTTCACAGAGCGCGACCCTAGTGCAATGGACCTGATACCGGGCAATCGCCTGACTCTCCTCCAGAACGGCGCGGAATATTTTCCGGCCCTCGAGGCCGCCATCGACCGGGCGCGCCGCGAAATATTCCTGGAATCCTATATCTACGAATACGACGAAACCGGCAGGAAGATTAGCGCAGCGCTGGAACGGGCGGCAAGGCGGGGCGTGACCGTGCATCTGCTGCTCGACGGCTTCGGTTCGAAGACCTTGTCGCGGGCGGTGGTCGAGGAGATGCGCGGGGCCGGCATGCAGTTGCTGTTCTACCGGCCGAAAGTCTCGCCGTGGAGTCTGAAGCGCGGGCGATTGCGGCGCATGCACCGCAAGATCGCGGTGATCGACGCCCGGATCGCGTTCGTCGGCGGCATCAACATCATCGACGACATGGATGCGCCGGGCCAGACACCGCCGCGCTACGACTATGCGGTGGCGGTGGAGGGGCCGCTGCTGGCGGAGATCCGTGATTCGGTGCGGCACCTGTGGACCCTGGTGGCCTGGTCGCAGCTGCGCCTGCGCCGCAGCCGGCGCCGTGCGATGCCGCTGCTGCCGGCCTGCGGCGAGATGGAAGCCGCCTTCGTTCGGCGCGACAATTTCCGCCACCGCCACGATATCGAGGAAGCCTACCTCGAAGCCATTGCCTCGGCCCGCCAGGAGATCATCCTGGCCAATGCCTATTTCCTGCCCGGCCGCCAGTTCCGCCAGGCACTGGCCCAGGCCGCCGCGCGGGGGGTGCGGGTGGTGCTGTTGCTGCAGGGCCGGGTGGAATACCTGCTGCTGCACTATGCGTCGCGCGCCCTGTATGGCGTGCTGCTCGACGCCGGCATCGAGATCTACAGCTATCACAGGAGTTTCCTGCACGCCAAGGTGGCGGTGATCGACGGCAACTGGTCTACCGTCGGCTCTTCCAACATCGATCCGTTCAGCCTGCTGCTGGCGCGGGAAGCCAATGTGGTGGTTGCTGACAGCGGCTTCGCCGCGACCCTGCGCGACAGCCTGCAGCAGGCGATGGACGAGGGTGCGCACCGGATCATGCCGGATCGCTGGAAGCAGCAGCCGGTCTACCGGCGTCTGATGGCCTGGGCCAGCTACGGCCTGGTCCGGTTGCTGATGGGCGTGACCGGTTATGCGCGGCGTTATGAGTGAGCTTTCGCCTTTATAAAAGCGCGTCGGGGGGGTAAAATTCCCTCTTTCAAATATTTCAGCACTGAGGATTTATGGCCGGTCACAGCAAGTGGGCGAACATCAAGCACAAGAAAGCCGCAACGGACGCCAAGCGCGGCAAGATTTTCACGCGCCTGATCAAGGAGATCACCGTTGCCGCCAAGATGGGCGGCGGCGACATCAGCTGCAATCCGCGCCTGCGCCTGGCGGTGGACAAGGCGTATGAGAACAACATGCCCAAGGATAACGTCGAGCGTGCCATCAAGCGCGGTACCGGCGACCTCGAAGGGGTGAGCTACGAGGAGCTGCGCTACGAGGGTTACGGCCCGGCGGGCGTGGCGGTGATGGTGGATTGTCTTACCGACAACAAGACGCGCACCGTGGCCGACGTGCGCCACGCCTTTTCCAAGCACGGCGGCAATCTGGGTACTGACGGCTCGGTGGCGTTCCTGTTCAAGCATTGCGGGCAGATGCTGTTCGCTCCCGGCACGGACGAGGACAAGCTGATGGAAGCGGCGCTGGAAGCCGGCGCTGAGGACGTGGTTTCTAACGACGACGGCAGTATCGAGGTGGTCACCGGCCCCTACGAGTTCGCCACCGTCAAGGAGGCGCTGGTCAAGGCCGGCTTGCAGCCCGAGCTGGGTGAAGTCACCATGAAACCGGCCAACGAAAACGAGCTCACCGGCGACGACGCGGCGAAAATGCAGAAATTGCTGGACGCCCTGGAGAGCCTCGACGACGTGCAGGAGGTGTATACCACCGCCGTCATAAACGAGGAATAAGCCATCCGCATCCTCGGCATTGATCCTGGACTGCGCGTGACGGGCAATATACTGGCAGTCGCGAAGCGACACCTCGTCCCCCTCTCCCGCGAGCGGGAGAGGGCAGGGGTGAGGGAAACCCGTCACCATCGGCTGTCTTTCCTTACCGGGGCAGCATGAGAATATTGGGCATCGATCCTGGTTTAAGAGTGACGGGTTTTGGGGTCATCGAAAAGACCGGCCAGCAGCTGGTTTACGTTGCCAGCGGCTGCATACGCACACCGGCCGGGGAGCTGCCGCAGCGGCTGAAATCCATTATTGACGGCCTGGGCGAAGTGATTGCCGCTTACAGTCCGGAGCAGGTGGCGGTGGAAAAGGTGTTCGTCAACGTCAACCCCCAGTCCACTCTGCTGCTGGGACAGGCGCGCGGTGCCGCGATCTGCGCCGCAATTCTGAAGGATTTGCCGGTGGCGGAATACACGGCCCTGCAGGTGAAGCAGGCCGTGGTCGGCAACGGCAAGGCAGCCAAGGAACAGGTGCAGGATATGGTCAGGCGCTTGTTGAAGCTCGAAGGCGACCCCCAGGCCGATGCGGCGGACGCACTGGCTTGCGCCATCTGCCACGCCCATGGTGGGCAGGGGCTGGGCAAGCTGGCAACTGCCGGTTTCCGGATGAAGAATGGAAGGCTGGTCAAATGAACTCGAAAGGCAATTCACCGCGGAGGACGCGGAGGACGCGGAGGAATTCAAAGGCTGACACTCAATCCAGTGGGATAGCCACCATAATCTTCCTGGTCTTTATAGGCTTTTGATTTTCCTCTGCGTCCTCCGCGTCCTCTGCGGTTCAAGGGCTTTTTCAGCAACAGGTGGAACTGAATGATAGGTAGAATCAGCGGCACTCTTCTCGAAAAGCACCCCCCTCTGGTGCTGGTGGACGTGGGCGGCGTCGGTTACGAAATCGACGTGCCGATGAGCACCTTCTACAACCTTCCCGCCATCGGCGAAAAAGTTGCGCTGCACACCCAGCTGATCGTGCGCGAGGATGCCCACCAGCTTTACGGCTTCGCCAGCCACGACGAACGCAGCGCCTTCCGCCAGCTTCTCAAGATCAGCGGGGTCGGGCCGAAGCTGGCGCTGACTATCCTGAGCGGCATGTCGGTCGCGGAATTGTCCCATGTCGTCGCTGCCCAGGAAGTGGGGCGGCTGACCAGGATTCCGGGTATCGGCAAGAAGACCGCCGAGCGCCTGCTGCTGGAACTGCGCGACAAGCTGCCGGGTGCGGCGGCGGCCCTGCTGTCCTCCGGGACAGAACCCGGCCCAGTCGCTAGCAATGATGTTTTGGATGCGTTGCTGGCGCTGGGCTATAATGAGCGCGAAGCGAGCTGGGCGGTGAAGCAACTGCCTGCCAACCTGGACGTATCCGACAGCATCCGTCAGGCTCTCAAATTCCTATCCAAAGCATGATCGAAACCGACGACCTCAAGGCTGGCAGCCGCATTATTTCCGCTGCGCCGATTTCTTCCCGGGAAGAAGCGGCCGAGCGTGCCTTGCGCCCCAAGCTGCTGGAAGAATACGTCGGCCAGGAGAAGGCGCGCGAGCAGCTGGAAATTTTCATCCGGGCGGCGCGCGGCCGCAGCGAATCGCTCGACCACGTGCTGCTGTTCGGGCCGCCGGGTTTGGGCAAGACCACCCTGGCGCACATCATCGCCCGCGAGATGGGCGTCAACCTGCGCCAGACCAGCGGGCCGGTGCTGGAGCGGCCCGGGGATCTGGCCGCGCTGCTGACCAACCTCGAACCCAACGACGTCCTGTTCATCGACGAAATTCACCGTCTTTCCCCGGTAGTGGAGGAAATCCTCTACCCGGCGCTGGAAGATTTCCAGCTCGACATCATGATCGGCGAGGGGCCGGCAGCGCGTTCGGTCAAGCTGGATTTGCCGCCCTTCACCCTGGTCGGCGCCACCACCCGTGCCGGCATGCTGACCAATCCGCTGCGCGACCGTTTCGGCATCGTGGCGCGGCTGGAATTTTATACCCACGGCGAGCTGAAGCAGATCGTGGCGCGCTCGGCCCGGCTGATGAACGTCGAACTTTCCGAGGACGGCGCGGTGGAAGTCGCGAAGCGCTCGCGCGGCACGCCCAGAATTGCCAACCGGCTATTGCGCCGGGTGCGCGATTTCGCCGAGGTCAAGGCCGACGGCAGGGTGACGCGGGAGGTGGCGGATGCCGCGCTGTTCATGCTCGACGTGGACCAAGCCGGCCTCGACATGATGGACCGCAAGCTGCTGCAGGCCGTGCTGGAAAAGTTCGGCGGCGGCCCGGTCGGGGTGGAAAACCTGGCGGCGGCCATCGGCGAGGAGCGCGACACCATCGAGGACGTGCTCGAGCCCTACCTGATCCAGCAGGGCTACTTGATGCGCACGCCGCGCGGCCGGGTGGCGACGCAGACCGCCTATCTGCACTTCGGGCTGGCGCTGCCGTCGAAGAACCCGAGCGGTGAGCTGTGGGAGCCGTGATGGTCACTACTCAGGTTGCGCCGAAATGCTTGCAAACCAGCGGTTCAGTCCCTTCCCCCTTGAGGGGGAAGGCTAGGATGGGGGTGAAAACTTTGCACAGAGATAGACTGTGCCAGTGCGGAAATCCTACCCCCATCCCAACCTTCCCCCTGCTAGGGGGAAGGAGCGGACGCACCGATCTTGGCTTGGGTAGTTGCCAGTGATATTCCGCTGGCCGGTGCGCGTCTATTACGAGGACACCGATTCCGGCGGCGTGGTGTATTACGCCAATTACCTCAAGTTCATGGAGCGCGCCCGCACCGAATGGCTGCGGGGCCAGGGTTTCGAGCAGCCGGAACTGCTGCGTGACCATTCCGTAATTTTCGTGGTGCGCGCCGTGCAGATAGAATACCTGCGCCCCGCGATGTTCAACGATCTGCTGGCGGTGACGGTGCGTTTTCATGCGGCAGGCCGCAGCTGGATCGAGCTCGACCAGACGGCGGAGCATCCGGAAAACGGCGTGCTGGTGAAGGCGCGCGTCAAGGTGGTCTGCATCCATGGGCAGACATTCAAGCCGGTGCAGATTCCCGCTCCGGTCAGAGAACGAATTGAAAGGATATCGTGAACGTTACGCAAGACCTGTCTTTTTTGAGTCTGATCACCAACGCCAGCATCGTGGTGCAGCTGGTTCTGCTGATCCTGCTGCTGGCTTCGGGCTTATCCTGGTATTTCATTTTCGGCAAGATGTTCGCCATTCGTGCCGCAATCCGCGAGGCGGATGGTTTCGAGAACGATTTCTGGAGCGGGGTGGACATCAACAACCTGTACCAGCGCAGCAATTCCGGCAGGACGCCGGTGGTGGGCATGGAGAAAATATTCGAGGCGGGCTACCGGGAATTTCTCAAGCTCAAGCGCCAGGGGCGGATGGACATCGGCGTCGTCATGGAGGGTACGCGCCGCGCCATGCGCGCGGCCTGCCAGCGCGAGCTGGATGCGCTGGAACGGCACCTCGCCTTCCTCGCCTCGGTCGGCTCGGTCAGCCCCTATGTCGGGCTGTTCGGCACGGTGTGGGGCATCATGAACGCCTTCCGCGGCCTCTCCAGCGTGGTGCAGGCGACCCTGGCGCATGTCGCGCCGGGCATCGCCGAGGCGCTGATCGCCACCGCGATGGGCCTGTTCGCGGCGATTCCGGCGGTGCTCGCCTACAATAGTTATTCTCATGACGTGGATCGGCTGGCGACCCGCTACGACAGCTTCATGGAGGAGTTCTCCAATATCCTGCAAAGGCAGCCCAGCCCTTGATGCGCCGCCGCCCCCGCCGTTTCATGAACCAGATCAACGTCGTGCCTTACATCGACGTGATGCTGGTGCTGCTGATCATTTTCATGGTCACGGCACCCCTGATCAATCCGGGGCAGATCGAGCTCCCCTCGGTCGGACAGGCGCTCAAGCCCCCGGTGGCGCCGCTGGAGGTACAGATTCGTGCGGACAAGAGTTTGTACTTGCGCGATTTGGAAAAATCCGGCACGGAACGAAAAATCAGCCGGGGAGAACTGGTTGAAGCAGTGAAAGCCCAGCAGGAGCGCAACCCCGAGCAGGCGGTGGTGATCTCGGCGGATAAAAGCGTGCGCTACGAGGAAGTGCTGAAGGTAATGGATGAGTTGCAGCTCCAACAGGTGAAGAAGGTCGGGCTGCTTACGAAGCCCAGGGCGGACTGATGCCGCCAGCCGAACGGAAGGAGCCGGGCAGGAAGTGGGCGCTTGCGCTGGCGGTCGCGGTGCATCTGATCTTTGCCGCCGTGCTGGTGTTCGGCGTCAACTGGCAGACGAAGGAGGCTTCGCCGGTGATGGCCGAGCTTTGGAGCAGCCTGCCAGCGCTCGCTCCGGCGCCAAAACCCGAGCCGGAGCCTGCGCCTCTTCCGGAGCCTGAACCCCAACCCAAGCCGGTTCCCAAACCGGAACCCAAGCTGGAGCAGCCCAAGCCGGTCAAGGCCGACATCGAGATCAAGGACAAGAAAAAAGAGAAGGAAAAGAAGCTCAGGGAAGAAGAGAAGAAAAAGGCTGAAGCAGAGAAAAAACTCAAAGATCAGGAGTTGAAGGAACAGCAAGCCCAGCTGGAAGCCGAGCAGGTGGCATTGAACAAACAGCGGGCAGCGGCGGAGGCGGCGCGCCAGCAAGTGGCTGCCCAAGCCGCAGCCCAGCGCCTGATGAACGACGCGATTAGCCGGATCAGCAGCCACGTCCGGCGTTTCGTGGTGATGCCGCCGGATGTGGTGGGGAACCCCCAAGCCGAGTTCGAGGTTTTCTTGATACCGACGGGCGAGGTGCTGAACGTGAAGTTGTCGCGTAGCAGCGGCAACCCGGCATACGATAATGCAGTGGAGCGAGCCATACGCAAGGCTTCGCCGTTGCCTCTGCCGACCGATCCTGCGCTGGTCGGGCGGTTCAGGGAATTGAAATTGAAGTTTCGACCGAATGAATAGCAGGGGTGATGAGCCATGGAGGTTGGGTTGAGCGGTCTTTTGCGAAACCCAACAAACCTAAACCTTCAAAACCTGTTTTTGACATTTTAGGTTTGTTGGGCATCGCGATAAAACCACTCAGCCCAACCTACATAACTACGCATTACGCGATTTAAAGGAATTGGTATGATATTCAGAAAGTTATTTATAGGTGCGGTGTGGCTGTTGCTTGCGCCATTGGCACACGCGGCCCTCACCATCGAAATCGTCGGCAGCGGCGCCAACCAGATACCAATTTCGGTCGTGCCCTTTGCCGGAGAAAATGTCCTGCCGCAGGGCATTACCGCCGTGATTGCGGCGGATTTGCAGCGCAGCGGCCTGTTCAAGATCGTCGACCCCGCCGGGGTGAAGCCCGAGCCGCACGAACCGGCTGAGGTGAATTACCCGGACTGGCGCGCGCGCGGTGCCGACGCACTGGCGATCGGCAGCGTGTCGCCGCGACCCGACGGCAAGCTGGAGGTGCGCTTCCGCCTGCTCGATGCGGTGAAGCAGGTGCAGCTCGACGCTTACAGCTATGTGATCGATCGTAGCCTGGTGCGCGCCACGGCGCACAAAATCGCCGATCTGATCTACGAGAAACTCACCGGCGATGTCGGCGTGTTCAGCACCCGCATCGCCTACATCGTCAAGAGCGGCTCGCGCTACGAGCTGCAGGTGGCGGATGCGGACGGCTATGGCGCTCAGACGGTACTGGCTTCCGGCGAGCCGATCATTTCCCCGGCCTGGTCGCCGGACGGTACCAGGCTGGCTTATGTTTCGTTCGAGCGGAAAAAGCCGATCATTTACGTTCAGTCGCTGGTCAGCGGCCAGCGCCAGGTGCTGGCCCAGTTCAAGGGCAACAACAGCTCGCCGTCCTGGTCGCCGGACGGCAAGCAGCTGGCCATCGTGCTGACCAAGGATGGCAGTTCACAGATTTATCTGATCAACGCCGACGGCAGCGGTGTGAAACGCCTGGGCTACAGCTCGGGCATCGATACCGAGCCGTCCTTTTCGCCGGACGGCACCTCTATCATATTCACTTCGGACCGGGGCGGCAGCCCGCAGATCTACCGCATGTCGGTTGGCGGCAGCGGTGCGCAGCGCCTGACTTTCGAGGGCAATTACAACGTCTCTCCCCACTTCAGCCCGGACGGCAAGAGCTTCACCTTTATCCAGCGCGTCAGTGGTTCTTCCTTTCATGTCGCTCTGCAGGACCTGGCGTCGGGCCAGATGCAGTTGCTGACGGATACGCGCATGGACGAATCCCCCAGTTTCGCGCCTAACGGCAAAATGCTACTATACGCCACTGAAATTGGAGGGCGGGGAGTCCTGGCCGCGGTTTCGAGCGATGGTCGGGTGAAGCAGCGACTGTCTACCCAGACCGGAGACGTGCGTGAGCCCGAGTGGGGGCCGCTGTTGATAAAGTAATAAGTTTAATTTAATCAGGGAGTAATAATGAAAAAAGTATTGTTCAGCACATTGTTGGTTAGCCTGCTGGCGGGTTGCGCCGGCCAGGACGTGAAGGACCAGCCCAAGGCGGCGGTCGAGGACAGAACGGCGGCTCAGGCTGGCGCGGATGCCAAGCCTGCGGGTCAGCAGTCAGTGACGGCCAATCCCCTGAAAGACCCCAGCAACATTCTTTCCAAGCGCAGCGTTTATTATGATTTGGACAAGTCGGACGTGAAGGCTGAGTACAAGCCGATGGTTGAAGCTCACTCCAAGTACCTGACCAGCCACAAGGATGCCAAGGTGACCGTGCAGGGCAACACCGACGAGCGCGGCAGCCGCGAGTACAATATTGCCCTGGGCAACCGTCGTGCCGACAGCGTGAAGAGCATGATGAACGTGTATGGCGTGCCTAACAGCCAGATCGAGACTGTCAGCTTCGGCGAGGAAAAACCCCGCGCAACCTGCAATGACGAATCCTGCTGGAAGGAAAACCGCCGCTCCGATATCGTTTACCAGGGCGAGTAATCCATGCGGCGACTAGCGCTTTTCCTGACCTTGTCTTTGGGGTGTGCCTCGTTGAGTAATGCGGGTCTGTTTTCGGACGACGAAGCCCACCAGAAAATTACGGTGCTGAAGCAGCAAATTCAGGGAATGGAAGAGCGCGTCGCGCAAATGGAAAACACGGCGCGCTCTCAGGGGGTGAGCGTGCTGTCCCAGCTGGACGCGCTCAAGTCCGAATTGGCCACATTGCGCGGGCAGATCGAGGTGCATGCCCACGACATTGAAACCACGCAAAAGCGCCAGCGCGATCTTTATGTCGATCTCGACAGCCGCCTGCGCAAGCTGGAGAATGTCGGCGTAGTTGCCGCGGATACGCCGGGCCAGGCGGATTCCGCCAAGCCGGCTTCCTCCGATCAGACCCCGGTTGGCGCGGTCGTCGCCGATGAATCCAAAGCGTATGATGCCGCCTTGGGCTTATTCAAGGCCGGCAATTATCAAGGGGCCATCGACGGCTTTCAGGGCTTCGTCGGTGCGCATCCCAACAGTCAGCTTGCCCCCAGCGCCTACTACTGGATCGGCAACTCCTACTTCAATCTGCGCGATTACAAGAATGCGATCGCCAGCCAGGAAAAACTGGTCAGCCAGTATCCAAACAGTCCCAAGGTGCCGGATGCCCTGCTGAATATCGCCAGCTGCCAGCAGGGCTTGGGCGATGCATTGGCGGCGAAAAAAACGCTCAAAAATATCGTCGACAAATATCCGCTCAGCAATGCCGCTGAATTGGCGAAAAAGCGTCTTGCCAGTACCAAATAGCGCAGTACCGCAGCCCAGTCTGCGGATCAACGAGATATTCCATTCTCTTCAAGGCGAAACCAGCCGGGTCGGATTGCCTACGGTATTCATCCGCCTGACCGGTTGTCCGCTACGCTGTACCTACTGCGATACCTCTTACGCCTTTCAGGAAGGGGAAACCCTGACGCTGCCGGAAATCCTCGACAAGGTGGCGCAATTTCACGCCCGCTATGTCACCGTGACCGGCGGCGAACCGCTGGCCCAGAAGAATTGCCTGTTGTTGTTGCGGCAGCTTTGCGATGCGGGCTATTCGGTTTCGCTGGAAACCGGGGGTGCGATGGATATTTCCAGGGTTGATCCCCGTGTTTCCAGGATACTGGACATCAAAACGCCAGGTTCGGGCGAGGCCGGGAAAAACCGCTGGAAAAACCTGGAACTGCTGACACCGCAGGACGAAGTGAAATTCGTGCTCTGCGGAGAAGAGGATTACCTGTGGGCGAAGCAGGTGCTGAGCGAGAAGCGTGTTGCCGATCGCTGCCCGGTGCTGCTTTCAGCCGCCCAGGGCCAGCTTGAGCCAGCCAGGCTGGCGGAATGGATGCTGCGCGACAACCTGCCGGTTCGGCTGCAAATCCAGTTGCATAAGCTATTGTGGGGCGAGGGACGCGGGAAGTAACAGTCCTGAGAGATTGTAAAAAAAATCGACAACTCACCGCAGAGGCGCGGAGGCGCAGAGAAAAACTTGTTGAGAACAATAGGGTCACTCTGAATTTTCTCTGCGCCTCCGCGCCTCTGCGGTAGGGTTCAGGCATTTCTTCACCGCTTCTGAGCGGAAAGTGCTGAGTCCTGAGTAAAATCCTCGCCCTCAGCCCTCGGCGATCCGTTTCGCGATGTGGGCCAGCGCGGCATCCACCTCGTCGATGAGGATCAGGCACAGGTCGCCGGGTTCCAGGCGCGCCAGGGCGGTGTCGATGGCCAGGAATTCGCCGCGGATTTCCTCGATCGCGGTGGCACGGCTGGCTTGCTCCAGACCCTGCTGCAAAAGCGCCAGCACTTCGCCGTCGGCCCGTCCGCGCTGGCACTGATCCTGATACAGGATCACCGTGTCGAAAGCCTCTCCCAGAATCTGGGTTTGTTGGCTTATGTCTTCGTTGCGCCGGTCGCCCGCGCCGCTGATTACCGCCACACGCCGCTTCGCCGGCATGTGCTCGATGGCCTTCACCAGCGCCTGGATGGCATCCGGGTTGTGCCCGTAGTCCGCGATCAGGGTGGCGCCGCGGTAGTCGAACAGGTTGAAGCGCCCGGGCACGGTAGCCGCATCGCTTACAAACGAGGCAAGTCCGGCGTGCAGTGTTTCCCAGTTCAGGCCCAGTGCCCAGCCGGCGGCGATCGCTGCCATCGCGTTCTCGATCTGGAAGCCGATCGAGCCATTCCGGGTGAGAGGAATCTGAGCCAGTGCGATGCGATGCTCGAAGCTGCCCTCGGCGGCCACGATGGCGTCTCCGTCCACGTACACCACACGCAGGCCGCGCGCATGGTGAGTGGCCATGACCGGATGATGCGGGTCGCCGGCGAAGAATGTCACCGAGCCTGGGCAGGCTTCGGCCATCTTCACCACGATCGGGTCTGCCGCGTTGAGCACCGCAACGCCGCCAGGCGCAACGTTCTCGACGATGACCCGTTTCACCACGGCCAGGTCTTCGACCGTGCTGATGTAACTGAGGCCGAGGTGATCCCCCATGCCGATGTTGGTGACTACCGCCACGTTGCAGCGGTCGAATGCCAGCCCCTCGCGCAACACGCCCCCACGCGCGGTCTCGAGCACGGCGGCATCGACATCGGGATGGCGCAGCACGGTGCGGGCGCTCTTGGGTCCGCTACAGTCGCCGGTGTCGATGCGCCGTCCCTCGATATAGACGCCATCCGAGTTGGTCATGCCAACGCGCAAACCCTTCTCGCCGAGGAGGTGAGAGATCAGGCGCACGGTTGTGGTCTTTCCATTGGTGCCGGCAACCGCCACCACCGGGATGCGGCCATCTTCACCTTCGGCGAACATGCTGGCGATGATCGCCTCGCCGACCGCGCGCCCCTTGCCGAACGAGGGCGCGAGGTGCATGCGCAGGCCCGGAGCAGCGTTGACTTCGATGACGGCACCGCCCTGTTCCTCAAGCGACCGGTGCACGCTGTCGCACACCACGTCCACGCCGCAGATGTCGAGTCCGATCATCTGGGCCGCTGTGACGGCACGTGCCGCCAGTTCCGGGTGAACATCGTCGGTCACATCGGTCGCCGATCCGCCCGTGCTCAGGTTGGCATTGTTCCGCAGCACCACGCGCGCGCCCTTGGTGGGCACTGAATCCGCGGCATGGCCCTGTTTGGCGAGCGTCGCCAGGGCGATGTCGTCGAAGTGGATTTTGGTGAGCGAGGTGGCATGTCCCTCGCCGCGCAGGGGATCGCTGTTGACCTGATCGACGAGTTCGCGGACGGTATGAACGCCGTCGCCGATCACTTGGGGAGGGTCGCGGCGCGCCGCTGCGATGAGATGATTTCCCACCACCAGAAGGCGGAAGTCATAGCCGGGAATATAGCGTTCAACCATGATCTCGGAGCTGACTTCGGCGGAGGCGGCATAGGCCGCCAGCACGCGTTCATAGGTCTCGATATTGACGGCGACGCCTTTGCCCTGATTGCCGTCCTGGGGTTTTATCACCACCGGGCCGCCGATCTCGCAGGCTGCTACCCAGGCATCCTCGGCATCCGACACAGGCCGCCCGTGGGGTATCGGAACCCCGGCCGCATCGAGCAATATCTTGGTCAGTTCCTTGTCCTGGGCGATGGCCTCGGAAATGGCGCTGGTACGGTCTGTCTCGGCGGCCTGGATGCGGCGCTGCCGGCTGCCCCAGCCGAACTGCACCATGCTGCCCGAAGTCATGCGCCGATAAGGGATGCCGCGCGTCACTGCGGCCTGAACGATGGCCCCGGTGCTGGGTCCGAGGCGCTCGTCCTCATCCAGCTCGCGCAGGCGCGCCAGCGCATCGGCGAGGTCGAAGGGTGTGTCGTTCATGGCTGCGCGGCAAAGTGTTTGCGCGAGCTCGAACGCGAGCCGGCCTACCTGCTCCTCGCTGTATTCGACCACGACCTGGAATACCCCTGGCTCAGTCGTTGCCGCAGTGCGGCTGAAGGTCACCGGACATCCGGCCTGCACTTGCAGCCCAAGGGCGGCGAACTCCAGGGCGTGCGCCATGGAAATGGATTCTTCGTGACCCGCAGGCTTCAAGGAGCCGATTTCCGGGAACCGTACGCGCAGTCTGGCTTCGAAGTCGGGCATATCCCCGATCAGACATTCACTGCACTTCACAATGGCTTCAATCGCCGTGCGCCTGCTCCACAGGTTGGGGCCGCGTAACGCCCGGATGCGTGATACTTCCATTTTGTTTCCCCGTTTACCCGGCACTCTTTGCCGCGGCAGGATGTTTATTGATCGGCCCTAAAGGTTTCTATCCCGGCGCGGATCAGTTCCGGAGGCAGGCCGAGTGCCCATGCCGCTCCGGCCGCCGCCAGAACATTCTCGATCTGCAGCCCGGCAACTCCGGCATCGGCCAGCATGATGCCGGACACTTCGACCAGCCGTACTGCTTCATTGCCGGTGGCGAGGTCTATGCATCCTTCGCGCACCAGCACCGCACGTTTCCCCTGTGCCAAGTGGTCAGCGATGGCTGGAACATCGGGATTGGCGCCGAAGAAGATGACTTCGCCGTCGCATAGCGGCGCCATTTCCACTGTCATTGGGTCGTTGCCGTTGAGCACCGCCACCCCGTCCGGGAGTACCACGTCAACCTGGGTGCGTAGCACGCTGAACACCTGATCGGGTGTCTCGATGTAATATTTTCCGAAGTGCCGGGCCGGGTCGATATCGGTGACGACGCCGACCTGGCATCGGTCGTAGGTCAGCCCCTCGCTCAGTATCATGTCGCTGCCGTTCTCGAACACCGCTGCCTCGGTCACACGGTTCAGCAGTACCTTGCGAGCGGCTGCCCAAGTCGCCCGGTTCCCTTTTTCAACCAGTCGTTGATCATGATAGAGGCCGCCACTACACGCCAGACCCACGCGCCTGCCGCTGAGGTGAAGCAGGTGAGCCACCAGCCGCGCGACCAGATTGGTTCCGTTGGTTCCGGTGATGCCGACTACGGGGATGCGGCCGTTCTCGCCTTCGGGGAACAGGCTGTCGACGATGGCCCGGCCTATGGGACGGGGCTCTCCGCTCGCCGGCTTGAGGTGCATGAGCAGACCGGGGCCGGCGTTGACTTCAACGATCGCGCCCCGCTGCTCGTCGAGGGGGCGCGAGATATCCTCGGCGACCAGGTCGACCCCGGCAATATCCAGTCCCACGATACGGGCCGCGAGAGAGACGGTTGCCGCCACATCCGGATGGACGAGTTCGGTCACATCGAAGGCGACGTTGCCGTTGCGCTGGATCATCACCACTGCGCCCAGTGGCGGTATGGCATCAGGGGTAAAGCCCTGGCGCGTGATTTCGAGCCGGACGGCCGGGTCTTTATCCACCAGGACCAGGTTGAGCGGGTAATCCTCGGTCGTGCCGCGCCGCGGGTCGGTATTGATCTGGGTATCGATGAGTTCAAGGATGGTCGAACGGCCGTCGCCCATCACCGATGCGGACTCACCGCGAGCTGCCGCCGCCAGGCGTCCGCCCACGACCAGCAGGCGGTGTTCGTTGCCGCGCACGAAACGCTCGACGATGACGGCGCTGCCCTCGTCGAGCGCCAATTTGTAGGCGGCCTCGACCTCTTCGCGCGTCATCAGTTCGGTGGAGACGCCGCGGCCATGGTTGCCGTCGCGGGGTTTGACCACGACCGGAACGCCGATCTCCTCGGCGGCCTCCCACGCGTCTTCCGGGCTATCCACGATGCGTCCTTCGGGTACCGGCACGCCGCAAGCCTGGAGCAGGTTCTTGGTCAGATCCTTGTCGCTCGAAATGCTTTCGGCAATAGCGCTGGTCTGGTCGGTCTCGGCGGTCCAGATGCGGCGGCTGCGGGCGCCGTAGCCCAGTTGCACCAGGTTGCCTTCGGTCAGCCGGATAGCCGGGATGCGCCGATCCGAGGCTGCATCGACGATGCATGCCGTGCTGGGGCCGAGGCAAAGCGAATCGGCCAGATCCCGCAGGCGGGCAACCGTGGAGGGCATGTCGAACGAGCGGTCCTCGATCGCCGCCATGACGAGATCGCGAGCAGCATACAGGCAGGCGCGGCTCACTTCTTCATGGCGCGACCGTACAACGACCTTGTATACGCCTCGCACCGAGGTGCTGCGCGCTTTTCCGAAACCGCTCTGCATGCCCGCCAGGTTCTGCAACTCCAGGGTGACATGCTCGAGTATGTGTCCCGGCCAGGTGCCCTCGCGCACCCGCTGCAGGAAGCCGCCCCGCTCGCCGACACCACACCGGTGTTCGATCAGCGAGGGCAGCCATGATGACAGGCGCTCGTAGAAACCGGGGATGGTATTGGAAGGCGAATCCTCCAGGTCTCCGATGTCAACCCATGCCTCGAGAACCGGGCGGTACGTCCATATATTCGGTCCGCGCAAGGGCACAATTTTGAGAAATTCGATTTTCTTTTTCATACAATAATTAAAGGCATCTCAGTGGATCCAGCCATTGGCGGGCCAAGCGGCAGAGCCGACGTGTTCTTTGGGATAACCCGGAAGGATAGGGCGATTTGAGCATATTGCGTTGATGCTCGCAACTAATCTGTAGGTCGGCATTCATGCCGACATGTCGGGCTGAAGCCCGACCTACAATCCCTTGCGATATCTTGTTGGCTGGAAATATCAACGCGGTATGAGGCAATCCGTTTACCGCAGAGGGAAGAAGATTTTCTGAAAACGGCCGTGTGGCAGGTGCTGTACTCTTGCTTCCCGGGCAAGTAAACTGCGATCCAGTGTGGCCCCGGTGAGGTCACGAACCCCCAAGCAAAGATCCAAGGCAGATTTGTGAAAACCATCCCCCCTTATTCCGTGCCAACCGGCAAGTCGTTGCCCGATACCTGGCGCGCCGAGGTGGAATCTCAGCTGGCCAACGAAGAGGAGATCCTGGCGTGGCTGGAGATCGATCTCGATGTGCGCCTGCATTTTACCCAAGGCCTGGTGGTCGTGACCAACCGCCGGTTGCTTGCCAGGGGACTCGAAGAGACGGCATGGCGGGATTGGACTTACCGGAAAGGGCTGACCCTCAAGCGCCACGATCATGCCGGGGTGGGAAGCCTGGAACTGCACGACGACGAGGCGCGCCTTGCCTGCTGGCGCTACACGCTGGGCCATAATACTGCGGCACTGCGGCTGGTCGAACACTTCGAGCAGCAACTTGCCGGCTTTCTTGCCGGGCATCCTGTCAGCCTCCCGGCAGAGGCTGTCTGTCCCAGCTGCAAGGCCCCGCTCATGCCGGGCCAGGAAGAGTGCCCGATCTGCACGCGGGAAACCCATGTCCCGCCCTCGACGTGGACGTTGTTCCGCCTGTGGCGCTTTGCCAAACCCTATAACGGACAGCTGCTTGCCGGCTTTTTGCTGACGCTGGCATCCACCGCGGCCACCCTAGTGCCGCCTTACCTGACTATGCCGCTGATGGACAAGGTGCTGATCCCTTACCAGAACGGCGCTCCCATCGATTACGGCACGGTGGCTCTCCTGCTCGCGGGGTTGCTGGGATCCGCGCTTGTGGCGTGGAGCCTGGGCTGGGCACGCACCTACATCCTCGCCCTGGTGAGCGAGCGCATCGGGGCCGACCTGCGCACGACCACCTACGAGCACTTGATGCGGCTCTCCCTGGAGTATTTCGGCGGCAAGCGCACCGGCGACCTGATGGCCCGTATCGGTTCAGAGACCGATCGCATCTGCGTCTTCCTTTCACTGCACCTGCTGGACTTCGCCACCGACGTGCTGATGATCCTCATGACGGCGGCGATCCTGTTCTCGATCAACCCCTGGCTGGCGCTGGTGACATTGCTCCCGCTGCCCTTCATCGCCTGGATGATTCATGTGGTGCGCGACAAGCTGCGCACCGGTTTCGAGAAGATCGACCGGGTCTGGTCGGAAGTGACCAACGTGCTGGCCGATACCATCCCCGGCATCCGCGTGGTCAAGGCCTTTGCCCAGGAAAAGCGCGAAGCGGCGCGCTTCCGCGAGGCCAACCAGCACAACCTCGCGGTCAACGACCGGCTGAACAAAATCTGGTCCCTGTTCACGCCTACCGTAACCCTGCTGACCGAAATCGGGCTGCTCGTCGTGTGGGCATTCGGCATCTGGCTGGTCTCGCGCAACGAGATCACGGTGGGCGTGCTGGTGGCCTTCCTGGCCTACATCAGCCGTTTCTATACGCGGCTCGACTCGATGAGCCGCATCGTTTCGGTGACGCAGAAGGCCGCCGCCGGAGCAAAACGCATTTTCGACATTCTCGATCACGTCTCCAGCGTTCCAGAGCCAGCCACCCCGGTTCACCTCGAGCAGGTGCAGGGAGGAATCGAGATTCGCAACGCCGGTTTCCGCTATGGCAACCGCACGGTGATCCGGGGTGTCGACCTGACCATCGCCCCCGGCGAGATGATCGGCCTGGTGGGGCACAGCGGGTCGGGCAAGAGCACCCTGGCCAACCTGATTTGCCGCTTTTACGACGTGTCCGAGGGTGCTATCCGCGTCGACGGGGTGGATATCCGCTCCCTGCCGATATCCGAATACCGGCGCAACATCGGCCTGGTGCTGCAGGAGCCCTTCCTGTTCTTCGGCACCATCGCCGAGAACATCGCCTACGGCAAGCCGGACGCCAGTCGGGCGGAAATCGTTGCCGCAGCCCGTGCCGCGCACGCCCACGAGTTCATCCTGCGTTTGCCGCAGGGGTATGATTCACTGGCCGGCGAGCGCGGCCAAGCCCTGTCCGGCGGCGAGCGCCAGCGCATTTCCATCGCCCGGGCGCTGCTCATCGACCCGCGCATCCTGATCCTCGACGAAGCCACCTCGTCGGTCGATTCGACGACCGAGAAGGAAATCCAGAAAGCCCTGGACAACCTGGTTCAGGGACGGACCACCATCGCCATTGCGCACCGGCTTTCCACCCTGCGCCGTGCCGACCGGCTGGTGGTGCTCGATCGCGGGCAGGTGGTCGAGGTGGGCAACCACGACGAGCTGATGGCCCGCGAGGGCGCCTATTTCCGCCTCTATCAGGCGCAAGCGCGCAACGTGGATACGGACATGGACGACAAGGAACCGGATGTCGAGAACAAGGGAAAGCCGCATGAAAAAGGCGATTGATTTCAAACTCACCCGCAATGCTTTCGGCAGGCTGGTCTTTACCGGCGCAGATGGTGAAGTTCATGATGGCGTGGTGCCCGTACACGCCTTTCCCATCGCCGCTCCCGCAGAAGGAATTTCACTGGTCACTGCCGACGGGCACGAACTGGCCTGGATTGATTGCCTGACGGATTTGCCGGACGAATCGCGCATTCTTCTGGAAGAGGAGCTGGCGAGCCGGGAATTCATGCCGGAAATTCGCGCTATCCGCCGCGTCTCCAGCTTTGCCACGCCCAGCACCTGGCAGGTGGAAACCGATCGTGGTCCCACCACTTTTATCCTCAAGGGGGAGGATGATATCCGTCGTCTTGCCGCATCCACCCTGCTTATCGCCGACAGCAATGGGATCCATTTCCTGATCCGGGATATCCAGACGCTGGATCAGGGCAGCCGCAAGCTGCTGGACCGATTCCTTTAGCCCGATATGTGGGCACGTGTAACGACTTTTCTTTTTGCTGCGCTGATGGTCTCGCCCGTGTGGTCGGTCGAGCCCGGAAAAACATCGCCGAAGGAGGTTGAGAACTGGCTGGGCATGAAGTTCATTCTGGTTCCGTCCGGCGAGTTCATGATGGGGAGTGACGAGTCGCCCGAAGCGCTCGCAAGCGCCTATCCGCAATACGGCCGCGAGCGTTTCGTGGAACTGGTCGATGAAGCGCCGGTGCATAAGGTGCGCATCACTCGGCCGTTTTACCTGGGGCAGCACGAGGTGACGGTCGGCCAATTCAGGAGGTTCGTGGAGGCGTCCGGCTACCAGCCGGAAGCGGATGCCGATGGCACCGGCGGATACGGCTACAACCCCGATTACGATCCCGAAAAATCGGAACGGGGCGATGCCTTCGAGGGGCGAAATCCGAAGTATTCGTGGCGCAACCCCGGCTTCAAGCAGGGGGACGATCATCCGGTGGTGAATGTCACCTGGAACGATGCCGTGGCGATGAGCCGTTGGCTCAGCGAGAAGGAAGGGGAAAAGTATCGCCTGCCGACCGAAGCCGAATGGGAATATGCCGCCCGTGCGGGCACCCGAACGCGTTACCACAGCGGCAACGATCCGCTATCCTTGCTGAAGGTCGCGAATACCTTCGCCGCCGATACGAAGGCGAGCTGGCCGCAGTGGAAAGACTATGCGCTTGCGGGGGTTGACGGTTTCGAGTTCACCGCCCCGGTAGGCAGTTTCGCGCCGAACGCTCTGGGCCTTTACGACATGCACGGCAACGCGTGGGAGTGGTGTGCAGACTGGTATGACGACGATTATTACGCAATGTCGCCGGGCTATGATCCCCAGGGTCCCGCATCGGGCAAGGTGCGCGTGCGCCGTGGCGGATCGTGGCATACCTGGTCGTTCTATGCCCGCTCGTCGTACCGCAACTGAAATTCGCCGGAGACGCGCTACACGCTGGTTGGCATGCGTCTGTTACGCGAAGCCGATGCGGGTGAGCGTTAGGATGCCCATAAAAAAAGGCGGGGTTTCCCCCGCCTTTTTCGTTTCTTGCGCCGGTATTACTTGGCAGCAGGAGCGGCTTCCATAGCAGCGTCAGCTTTCTTGGCTTTAGCTTTCTTGGTAGCTTTTTTAGCTTTCTTGGCAGGCTTGGCCGTTTCAGCCTTAGGAGCTTCGGCGGCAGCAGGAGTAGCAGGAGCAGCAGGAGCAGCAGGAGCAGCAGGAGCAGCAGGAGTAGCAGGAGTAGCAGGGGTAGCAGGAGCAGCAACAGCGGAGAAGGTAACAGCGGCGAAAGCAGCGGCGATCAGGGCGGACAGAATTTTGCTCATTTTTGGTTCCTTTTAACTGGTTAAGTTTCAAACTCAAGCGACACGATGGCGCGTCACATCCAATAACGACCGGTTTGTGGTGTGGTTGACGGCAGGATACAAGTTATTTAGTTTGTTCAGGCGAGCGTGATTTCACGCCATTCGCCCTGAGCCAGGCCGGTGAGGGTCCAGTCGCCGATGCGGTATCGTATCAGGCGCAGGGTGGGGAATCCGACCTTCGCCGTCATGCGCCGCACCTGCCGGTTCTTGCCTTCGCGGATGACGAGTTCGATCCAGCGGGTGGGAATCTGTTTGCGGAAGCGGACCGGTGGCGTGCGCGGCCACAAATTCGGGGGCTCATCGATGAGGCGCGCCTCGGCTGGCCGGGTGATGAAGTCGCCCAGATCCACTCCCCGGCGCAGGCTTTCCAGCGCGGCTTCGTCAGGAATCCCTTCCACCTGAGCCCAATAGGTTTTAGGCAATTTATGGCGGGGGTCGCTGATGCGGTGTTGCAAAGGACCGTCATCGGTTAAAATGAGCAGCCCCTCGCTGTCGGTGTCCAGGCGTCCAGCCGGATAAACGCCGGGCAGGGGAATAAATTCTTTCAGCGTGGCATGCTTGCCGTCGCTGCTGAATTGGGTGATGACGCCGTAGGGCTTGTTGAACAGGATAAGTCGGCTCATGGAAAACATTATACTGGAGCAAACATGATGCAAAAATTTCAAGTGCCGCAGCAGGGCAGCAAAATTACGGTGAATGCCGATTTTTCCCTGAATGTGCCGGACAATCCGATCATTCCCTTCATCGAGGGCGACGGTACGGGCGTGGATATCACGCCGGTGATGCGCAAGGTGGTGGACGCGGCTGTGGACAAGTCCTATGGCGGCCGCCGCAAGATCGCCTGGATGGAAATCTACGCCGGCGAGAAAGCGACCAAGGTTTACGATCCCGATACCTGGCTGCCCGAAGAAACCGTGCAGGCGATCAGGGAGTACGTGGTGTCGATCAAGGGTCCCTTGACCACGCCCGTTTCCGGCGGCATCCGCTCGCTCAACGTGGCGCTGCGCCAGATGCTTGATCTCTATGTCTGCCTGCGGCCGGTGCGCTATTTCCAGGGCGTGCCGAGCCCGGTCAAGGAGCCGGAAAAGACCGACATGGTGATTTTCCGCGAGAATACCGAGGACATCTATGCCGGCATCGAGTGGGAAGCCAATTCTGAAGAAGCGAAGAAGGTGATCGCTTTTCTTCAGAATGAAATGGGCATCAAGAAAATCCGCTTTCCGGAATCCTCGGCGATCGGCATCAAGCCGGTTTCGATCGAGGGTAGCGAGAGGCTGGTGCGCAGGGCGATCCAGTATGCCATCGACAACCAGCGCAGCTCGGTGACCCTGGTGCACAAGGGCAATATCATGAAGTTCACCGAGGGCGGATTCAAGAAGTGGGGCTACGAGCTGGCCCAGCGCGAGTTCGGTGCCGAACTGCTGGACGGCGGGCCATGGATGAAACTGCCCAATGGCATCGTGATCAAGGACGTGATCGCCGATGCTTTCCTGCAGCAGATCCTGTTGCGCCCCGACGAATACGACGTGGTTGCCACCCTGAACCTGAACGGCGACTACATTTCCGACGCACTGGCAGCCCAGGTGGGCGGCATCGGCATCGCGCCGGGGGCCAATCTTTCCGACAGCGTGGCGATGTTCGAGGCAACCCACGGCACCGCGCCGAAATATGCCGGCAAGGATTATGTCAATCCCGGTTCCATCATCCTGTCTGCCGAGATGATGCTGCGCCACATGGGATGGATCGAGGCGGCCGATTTGATCGTCAAGTCGATGGAGCGGGCCATCGAAGCAAAAAGCGTAACCTACGATTTTGCGCGGTTGATGCCCGGTGCGACCCAGGTTTCCTGCTCTGCTTTCGGCCAGGCGATGATTGATCGGATGTAAGCGACTAGCCGTTCCCGGCTTTTTTGGCAGATTAGCCGGGTTCGGCGGGCGGGGTCACGCCTGCGCTTCGCAGCAAGTTGATGAGATCCTCGCCCACTACACCCAATTCGTCACGCAAGGTTTCCAGTCGTTCAAGCAATAAAGCGGCTTGCCTGGATTCCAGATCGATGTGTACCTCATGGTTGTCGGGCTCCATTAATATTTCCCCCTGGGCGATGCATAAACTACATAAACTATTAAATTAATTATTAGCACGTTGCATTGAAAATGCCAGAAAATATCGCTGGATGGGTGGGAATCGGGTTGCACTCTGATTTCTATTTATCTAGATAAATTATGGGGATGAGCTAATATGTATAGAAATTGGTTTTACATTTATTGCGGAATTGGTCTACACTTTGAAGTCAAGTTCTTAAGTCCTGGTTCCAAGGAGGAAGCATGCGGTTAAACTGGGTGGCGGGATGCGCGTGGTTCATTGCATCCGCAACAATAGCTGGCGAGATCGGCCAGGCGCAGGGCCAGATGGATCAGGCTGGGGGTATTGCGCTTCAGGCCGAGACCCAACTCGCGAACGAAGAAGCACCGATCGCCTTCCGCAATTCCGGACTCAACCTGCGTTCGTCGTCGGCGATGGTTGTGGATCAGAAGACCGGCCGCATTCTGTTCGGCAAGAATGCCGATGCGCGCATGCCGATTGCCTCCATCACCAAGTTGATGACGGCGATGGTGGTGCTGGACGCGCAACTGCCCCTCGATGAAAAAATTGCCATCAGCAGCGAAGACAGGGACGCGTTGAAGGGTACGCACTCCCGGATCAAGGTCGGTACGAAGCTCAGTCGCCAACTGGCTCTGCAACTGGCGCTGATGTCCTCCGAGAACCGTGCGGCGGCGGCTTTGGCCCGTGCATATCCCGGCGGTTTTTCGGCCTTTGTTGCTGCGATGAACCGCAAGGCCGAAAGTCTTGGCATGTCGCATACCCGGTTTGTTGATTCCACCGGCCTGAATAGCAATAACATCTCGACCGCGCAGGATCTGGTCAAGATGGTCAACGCCGCTCACGCTTATCCCCTGATCCGCGACATGACGACCACGGGATTCTATGACGTGGCGTTGCGCGGCGGGCCGCGCCGGGTTCAGTTCAAGAACACCAACATGCTGGTGCGAAACAAGACCTGGGAGATCGGGCTTTCCAAAACCGGCTTTATTAACGAGGCCGGCCATTGCCTGGTGATGCAGGCAAATATCGCGAACCGGCCGATGGTGATCGTGCTGCTCGATTCCTGGGGCAAGCTGTCGCGCGTCGGCGATGCCCAGCGCATCAAGAAATGGATAAAATCAGCAAAGGCGCCAAGCATCGCTTCGGCTAGTTGAGCCGCTTCAAAAAATGGCCCGGCAGGAGTCCGGCCGGGCCATTTTTATTCTACAGTCCTATTGCGGCGTGGCTTACACGCATTATCGGGTTTCGACCCGTTCTCCGCTGGCGGCCAGTTCGTCCGCGGTGTTGAGGTTGAGAAAACTCCGTTCGTCGTCGAATGGCACTTCGACGCGCCGAAGCATGGATTGCCATTCCCCGACGCGTCGACCACCCTGAACGAGAAAATTTTCCAAGCCGGGCAGAAGGCTGCGCCGGCACAGGCAAACTGCGCGGTGAACCTGCCCACCGCAAACCGGGATGGCAATGTCTGCTCCGCTTTCCTCGAGTGCGTCAGTCAGTCGCCCAACCAGATCGTCAGGCAGAAAAGGGGTGTCGCACGGTACGCTTAGAATCAGCGGGTGGGCGGCTTCGGTCATGGCGCGGAGCAGCCCGGCGAGCGGCCCCTGAAAGTCGGGGGATGCGTCAGGCAGCACCGGGCGACCGAAGAGGCGGTATTGGTCGAGGTTGCGGTTGGCGCTGATGAACAGCTCATCGACCTGCGGCGCAATGCGTTCCAGTACCCAGGCGATCAGGGGGCGGCCGTTCAGGAGCGCCAGCCCCTTGTCGGCGCCGCCCATGCGCCGAGCCTGGCCTCCGGCCAGAATTACGGCGCTAATCTTAACTCGTTCGGCAGGTACTGCGGACCTGTTCATCAAATGGTTGTCCGGAATGGACGGATGTTAGTTAGGATACGCTGAATAAATCAAATTCCGTCATTCCGGCGAAGGCCGGAATCTAGAAAATTCAAAGCACTGGACACCGGCTTTCGCCGGTGCGACGAATAAATTAGCGGTTTCTTAGCGATCACGGCCACGGCCACGGTCGTGATCATTGCCTTGGCGGTCGTGCTTTTGCTTCCCACGAGGATCATCCCGGCGGTCGTCCCTGTACTCGTCACGGCGGTCATCCCGGCGGTCACGATGCAGTTCCTGGTAACGCGGTACATACTCGCGGTTGTACCAGTCGTCTTTCACAAAGTAGACCCGCTCGCCGCAGGCGTTGTATTTGTGGCAGTTCTTGCTCCAATGTTTGGCGTGGCCCGGAGGGACGCGCAGATAGATCGGCGGGCGGCTCATCGGTACCCGTCCGATAACTATCGGCTGAGGATAGATCACTTGTGGCTGAGGAAAGTCGCCGATGTCGATCCGCCCATAGAAGCCGGGTTGGCCGATGCTGACCGAGACTCCAACGTCGGCAGCGAGTGCCGGGGTGGTGACGGTGGTGGCGACTATCGCCGCTGCAATGAGAAAACGTTTCATGTTGAATCCCCTGTTGTTGATGGTTCTTGATTAACGCACGAAGACATGAGCCGATGACTTTCCTGCTGTTACGTTATGTAAGTTCATAGAGATCGGATGCAGCTTGCATTACTCATTGCGATCCCGACCCCGCTCTCGTTCTTGTCCTTGTCCTTGTCCTTGTCCTTGTCCTTGTTTTGGTTTTGGCTCGCGCGTGGCGTCCTTGTCTTGCTGTCTTTCTTCCCGGCCCTGCGATCTTGGCGTCTGCTGCTCACGCTGGTCTAGCTTTGGCTGTGGCGGCTGCCTGCGATCTTGAATTTCCGGGCGTCCCTGTTGTGGAGAGGCTGGGGTTGGCCTCTGACCGTCTTCGCCTCCCCTTTGTGGTGACTGTGAGCGCGGGGCGGCTGGGCCATCCTGCTGGTGTGGTGCAGAACGCTGGATATCCTGCTGCCTGGAACGTCTATCATCAGGCGCTCCCCGTCTTTCCTGCTGAGAAGGCGCTCGTTGCACTGCCCGCTCCTGATAGTGTTGCCGCACTACGGGGTCACGCGGCTGGTAACGGTAATTCTGCTGGTGAAGCTCCTGCTGCTGCTCCACTTGTCGGGGATAACGATCCCCTGAATACTGCCGCTGGTAGGCAGGCAGCGGGGCAGGCGCCGGGACGGCGCGGCGGTTCCATCTGTCCCAACCGCTTCTACGCTGTTCCCAATCACGGCCCCAGTGATCACCCCAGCGTGGCGGCGCATCCGGCCGCCACCCGCGGAAGTACGGGGGTGGCTGGCGGTAGTAGCGCACAGGAATTCGCAGGATGAACACCGGCACAGCTTCTGGACCCACAAGCCACCAGGGTCCGTTGTACCAGGAACTCGCGTACCAGTCATCATTCTGATAGACCCAGTACATACCGTCATAAAAGAAGAAGTTCACTTCCAGCCGTGGCGCGTAGTAGACCGGGTAACCTGGCACGGCGACGAGTTGCGGGTATACCGGCAGGTTGATCCCGATGCTTACGTGCGGAAGCCCGATCCCGATGCTCACCTGAACAGCAGCAGAAGCCACTGAGGACAACAGCATCCCTAGCACAATGAATATGTAGCGAATTTTCAGCATTTTGTGACCTCCAGTTCGATAACCAGGGTCGGAGTCATGGTTGTCAACGGAATGCGACACCAACCCTAGCTCTTCACGTACTACCTGCGCTTACCCAGGCACCTCCGTGCGGTATCACACATAAGGCCGGATAGGCTTGTTAGCCTTTCGAAAAAACGATATTTCCAAAAGGCTTAAAATCTTTTTAAGCATAGCACAGCCAATTCCTGAGCTTGCCCCGGTAACAATCGCTACTTTCCCTTCTGTGTGCATGGCTGCATGATGTGCCCGGCATTTCAATAAAGTACCAGCAAGGCCGGTCGATTGTTGACAGGTGAAATATATAGACTATGCTGAAAATTAATAAAGAGTAACCATTGTGCAAAATGGTTTTGTGTACCATGTGCAGCTTATCTATCTACAAATCTATAGGAGGAATAACAATGAATTCACGTTTCATGCGCATGACCAGCCGCTTGCTGATCGCCAGCGTTTTGGGCCTTGGCCTGCCGCTCCAGTCGGCTTATGCCGGGCTGGTGGGAACGGACAAGGTGGCCGTATCCGCTCAGTCCCAATCCGAGCGCGAGCGTATTCGTTCCTTCCTTGACCGTGAAGACGTGCGCAACGAATTGCAGGCTCAGGGGGTCGACGTCAACACCGCCAAAGCGCGTGTGGATGCACTGACCGACGAAGAGGTGCAGAAGGTTGCGGGCAAGCTGGACAAGATGCCCGCCGGTGGTGAAATTATCGGGATTCTGTTCACCATTTTCATTGTCCTGCTGGTGACGGACATTCTGGGCTTTACCAAAGTGTTTCCGTTTACACGCTCGATCAAGTAACTTCGAACCATGTTGTTTCAAGTCTGCGCCCGCCTAATCGCGGGCGTTTTCTTTTTGATCTGGCTGGGCGGCTGCGCCACGCCGCAGACGCAGTCCCTGCTCAAGACAAGCTCCAGGCAGCTGCCGCAGCAGGTGGAGCTCAGCAAGGTACCGTTCTATCCCCAGGAGACCCACCAGTGCGGCCCGGCGTCACTCGCCATGGCGCTTAATGCGGGGGGTGCCAAAGTGACGCCGCAGGACCTGACCCCGCAAGTGTACCTGCCGGGACTCGAGGGCAGCCTGCAAGTCGAGATGCTGGCCGCCACGCGGCGCAATGGCCTGCTGGCCTATGAGCTGGCGCCGAAGCTGGACGATTTGCTGGCGGAAGTGGCTGCCGGGTCGCCGGTGGTCGTGCTGCAAAACCTCGCACTGAGCTGGTATCCGGTGTGGCATTACGCGGTGGTGGTGGGTTACGACCTCAAGCGCGAGGAAATCATCCTGCGCTCCGGCCTGGAGCAGCGGCAGGTGCTGCCTTTAACGACATTCGAGCATACCTGGGAGCGCGCCGGCTACTGGGCCATGCTTGCGCTGCCGCCGGGCAGGATGCCCCGCACTGCGACTGAAGCTGCATATGTGGCCGCAGCAGTGGCTCTGGAAAAGGTCGCCCCGCCGAAGAGTGCCGAATCCGCCTATGAAGCCGCTCTCAAACGCTGGCCGCGCAATCTTTCAGCCCGCATCGGCCTGGGCAATGCGGCCTACGCCCAAGGCGACTGGAAGCGCGCCGAAAAAGCTTACCTGCAGGCCACGCTGGATCATCCGAAGTCCGCCATTGCCTACAACAACCTTGCCCAAGCGCTGGCCGAGCAAGAACGTTATCCCGAAGCGCTGGATTTGGCAAATCAGGCCGTCCTCCTGGGGGGGGCGGAGCAGGACGCCGCCAGGAATACCCTGGATCAGATCAGAAAGAAAATGCGGAAGTAAAGCTCCAGGCTTCAGGACGGTTTGCGCTGGAACAGCCAATGTCGCTCCAATTTGTCTCCGGGCCGGTTGCCTTCCCAGATTTTGTCCCATTCCGGGCCGGGAGGCGCTTCCGGGTCCTTGGCGCGGCCCTGCACCAGCAGCAGATCACACTCTATCCCCCGGTGGGTTTCCGTGCGTCGGGTAAAGATGCCGGCGTAGTACTCCAGCAGGGCACGCTGCGGCTCGCCCAGTTTGCTGCTGGAGATGCAGTCGTGGCGAGCGGGCAAGGCTTGCTGCAGGGAGGCGATCATGGAACGGTAGCTCTTGCCGGCATCGAGCCAGGGCAGCCACACTGTCATCATGATCACCCACACCAGCGTGATGCCGGTCGCCGAGTTGAGCACGGCACGCGGATTGCGGGGCAGGGATCTTGCCCAGAAAATGATGAACAGCCAGGCCAGGGTGGCCAACAGCGCGATGGCAAAGTGCAGCGGTTCGAACGCCGGGATGTAACCCGGTTGCAATCTTTGCAGGTGCTCTGCCCGGGCGGCAGGATGGCCGGAGATCATGGCGAACCAGAAGAACCAGAACACGCCGGCGATAAAGCCGAAGGTCATGATGCTGAACCAGTTCAGTGCGCTGGCCGCGCCGCGCCGTATGGTGTTGATGCCGGGTGCGGCCAGCAGCGAGAGGGGCAGCAGCATCGGCAGGGCGTAGAGCTCGCGCGCGTCGGAAGCCAGGCTGAATACCCCCAGCATTACCAGAAAGACGGTGAGGGCAAGCTGAATCCCGGCTTGCCTGAAGACGGTGCGTCGTCCCTGCCACAGCGTCCACAGCGCAATCGGCAGCGCCGGCCAGGCGAACCAGGGCAGGGTTTTTAAATAATACCAGTGATCGCTGCCGGGGCCGAGTTTGGCAAATCCGAGGAATCGCCCCAGGTTGTTGATCCAGAACCATTCCCGGAACAGTTCCGGCGAGCGCAGATAAAGCAGGGTCGGCCAAATGGTCAGCCATGGCACAGCCGCGAGGAAGGTGATGGCAAGGCACAGCACGTAATCCCGGCTGCGCCAGTGGCGGAATGCGAGCGGCAACAGCAGGGCCGTCAGACCGATGATCCCGGGGGCGATCAGTCCCTTGGACATGAAACCGATACCGGTTCCCGTGCCGAGCCAGAAACCTGCCAGTGCGAATCTCCTGCGACTCAGCGCCAGGCCGTAGATGGCCATGGCAAAACCGGCCAGCAAGGCGGTGTCGGTGATCATTTCATGACCACGGATCAGCAGCCCCAGGCAGCTGATCAGGATCAGCACGGCGAGGCGGCCATGGCCCTTGCCCCACAGTTCCCTGCCGGTCAGCCCGGTGAGCAGCAGCGCGATCGCCATGAAAAAGCCGGTGGTCAGGCGTGTTGCGTCATGCAGGGGGAGCGCGAAGGAGAATATTTTCCCGAATAGCGCCGCAGTGAGGTAATACAGCGGCGGCTTTTCCATGAAAGGCTCGCCACCCAGGGTCGGTACGATCCAGTCGCCGCTTTGGAGAATATGGTAAATCAGCCCGAAGCTGTAGGCTTCATCGGGTTTCCAGGGCTGGTGGCCGATCAGGCCGGGCAGTATCCAGGCAAGGCAGAGCGCGGCAAGCAGGAACAAGGTTGAACGCGTGCTGAAATAGGTAATGTCTGTGGGTTGGCTCATTGCCATCTCTGTGTTCTCTGTGGCTTGAACTGCTTTTTTAGGTTTATTTTAGCCAACCCGGCATAAACAAAAAAGGCAGCCTCAAGCTGCCTTATATGTTGCTGCGTAGCGTCGAAGCTTACTTCATGCCGTATTTCTGGCGGAACTTCTCGACGCGGCCGGCGGTGTCGACGATCTTCTGCTTGCCGGTGTAGAACGGGTGGCACATCGAGCAGACTTCAATGCCCAGCGCCTTGTTCATGGTGGAGCGGGTCTTGAACTTTTCGCCGCAGCTGCAAGTTACGTCGATTTCGTTGTAGTCGGGATGAATTTCCGGTTTCATGGCTTAAATCCTTGGAATCTGGCGGCTTTTTTTAGGGCCGAATTCTTGAAAAAGAGGGATTATCCTCTAAAAAATGGGCTTTATCAAGTCCGGCTGTCACCGGCGCATGGAATCGAAAAAGTCCGCGTTGTTCTTGGTTGCCTTGATCTTGTCGATCAGAAACTCTGTTGCCTCCAGATCGTCCATCGGGTAGAGCAGTTTACGCAGCACCCAGATTTTTTGCAGGATGTCGGGTTTGATCAGCAATTCTTCCTTGCGCGTGCCGGAGCGGTTGACGTTGATCGCCGGATACAGGCGCTTCTCCGCCATCTTGCGATCCATGTGGATTTCCATGTTGCCGGTGCCCTTGAATTCCTCGTAGATCACGTCGTCCATGCGCGAGCCGGTATCCACCAGCGCGGTGGCGATGATGGTGAGCGAGCCGCCTTCCTCGATGTTGCGCGCCGCGCCGAAGAAGCGCTTCGGGCGTTGCAGGGCGTTGGCGTCCACGCCACCGGTGAGCACCTTGCCGGAAGACGGTACCACGGTGTTGTAGGCACGCGCCAGGCGGGTGATGGAGTCGAGCAGGATCACCACGTCCTTCTTGTGTTCCACCAGGCGCTTGGCTTTTTCCATCACCATTTCGGCCACCTGGACGTGGCGCGTGGCGGGTTCGTCGAAGGTGGAGGAAACCACCTCGCCGCGCACCGAGCGCTGCATTTCCGTCACTTCTTCCGGGCGCTCGTCGATCAGCAGCACGATCAGATAGCATTCCGGGTGGTTGGCGGCGATGGAGTGGGCGATATGCTGCAGCATCACGGTCTTGCCGGATTTCGGCGAGGCCACCAGCAGGCCGCGCTGGCCCTTGCCGATCGGCGCGACCATGTCGATGACGCGGCCGGTGATGTTCTCTTCCGCCCGGATATCGCGCTCCAGAATCATCGGCTGATTCGGGAACAGCGGCGTCAGGTTCTCGAACAGGATCTTGTGCTTGGAGTTCTCAGGCGGTTCGCCGTTGACATTGTCCACCTTGACCAGTGCGAAATAGCGCTCCCCTTCCTTGGGGGTGCGGATCTCACCCTCGATCGAATCGCCGGTGTGCAGGTTGAAGCGGCGAATCTGCGAGGGGCTGACGTAAATGTCGTCCGGCCCGGCCAGGTAGGAGGTGTCGGGCGAACGGAGGAAGCCGAAACCGTCCGGCAGGACTTCCAGCGTGCCTTCGCCGTAAATGCTTTCGCCTTTCTTGGCCTGATTCTTCAGTAAGGCAAAGATCAAGTCCTGCTTGCGCAGGCGGCTGGCGCCATCAATTTCGTTGGCGATCGCCATTTCCACCAGTTCGGTGACGGGGAGGTGTTTTAAATCGGATAAGCGCATGGCGGTAGGGTAGGATGAATCAGTAGAAAAGGTGGATCAAAGGTGGAGCAAGGTGGATCTGGAGTTTCAGGGTGCGGCGGGAAGAAGCTTGCGCCTGAGCCCGAGGAACGGGCAGTCAGGCGCTAGGTTATCGGCTTTAGATATTGCTGTCAATGAATGCGGTCAGCTGGGACTTGGACAGGGCGCCGACTTTGGTGGCTTCGATGTTGCCATTCTTGAAAATCATCAGGGTAGGAATGCCGCGGATGCCGAATTTTGGCGGCGTGGCCTGGTTTTCGTCGATGTTGAGCTTGGCGACCTTGAGGCGCCCGGCGTATTCCTGCGCCACTTCATCAAGAACCGGGGCGATCATCTTGCACGGGCCGCACCAGTCTGCCCAGTAGTCAACCAGCACGGGCAATGGGGATTGCAGGACTTCCTGCTCGAAGGTGTCGTCGGTGACGTAATGGATATGCTCGCTCATGAGTTCTTGCTCCAGTTCAAAGAGAATCAACGGAAAAGATGGTGAAACGCTGTGACAGCTAGACGATTGTGTTTGCTATTGTGTTGTGACAGACGTGTTGCCGGTTTATGGGCCGGGTATGAAGTTATTTTTTGAACTTTATCCTAACCAAAAAAATCCGGCAAGGGGAATTGTTGGGTAATGCGTTGATTATGCCACCCGGTTTCGGGATAAAATCAGGTTGTTCCCTATTGTTCCCGGTATTCCCGGACACCTCCTATCACTAAAATGCGGAAATTCCCGGTTGACACTGTTCCCGTCCCCAACCTGCTGCGTATCGCCGCGCGGGAAATCGTCGCGCTGGAGCAGGAGCGGCTGCCCAGGCTGACCGGCCTGGTGATACTGCTGCCGAATTTTCATGCCGTCGATTTGATGGGCGAGGCGCTGTGCGAGGCGGCGGGCGTGCCCTCCCTGCTGCTGCCGCGCATGACCACCCTGACGGAATGGGCCGGAGAGGCGGCGCTGGGGCGTGAAATCCTCCCCGACAGCTGCCGTGCCGCCCTGCTTTACCAGGCCTTGCGCGAGCGGAAGTGGTTTGCCGACGCCGATTTGTGGCATGTCAGCCGGGAATTGCTCAGCCTGTTCGACGATATGGCCCGGCAGGGCACCGGCCTGCCGGACTCCTACCCCGAGTTCGTCGCTCTGCTGGAGGAAGCCTACCGCACCCGTGCCGGCGAGCCGCTGCAGTTCGAGGCGCGCCTGGTGCACGAGCTGTGGTATGCCATGAGCCTCAGCGGCAATGGCCGTGTCGATAGCGCCACCGCCTACCATCTGCGGCTGGCCGGTTTGGCCGATACCGCTGCCTTACCCCTGTATGCCGTCGGCCTGTCCGGCCTGACGCCGATGGAGCAGGACTTTTTCCGCCGCTACCGGGAAAGGCAGCCGGTCCGCCTGTACGGCTGCGGCGGTGAGGCTTTGGCCGATGATGTGAGCCGGTTGGTGCAAGTTGCCTGGCAGTCGCCGGTAGGCGCGGAAGACGCGGCACCGCCCGACCTGCGCGAGCGTGCCGTCGAATTCCGCCAGCGTTGCCCGGAAAGCCCGCTGTCCAGCCGCCTTGAGTTGCTCGAAGCGCACAGCCTGGAGCAGGAGGCGCAGGCGGTGGACAGCCAGATCCGCGAGTGGCTGCAGGCCGGCAAAAGCGCAATCGCGGTGATCGCCCAGGACCGGCTGGTGGCGCGCCGCGCCCGCGCCCTGCTGGAGCGCGGCCAGATCCTGGTCGCGGACGAAACCGGCTGGACCTTTTCCACCGTGGCCGCCAGCGCCGTGGTGATGCGCTGGCTTGATGCCATGGCCAGCCGCTTCCATTATCTCGATTTGCTCGACCTGCTCAAATCCCCGCTGATTTTCGCCGACTGGGATGCGGGAACGCGCAAGCACGCCGTCTACGGTCTGGAGCAACTGGTGCGCCGCCATAGCGTGATTTCCGGTTTGCACCATTATCGTAATCTGGCGCAGCGCGAAGGCGCGGACGACGTGCTCACGCTGCTGGCCCGGCTGGATCAGGCACAGGCCCGCTTCGGCGCGCGCAAGCGCGGGCTGGCGGCATGGCTGGCCAGCCTGCTGGAAAGCCTGGAAGTGCTGGGTTTGCGCCAGGGTCTGGCGCAGGACTTGGCCGGGGAGCAACTGCTGCGTCTGCTCGAGCGCCTGCAAAAAGAATTGGGTCAGGATCAGGGACTGTTCTCCCTGAACGAATGGCGGCGCTGGCTCGACAGCCAGCTCGAAGCCGCCACCTTCCGCGATACCGGCATCACCAGCCCGGTGGTGTTCACCCACCTCGGTGCCGCGCGCCTGCGCCGCTTCGACGGCGTGATCGTCGCCGGCGGCGACGCCGCGCATTTCCCGGCAAGAGGAAAGGAAAGCGCCTTCTTCAACCAGTCGGTGCGGGCGCAACTGGGGCTGCCGACCTTCGAACAGGAATTGCGCCGGATGGGGCAGGATTTCACCGCGCTGCTGGCGGACTGCGGCACCCTGCTTATTACCTGGCAGGGACGGAAGAACGCCGAACCCAATCTGGCGAGCCCGTGGGTCGAGCGGCTGGAAGCCTTCCACGAACTGGCCTATGGGGAAAAACTGCCGCGCAGGGAAGTGGCGGCAGAGGAATGGTCAGCGCAGGACGCACCCCTTCCCCCTTTCAGGGGGAAGGCTGGGATGGGGGTTATGGTGGATGATTCACAACTCCCGTCCCCAGCACCGCTCCCAACCCCCACCCTAACCCTCCCCCTGGCAGGGGGAGGGAATGCTTTTGTGGCATCCAGACCCTCATTGCCTCCGGAACTGGTGCCGACCAGTCTCTCCGCCAGCGGCTACAACAGCCTGATGGCCTGCCCCTACCAGTTTTACGCCCGCCATGCCCTGCACCTGAACGAGCTGGACGAAGTGCAGCAGGCGCTGGAAAAAAAGGATTACGGCGAGCACGTGCATGCCATCCTGCATCATTTCCACCAGCGTTATCCCGCCATCGGCGGCTGCGACCGGGCCGAGACGGAACAGGCCCTGCGCGACATCAGCCGGGAAGAATTCCACCAGGCGCTGGAGGCGGACTACCTCGCCCGCGCCTGGGCGCTGCGCTGGGAGGTGCGCATTCCCGCTTATCTCGACTGGCAGGCGGCACGCGAGCAGGAAGGCTGGCGCTGGCACGAAGGCGAGCTGTGGCGCACGCTGGAACTGGAACTGGACGATGGGCGCAGCCTGACCCTGAAGGGCCGGATCGACCGCGTCGACACCCGGTCGGACGATGGGGAAGAAGCCTGCGCCGTGCTGGATTACAAGACCCAGAGCCGTGTCGGCCTGCAGAAGAAGCTGGAAGCGCCGGGCGAGGACGTGCAGTTGCCGGTGTATGCCCTGCTCTTGGGCGGGCCGGTGGTCGAAGCGGCATTCGTGCCGGTGGACGAGGATGGCAGCACCAGGCTGGTGGCGCAGGAAGACATTTATGCGTTGAGCCAAGCCACCGGGCAGCGCCTGCACGAACTGTTCAACGCCCTGTACCGGGGCGCTGCGCTGCCCGCCCAGGGCAGCGCCCAGGCGTGCGCCTGGTGCGAGATGAGCGGCCTGTGCCGCAAGGATTATCATGACGGGCAATGAGATCAGCCGCGCCGCACTGAATCCTGCCGGCTCGGCAGTGGTCGAAGCCTGCGCCGGCAGCGGCAAGACCTGGCTGCTGGTGTCGCGCATCGTGCGCCTGCTGCTGGCCGGAGCGGCGCCGTCCGAAATCCTGGCGATCACCTTCACCCGCAAGGCAGCGCAGGAAATGGCAGCGCGCCTGCGCGACTGGCTGCGCCTGCTGGCGCTGGCGCCGGACGAGGAAGTGCGAGCCTTTCTGCGCGAGCGCGCTGTTCCGGAGCACGAAATCGAGTCCCTGCTGCCCCGCGCCCGCAGCCTGTTCGAAATCTTCCTCTCCGCCCAGCCCGGCATCACCATCAACACCTTCCACGGCTGGTTTCTGCAACTGCTTCAGCGCGCCCCGCTGGAGAGCGGCGCGGGCGGAGACTGGGGGCTGCTCGACCAGACCTCCGCGCTGCTGGAGGAAGCCTGGCAACTGTTCGCCGAAGAGCTGCAATCCGACCCCGGCTCGGAAGCTGCACAGGCGCTGGATTTCCTCTTCACCGAGCACGGCCTGCACAACACCCGCAGCCTGCTGCTCGATTTCGTCGCCAAGCGCGCCGAATGGTGGGCTTATACCCAGGGGGCGGAGGATGCGGCAGCCTTCGCCGCGGAAGCCCTGCGCCGCGATCTGGCGGTGGAGCCGGAGCGGGACGTGCTGGCCGATCTGTTTGCCGATAGCCGTTTGGCGGCCGATGCCGAGGAATTCTCCGGCTGGCTGGAGCGTGGCACCGCCACCGATCTAAAAAATTCCACAAAGCTGCGTGAGGCCCTGGCGGGAAGCGATTTCGATGTGTTCTGCCTGGTGTTTCTTACCGGGGAAGGCGAGCCCCGCAAGCGGGAATACACCAAGGCTCTGGCCGGGCGGCTGGGCGAGGCGGGTGCGGCGCGTTTTCTCGATCTGCACCGGGCGCTTTCTTCCCTCCTGCGGGAAGCGAAGGAACAGCTCGCCGCGCAGGCTGCCTACCGCTTCAACCGCGCCGGCCTGCGCTGCGGCGCGGGGCTGCTCGCCGCCTACCAGCGCCTCAAGGAAGAGCGGCGGGCGGTGGATTTCACCGACGTGGAATGGCGCGTCCACCAGCTGCTCAACCGTTCCGACCATGCCGAATACATGCAGTACAAGCTCGACTGCCGCTACCGCCATATCCTGCTCGACGAATTCCAGGACACCAACCCGCTGCAGTGGCAGATCATGCGTTCCTGGCTCGATGCCTCGACCGGTGCGGGCAGCGCGCCGACGGTGTTCCTGGTGGGCGACCCGAAGCAGGCGATCTACCGCTTCCGCCGCGCCGATGCGCGCCTGTTCGGCATCGCCGCCGATTTTCTGGACCAGGGGTACGGCGCGGCCCGGCTGCAGCAGAACGTCTCCCGCCGCAGCGCGCCGCCGGTGCTGGAGGCGGTGAACCGCCTGTTCGGGCAGGAGGAGGAATTCACCGGGTTCGAGCTGCACCAGGCCCATCACGCCGAGATCCCCGGCCGGGTGGAAGTGCTGCCCCTGGCCCAGGACGATCAAGCTGAGCCCGCCGAGGCCCAGCCGTCCGTCATGGTCTTGCGCGACCCCCTGACCGAGCCGGTGGAGGAAGAGGAAGACCAGCGCGTCGAGCGGGAAGCCCGGCAGCTGGCGGAAAAAATCGACAGCATGGTTGGCACATGGCAGATATCCACGGAGAATGGCGCGGGCAGACCGGCGGAATTCCGCGACATCCTGCTGCTGAAACGCAGCCGCACCCGGCTGGAAATCTACGAGCGCGCCCTGCGTGCAGCCCGCATCCCCTACGTCAGCTCGCGTCAGGGCGGGCTGCTCGACACCCTGGAATGCGCCGATCTGACCGCCCTGCTGACTTTCCTTATCACTCCCTTCGCCGACCTGTGCCTGGCCCAAGCGCTGCGCTCGCCCCTGTTCGGCTGTAGCGACGACGACCTGATGGCGCTAGCGTGCGAGGCCGATGGCTCCTGGTGGGCGCGTCTGCACGCCGTGGCCGGGCGGGATCTATCCAGCCCGGCACTGCGCCGCGCCCTGGGCCTGCTGCAAGGCTGGCTCGCGCTGACCGACACCCTGCCGGTACACGACCTGCTTGACCGCATCTATTTCGAGGGCGACTTGCTGCAGCGCTACGCCGCCGCCGTGCCGGAAGCGATGCGCGGTGCGGTGCAGGCCAACCTGCACGCTTTCATGGAACAGGCGCTGAATATGGACAGCGGCCGCTATCCCAGCCTGCCCAAATTCATCAACCAACTGCAGCAGCTGCGCCGTGCGGCAGCGCAAGAGGCCCCGGACGAAGGCATCGTCGGCGATGCCGGCAACGCCGTGCGCATCCTCACCATCCACGGCTCCAAGGGGCTGGAATCGCCCATCGTCTGGCTGCTCGACGCCCATGCCTCGCCCCGCAACGAGCGCGGCTATCGGGCTGTGCTGGACTGGCCGCCGGAAAGCCCGCGCCCGCAGCACTTCTTCCTCTACGCCGGCAAGCGCGAGCGCGCCGCGCAGTGGCAGCCGGTTTTCGATGCGGAAGCCCAACTGGAGCGGCGTGAAGACCTGAACCTGCTGTATGTCGCGATGACCCGCGCCCGTCAGGCGCTGATCGTGAGCGGCAGCGAAGGAATACGCAAGTCCGAGGAAAGCTGGCACGGAAAAATCCGCAATGCCCTGACCGGGGAAGAGCCCGGCGAAGAAACCGGGGAGACCTGCGAGCTTGGCCAGATGCCACAGCTGCCCGCAGGCACTGCGCAAGCGGAAGCAGCGCCGCCCCCCGTTTTCCATACCCATACTGTGCCGGCCATCCCCACCGGCAAACGCATCAGCCAGCGCCAGACCGAGGCGCAGCGTCACGGCATCCGGCTGCACGCGCTGCTGGAATGGATCGCCCCGCCAGCGCCGGTGCTCGACCGGGCGCGGCTGCAAGACAGGCTGGAAGCGGACGAGGCCGAGTTCGATGCGCTCTGGCAGGATGCCCTGCGCCTCATCCAGGCTCCTCATTTGCAGCGCTTTTTCGACCCCGCCCATTATCTCAACGCCTGGAAGGAAGTGCCCTATCGCACCGCGTCTGGGGAGAGCCGGCGCCTCGACCGGCTGGTCGAATTCGAGGACAGTGTCTGGATCCTGGATTTCAAGGCCGCCGAGAGGGCGGAAGAGGGGAATCTGGTGGCTTGTGCCGCGCCTTATCTGGGGCAGATGAGGGAGTATAGGGTGGCTATGGAGGGGGTGTTTGCACCTAAGATAGTGCGGGCGGTGCTGGTGTTTGGGAATGGATTGGTATTTGAAATTGATTAGCCGGGTTTGAGCCTAACGTGGAGGTATTAGGCGCCCGCGCAGCCACGCCCCAAGCGAAGCGCCCCTTTTACAAGGCGTCTGGATCACCGGAATGTTAACGCTCATTCCGGCCACCCCTCGTGTAACCCGAAAATTTCCTGAAGGCTTTTGCCGTCGGCCCATATTACCTCTGCGCCATCGGTTTTAGCATGAGGCAGAGCCAAGAGATTTTCTGGCAAGGGAGATGTGGCCCATGGATTCAGATAGACGGTGTTCCGTCGCGATGCGACCGTGTATGGCGAAAGGTCGTTGAAGAACCAAGCTCCGCTAACTCTCTTGTACTGGGGGCCGCTGGGGCCATGCCAAGCGCCATTTGGTGCGCGCACCATTCGAGGCTCGGATTCCGGGTGCGCAACTGTAAAGCATAAAAGGGGCCAAAAGCATAAAAAAGCATAAAAGGGGCCAGGCTCGATTTTAATCCTGAAAGCATAAAAGGGGCCACATAAAAGGGGCCAGGCTCGATTTTAATCCTGAATTTTCTTGTGCAAGAAAGTTTGACTCAAGTATAGGGGAAACCGGCTTCTGGGGTATATAGGGATTGCCCCTATCTGGGGGCCAGCCCAATGGTGTAATGGCTGAGCGCATTGCGCTGCATGTTTTGTATGCGCTACGCGCAGATGTTTAGGTGCCGGGAGCTGCCCGGCAGCAGGTTACTTTATTTTGCTTGCCCAAAATACAAGTAACCAAACAAAAGGGCACCCACCCGCACCGGCCCTGCGGGCTACCCTCGATTTTCCGGGCAAATCGGGCGGCCGCGTTAAACTCGGCCTTTGGCCTCAGACAAACGCAGCCGACGGCCCCCGCTTCACCCGGAAAACCGAGGCGGTGCAGAGGGGGATTTAGGTTTTGTGGGCGGAGCCCGTGTTTTGGGTGCCCTCCCCGCTGGGGAGGGCTGGGTGGGGCGGTTTGGTTTTGCTTTTCGGTCCCCTTGGTCCGCCGCCGAGCAGCACAGCCGGGCCGGGGGATGGGCGTCGCCTTCTTTGGCACACGCTTTCTTGGCGAAGCAAGAAAGGTGTACAGCTGCCGGGCTGCCCCCGGCCATCAAACAACGCGCGAAGCGCGACAAATAGAAGCCGCCGCTAGGCTTGCCGCGATGCTTCCTGCCATTCGGCGAGCTTCCTGCGCATCCGCTTGTAATGCGAGCCGCGCCAGTAAACCCGGCCGCAGTTCGGGCAGGCCAGTAGTTCATCCTGCGGCTGACGAACATCTGCCGGCACCTGCAGGGCGTGTTCCGGGGTGGCGGGCTGGAGCGGAGCGTTGTCCACCAGGCAGCGGGTGAAGGCATGGCTGAGCCAGTCGATGTCGAATTGTCCGCTCAGGACTGCCGCCTGGAGGTCGAGAGAACCGAAGGGGAGCTGGATGACGCGGCCCTTGGCGGCTTTGTGTTCGGTGATCTTGCGGTCGGCGGTGAGCAGCCAGCATAAAAGGGGCCAGGCTCGATTTTAATCCTGAATTTTCTTGTGCAAGAAAGTTTGACTCAAGTATAGGGGAAACCGGCTTCTGGGGTATATAGGGATTGCCCCTATCTGGGGGCCAGCCCAATGGTGTAATGGCTGAGCGCATTGCGCTGCATGTTTTGTATGCGCTACGCGCAGATGTTTAGGTGCCGGGAGCTGCCCGGCAGCAGGTTACTTTATTTTGCTTGCCCAAAATACAAGTAACCAAACAAAAGGGCACCCACCCGCACCGGCCCTGCGGGCTACCCTCGATTTTCCGGGCAAATCGGGCGGCCGCGTTAAACTCGGCCTTTGGCCTCAGACAAACGCAGCCGACGGCCCCCGCTTCACCCGGAAAACCGAGGCGGTGCAGAGGGGGATTTAGGTTTTGTGGGCGGAGCCCGTGTTTTGGGTGCCCTCCCCGCTGGGGAGGGCTGGGTGGGGCGGTTTGGTTTTGCTTTTCGGTCCCCTTGGTCCGCCGCCGAGCAGCACAGCCGGGCCGGGGGATTTCGGCGAGGACTGTCTGAGGCCGTAGGCCGAGTTCCGCAGCCGCCCGGTTCGGCGAGCAGCGCAGGGAACCCCGAAGGGGCGGGGGATGGGCGTCGCCTTCTTTGGCACACGCTTTCTTGGCGAAGCAGGAAAGGTGTACAGCTGCCGGGCTGCCCCCGGCCATCAAACAACGCGCGAAGCGCGACAAATAGAAGCCGCCGCTAGGCTTGCCGCGATGCTTCCTGCCATTCGGCGAGCTTCCTGCGCATCCGCTTGTAATGCGAGCCGCGCCAGTAAACCCGGCCGCAGTTCGGGCAGGCCAGTAGTTCATCCTGCGGCTGACGAACATCTGCCGGCACCTGCAGGGCGTGTTCCGGGGTGGCGGGCTGGAGCGGAGCGTTGTCCACCAGGCAGCGGGTGAAGGCATGGCTGAGCCAGTCGATGTCGAATTGTCCGCTCAGGACTGCCGCCTGGAGGTCGAGAGAGCCGAAGGGGAGCTGGATGACGCGGCCCTTGGCGGCTTTGTGTTCGGTGACTTTGCGGTCGGCGGTGAGCAGCCAGCGACCTTCGGCGATCGCCTCGCGCAGGATTTCGGTGTCGGTTGCGGATTCGACGGCGAGGGTGGTGTCCAGACCAGCGGAACGCAGGTAGCGGGCCAGGCGCGCCAGCATCACGTCACACAGGAAGCGGGGAGCAGATTCCATAACAGCATCTATAATAAAGCAAAAGTGGGTCGTCCACTTTTCTTGCATGTAAGGAGAAACGTTATGTCCAAAAAATTATGGTTGTTGCCGCTGGCTGTGGGGATGATGGCCATGTCTCCGCTGGTTGTCGGCGAGGAGAAGGCGCCGCAACAGGTGAAGCAACAGGAGCAGATTTTCGGCTCGCAGTTGATGACGCAGGAAGAGCGCGTGGCTTACCGTGCCAAAATGCGCGCGGCAAAAACCCAGGAAGAGCGTGAAAGAATCCGCGCCGAGCACCACGAGCAGATGAAGGCGCGTGCCAAGGAGCGAGGCGTTACCCTGCCGGATATGCCTCCTGCGATGGGAGGGGGTATGGGTCCCGGCGGTGGCATGGGCCCCGGCGGCGGGATGGGTGGCGGCCCCAGAGGGCGCTAATGATTTATCGAGGCATGTAGGTCGGGCACCCCGTGCCCGACAAACCCAAAATCACAAACCCCGGATTATTTGTTGGGCACAGCGTGCCCAACCTACCTCCATCACACCCGGAACAGGGGTGAGGCTAGTGGCGGCCGGTACTGCCGAAGCCGCCGGAGCTGCGTTCGCTTGCTTCGAAATCGTCTACCACATTGAATTCGGCGTGGATCACCGGGACGATGACCATCTGCGCGATGCGCTCCATCGGGTTGAGGATGAAGGGCGTGTGGCCGCGGTTCCAGCAGGAAACAAAGAGCTGTCCCTGGTAGTCTGAGTCGATCAGGCCGACCAGGTTGCCGAGTACAATGCCGTGCTTGTGGCCCAGGCCGGAGCGCGGCAGGATCATCGCCGCCATGCCGGGGTCGCAGAGATGGATGGCGATGCCGGTCGGGATCAGCTCGGTGTGGCCGGGGTGGATGGTCATGACGTGCTCGATGCAGGCGCGCAGGTCGAGCCCGGCCGATCCCGGCGTGGCGTAGCTGGGCGGGTGCTGCCTGAGGCGTTCGTCGAGAATTTTGACGTCGACTTTCTTCAGATTCTTTTTCATTTCAAGCCTCGTTCTTATTTCCTGAATGATGGTAGAGCTTGGCGACATGTGCGATCAGCTGCCTCGCCAGTACGATTTTCGGCGCGCGCGGCAGCGGATGGGCGCCTTCGTCGTCGAACAGGATCAGCTCGTTGTCTTCCTTGCCGATGGCGTCCTGCACCAGGTTGGCGGCCAGCAGCGGCAGGTTCTTTCGGCGCCGCTTCATCTCGGCGAATTCGTAAAGGTTCTCGCTTTCCGCCGCGAAGCCGACGCAGAACGGCGGGTTGGGCAGGTTCATCACGTTGGCCAAGATGTCGGGGTTGGGCGCCAGTTCCAGCGTGAGGATGTGGGCGTCCTTCTTGATTTTCTGCGCGCTCGGGTTGAGCACGGAATAGTCCGCAACCGCTGCGACGCTGATGAAGATGTCGGCTTCGGCGATTTCCTGGTTGACCGCTTCGAGCATCTGCCGGGCGCTGGTGACGGCGACGGTTTTCGCCGCCGTGGGCGGGGTCAAACAGGTCGGGCCGGAGACCAGGGTGACTTCCGCGCCGGCTTCGATGGCGGCGCGGGCGACGGCGTAACCCATTTTGCCCGAGCTCAGGTTGGTGATGGCGCGCACCGCGTCGATCGCTTCGTAGGTCGGCCCGGCGGTGACCAGCACGCGCTGGCCTTGCAGCAGCTTGGGATGCCAGAACGATTCGATGTCCTCGAGCAGCGTTTCCGGCTCCAACATCCGCCCCATGCCGGTTTCGCCGCAGGCCTGAAGGCCGCTGGCCGGGCCGAGGAGGGTGATGTCGTCGCGCCTGAGCTGGGTGATGTTGCGCTGGGTGGCCGGGTTGTCCCACATTTCGCGGTTCATCGCCGGGGCGACCAGGAGCGGGCAGGCGCGCGCCAGGCAGACGGCGGAGAGCAGGTCGTCCGCAGCGCCGTGCGCGAGTTTGGAAATAAAATCTGCGCTGGCCGGGGCGATCAGCACCGCATCGGCGTTGCGCGTGACATCGATGTGCGCCATGCCGCCGACCGCCTGACCGTCCCATAAATCGGTCAGCACCGGCTTGCCGGAAAGCGCCTGGAAGGTGGCCGGAGCGACGAAGTGGCGGGCCGCTTCGGTCATGATCACCCGCACCTCGATGCCGTTTTTCACCAGCAGGCGGGTAAGCTCTGCGGCTTTGTAGGCGGCCACGCCCCCGGTGACGCCGAGAACCAGGCGTTTTTTCGCTGAATCGGTCATAATTCATTCATTCTACTTTAAACAAAAAGAATTTGTCATGGCGATAACCGATTGGCCGGAAGGGGAACGACCCCGCGAGAAGCTCCTGCAGAAAGGCGCGTCCAGCCTGTCGGACGCCGAGTTGCTGGCAATATTCCTGCGTACCGGGCTGCCGGGCAAAAGTGCGGTGGATCTGGCGCGGGAGCTGCACGGGCGCTTCGGCGGCCTGAACGCTTTGTTCGCCGCAAGTGAAAAGGAGTTTTGCCAGACCAAGGGCATGGGTGCGGCGAAATATGCCCAGTTGCAGGCGGTGCTGGAGATGGCGCGGCGCGCATTGCAGGAGGACATCGCGCAGCGCGATGCCCTGTCCTCGCCGCAGGCTGTGCGCGACTATTTGCGGCTCCGGTTACAGGGCTTGCCCCACGAAATCTTTATGGCCTTGTTCCTGGATGCGCAAAATCGCGTCATCGTCAGCGAGGAACTGTTTCGCGGTACGCTGACCCAGACCTCGGTATACCCAAGGGAAGTCGTCAAGCGCGCCCTGCACCATAATGCCGCCGCGCTGATCCTGGCGCATAACCATCCCTCCGGCGTGGCCGAACCCAGCAATGCCGACCAGGTGCTGACCCAGGCGCTGAAAAACGCCCTGGTCCTGGTGGACGTCCGGGTGCTGGATCATTTCATCGTTGCCGGAAGCGGTTTTCTGTCATTCGCAGAGCGAGGCCTGCTCTAGCGAGTGCAATTTTCTCTTGCCTTGCAGGGCGAAAATAGGGTATAAATCGCGTTTTTCGTAATTCATTATTCTATTTCTGGAGCAATACCATGGCCCGCGTATGCAAGATCACCGGCAAGAAGCCGATGTCGGGGAATAACGTCTCCCACGCCAACAACAGGACTAAACGTCGTTTCCTGCCGAACCTGCAAAACCGCAAGTTCTGGGTGGAAAGCGAAAACCGCTGGGTGAGTATGCGCCTTTCCTGCGCTGCTTTGCGCACCATTGACAAGAACGGCATCGACGCCGTGCTGGCGAAGCTACGCGCTCGCGGCGAAAGCATTTAAGGGGCTGAAAAATGGCAAAAGGCGGACGTGAAAAAATCAAACTGGAATCCACTGCTGGAACCGGTCACTTTTATACTACCGACAAGAACAAACGTACCATGCCGGAAAAGATGCTGATCAAGAAATTTGATCCGGTGGCGCGCAAGCACGTGGACTACAAGGAAACCAAGCTGAAGTAAGCTAAGCTAAGCGCTTTCTTCAGGTATTGCCCAACAAAAAACCCGCTTCGGCGGGTTTTTTGTTGGCTGTTACTTCAGTACGCAATCGTTGGAATTAGCCGGGTTGGTTGCCGATGATGCGGATATCTCTTTGCGGGTAGGGAATTTCGATGCCCGCCGCCTGGAACTGGCGCCAGATTTCCAGGTTGATATCGGATTTAAGGCCGAGCTGCCCTTCTTCCGGGTCGTTGATCCAGATGCTCATTTCCAGGTCGATGCCGTTGTCGCCGAAAGATTTGAGAAAGACCTTGGTTTCCGGGTCGGCAAGCACCCTTGGCTGCTGGGTTGCGGCTTCTTTCATGATCGCCATGGCGCGTTCCAGATCGCTTTGGTAGCTGATCTGCACCGGAATGCCGACACGGAAATGGCGGTCGGTATAGGAATGGTTGATGACGGTGGAGCTGATCAGGGTTTCGTTGGGGATGATGGCTTCGGTGCCGTCCAGGCTCTTCAGCACCATGTAGCGCGCGGTCAGTTGTGAAACCGTGCCGAAACGCCCTTCCACGGTCAGGGAGTCGCCGGGATGGATGGAACGGTCGATCAGGATGATGAAGCCGCTGACGTAATTGCTGGCGATTTTTTGCAGGCCGAAGCCGATGCCTACACCCAGGGCGCCGCCGAATACCGAAAGCACGGTGATGTCGATGCCGGCCAGGGGCAGTGCGACCAGGATGCCGAGCACGACCAGCACGGCGCGGAACAGCTTGGCCAGCACCACGCGCAGGTTCATGTCCAGGTTTTCCGCGGCCATCACCCGGTTTTCGAGCACCCGTCCCAGCCACATCGCCGCCATCAAGGTGACAAGGACGGACAGGATGCCGCTCAGGATGGTGAGCAATGAAATTTTCTGCCTGCCGATATGGAAGCTGAGCTCGTCCATGGCATCCAGGATTTCAGGCAGAAATCCGGTGAGGTGCAGGGCGAGGCCGATCCAGATTACCGTGGCAATGAAGCGCTCGGAACTGTGCAGCCAGCCGCTCGGGGCGAAAATCTTGCGCAGGGCATAGACGGCAAGACGGACCAGTGCCAAGGCCAGGAGCAGGGAAGTGGCGATATTCAGCAGATTGATGGAGTACCAGTTCTTGAGCACGGTCTTCCCGATCACCACTAGCAGCAGTGCGACCAGCGGAAAAGCCACCCGGGAAACCCCGCCCAGGCCGACTTTGATCGCGCCTTCCGATTTGGGCAGGCGGCTCCTCAACAGGCGGGTGAGGCCCCAAGCCAGGGCCAGGCTGAATCCCAGCACCGCCAGTTGCCACAGTATCCTGGTTTGTTCCAGATCGGAAAGAAGCTCTGTCAGCAGGTTGTGCGTACTCTGAGGCATGGATTGGCTTGAAAGAAAGTGAGAGAGCTAAATTCTAGCATGGCCGGAGAGTTGCTTTAACCTAGAAAAAAGCTTTGAACCGCAGAGGCGCAGAGACGCAGAGGTTTCGCAGAGAAAGGCTTGGCTTTCCTGGTTTCTCCTTGCGCTGTTTTTGCGAGTTGGGCGATAAGGCCGCCCATCCCTGCTTACTCCTTTCCTCAGCGCCTCTGCGTCTCTGCGGTGAATCGCCGTTTAAATAAAGACCATATTTTCGAGCTACAGCCACTTTCTCTTGCGGAAATACACCTGCATCCCGATGCCGACGGTCGCCATCAGCAGCAGCACCGCCGGGTAGCCCCAAGGCCATTCCAGCTCCGGCATGTATTTGAAGTTCATGCCGTAGACGCCGGCGAGGAAGGTGAGCGGCATGAAGATGGTGGCGATCACGGTGAGGATGCGTATGACCGCATTCATGCGGTTGCTGACGCTGGACAGGTAGATGTCGAGCAGGCCGGCGGCGAGGTCGCGGAAGGTTTCCAGCGTGTCGATGATGTGGATGGTGTGGTCGTAGATGTCGCGCAGGTAAATCCGCGAAGTTGGCTCGAAGAAGGCTGATTCGCCGCGTTCCAGCGCACCGATGACGTTGCGAAAAGGGAAGATGGCCTTGCGCAGGAAAATCAGTTCGCGACGGAGTTTGTGGATTCTTTGCAGGGTTCTGGGCGTGGCGTTGGCAATGACTTCCTCCTCGAGGGTGTCGATTTCTTCTTCCCGCTTTTCCAGTACCACGAAATAGTGATCCACCACCGCATCGAGCAGTGCATAGGCGAGATAGTCCGCCCCGGATTTGCGGATGAACCCTTTGCCGCTTTTGATGCGCTCCGCGATGGGGTCGAAGATGTCGCTATGCTGCTCGCGGAAGGACAGCACGAAATTCTTTCCCAGGATCAGGCTCACCTGCTCGGCGGCGATTTCCCCGCGGTCGTTGAGGGACAGCATTTTCAGCACGATGTAGACGTAATCGCCGAAATCCTCCATTTTAGGGCGCTGGTCGGTGTTCATGATGTCTTCCAGCACCAGCGGATGCAGCCCGAAACATTCGCCGATGCGCTGAAGCAGATCGATCTGGTGGATGCCGTCGACGTTGACCCAGGTGATGCCTGTGGCTGCCCTGGCGGCGCAGTACTCCTCGGGGGCTTCCGTTTCCCTGTCCAGGAAGCTGGATTCGTCGTAATTGATCAGCCGGACGCGGGTCTTCTCGGTCCGCTTTTTTCCGATGTGAACCAGCGTGCCGGGCGGCAGGCCGGCCTTCTTTGATCTTTTGGCAAATTTCGGCATGTTTCCTCCGCGGTGTCGGAAATCCAACCGTTAGCGTAAACCATTGCGAAACAGAAGGCTCAGTAGATTCCGCTATCGGAAGGCAGGACAGGGCGTGCGACGGTCTGTCGGCGTGCCAGGTGCAGGGCAAGATAAAAGCTCAATGCCACGGTGCCGATCACGGTGCCGCCCATCAGCATTTCGTGCCCCTCGCTGCGCGCGGCGATACCGGGAAAGAAATATTTGGCGATGCCGAACAGGCCGACCAGGATGCTCAGGCTGCCTACCGCCAGCCCCATCACCCGCGAGGCGATCTGGGCGCGCTCGTCGGCTTTGTTGATCAGGCGCGACACCCAAAGGCCGTTGAGGCCGTCGGTGGCGATCATGCCGAGCATGAACACCATGCCGAGCGCCGCCGAGAACAGCCAGCCGGCCATGCTCGAGGCGGCCATGGAAAACAGCGCAGTCTGGCTGAGGGTATCGAAGGAGAGGGCGAACAGGGCGCCGACAAAGGCGATCATGGCGGGATGGCTGGCTTGGCTCAGCTGGCCCAGCCAGCGCCCTTTCAGCCCGACCATCCGCACCACCTGGCCGGGACCGGCGCGCAGCACTGCGGCCAGGTTGGCCGCGCCCAGCGCGAGCAGGAACAGGATCGATATCCAGGCGCCGAGGTCTTCCACCCAGACCGGAATTTCCCACTTCTTGGCGATGATGCCGACCAGCACCGCCACTGCCGTGACTACCGCACCATGGCCGAGCGAAAACAGCAGGCCCGACCAGCGCGACAGCCGCGGCTTGTTGCTGGCGGCGTTGAATCGCGTCAGGCCGTCGATGGTGGCGAGGTGATCCGGGTCGAATCCGTGTTTCAAACCCAGGGCGAACACCAGAGCCAGCAGCGCCAGCCAGTCATTGGGGAGGTTGTCCATGTGCATCTCCTGGTTGTTTCTCTATTAATAAGTAATTATGCATCAAATTTGTTGATTGCCCAGGTCGGCGTCATTGTTTTTTTAAGTTTATAAACTATGTTTTATATATGACATAAGTCTAGTCGATGCGTTTCGAACTTCAACGGATCGGGAGCCAAGCGATGAGCAAGAGCAGGATCGAAAGCAGCGAAAATATCGTGATGCTTGAAAACAGGCTGGGCATTTCGCGCCGCAGCTTTCTGCAATTGTGCGCGGCGATGGCTGCCACCATGGGCCTGCCGCCCGGCGCCGACGCGGCGATCGCCGCAGCGGTGGCGAGCAAGAAACGGCCTTCCGTCATCTGGCTGCACTTCCAGGAATGTACCGGCTGCACCGAATCCCTGCTGCGCGCCGAGCATCCCACCCTGGAAAAACTGATCCTGGACGTGATCTCGCTGGACTACCACGAGACCCTGTTCGCGGCCGCCGGCCATCAGGTCGAAGCGGCGCGCCGGCTGGCGATGAAGGAGAACAAGGGCAAGTATTTATTGGTCGTCGAAGGGGCGATCCCGACCAGGGACAAGGGCATTTACTGCAAGATCGGCGGCCAGACCGCGATCGACATGCTCAAGGAGTGCGCCGCCGATGCTGGCGCGGTGGTGGCCATCGGCAGCTGCTCCTCGTGGGGCGGCATGCCTTCCACCGGGCCGAATCCGACCGGGGCATCGAGCGCTGCCGAGGTGCTGGGCAAGGTGATCCCCAATATCCCGGGCTGCCCGCCCAACCCCTACAATTTCCTGTCGACGGTGGTGCACTTCCTGACTTTCGGCAAACTGCCCGAGGTCGATCATCTGGGCCGTCCGAAATTCGCCTATTCGCGCCTGATCCACGAAAACTGCGAACGCCGCGCCCATTTCGATGCCGGCCGCTTCGCCATGGAATTCGGCGACGAAGGCCACCGCAAGGGTTACTGCCTGTACAAGCTCGGCTGCAAGGGACCGGAAACCTATGCCAACTGCCCGTCGATCCTGTTCGGCGACGTTGGCAACGCCAGCTGGCCGGTTGGTACCGGCCATCCCTGCATCGGCTGCACCGAAAAAGGCATCGGCTTCACCAAGCCGATCCATGCCCTGTCCGATCTGAAGAACGTGGTGCCGCCTCTCGGCTTCCCTCGTATCGTCGAGGAACAGGGCTCGGGCGCCACCATCGCTTCCGTTGCGGTAGTGGCGGCGGCAGCCGGTGCGGCGGTGGGCGCGGCCGCAGCCATGGCCAAGAATCTCGGCCAGGCGACGGTGCCGCCGCCTGAAAAAGGCGATAAGCAAGAAACGGAGAGGGCCGGGTCATGAAACGGCGCGATTTCCTGAAAGGCGCACTGGCCGGCGGTGCCCTGCTTGCTTCAGGGGCGCCGGCCCAGGCGCGCCCCAACAAGACCATGCCGCCCGAGGCGGTCGGCCTGCTTTACGACAGCACCCTGTGCATCGGCTGCAATGCCTGCGTGGCGGCCTGCAAGGAGGCCAACGGCATGCCGCCGGAGTTCTCCACGGTGGAGCAATACTGGGATACCCCGCTCGACATTTCCGGCAAGACCCTCAACGTTATCAAGGTGTACAAGGACGGCAGCAGCGAAACCAAGGACAGCGAGAAGAACGGCTATGCCTTCATGAAGGTGTCCTGCCTGCACTGCGTCGATCCGTCGTGCGTATCGGCCTGCCCGGTGTCGGCGATGACCAAGGACCCGCTCAACGGCATCGTCAGCTACGACAAGGGCGCCTGCATCGGCTGTCGCTACTGCGTGGCGGCCTGCCCGTTCGGCGTGCCGCGCTTCCAGTACGATACTCCCTTCCCGCAGATCACCAAGTGCCAGCTGTGCGCCCACCGCATGAAGGAAGGCAAGTACGCTGCCTGCGCCTACGTGTGCCCGACCGGCGCCACCCTGTTCGGCAAGATGCGCGACCTGCATGCCGAGGCCAGGCGCCGCCTGGCCCTGAAGCCGGGGGAGGACACCGAGTTCCCGCGCGGCAACCTCAATACCCGCGACCAGTCCTCCTTCCCGGCCAAGGCGGCCAAGTACCTGCCGCAGATTTACGGCGAGAAGGAACTGGGCGGCACCCAGATGCTCAAGCTGTCGGCCGTGCCCTTCGAGAAACTGGGCCAGCCCACGCTGCCCGAGCGCTCCTACGCGGCCACCTCCGAGACCATGCAGCATACGCTGTACGGCGGCCTGATCCTGCCGCTCGCCTTCCTCGGCGTGCTGAGCTATGTCGCCAAGCGCAACGTGAAGGATGAGGTGGATGAAAAGGACTGAACCGCAGAGGCGCGGAGACGCTGAGAAACTCATTGCGCTTAACCTGTTTTACTCTGCGCCTCCGCGCCTCTGCGGTGAAAGAATATTTAAAAGGAGGTTCTGATGTCTGATGCACATCACGCGGCTCCCGCCCCGCTCGGCGGCCCGCTGGTCACCCCGGTGACGATCACGCTGGCCATTCTGGTGGCGATCGCCTTCGTCATCCTGGGCATCCGCTTCGTCTTCGGCATCGGTGCGGTGACCAATATCAGTGACGGTTATCCTTTCGGCATCTGGATCGCCTACGATGTGGTGATCGGCTCGGCCTTCGCCTGCGGCGGCTATGCCATGGCGCTGCTGGTTTACATCTTCAACAAGGGCGAATACCACCCGCTGGTGCGGCCGGCCCTGCTGGCTTCCCTGTTCGGCTACACCCTGGCCGGTACCTCGGTGATTTTCGATCTGGGCCGCTACTGGAACTTCTGGCATATCTACTGGCCGGGCTACGCCCAGATCAATTCGGTGATGTTCGAGGTGGCGGTGTGCATCACCGCCTACATCGTCGTGATGTGGATCGAGTTTGCACCGGCATTCCTGGAGAAATTCGGTCTCAAGGACATCAAGAAGAAGCTCAACAAGGTGCTGTTCCTGATCATCGCGCTCGGCGTGTTGCTGCCCTCCATGCACCAGTCCTCGCTGGGGTCGCTGCTGGTGGTGTTCGGCCACCAGGTTCACCCGCTGTGGCAGACCATCATGCTGCCGCTGCTGTACCTGATGACGGCGGTGATGATCGGCTTCGCCATCGTGATCTTCGAGGCCTGCCTGTCGTCGAGCGGTTTCAAGCGGCCGCTGGAATTACCTCTTCTGACTGGTCTGTCACGCCTGATGATCGGCTTGCTGGCGGTTTACCTGGTGGTGCGGCTGGGCGACCTGGCGGTGCGCGGCGCGCTCGGCTACATGTTCGAGCCCGGCATCGAGGCCTTCATGTTCTGGGTGGAAATGGGACTGTTCGCAGCTCCTCTGATCTTGCTGTGGCATTCCGCCGCAAGGCAGAAGCCGGCCAGGTTGTTTGTTGCCGCGTTTTGCCTGTTGTTCGCCGGGTTTTTCCTGCGTATCAATGCCTTCCTGGTTGGCTATGAAACCGGCGCGGGCTGGCACTATTTCCCGTCGGTGCCGGAAATCATGGTCAGCGTGGGCATGATCGCGCTGGAGATACTGGGCTACATCGTGCTGGTGCGTTACCTGCCGATTCTTCCGAAAGAAGAGAAAATCTAGGAGACAAGCATGGGAACAAGAATCACGATTGATCCGATCACACGGATTGAGGGCCACCTCAGGATAGATTGCCAGGTGGACAACGGCAAGGTCTCCAAATCATGGGCTTCCGGCCAGATGTGGCGCGGCGTCGAGCAGATCCTGCTGGGGCGTGATCCGCGCGATGCCTGGGCGATCACCCAGCGCATCTGCGGCGTGTGCACCACGGTGCATGCCATCGCCTCGGTGCGCGCGGTGGAAAACGCCCTGAAGCTGGAAGTGCCGCTCAATGCGCAGTACATCCGCAACCTGATCATCACGGCCCACGCCGTTCACGACCACATTGTGCATTTTTACCACCTCTCCGCGCTGGATTGGGTGGATGTGACCTCAGCGCTCAAGGGCGATCCGGCCAAGACCGCGCAGTTGGCCGATAGTCTCTCCACCTGGAGCGGCAACAGCAAGCAGGAGTTCACCAAGGTGAAGGAGCGGCTCACCGGTTTTGTCGGTACCGGCCAGCTTGGCATTTTTACCAACGGCTACTGGGGGCACCCGGCGATGAAGCTGTCGCCCGAAGTGAATCTGCTGGCGGTGACGCACTACCTCCAGGCACTCGATGTGCAGCGCAAGGCCAACAAGATCGTTGCCGTTCTCGGTTCGAAAACGCCGCACATCCAGAACATGGCGGTGGGCGGCGTGGCTAACCCGATCGCGCTTGATTCGCAATCTGTCCTGACGGTTGAGCGGTTGCTGGCGATCAAGACCTGGATCGACGAGCTGGCGGATTTCGTCAAGAATGTCTACCTGGTGGACGTGGCGGCAATCGGCGCATTTTATGCGGACTGGACCCAGATCGGTGCCGGCATCACCGATTACCTGTCGGTGCCGGATATTCCGCTCGACACCAAGGGCACCCAATTCGCCCTGCCCGGCGGCTACATTCCCGGCGGCGACCTGTCCAAGTTCCACGCGATCAAGAGCTTCAGCGACCCTTATTTCCGCGACGGCGTCGAGGAAAGCGTCAAGCATGCCTGGTACAAGGGCGGCAAAGGCGCGCTGCATCCCTACAAGGGCGAAACCGTGCCGGAATACACCGACTTCCAGGACGACGGCAAATATTCCTGGGTCAAGTCGCCCACCTTCTACAGCAAGCCGGCCCAGGTCGGCCCGCTGGCCCGCGTTCTGGCGATGGTGGCGGCCAACTACGAGCCCGCCGTCAAATACGTCAACCAGACCCTCGACACCGTCAGTGCGATTGCCAAGACCAAGGTGCCGGTGGCGGCGCTGCATTCCACCATCGGCCGCCATGCCGCGCGCGCCGTGTCGTGCGCGGTGCAGGTGGATGTCCTGGGGAGTCAGTGGCAGATGCTGGTGGACAACATCGCCAAGGGCGACGTCAAGACCTTCAACAAGCCGGTGTTCCCGAAAGGCGAAATCAGCGGCGTCGGTTTCCACGAAGCGCCGCGCGGCGTGCTGTCGCACTGGGTGGTGATCAAGGACGGCAAGATCGCCAACTACCAGGCAGTCGTGCCGACTACCTGGAATGCTGCGCCGCGCAACGAGAACGATGCTGTCGGGCCATACGAGGCATCGCTCTTGAACACCCCGGTGGCCGATCCGGAGCGACCGCTCGAAGTGCTGCGCACGGTGCACTCCTTCGACCCGTGCCTGGCCTGCGCCGTGCATGTGCTCGACGACGAGCAGCGCGAAGTGGTCAAGGTCAAGGTGCTTTAACACATCATGCGTATCGTTGTTCTCGGTGTCGGCAACATCCTCCTCTCCGACGAGGGCGTCGGGGTGCGCGCGGTCGAGCATCTCAAGCGTGAATACCGCTTGCCGCCGGAAGTGGAGGTGATCGACGGCGGCACCTCGGCGATGGAGATGCTCGACGACCTGGCCTGTGCCGACCACCTGGTCATCGTCGATGCGGTGCGCAGCGGCAAGCCGCCGGGCAGCATGGTGAGGATAGCCGGCGACGCTGTGCCGGTGTTCTTCAAAACCAAGCTGTCTCCCCACCAGATCGGCCTGTCCGACGTGCTGGCCACGCTCGCCCTGACCGGCGAGCAGCCGGGCGGGGTGACCGTGATCGGGGTGGAACCTTACTCCCTTGCCACCGGCATGGCGCTGACGCCGCAGGTCGAGGCGCTGCTGCCGAAGGTGGTGGCTCAGCTGGCGGACGAATTGCGGCAACACAGCATGGTAGTTGAACGCATCGAGGAAGAGGTGGCCTGATGTGCATGGCGATCCCCTCACGTATCGTCGAGCTGACCGGAGAAATGGCCACGGTCGAGGCCTACGGCGAGCTGCGCAGCGTCAGCCTGATGCTGATGAACGACGAGGTTGCCCTGGGTGACTACGTGCTGGTGCAGGCCGGCGGCTTCGCCTACGAGCGCGTCGAGCATCAGGTCGCGCAGGAGGCGTTGAAAATTTTTGGCCAGGTGGTCGGAGTGGTGCAGGGATGATTGCCTGCTTCAAAATCTATTGAACCGCAGAGGACGCGGAGGACGCAGAGTAAACCAGAGAGGGTCAGCTGGAGGCTGTTCACCTGTATGGTGGTTCTTGTGATGTATAGGCATTTGAATTCCTCTGCGTCCTCCGCGTCCTCTGCGGTTAATCGCTGTTTGAGTTAAGATGAGCCGGCCGGTATGACCGGTTTTTTTTGCGTATGCCCTGTGAATCTAGAAGCTAAAATCCGCATCAAATTGCACTGGGATGGACGGCGCATCGGCCGGGCCGAGCTGCAGCCGCGTCCGCTGGTGCGGGCGACCGAACTGGTGCGGGGCAAGACCGCCGGGCAGGCGGCGGTCGTGATCCCCATGCTGTTCAGCATTTGCGGCAAGGCGCAGGGTGCGGCCGCTGCGGTGGTATTGGCGTTTGCCCAGGGGGGCGAGCCGGAGCGGGTGGCGGAGAGGGAGAGGCTGGTGCTGGCAGAAGCGCTGCAGGAACTGCTGTGGCGCTTCCTGCTGGATTTGCCGAAAATCATGGGAAGCCAGGGCAATGCCGTCCTCCTGGCCGCATTGCGCAAGGGCTTGGCGCAGGCTGCGGCAGGCCAGAATGAACCGGCCTGGCAGACGTTTGCCGCGCAGGCCGAAACGGCCTTGAGCCAGGCCATCCTCGGCATGAGTGTCGCCGACTGGCGCGGTTTTGCCGATCCGGCTCAGCTGCCGGAATGGCTGCACCGGGCGGAAACCGAAACCGCGCGCAACCTGCTGGAACTATGGAACGGCATAGGCCGTTGGGGCGACGGCGGGGCTGCCCTGATGCCAGCCGCCAGCCGCGAACGCATATTGAACGAGGTGCTGCCCGGCTTGGAGGGCGATGAGCACTTTGCCCAGCGCCCCCATTGGCAGGGGCGGGTGATGGAAACCGGGTCGCTGGCGCGGATGCAGACACATCCCGTGCTGGCGGAACTGCTGCGGCAGGAGGGGGCGTCGATTCTGGCCCGTTTCCTGGCGCGCCTGTTCGAGGTGGCAGAGCTGCTCGATCGTTTGCGCGAGCCGGAGGAGCATGGCTGGGTGCAGGGGGCGGCGCTGGGCCAAGGCATCGGCCTGGCCTGGGTGCAGACCGCGCGTGGCCTGCTGCTGCACCGCGCCGAACTGGATGGGCAGGGCATTGTGGCGGATTACCGCATCGTCGCGCCCACCGAATGGAATTTTCATCCGGCCGAGTCCTGCGTCGATGCACTGACGGGAAAACTCGCATCCAGCGCCGATGAGGCGCGGCGCAGTGCCGAACTGCTGGTGCAGGCGCTGGACCCTTGTGTGGCTTATCAAATCGAGGTGGAGCATGCATGAGATGTCGCTGGCCGAAGGCGTACTGCAGGTGATCGAGGACAGCGCCAAGTTCAACGGCTTTACCCAGGTGAAGACGGTGTGGCTGGAAATTGGCGAATTGTCGGGGGCGGATGTTGAGGCGATGCGCTTTTGCTTCGATGCGATGGTCAAGGGCACGCTGGCGGAGGGTGCCCGGCTGGAGATCGTCGCAACTGAAGGGCAGGGGCGTTGTCTCACTTGTGGCCAAACCGTTCATATCCAGCTACGCTATGATCCTTGCCCCCTGTGCGGCGGCTACCCGGTGGAACCGACAGGCGGGCTGGAGATGAAGGTCAAGGAACTGGAAGTGGAATGAACGAATGATGAGCAATGCGTAATGGGTAAACCCCTTTACCCATCACCCATTACCCATTACCTGGAGAAAAAAATGTGCACGACATGCGGTTGTAGTCAGGGCGAAACCAGAATCGAGGGCGAAGCCCATACTCATACTTACGTTCATGCCCATGAGCACGGCAGTCTGGTGCAGAGCCGCCCTCACGCTCACACCAGCCGCATGGTTCAAGTCGAGCAGGACATTCTCGCCAAAAACAATCAGTACGCGTCAGCCAACCGCAGCCATTTCGCCGAACATGGCATCTTCGCGCTCAACCTGGTGTCGAGTCCCGGTTCCGGCAAGACCTCGCTGCTCACCCGCACCATCGAGCGGCTCAGGGACAAGACCCGGATCGCGGTGATCGAGGGCGACCAGCAGACCAGTCTCGACGCCGACCGCATCCGCGCCACCGGCGTTTCCGCGGTTCAGATCAATACCGGCAAGGGCTGCCATCTCGATGCCCACATGGTGGGCCATGCCGTGGAGAAACTCGCGCTGGCCGACGACAGCCTGCTGCTGATCGAGAACGTCGGCAACCTGGTCTGTCCGGCGGCCTTCGATCTGGGCGAGGCGCACAAGGTGGCGATCCTGTCGGTGACGGAGGGCGAGGACAAGCCGCTGAAATACCCCGACATGTTTGCCGCAGCCGAGGTGATGCTGCTCAACAAGGTGGACTTGCTGCCCTACCTGAATTTCAACGTGCCGCTGTGTATCGAGTATGCGCGTCGCATCAACCCCTATATCCGCGTCATTCTCACCTCGGCGGTCAGCGACGAGGGGATGGACGAATGGCGGGAATGGATAGCGGCGGGCATGAGGCAGGCGGCCGAACAGAAAACCAACGAGGTGGAGGCGCTGAAACGCAGGGTCGCCGAACTGGAGGCTGCGTTGGCCGAAAAGGGCCGCTGAGCAGCCATGCGCGCGGTGCGTATCCGCGTCCGCGGCCAAGTGCAGGGAGTGGGGTTTCGCCCCTTCGTCTACCGCCTGGCCCTGGAGTTGGGGTTGAGCGGGTGGGTGCTGAACGACGCCGACGGCGTTGAAATCGAGGCACAGGGTGGTGAGGCGGCGCTGGAGGCATTGCTGAGCCGGCTGGAAAAGGATGCGCCCGACCTGGCGCAGGTGGATGAGGTGAGCACGCTGCCGGCCGAGGTTTTGCCGCGACACGGTTTCGCCATTCTGGAAAGCCGCTCCGGCCATGCCCATACCAGGATCACGCCCGATGCCGCTATCTGTCCGGCCTGTCTCGCTGAAATTTTTGATCCCGCAAACCGGCGCTACCGTTACCCCTTTACCAATTGCACCCACTGCGGCCCGCGTTACACCATCACCCGCCATCTGCCCTACGACCGCCCCAACACCAGCATGGCCGGGTTTGCCTTGTGTCCGGCCTGTCGGCGCGAATACGACGATCAGCTGGACCGTCGCTTTCACGCCCAGCCTAATGCCTGTGCGGTGTGCGGGCCGCGCCTGACCTTGCTGGAAGCGGACGGGCAGCTGATCAGGAGTGACGACCCGATTGCCGAAACGGTGAGCCGTCTGCGCGCCGGGCAGGTTCTGGCGATCAAGGGTATTGGCGGCTTTCACCTGATGTGCGATGCGCGCAATGCTGGAGCCGTGGCACGCCTGCGCCAGCGCAAGCAGCGTGAGGAAAAACCATTCGCGGTGATGCTGGCAGGCATCGCTTCAATTGCGCCATTGGCCGTTTTTGGCAATAGCGAGCGCCAACTGCTGGAGTCGCGCGAACGGCCCATCGTTTTGCTGCAAAAGCAGCAGGGATGCGACGTTGCACTGCCCGGCGTGGCGCCCGGCATGGCCGAATTGGGCGTGTTGCTGCCCTATGCCCCGCTGCACTATTTGCTGTTTCACGAGGCGGCCGGCCGGCCGACCGGTACAACGTGGCTTGCCGCGCCGCATGATCTGGCGCTGGTCTGTACCTCGGCCAATCCCGGCGATGAGCCGCTGGTGACTGGCAACGATGAGGCATTGCGGCGTCTCTCCGCCATTGCCGATGCATTCGTGATGCATGACCGCGATATCGTGGTGGGGTGCGACGACAGCGTGGTGAGGAGTGTGAGTCACCACGAATCGCCTTACCCCTCACCCCTCACCCCTCACTTGCATTTTATCCGTCGCGCCCGCGGCTACACCCCGCGCGCCATCAAATTGCCGAAGGCGGGGCGCTCGGTGCTGGCCTGCGGCGGCTGGTTCAAGAACACTGTCTGCCTCACCCGTGGCGACGATGCCTTCCTTTCCCAGCATATCGGCGATCTGGATAACGCTTCCACTTGTCGCAGCCTGGAGGAAACGGTGCGGCACCTGATGAACGTGCTCGAAATCGAGCCGGAAATCGTCGCTCATGATTTACACCCGGATTTCTTCAGCACTCGTTTCGCCGCCGATTTCGCGCGGCAGCGCGGTATCCCAGTGTTCGCCGTGCAGCACCACCATGCCCATATCGCCGCGGTCATGGCAGAGCATGGACTGGCAGGGGAGGTTCTGGGGCTGGCGCTGGACGGGGTGGGTCTGGGAACGGATGGCACTGCCTGGGGCGGCGAGCTGCTGCGGGTGGATGGGGCGCGCTTTGAACGTCTGGGTCATCTGAAAGAACTGGCGCTTCCCGGCGGAGACAGTGCCGCACGCGAATCCTGGCGCATGGCTGCGAGTGCCTTGCATGCCTTGGGCCGCGGCGAGGAAATCGAACGCCGCTTTGCGCTACCGGCTGCTGGCGCGGTACGGCAGATGCTGGAGAAGAATTTCAACAGTCCGCCGACTTCGAGTTGCGGCCGCTGGTTCGATGCCGCCGCCGGGCTGCTCGGCGTGCGCGAGGTTTCCGCTTTCGAAGGCCAGGCGGCGATGCTGCTGGAAGGGCTGGCGCAGGCTTATGGCCCGGTTGCGCCGATGAATGGCGGTTATACTCTGGTCGGGGGTGTGCTGAATCTTCTGCCGCTGCTCGCGACGCTAAGCGAAACCCGCGATGCCGGCCACGGTGCGGCGCTGTTCCACGCCACCCTGGCCGAGGCGCTGGCCGAATGGGTGGCCGCGAAGATGGCGGAAACCGGGCTGAATGATGTGGCGTTCGGCGGGGGGTGTTTCCTCAACCGGCTGCTCAGCGCGGATCTCGCCGCCCGCCTCGAAGCGCTGGGTGCGAAGGTGTACCAGGCGTGCCAGATACCCCCCAACGACGGCGGGCTTGCCTTGGGGCAGGCGTGGGTGGCAATGCAATCAGGGAGCTGAAATATGTGCTTGGCCATTCCCGCCCAAGTGGTGGAACTGCTGGATAACGACGGCGCCGTGGTCGAACTGGGCGGCGTGCGCAAGGAAATCTCGCTGGCGCTGGTGGACGGCGTGGAGGTGGGCGATTACGTCATCGTCCACGTCGGCTACGCGCTAAGCCGGCTTGATCCGGATGAGGCGGAAAAGACCCTTGCCCTGTTCGCGGAAATAGGCGAGGGGATTGACCCCTCACCAAAATGAAATACATCGACGAATTCCGCAACGGCATGCTGGCCCGGAAGCTCGCCGCCGACGTGCGGCGCGAGGCGCGTCCCGACCGCAGCTACAGCCTGATGGAGTTTTGCGGCGGGCATACCCACGCCATTTTCCGCTACGGCATTCAGGATCTGCTGCCGGACAACGTGCGCATGATCCACGGCCCCGGCTGCCCGGTGTGCGTGCTGCCGATCGGGCGGGTGGACAGCGCCATCCGGCTGGCGCGCACGCCCGGCGTGATCCTGTGTTCCTACGGCGACATGCTGCGCGTGCCCGGCTCGGACCGGGTCAGCCTGTTGAAGGCCAAGGCGGGCGGGGCGGACGTGCGCATGATCTATTCCAGCGCCGATGCGCTCAAGATCGCCCAGGAAAACCCCGCCAGCCAGGTGGTGTTCTTCGCCATCGGCTTCGAGACCACCACGCCGCCGACGGCGGTGGCGATTCTGCAGGCGGAAAAGCTGGGCCTCGCCAATTTTTCGGTGTTCTCCAACCACGTCCTGACCCCCTCTGCCATCGCCAACATCCTCGAATCGCCCGAGGTGCGCAAGCTGGGGCTGCTGCCGCTGGACGGCTTCATCGGCCCGGCGCACGTTTCCACCGTGATCGGCAGCCGTCCCTACGAATATTTCGCCTATGAATACCAGCGCCCGGTGGTGATCGCCGGCTTCGAACCCTTGGACGTGATGCAGGCGATCCTGATGCTGGTGCGGCAGTTGAACGAGGGCCGCGCCGAGGTGGAGAACGAGTTTTCCCGCGCCGTGACGCGGGAGGGCAACCTCAAGGCGCAGGACATGGTGGCGGAAGTGTTCGAGCTGCGCCGTTCCTTCGAATGGCGCGGCCTCGGGCTAGTGCCCTACAGCGGTCTGAGGATCAAGGCGAAATACGCCGCCTTCGACGCCGAGCGGCGCTTCGACCTGCCCTACAATGCCGTGCCCGACCACAAGGCCTGCGAATGCGGCGCGATCATCCGCGGCGTGAAGAAACCGCTCGACTGCAAACTGTTCGGCACCGTGTGCACGCCGGAGAATCCGGTCGGCTCGTGCATGGTGTCGTCGGAAGGGGCATGCGCGGCTTATTACACCTACGGACGTTATCGGGATGCAAATAATCGTTAACCGCAGAGACGCAGAGGCGCAGAGAATTCCCAATCCAGGTTTTCTCCGCGCCTCTGCGCCTCTGCGGTGAAGAAGTTGAGAGTAACCATGACTAAAGTTAGAACCGGTTATATCCGGCCCCTCGACCTGAAACACGGCCGCGTCGACATGACCCACGGCAGCGGCGGGCGGGCGATGGCGCAACTGGTCGAAGAGCTGTTCCTCGCCGCTTTCGATAACGAATTCCTGAACCAGCGGAACGACCAGGCGAGCTTTCATGTACCCGGTGGGCGCATGGTGATGGCGACCGATGCGCACGTCGTTTCGCCGCTGTTCTTTCCCGGCGGCGACATCGGCTGCCTGTCGGTGCACGGCACGATCAACGATGTGGCCATGGCCGGCGCGGTGCCGCTCCATCTCTCGGCGGCCTTCATCCTGGAAGAGGGCTTTCCGCTCGCCGACCTGGCGCGCATCGTCGAGTCGATGGCGCGCGCCGCCAGGGAAGCCGGCGTGGCGATCGTCACCGGCGACACCAAGGTGGTCGAGCGCGGCAAGGGCGACGGCGTGTTCATCACCACCACCGGCATCGGCGTGGTGCCGGCGGGGGTGAATATCTCCGGCGAGCGCGCCCTGCCGGGCGACGCGATCATAGTCAACGGCCCCGTTGGCGACCACGGTGTAGCGATTCTCAGCTTGCGCGAGAACCTCAGCTTCGGCACTGCCATCCAGTCCGACACCGCCGCGCTGCACGGCTTGGTCGCGGCGATGGTCGGCGCGGTGGCGGACATCCATGTGCTGCGCGACCCGACGCGCGGCGGGCTGGCCACGACGCTGAACGAAATCGCCCGCCAGTCGGGTGTCGGCATGATGCTGCGCGAAACCGATCTGCCCATCCGTGCCGAAGTCCGAGCGGCGTGCGAGTTCCTCGGCCTCGATCCGCTGTATTCCGCCAACGAGGGCAAGCTGGTCGCGATCTGCCCGCGCGCGGACGCGGATGCGCTGCTGGCGGCAATGCGGGCGCACCCGCTCGGCTGCGAGGCGGCGCTGATCGGCGAGGTGATCGAAGACGACAATCATTTCGTCCAGATGGAAACCGCTTTCGGCGGGCGGCGCATCGTGGACTGGCTGACGGGCGAGCAGTTGCCGCGGATATGCTGAAAACACTATTTATTCACCGCGAAGGACGCGAAGGGACGCAAGGGAAAATCTATTCTGGGTTTCCTTCGCGTTACTTTGCGTCCTTTGCGGTTAAGGCTTTTGGAGAAATATGCGCATCCTGTTCCTGACCCATTCCTTCAACAGCCTGTCGCAGCGGCTCTACCTCGAACTGACGGGGCGCGGCCACGAGGTGTCGGTCGAGTTCGACATCAGCGACGCCGTTACGCTGGAGGCGGTGGCGATGTGCCGCCCCGACCTGATCGTCGCGCCCTTTCTCAAGCGCGCCATTCCCGAGGAAATCTGGCGCAAGCAGGTGTGCCTGATCGTCCACCCCGGCATCCGGGGCGACCGTGGGCCGTCGGCGCTGGATTGGGCGATCCTGAACGGTGAGCAGGAATGGGGCGTGACGGTGCTGCAGGCCGCCGCCGAGATGGATGCCGGCGACATCTGGGCAAGCGCGAATTTTCCGATGCGCGCGGCGAGCAAGGGCAGCCTGTACCGCAACGAGGTGACGGAAGCGGCGGCGGTGGCGGTGCTGGAGGCGGTGGAAAAGTTCGAGGCGGGCGGCAGTCCCGAACCGCTCGATGATGCGCGGCCCGACGTGCGCGGACAGTGGCGGCCCGCAATGCGCCAGGAAGACCGCGCCATCGACTGGCGCAATGACGACACCGCGACCGTGCTGCGCAAGATCAGGTCCGCCGACGGCTTTCCCGGCGTGCTCGACGAAGTGCTGGGGATGGCCTGTTACCTCTATGACGCGCATCCCGAAGATGGCCTGCGCGGCGTGCCGGGGGAGGTCATCGCCCGCTGCAACGGCATGATCTGCCGCGCCACGGCGGACGGCGCAGTGTGGATCGGCCACCTGAAAAAGAAACAGGAAGGCGAGCCGGAATTCAAGCTGCCGGCGGTGCAGGTGCTGGGCGAGAGGCTGGCCGGCGTGGCGGAAACCGGGGGCGATTGGCGCGACATCCGCTACGAGGAAAAAAACGGCGTCGGCTACCTGCATTTCGAGCTCTACAACGGCGCGATGGGCACGGCGCAGTGCGGGCGTCTGCTTCAGGCTTATCAGGGGGCGATCCGGCGCGACACGAAAGTGATCGTGCTGGCGGGCGGGGCGGACTTCTGGTCGAACGGCCTTGACCTTAACCTGATCGAGGCGGCCGACAGCCCCGCCGACGAATCCTGGCGCAACATCAACGCCATGAACGACCTGGCGCGCGCCATCCTGGCTACCGACAGCCATCTGATTGTTTCCGCCTTGCAGGGCAACGCCGGTGCGGGCGGGGTGTTCCTTGCGCTGGCGGCGGACAGGGTGGTGGCGCGCGAAGGCGTGGTGCTCAACCCGCACTACAAGGCGATGGGCAACCTGTACGGCTCGGAATACTGGACTTACCTGCTGCCGCGCCGGGTGGGCGAGGAGCGGGCCGGCGAAATCACCGGGAACCGCCTGCCCGTGGGGGCGAGGCAAGCGAAGGAGCTCGGCCTGATCGACGACTGTTTCGGCAGCGACGCGGCAGGATTCCGGTGCGGCGTGGAGGCGTTGGCGGAAAGTCTCGCCGCAGATGCGCCAGCCCTGCTCGCCGAAAAGCGGGCAGAGCGCCGCCGCGACGAGGCGGAAAAGCCGCTGGCGGCCTACCGAGCCGAAGAATTGGCGCAGATGAAGCGCAATTTCTACGGCTTCGACCCCAGCTACCATGTCGCGCGCTACAATTTCGTCCACAAAGTGCCGCATTCGCGCACGCCGCGCCATCTGGCGCTGCATCGCAGAATCGGATCACCCTATAAAAAGCAGTTCAGCCACGGATTAACACAGATATACACAGATTATCAATGAGTTACCATTCTCGTCTTAATCACCTTTTGGGTGAGTCGCAAATCTTCAACAAGACATTGTTTCGCCTAGAGGCGCCTACTTTTGGTATCTGTGTTAATCCGTGTTCATCTGTGGATAAAAGCGGTTTTTAGGATCACTGAATTGAAGGGGATCCCACTCTGCCGCGAACTGCTTGTTGCAGGCATTGACTTCCGCGATGGCGCGCAGCATCGAACGCCCATGGCCGCGGTGAGAATGCTTCAGCATCACGGACTCGAAGGCGTCAACGATCGCCAGGATTTTTGCCCCTAGGCAGATGGCATCCGATATATTTTTAAAATATACAACAAAGTTATGGTGCTAGGTTAAAGACATGTAGTATAAACTTAGCTAAACTTCTTAGTGTATTGTTTATAAATAATACATATGGCACCTGTCGACTCACAATTGATCCAGAGCCTGGAGACTTCGAATCTCCCTTCCTTGCCGCACGTGCTATTGCGGGTGCTGGACGCGTGCAATCGCAACGAGGCATCGCTTGGGGAAATTGCGGAAATCATCAACAAGGATACCGCGCTCAGTTCCAAGGTCATTGGCGCGAGCAGCTCCGCCCTGTTCGGCAAACCAAACAATATAACGACATTCGAACAAAAGCTGGTCATGCTTGGCCTGGATATGGTCAGGACCATTGCCATCAGCTCTTCGGTTTATCAGGTCTTCAGCAATATCAGCAGCAGTCCGGAATTCGACCTGAAGTCCTTTTGGGGCCGGTCACTGACTTCCGCCACCCTGGCCAAACTCATCGCCCAGGAAACCGCCTATCCCCATCCGGAGGAGGCGTATCTCACCGGACTTCTGCTCGACGTGGGCCAGCTGGTGTTGTGGAGCAATTTTCCCAAGCAGTACGCCGCGCTCGCTGCCGATGCCGTTGATGATCTCCAGCTCATGCAGCGGGAAACGGAAGAAATCGGAAGCAATCACTGCGAAGTGGGATCCTGGCTGGCAGGCAGCTGGCACCTGAATTCCTTCATGGCGGACGCGGTGCTCTATCACCACGAGCCGGCGGCAAGGGTCGCCGATGCACACCCGTTGATCAGGATTGCGCATGCGGCCAGCAGCTTGAGCCTGGCCAACCCCAGTGACGAGGAGAGGCTGGCGGACGGGTCTGCGTTGTTGGGGATCACAGCGGAAGACTCCCGGCGGATGATGGCCATGGCCAGGGAGCTGGTCACCGAGATTGCACAGTCTCTTGAGATCGAGATCGACGCGGGCACAGGCGCTGTGGAAGAAGGCGCCACGCCCGAAAAGCCGGATCGGGACAAGTTCCGCCAGAAAAGAATGCAGCTTGCCCTGGAGGTGCGGGACATTGCCCTGGTTGACGGGATTGCGCTGGGCGTTACCGCTGCTCCACCCTCGCTGGATGGCATCCTGTTGGCCATTCAGCGCTCGCTGCATATCCTGTTCGGCTTGAAAAATGTCGTTTTTTTCCTCCGCGAGCGGGAGTCGGGCACCCTTCATGGAAAGAGTCTGGCCTGGCAGCAAGAGCGGGTCAATGAAATGGCTATCCCCTCGAAGAAGGGAAACAGCATCGTCACCGATGTGCTGCTCGCCCGGTCGGCCGGCAGTTCATTCGCTCCCGGGGAAAATGGGGCCGTGACCGTGCTGGACGACCAGATTGCCCGGCTGATGCAGGCAGAAGGGTTTTACTGTCAGCCCCTGATTGCCCAGGATACGGTTGTCGGCGCCATGCTGTTCGGGCTTGCCAGGGTTCAGTTGCCGCAGGTGGAGAAGCAGCGCAAGCTGATTTCGATGTTCGCCCAGCAGGCCGCTCAGACCCTGGCCGCATGGCATGTGGCCAACGAGCAGGTGCAGCGCATCGAGTTCGAGGCGATGTCCGCCTCGCGAGCCAGGGCCAGGCAGATGGTGCATGAAGCCAACAATCCGCTCAGCATCATAAAAAACTACATCAAGCTGTTGGGTGTGAAGCTGCCGCAGGAAGACCCGGCTCAAGGAGACCTGGCGATCATCAGGGAAGAAATAGATCGCGTCGCCAGGATCATCCGGCAGGCATCCGAGGCGGCCGAAGCCTCGGCCAACCCGCTGGAGGAATTGAACGTCAACAGCGTGATTCAGGACCTGTACAAGGTCTTTCTTGAATCCCTGTTTGCGCCACATCAGATCGCCGTGCAAACCCAGCTTGACCCGTCGCTGCCCGACATCGTAGCCGACAGGGACAAGCTGAAGCAGGTGCTGACCAACCTGATGAAGAATGCGGCGGAGGCCATGCAGGAAGGGGGTCTGCTGCTGATCTCCACGCGTGGGAAAATCATCCGCGACGGCAACGAATACATCGAGATTTCGCTCGTGGACAACGGTCCCGGCATTCCCGGACACATCATGGCGGATCTGTTCAAGCCGGTCTCCAGCACCAAGGGGAAAGGACACGCCGGCCTGGGTCTCTCGATTGTAAAAAACCTGGTCGACGAATTGAAAGGCAGGATTTTCTGCCAGAGCAATGAAATATCGGGTACCGCTTTTCAGATACTTTTACCCGTAAGGGCAACAGTGGTGCTGATGGATCGGTGATTCGTCGCCTTTCGGCTCGCGTCGTATTTCAGTAGATCCGGGATCTGGCGCTGGCGAGGGTGCAAAATGAGGGAGCATCAACTATGAGTGCATTGGTCGAGCAACCATTGATATTGGTTGTGGATGATGAGCTGCATCTGCGCAACAGCCTGGGCTCCCTGCTGGGTCTTCATGGTTTTTCGGTCGTCACCGCGGATGGCGGGCGCGCGGCCATCGAGCTTCTCCAGAGCCAGCAATTCGATCTTGTCCTGCTGGATCTTTTCATGGCGGATGTGGACGGACATCAGGTCATGGATTCCATTATCGAGCAGCGGCTCGATACTTGCGTCATCATCGTCAGTGGCGATGTTTCCATAGACTCCGCCATTAGCGTCCTGCGCCGCGGGGCCTACGACTTCCTGAGAAAGCCCTACGAGCCGGATGAGCTGCTTCTGAAGATCGAGAATGCCCTCGTCAAGCGCCGTCTGGAAAAAGAAAACAAAGCCATGAACCTCCAGCTGGGCGAGTCGGAGCGCTGGCACCGTTACATGGTCAACAGCTCACCGGACATCATCTATACGCTGGATGCCAATGGCCGCTTCACATTTCTTAATGACCGCGTGGAACCGTTGCTGGGCTATCGCAAGGAGAGCCTGATCGGTCAGCATTATTCCGCTCTCATCTATCTCGAAGATCTGGAGTCTGCCCGTTATATCCTGAACGAAAAGAGGGTTGGCGATCGTGCATCCCGCAATCTGGAACTCAGGGTCCGCCACAACATCGAGTCGAAACTGCTTACCCTGGAGTTCAGCTCTTTCGGAATGTACGAGGAAAGCAGGACAGATCAGCCCGCAAGGCATGTGGGCACCTATGGTGTGGCGAAGGATGTCACCGAAAGAAAGAAGGCTGAACAGATTATCAGCTACCAGGCTTATCATGATCTGCTCACCGGGCTTGCCAACCGGATATTGTTCAAGGACCACCTGGATCTGGCGATTGCCCAGGCTAAACGCCACCAGAAAATGCTGGCCGTGATGTTCCTGGATCTGGACCGCTTCAAGGTGGTCAACGACACGCTGGGCCATGTTATCGGCGACAGCCTGCTGAAGAAAGTGGCATTGCGGCTCAAGGGTTGTTTGCGCGAGGGGGATACGCTGGCCCGTCAGGGTGGGGACGAGTTTACGCTGCTTCTTCCCCAGATCGACGATCGGGAAGATGCCATGCGAACGGCGGAGAAAATGATCAAGTCGTTTGACGTCCCGTTCCAGATCGATGGGCACGAGCTCTACGTATCCATCAGTATCGGGATCGCGCTTTTCCCTGCGGACGGGGAATCCATAGACGCCCTCATCAAGAACGCTGACATCGCCATGTATGACAGCAAGGCAAAAGGCAGGAACCGTTACCAGCTCTACTCCGGCAGCATGAACGCGTCGTTTGCCGAGAAGCTCTCGATTGAAATGCAGATGCGGAAGGCGATCAAGAGGCAGGAGTTTCAGGTTTTTTATCAGCCTCAGATCAGGGTCAGCACGGGCAGGATTTCCGGCATGGAGGCCTTGGTGAGATGGTCATCGCCTCTCCATGGCAGCCTGTCGCCGCTGGAATTCATTCCGCTGGCAGAAGAGACCGGCCTGATTCTCTCCATCGGGGAATTTGTACTGAAGTCCGCCTGCAAACAGGTCATGCTGTGGAAAAATGCCGGTCTGCCGCCGCTGCGAATGGCCGTGAATATCGCCTCCCGGCAGATTGAACAGGACGGATTCTGCGATGGCATCTCGCAGTTATTGCAGGAATACCATCTGGACGGTTCGATGCTTGAGCTGGAGGTCACTGAGAGCACGTTGCTGAACGATGGCGAACATATTATTGCAAAACTTAAAATGCTGGCGAGCATGGGAATAAAGATCGCGCTGGATGACTTCGGCACCGGTTATTCGTCCTTGAGCTACCTGCAGAAATTCCCCATCGACACCCTCAAGATCGACCAGTCTTTTGTGCGGGGCCTCCCCGGCGACCCGAATAATGTTTCGATCGTGACCGCGATTTGCGCAATGGCGCAGGGGCTCAAGATGAATCTGATCGCGGAAGGTGTGGAGAAACCCGATCAGCTCAAATTTCTGCACGCTCTCAATTGCAACGAAGCGCAGGGATTCCTGTTCAGCAAACCACTGCCCGGCAATGAAATGACCGGGCTGCTGATGAGAAACGGCCCGTTGGCGCCACCCGCATTTTATTCGGACCAAACTGCATCAAACTTTCAGCACAAAGCCGGTTAATAGCCTCCTAGGCAAAGCGCTCATGCAGATATTGGATGATCTCGGAAGACTCGTACATCCACTGGCCATTGCCTTGTTCATCCGTGATTTTCAGGCAGGGCACCTTGATCTGGCCGCCGCCCTGCAATAGCGCTGCGCGATTCTGTTGATCTTTTTGCGCATCACGTAGTTCGATGTTAAGCGACAGGCGACGGATCTCTCTCCGGACTTTGATACAAAAGGGGCAGGTCCTGAATTGATAGAGGATCAGTCCCCGGCATTCCCGGTCGACCTGGCGTTGCTCTTCGGGTTGGCGAACAATGCCCTTCGGTGTGGTCACGATTTCCCAAAGCAGAATGAAAGGGCCGATGACGAATCTCAGGCTGCGGAAGAAAATCTTGAAGATCCATTTCATGGCGAATTACCCGGTTTTGAAAGAAGATGAAATGTAGCGCAGGGCGCACAAATGAAAAGGGCTAGTCATTTCTGACTAGCCCTTTGAATTTTCTGGTAGGCCGTGCCAGATTCGAACTGGCGACCAACGGATTAAAAGTCCGCTGCTCTACCGGCTGAGCTAACGACCCCCGAAAAACAGCGATTATGCCGTGGCATGGGTTTTCTGTCAAGAGAAAGGCCCCGTCCAGCGGGGCCTCGTGATGTTAATCTCTTGATTAAATCAGGCTTCCTGCATCATTTTCCAGTACTGATATTTCATTGTGGAGGCGCTGCCTGCAATGATGGCCAGCAGGGTGATGATGGAGCCGACCGCGAGGGTGGATACGCCGGTCACCCCCTGGCCGATGGTGCATCCCATCGCCAGCACGCCGCCGAAACCCATCAGGATGGCGCCAACGAAGTGGTTGAAAAAGTCCTGCACTGAAACGAACCACTCGATGCGGAAGCTTTTGCTCACCAGGGACCACAGCAAGGACCCCAGGATTACGCCGGCAACCGACATGACGCCGAAAGTCAGCGCAGTGAGCTTGAAGCCGGCCATCACGTAGCCGAAAGTCTGGCCCATGGGGTTGATGAAGGTAAAGGATTGGGTCGAGAGCGGCCGGCTGTCTGCGGGTTTCAGCTCTTCCGGCTTGGCGTACATATCCCATTGCTCGGCGACGAAATTCTGCAGGGAGAAGGACTGTCCGTCGGCGCTCACCAGCACGTTGCTGGTGATGTACCAGGCCGCCAGCACGGCCATACCTACCACCAGACCGCCCAGGATATTGTCGAAGTTGCTGCGGAAATCGGCGGACATGAATGCAACGCCGATGAGCGCCAGCGCAAGCAGGCCGCCGATCGCCAGCCGCGGTGTTGCAGCGTTGCCGCTGCCGGCGACGATTGCGCCCAGATCCTGGTTGGTTTGCAGGGTGACGGCGAGCGGGCGTATCCAGTCGTAGAACAGCACGGTGAACAGCGTCTTGTCCGAGCCCGGGAATGGATTGACCATGTAGTAGGCGATGATCGCGATGATGGCCAGGACCATGATGGACTTGAGGTTGCCGCCGCCGATGCGGATCAGGGTTTTGTTGCCGCAACCGGAGGCGAGTGTCATGCCGATGCCGAACATCAGTCCGCCCAGCAGGTTTTCGGCCCAGACCAGTTGGTTCGCGCGGTAGGGCGGGAAGGTGGCGGCCAGCTTGACGAGGCCGCCGGCTTCGAGGACCGCCACACCCAGCATCGCCACCGCAATCGCAAACAGCCAGGCACGCAGGCGGCCTGTGTCGCCCATGTTGACCCAGTCGGAAACCGCGCCCATGGTGCAGAAATTGGTCTTGTTTACGAGTGCCCCCATGATCAGGGCGATGCCAAAGGTGGCCCAAAGAAAAAACGATTGAGCTGGCGCAAAGCTTTCAAAGACCATCTGTTTATCCTTCCATCGAGTTGTTTATTATATTTGTTTGATTCTATAGTTAAATGCAATATTTATACATAGTCTGTTCGAACTAAATTCAGCTATTCGTTTCAAGCCGGTAGCGGGTGGGGTCGGCAATTCCCGCGCTGGCGAATCCCTGGCGGCGCAAACGGCAGGAATCGCAGGTTCCGCAGGCTGATCCATCCTCTCCTGCCTGGTAGCAGGAAACGGTGAGGCGGTAGTCCACGCCCAGTGCAATGCCACGGCGGATGATTTCCGCTTTCGAGAGGGCGACCAGGGGAGCGCGAATGTGCAGGGTATTGCCTTCGACTGCGGATTTGGTGGCAAGGTTGGCCATTTTCTCGAAGGCTTCGAGATATTCGGGGCGGCAGTCCGGGTAGCCCGAGTAGTCCACTGCATTGGCGCCGATGAAGATGTCGCGGCTGCCCAGCACTTCCGCCCAGGCCAGCGCGAGCGACAGCATGATGGTGTTGCGTGCCGGCACGTAGGTCACGGGGATGCCGGCTGCTGGCGCAGTCGGCACGGCAATTTTTTCGTCGGTCAGGGCCGAGCCGCCGAATGCCGTCAAATCGAGCTTGATCGTGCGCTGCTCGCTGGCCCCCAGCGCGGCGGCAACACGCTGTGCCGCTTCCAGTTCCGAGCCGTGGCGCTGGCCGTAATCCAGGCTCAGGCAATAGCAGGCGTATCCCTCGCTGCGGGCGATGGCAAGCGTGGTGGCGGAATCCAGTCCGCCCGACAGTAGCACGACGGCTTTGTTCAAGATGGCCTTCTCCATTAAATGGCTTCCAATTCTACACTGGGATCTTCCGGTTTTGAATCGAACCCGAAAAGCGATAAAATTGCCTATTTTGCAGGGGAAGCCGATGATCTGGAAGCCCAATGTCACCGTGGCGGCGGTGATCGAGCAAGATGGAAAATTCCTCATGGTGGAGGAAGAAACCGCGGAGGGCATACGCTTCAATCAGCCTGCCGGCCACTGGGAAGCGGGCGAGACCCTGGCGCAGGGCGCGGTTCGCGAAGCGCTGGAAGAAACCGCCTATCATTTCACTCCGGAATGGCTGCTGGGCATTTATCGCTGGAGCCACCCCGGCAAGGATATCACCTACCTGCGCTTTGCCTTTGCCGGGAGGGTGCATGGGCACGAGCCGCAACGACAGCTGGACAGCGGTATCCTGCGCGCCGTGTGGCTGAGCCAGGAAGAAATCCGTGCCACGGCGGAGCGTCATCGCAGCCCGTTGGTGCTCCAGTGCGTTGAGGATTATCTGGCCGGCACGCGTTATCCTCTGGAACTGGTTACCCACTTTTCCTGATGCGGGCGTGGTTAATAGTGATGCTGTGTTTCGGCCTGGCCGCGCAGGCCGACGAAGTCAGCATCTGCTACAACTATGACTGCGCCGTAACCGCCAGGGTTGATCTTCGGGTGAACGAACTGCACGCAGCCAGAAGGTTGTTGCTGCGGGCAACGGATGCAGTCGAGGAACGCGCGGCGATTTCCCTGGCGATCGGACTGTTCGAAGTTGCCGCCGGACTGCAGACTCCGGCCCGGGCCGATAAAGGCCGCAATGTGAACGACGACGGCGTGGATGGGCGGATGGATTGCATCGACGAATCCGCCAATGCCACCAGTTACCTGCGCCTGCTTGAAAGCAAGGGCTGGCTCAAGCACCATCTTGTGCTGGAGCCGGTGAAGCGGGCGACGCTTCTGCTGAACGACCACTGGGCGGCGCGTATTGCGGAAAAAGAGACTGGCCGGGAGTTCGCGGTGGATTCCTGGTTTTTAGACAACGGACAACCGGCATTCGTGGTGCCGCTGGAAGAATGGCGTAATGGAGCGGAACCCAATGAAAAATAAGCGTGTGGTGGTGGGCATGTCGGGGGGGGTGGATTCCGCTGTCGCGGCGTTGCTGCTGAAGCGGCAGGGCTTCGAAGTGGTCGGCCTGTTCATGAAGAACTGGGAGGATGACGATACCGAAGACGGCTATTGCCCGGCCAAGCAGGATTTCATGGACGTGCTGGCGGTGGCCGACAAGATCGGCATCGAGGTCGAGGCGGTGAATTTCGCCAGGGAATACCGCGAGCGGGTGTTCGCGCTGTTCCTGCGCGAATACCAGGCCGGCCGCACCCCCAATCCGGATGTGCTGTGCAATTCCGAAATCAAGTTCAAGGCCTTTCTCGACCATGCCATCGCGCTCGGCGCCGACAAGATCGCCACCGGCCATTATGCCCGGGTGCGGGAGCGGGCCGGGCTGTTCGAGCTGCTCAAGGCGGAAGACGGCGGCAAGGACCAGAGCTATTTCCTGCACCGTCTCAACCAGGCGCAGCTGTCCCGGACCCTGTTCCCGCTGGGCGAGATCTACAAGCGCGAGGTGCGCGAGATTGCCCGCGAGGCCGGTTTGCCGGTCCATGCCAAGAAGGACAGCACCGGCATCTGCTTCATCGGCGAGCGTCCGTTTCGCGAATTCCTTTCCCGCTACCTGCCGAAGCAGCCGGGCGACATGGAAACGCCGGAAGGCAAAGTGGTGGGGCGGCACGAGGGGCTGGCCTATTACACCATCGGCCAGCGGCAGGGGCTGGGCATCGGCGGGCAGGGCGAGCCGTGGTTCGTCGCCGGCAAGGACATGGCGCGCAACGTGCTGATCGTGGTGCAGGGGCATGACCATCCCGCCTTGTTCAGGGAAGCGCTGGTCGCCGCCGACCTGTCCTGGGTGTCAGGCCATCCGCCCCACACGGACTGGGTTTATGGTACCAAGATTCGCTACCGCCAGGCGGATGCGCCTTGCTGCATCCGTCGCGTGGACAGGGAAAGATGCGAGATTGATTTCGCCCAGCCGCAATGGGCCGTGACGCCGGGCCAGTCGGTGGTGGTGTACGAGAGCGAAGTGTGCCTGGGGGGAGGGGTGATTCAGTGACGGCGGAACAGGGCTGAGGCACGCCACATATAGAAGCTGACCGGCTCTGACACGATCAAAACTGCTCCTGATTGATCCACCACCGCGGCTTGCAGGGTGTGAGCGCCGCGGTCGATTTCCGTAAGCGTCAGGCTTGTCGTTCCCGTGACGGGCATTGCCGTGCCGTCCAGCAGCAGCTTTATCCGGTGCCCTTGCTCGATTTGCAGTGCAGGGGATAGCGCCAGTTCCACGGCCAGGGTGCCGGTATTGTCGTGGATGGTTTCTTCCGCAGCAGGTTGGGTGATGACCAGCGAGGTGTAAGCCACGGTTTCGCCCGCCGCCCACGAGGTGAGCGGCAGAGCGAGGCAGAGCAGGAGCAGGCTGAGGGTGCGGACCATGCTTGAATATAGCAGCTAACCCGGAGCTTGTCCGGGTGGGGCTCACACTTTAAGCGGCAGGCGGCAGGGTTTCCTTGAAAGACGGCCGCTGCGACAGCTTGTCGGCGAGGCGGGCCAGCACCGGATGAGCCTTGCGCCATTCGATCTCGGGAAAGCGCAGGTCGAGGTAACCCATGGCGCAACCGGCGGCAATGTCAGACAGGTTGAAAAACTCGCCGGTGCACCAGTTCTTGCCTCCCAACTCTTCCGCCATCGCTTCGAGTCCGCGCAACACTTTCTGTTCCTGGCGCACGATCCATTCCGGGCTCTGCTGCGATTCCGGTCGTTTCTTCTCGATGTAGATCGCAGCGGCGGCGTCGGAGATGCCATCGGCCAGCGCTTCCCAGCGGCGCACCGCCAGACGCTGGCGGCTGTCCTTGGGAATCAGCTGGGACACCGGGCTGACAGTGTCGAGATATTCGACGATCACGCGCGAATCGAACAGGGCGTGGTTGTCGTCCAGCACCAGCACCGGCACCATGCCGAGCGGGTTGTAGTCGGGGACGTGGGTGTCCGCTTCCCACGGGCTGTCCACTACCTGTTCGTATTCGATGCGTTTTTCCGCCAGGACAATGCGCACCTTGCGCGCGAACGGGCTGGTCGGGGTCATGATCAGTTTCATTTTCTTAGGGCTCGTTAATAAATAAGTTGGGCATACGTTGCCGCGTATTCGGGATGGATGCAAGGCGCGAGGCGCGGCGAATGGTCGCTCCATTCGCAAGCCTCGCAACGCCGCAGACGCCCGAATACGCGGCAACCCTTCGGGCTGGGGCTGGTTGGGGTGCATTCCGGTGTTGCGAGCCGCTTG
>JASJPA010000016.1:0-121272 GCA_031426955.1 Sulfuricella sp.
GTCGTTCGTGCCAATAGCCGATTAAGTTCCAAACAGAATGAAGCACTACACTAGGATGAAAATCGAACTGATCGTTTCCGGCGTCTGTCCGTTCTGCCTGGAAGCGGAAAAAGTCTGGCGCGAAGTCGCTGCCGATCGCGGCTTCGAATTTTCCGTCGTGGATATTGCCCAACCGGAAGGTGCCGCGCTGGCGCAGCACCTCAAGCTGCAAACCGTGCCCGCCATCGTCATCGATGGCACGCTGCGGGCAGTCGGCGTGCAAAGTCCGGAAGAGGCACTCACCCTGCTCCAGCCCGCCCGTCAGGAAGCGCATGACCGGATGCAGCAGATGGGCTTCACCTTTTCCCCGGACAACCGCGGGTTTATCCTGGCAGCGCAGGCTTACCTGATGCTTGCCGGCCTGGGACTGCTGATGAATGGCAGCCTCCTCAGCGACGATGCCGCCCGCCCGGCATTTCTGCACCTGTTTACCCTCGGCTTCATGCTGTTCATGATTTACGGCCTTGCCGGCCACATGCTGCCGCGCTTCACCGGCAACCCGATCCGCGAGGGCGCCTGGCCCTGGCTGCAAATGGGGTTGGCCCATGTAGGCGTGGCCGGCTATGCCGTCGGATATCTTATCGGCTGGCATGGCCTGGTTGTGGCTGGAGCGGTCCTGGCCTGGTCATCACTTCTGCTTTTCACCATCCGGGTCTGGCCGGTGCTGTGGCCAGCAGAACCTTAAAACTCGACTATTACCGGGGCATGATCGGAGGGACGCTCCGCCTTGCGCGCTTCCTTATCGATTGTGCAGGACTTGCAGGTTTCGGCCAGCGCGGGGCTGAGCAGGATGTGGTCGATGCGCAGACCCATGTTGCGGCGGAAAGCGTTCATGCGGTAATCCCACCAAGTGTAGGATTTTTCCGGCTGCTCGAACAGGCGGAAACTATCGGCCAGCCCTAAACCGGTTAACTGCCGGAAGGCATCGCGCTCAGGCTGGCTGAACAGCACCTGCCCTTCCCATGCCTTGGGGTCGTAGACGTCGCGCTCTTCCGGCGCGATATTGAAATCGCCCAGCAGCACCAGTTTGGGATGACGCACCAGCTCCTCCGCCAGCTTGGCGGTCAGGGCCTGCAGCCAGCCCAGCTTGTACTGGTACTTGTCGGAATCGACGCTCTGGCCGTTGGGGATGTAGAGGTTGATGACCCGCACGCCAGCGATGGTCGCCGCCAGCACGCGCTTTTGTTCGTCCACGAAACCGGGAATTGCAGTAACCACTTCCGAGGCCGGGGTTTTGCTCAGGATCGCCACGCCGTTATAGGTCTTCTGGCCGCTGAACAGCACTTGATACCCGGCCGCAGTGATCTCGGCAGCAGGAAAATTCACATCCTCCAGCTTGGTTTCCTGCAGGCACAGCACATCCGGCTGATGTGCCGCCAGCCAGTCCAGGACTTGGGGAAGACGAACTTTAAGTGAATTGACGTTCCAGGTGGCCAGCTTCATGTTGGAATACGGAAGCCCATTTTCAGGCCGCCATTTCCAATGCCTTCATGACAGCTTGCGGATCGCGGTCTATAACGTTGAGGAACACGCGGGCCGGGCCATGGGGGGTGCGGTCGCCCCGCTCCCAATGGCGCAACGTTGCCACGGAAAAACCGAAGCGGGCGGCGAATTGTTCTTGCGTCAGCCCCAGGCGGCGGCGCAGCTTTGCCACGTCCACCGGCCCGACCTCATGCACTCTTGCCGCCACCGTCCCGCCCTTGGCGTGGGCTATCGCCTCATCCAGTCCTTGCTTGATACTCTCGAATGCTTTTCCCATCTCTATTTCTCCAGCCATACGGAAACCAGAATGTCCACCAGCCCCGCCAATTCGTTGCGCTCCGCCTTGCTCAGGTTCGCCTGTTCGTTCTTGGCGAAGAGTGTCAGCAGGTAAAGCGGCATGGCCTCGCTGTGGAAATAGTAGACCACCCTGACGCCCCCGCTCTTGCCTCGCCCTCCACGGCCCCAGCGAAGCTTGCGAATGCCGCCAGTTCCTTCCATCACATCGCCCGCCTTGGGATGAATGGCGAGGTAATCCACCACGTCCCGGCGCTCGGCATCCGATAGCAGTTTTTCGGACCGGCGGATGTATTCGGGGAGTTCGGCCACGGTAATCATGAAGTATAATTGTAGCCCATTGGATTAGTTTTTGTCACCCCGGCGCATGTGAGGTAAGCTGAAAAAATGAACACCAATGTTTTGAACATCCCATGGCCGGGCAATCGCATATCTTTTCGTAAATCCTCTCCCCCTGCCGAAAACAAGGTAATGAGTTGAACACTCCCAATATTGAAGGCTTGATGAATCTGCGTGCCCTCCTTGGCTACGCCGCGCCCTATCGCACCAGCCTTGCCGTCTCGGGGGTGTTGATGCTGGCGGAAACCGGCGCGGCGCTGGCTGTGCCCTGGCTGGGCGGACGTTTTGCCGGTAGCGTGCTGTCCGGCGGACAGGGGAACGTGGGATGGGTGTTGCTGGCGCTGCTTGCCCTGTTTGCGTTTCAGGCGCTGCTCAAGTTTGGCAACGGCTATCTATTGAGCCGCAGCGCGGAGCGGATTCTGGCCGACCTGCGTATTCGCATCTATGACCACTTGCAGGCCTTGCCGCTGAGTTTCTATCACCAACGCCGCCAGGGCGACATTCTGGCGCTGCTCACTTACGAAGTGGCGGAACTCTCCGGCTTCATCACCGGCACGCTGTTGAGTGTGATACCGCTTTTGCTGACTGTGGCCGGAGCGGTATTGCTGATGTTTCGCACCGATGCCCTGCTGGCGCTCATGGTCGCCGTGCTGATTCCCCTGTTCTATCTGCTGCTCAAGATCATGGGGCGACGGCTGCGCCCGCTTGCCAGCCAGTTGCAGACGGAACACGCCGCCGCCATCGCCATCGCCGAAGAAAACCTCGGCATGTTGCCCGCGATCAAAACCTTCACCCGCGAAATGCAGGAATCCCAACGCTACCGCAAGCAGATCCAGCTCATTGTGCATCTCAGCACCACGCAGCAACGCATTTACGCCGCGCTCGAACCCGCCGTGCAGTTCATCGCCGCCGCTGCCGTGGTGCTCCTGTTGTGGCTGGCGAGCGGGCGCGTCAGCGGCGGCAGCATGACTCCCGCCGAACTGGTCAGCTTCCTGCTGTATGCCGCGCTCCTGACCCGCCCCGTCAGTGCGCTTGCGGGCGTATACGGCCAGACCCAGAAGGCGCGCGGCACACTGGAACGCTTGCAGAATGTGCTGACCGAGCGCCCCGAGCCGATTTTCCAGGGCGGCCACACGCTTCCACCCGTGCGCGGCGAAATCGAGTTCCGCAACGTCAGCTTCGCCTATCCCGGACGTGCTCCGGCGCTGGATGGCATGAACCTGCGGATTCAGGCCGGGGAGACCCTCGCCATCACGGGCGAAAACGGCGCAGGCAAAAGCACCCTGGCGCACCTGCTCATGCGCCTGCACGAGCCCGATGCCGGCCAGATATTCATCGACGGCATGGATATTGCCGAAGTCAGCCTGTGCAGCCTGCGCGGGCAGATCGGCATCGTTCCCCAGCATGTGCTGCTCTTCAATGGCAGCGTGCGCGACAACATCGGCTATGGTCGGCTCGATGCCGGCGAGGCAGCCATAGAGTCTGCCGCCAGGGCTGCCCAGGCGCACGACTTCATCACCCGTCTGCCGCAGGGGTACGACACCCTCATTGGCGACCAGGGCGTCAAACTGTCCGGCGGCCAGCGCCAGCGCATCGCCCTGGCGCGCGCCCTGCTCAAAGACCCCCCGATTCTGGTGCTGGACGAAGCCACCGCCATGTTCGACCCGCAAGGCGAGAAATCTTTCATCGAAGAATGCCACCACACCCTCGCCGATCGGACCGTCATCCTCATTACCCATCGCCCCGCCAGCCTTGCGCTCGCGGATCGGGTGGTGCGGCTGGCCGGGGGCCATATCACGCAGATTCAGCCCGCGTAGCCCGGGGGAAATCGGGCAATCCAGCTTGTAGCGGACTCACCCATCGGATGAATGGCAATATAAAGTAATATAGGATCATAATATTAAACCCGGATTATCCATTAGAGCCAAAACACCACTGTGGGAGCGGCGCCAACCCTCTCTCCAACTCTCTCCCACAGGGAGAGAGGGCGATCGTCCCTTCCCCTTCAAGGGGAAGGTTAGGATGGGGATGGGAGTTGGCCGCGATTTGCATCCACATTCGCGCCGGGGGCGGCGCTCCTACATACACGAGCATTCCAATGGACAATCCGGGTTAAATACGCAAATGAGCGGTCAACTGAGGTTTCAAGGATCATGCAACCCCTAGTCGGCAAACTGGCAAAATTCCGCGCCCTGTCCTGGCCTGAGCAGAAAGTGTTGCTCACGGCCATGCTGCTGCTGCCCCTGTTCTGGGCCGGGCTGCGCGTGCTCGGGCTTTCCCGCTTTCAAGCCTGGTTTGTCCGTTCTCCCCTCATCGCGCAAATGCCGCCTCCATTCGAGGAAATGACCGCCATCGGCGCCCTGGTCAACATCGCCGCGAATCACGCGCCAGGCCCCGCCACCTGCCTGACCCGTTCCCTGTTGTTGATCTGGCTGTTGCGCCGCCGTGGCGTGAGAGGCGAGTTGCGTATCGGCGTACAACTCGCGCAAGGCAAGCTCGATGCTCACGCCTGGGTCGAATACGCGGGCAAGCCCATCAATGATGCGCCGGATGTGGCCGAACGCTTTGCCGCATTCAATGAACCCTTATCGTCGGAATCTTTTTCATGAGCGGCATCGCAGGCATCATCCGTTTTGACGGCGCACCCATCGAGCCGGGGATGGTGGAAAAAATGACTGCCGCCATGGCGCATCGCGGGCCGGATGGCATCAATCACTGGGTCAAGGGCTCGGTTGCCCTCGGCCAGTGCATGCTCCGCACCACGCCGGAATCGCTGGAAGAAACCCAACCGCTCAGCAACGAGGACGAAAGCCTGGTGCTCGTCATGGACGGGCGGGTGGACAACTGGGAGGAACTGCGGCGCGAGTTGCTGGGGCGCGGCGCGGTGCTGCGGGATCGCTCGGATGCGGAGCTGGTGTTAAGGGCGTATGAAGTGTGGGGCGAAGCCTGCCCAGACCGGATCATCGGTGAGTTCGTCTTTTTCATTTGGGATGCTCGGCAGCGGCGCTTATTCGGGGCGAGGGACGCCGCTGGAACACGGCATTTTTACTATCACGCCGGCAAAGGATGGTTTGGCTTTGCTTCGGAGATCAAGGGGCTATTGGCGCTTGAGTGTATTGAGCCCCGGTTGAATGAATCCAGATTACTGGATTATCTCGTGGTCGAGTTTGACCGGGACGATGAGATTGGCACCTTTTACCAGGACATCTACAGATTGCCAACCGGCCATGCGATGTCGGTCACAGAACGTGGCACAAAAATCTGGCGCTACTGGGAGCCTGGAAATCTTTCGGCGAACCATTTTGCATCGTTGGACGAATGTGCGGAAGCATTTCTTGAACAACTTCGCATCGCCGTGAAATGCCGTCTGCGCAGCATAGGCCCGGTGGGGGCGATGCTGAGCGGTGGCCTTGATTCGTCTTCGATCGTGGGGCTCATCAGCAAGGAGTTTAGGGATGAGCTAAGGCAACCCCTGCGCACGTTTTCATTGATTCGGGAAGATCGCGAGAACTGCCCGGACTGGCTCAGCATTCGGGAAATGCTAAAAGAGGGTTGGCTCGAACCTACCATCATTACCTCAGCCATTCCGCACCAGTTCTGCCGGACCTTTCTCGACCACATCTCAAACGCCGACGAGCCGTTTGTATTTACTCATGGACTTAATGAGTTTCTTATTTACAAAACAGCCCACGAAAACGGCTGCCGGGTCGTCCTTGACGGCATGGCCGGTGACCTGCTCTTTTACGGATATGACCGCACCCTGGACTCCATTTTTCAAAGGAAAACTTTCAAGCAGATTCCGGCCATGCTTGCAGCCTATCACCGGCATGGCATCAAACACGGAATAAGGAAACTAGCCAGAAGGTCCCTAAGATCGGTCACGCCCGAAAGGGCGCGAGCCATCTATCGAAGATATCGGGACAAGCGCTTAGTACTGGGGGATGGCCTGAAGCTGTTACACCGGGAAATCGCGAAGCATTTATTGACAACAAGATATGATCAACGCAACCAGGTTGCAGGTCATTTGAAAAGCGACAATGATCAAATCGACCACGCGCGAAACTTCACTTCCGGTCTGCTTTCCTTTGCGCACGAGGTGTACGGCCCAATAGCCCTATCCAGCGGGGTGGAGCCGCGCAGCCCTTTTTCCGACCGCAGGATGATCGAGTTCGCGATTCAAATGCCCGTGGAGGCGAAATTGTTTACACCGTGGTACAAGCATGTGCTGCGGAAAAGCATGGATGGCGTTCTCCCGGAAGAGGTGCGTTGGAGACGCGATATAGGTGGGCATCCTGGATGGAAGTTCTACGAACAACTCATTTTGAGCACAGTGCATCATGCACCGGAAATTTGGAATCTGGAGCGTTCAGGTAGTACACTGAAAAGATGGATTGATAGTGCTTCTCTTAGCCGGGAGTGGTACAAATACGCACAAAACGCCGACTACTCTACTGGGTTCAACCTTTATACCCTCGCCATTTTGGCTCGGTGGTTGAGTATGCAGCCAAGCCTCACTCAGCCGGGATTAGGCAATTTTTAACCTACTGGAGGTGGACTATATGGTCACTCAGAATCAGACACAACAGAAAACCAAGAAATCTTACACTACCCCGAAGCTCATTAACTTCGGTAACGTGCGCACCTTGACCCAAGCCGGCACTAAGGGGTTGCCCGAAGGCGGTTCTGGCCGTCCAGACAAGAAACCATCGGACAGAATCACCAAACAAAATATCGTCAGAATAGGCGATCATCCGTTCGGAATTGGCCTTTACTTGTTTGACTACAGGCCTGAATACTGTGAAGAATATGGGTTTGGCAGGCAGTTTGGTGTGATGGCTGATGAGGTTGAAACGCTTATGCCGGAAGCCGTGTCTGTTCATCCCGACGGTTACAAAATGGTCGACTACGCGATGCTGGGGATCAGCCATTCCATTCATTAGCGAGCGTAGGGCTCAACAACCTAAGGGCTTTGCGCCGTATTAAGCGTTTCATTCAGTGCAATGCTCTCCGCTTCGCTCCGTTTATTGCACCCTGCAATTTCTGGGCGGCGCACGGTGCGGGAAATCGAGCAGGCGGTATTGCTGGAACACCCCGGCTTTTTTCCGTCCGCAGCAGAAATCTCGCGCTTTGTTGCGCATGTGCTGGGCAGGGATACCGAATAGTGGTGGATTTCAGATTGTTGGATGCGCGGAAACAGGCGGCGGTTCATACTGCGCCCTTCCACGAATGGGCTTTCCCCGACGGCACGCTGTGGACGCAGTTTTACCGCACGGACACAGGCTATCTTCTGCGCTTTCCTGACCTGGCGGATTTTCAGGTTTCGGCGGATGGGCTCACCGTGACTTGTTATCCTGCGCCCGAGGTGACAGACGATACCCCGCAGCATCTTTATCTGAACCAGGTCCTGCCGCTGGTCCTAAGTAAATTGGGCAAACTGGTTTTTCATGCGAGTGCGGTTGAGATCGACGGGGTGGCAGTCGCATTCATGGGCGAGTCCGGCAGGGGCAAGTCCACGCTGGCGGCAAGCTTTGCGACCAGCGGATTCCGCTTTCTGACCGATGACGGGCTGATGGTCGAGGTCTGCGGCGACGGGTATCGGATCATGCCCAGCCACCCCTCCATCCGTTTATGGCAAGACAGCGAGGCGACGCTGATTGCTCCGGACACGCCCACGGCGCCCGCACTGGAATTTACCTCCAAATCCCGCTTTCTGGCTGGCGAGACCATCCCGTTCTGCGATTCACCCCGGCCATTGCGACGGGTATATTTTCTGGGCGACGGCAGTGCGCCTGGGGTCATGTTTCAGCGCATGAGACCGGCCGAAGCCCTGATTGAACTGGTGAAACACTCATTTTTGCTGGACATTGAAGAACGGGAAATGCTTGCAGCCCATTTCGATGAGTTATCCAGCCTGGCGAACTTGCCGATTTATTACCGTCTGGACTACCCTCGGCGGTATGAAGACCTGGCCGCCGTGCGCCAGGCCATTATTGAGCACGCAAAAAAAGAGAGCGAAGTCGTATGAACCTGACTTACAAGGTGACAATCCCAGCCCAGGTCATGGCCCGGCAGGTGGGCGAAGAAACCGTGATTCTCGATCTGGCCAGCGGAACGTATTTCGGCCTCGACCCGGTCGGCGCGCGCATCTGGCAACTGATGGGTGAGGGCAAGACCCTCGGGGAAATCTGCGATACGATGCTGGATGAATATGAAGTGACACGCGACGCGCTTGAGCGCGATGTCATCGAACTGGCGCAGGAACTCAGCGCGCAGGGCTTGATTGTTCCAGCGTAAACAAGATTCACCTTAAAAACCGCCTTTATCCACGGATGCCAGAAGTAGGCGCCTCTAGGCGACGCGGATGAACGCAGATAAAACCCGCTTGAATCAAGCTATTGACGGACACTTCTGGCTCACCGTCAGGGAGACGTGGGCAATCAAGTCAATTCGTTGAAACATCTGTGTAAATCTGTGTGCATCTGTGGATAAATTAAAGAATCTGCTTGGCATTCTTTCCATTGATATGCTATGGTTTTAATGAAAGTTATTGAATTTCAGGAGGCTCGACAGCCATGAACAAGTTCGCTAAACATGCCGTGTTGGTCAGCGCGTTGGCGCTGAGCTTTTCCGCTGCCGCGGCCTTCCAGAGCGGCATGACCATGTCCCAGGTCGAGAGCGAGATCCAGCAACGGGCAAATAACCGTGAGAGCCTTGCGGCCATTATTGCTGCGGCCACCCCTGTTCCCACAGCCATCCTTTCCTGTGCGGCGATCTCACAGGGTTTCGAGCCCGGTTCGGTTTTGAGTGCCATGATGGCTGTCGGCAGACCGGCTGGCGATGTTGTCGCCGCCGCCATGAGCTGCGGCGCCAGGGAAGCACAGCTAGCCCCGGCTCTTGTTGCAGCCGGCCTGGACCCCGCTGCTTACTTTAGCGGCACCGCCGGCGGCGAGACGGGGCCCTCGTCCTTCTCGGGTTCGCCCTCATCGACCGCGGGTGGCGGAGGCGGTCGGTCCGCCAGCCCCAGCTAACATCAGCCTGTACCAGGTTTCGCAAATGGCAGCAATATGCTGCCATTTTTTGTGTGTGAACCTTGAAAAATCAGTCATCCACAGATGAACACAGATTTACACAGATATTTCAATACGTTGGCTTCATTGCTTGACTCACCCTGAAGGCGATGTGCGATTGACCGGCAACCACCTGATTCAGCGGGGTTTTATCTGTGTGAATCTGCGCCATCTGCGGATTATAGGGTGAAACGAGCGCCATGGTGACGAGCGATTCAACCGGACTTATTGATGATAACCTGCCGCAAGTGCGCGACGGCTGGATCTATTATGGCCTGCTTGCCTTGTTGGTGTGGGCGCCATTGCCACTCGCCAGCAACCGCACTTGGGGTATCGGCATTCTCGCAATCTGGATGCTGGTGTTGCTCTCAGGCGCGGCGATTGCCTGGAGGCCCCATGCCGGGGCGGCATTCTCGCGGCTAAGGGAGTTCCGCTGGCCGCTCATATTGCTTGGCGGTTTCGTGCTGCTCACCTTTCTGCAAACCCTGCCTCTCCCTGCCAACATGGTCGCGCTGCTATCCCCGGAAAGCTATCGCGTGCAGGATGCCGCCGGGCTGGCTGCCTCGGGGCTTCCCATGCGACTGTCAGTAGACGTTTTTCAGTCCCGCATTTTTGCCACCTTGAGCTTTGTCTATTTCCTGGCCTTTGCGCTTACAGCCCTGCTCACGCGCAATGCCGAGCGCCTGGAGACGCTGGCACAAACACTGGTATGGAGCGGCTTGCTGCAAGCATTGATCGGTGTGCTTCTTTTTTCCTTCGGGGCGCATTACCAGCTTTTTTTTACCGAACTGGTTCACGGCAAGGTGATCGGGACTTTTGTTAACCAAAATCACTTTGCCGGTTACATGGAGATGTGCCTTGCTGTCGGCATCGGTTTGATGCTGGCCCGGCTGGGCAACAGCAAACCCGGTCAGGGCGGCTGGCGGCAACGGCTGGTTTCGGCACTCGGTTTTCTCATCAGCGCCAAGATGCGGCTTCGCCTGATGCTGATTGTAATGGTGATTGCTCTGGTACTCACACGCTCGCGCATGGGCAATACCGCCTTCTTTGCTTCCATGCTCGTCGTCGGCCTCGTCGCCATTGCGCTTTCCCGGCGCGGCGCGCCCGCCACCGTGTGGCTTATCGTCAGCCTGGTGATCATCGACGTTTTCATCATCGGCACCTGGGTCGGCTTGGAGAAAGTCATGCACCGTATCCAGGAAACCACCGTTGTTACCGAGCAAGGTCGAAGTGAGGATTCGCTGGAGCAGCGAATCGAACCGGCGGTTTATGCTATCGAGCTGGTGCGGGATTTTCCTGTTTTCGGCAGTGGCGGCGGCAGTTTCTACAATGCCTTTGCGCGTTACAGCCCGCCGGAAATCACCGCCTATTTTGACCACGCTCATAACGATTACGTCGAAATTGCCAGCGATACCGGATTGCTCGGATTTTCCCTGCTGGGCGGGGTGGTTCTGCTGGTTATGGGCCGCGCCCTATGGGTACTCTACCGACGACATTCCAGCCTGCCGCGCGGCATGGCCTTTGCAGGGCTAATGGCCATTGTCGCCCTGGGCATCCATGGCACAGTCGATTTCAACCTGCAAATTCCCGCCAACGCGCTAACGTTTACCGTCATTCTTGCGCTGGCATGGTCTGGTGCAGTGTTGAATTCCCGACGAAAATAGGGGATACAAAAACAGGGGAATCCATTATAGTTCTGCTAGCCAGCCAACATGAAATGCCACCATTGCAGGTCAAGCTTAAGCCCGACCTGCATCCTGGAAATTCAGCATGACTGCCAACAAAGATTAAAGAGTGAGAGACTTCAATTGTGACAGGTAAAGTAGCCATGGATAGTGATGAGCGCCGGGGCGCCGGGGGTGTTGTGTGACGTTGCGCCGCCAGTTGTTTACCGGATTGTCTGTTATCTTCCTGCTGGTTTTTTTAAGCTTGCTGGTTATTACAGTCCACTCCACTCGCACCTATCTCCAGCAGCAACTCGCATCCCATGCACAGGATGCCGCCACTGCACTTTCCCACCCACTGTCACAGTCCCTGGCCAGGAATGAGCTCACGCTGGCAGAAACGCAAATAGCAACAATGTTCGATCGCGGCTATTTCAAACAGGTCATCGTTCTTTCCTCAAGCGGCACCCAACTTCTGGCAAAGGAACTGCCGCCGCGCATCGAAAAAGTCCCGCTCTGGTTCTCAACCCTGTTCCCCCTCGAAACCCAAGCCGGCGAAGCCTTTCTTGCTTCGGGCTGGAAACAGCTTGGCAAAGTGGTAATAACCAGCCAGCCGACCATTGCTTACCAGTATCTGTGGCGGACTACGACAGAAATGTTCTGGTGGATTTTTGGTCTCTACCTGCTTTCCTTGCTCGCCACCCACATCCTGCTGCACATCATTCTGGAACCCCTGCTGCACATCGAGAATGCCGCGCTGGCCATTCGCAAAAAGCGTTTCGAGCAAATTGCGCAAATCCCGAAGGCGCGGGAGCTTCAACGTGTTGTCGTTGCAATGAATGACATGTCGGGGCGTATTTCGGAAATGCTCGATGCTGAAGTGTCGCGCGCAGAGGGATTCCGTCGCGAAGCCTACGAAGACACCCTCACCCGGCTGGAAAACCGCCGCAGTTTTGACCTGAGGCTGACGCAAATTCTGGAAGGTGGGGAGCCGTTCACTAGCGGCATGGCGTTGATTCTGGAGATAAACGGCCTCAAGGAACTAAACACCGAGCAGGGTTACCGCCAGGGCGATGCATTGCTGGCCGGGTTGGCCCAGTCCGCGCGCGAAGTCATGGGGGGCCGTTCGATCATCCTGGCGCGCATCGGGGGGACCGCTTTTGCCTTCGTTTGCCTGGACATTTCAGCTTCGGAAGGCGAGACGTTGGCCAACTCGCTGAAAATGCGCCTGGGTAGCGATATCGCACGCAGCGAGGCATGCACGCATGTTTCGTTCAACTTCGGGGTAGCCCACTTCCGATATGGAAATACACGTGCCCAGATTCTGGCACGTACCGACCTGGCCCTGGAAGGTGCCCGTCAGTCCGGTCCCAACACCATGCAAATTGTCGGTGACGATGGTCATGATGCCAGTTCGATGGGGTCATTCGGCTGGCGCATGATGCTCCAGAAGGCACTGGCTGAAGGCCGTTGGGTACTGTTAGCGCAACGTGTCGTCGCCCTGGCCGACCAATCCGTGCTGCACCACGAGGTAATGTCACGCCTGATCGATTCACAAGGCAATCTAGCCCCGGCATCGTACTTCCTGCCCATGGCGGTCCGCCACAATTTCATGGTAGAAGTAGACCGTGCCCTGATCAACCTCACCCTGAACCTGTTCGAACACCCGCAAGGCCAGGTTCAACGGGTGGCGGTCAATATCTCCGCACAGTGCGTCAGGGATGACGATTTTGTAAGGTGGCTTGACGAAAAGCTGAAAGAGCTTGGCTCGCGCGCGAGCCAGCTGATGTTCGAAATGAGCGAGTTTGGCTGCTCACGCGACATGGCGGCGACGCGCCGCTTTGTCGCCATGCTGCGTGGGCGTGGCGTGGCCTTCGGCATTGACCATTTCGGACTATCCCCGCAATCGCTCAATACCCTGCGCCAATTGCCACCGGATTATCTCAAACTGGACGGCGGACTGGTGCGCGAGTTACTGCACAACGAAGACAGCCGCCTGATGTTCAAATCCATCATGCATCTGGCACACTCGCTGAAGGTGCCGGTTATTGCGGAGTGCGTCGAATCGGAGGAGCAGATTCCCCTGCTGCGGGAAAATCAGGTTGAAGGCGTCCAGGGCTATCACATCGGCATGCCGGAGCCGATATAACCTCATTACTGACCATTTTATGTTTATGTAATTTATGATAACATGCTGGCCATGTGCTTATTTATTCGGCGCTGAAATTTATGTCGACTTGAGTTTTTAAATCTTGAAGATGTGCCCCGAAAGTGAAAAAATCAGCATTCCCAGGCCAACTAGCCCTGCTTTTGACTGCCGCTCTTGCACAGGCAGCATGGGCAGAAAGCGGGGATGCCCCCACCCAACAAACCCCTGCGCAGACTGAAACAGCCAGCCCTTCTGCCGAAACAGGTGCGGCCATGGGCGGCAAATGGTTTGATGCCACGACCAGTGCCGGCCAGCAGGCGTTCACGCCCAATTACGAGCAAAGCGGCCGCGGGCTGGGTGGCGGCGTGAAGACAGCCCCGGCAAGAGGGGTTCCGATCAGAACAAGCAGCGGCATCTTCATTTACCCGGGCGTCAAGGTCGGCCTTGGATACAATGACAATATCCTGGGCACCCCTACAGACCCCGCTTCTTCCTCGCTTGTTACCCTGCAACCAGGAGTGGTGGGCGAAATGAAAACCCATGGCGACCGTTATACCGCCAGCTATGCCGGAAATTACACGGAATACGCCGGCCGCTCCAGTGACAATTTCAACCACCATACGCTTATGCTCGCCGGAGACAATATTTTTACCGGCCGTGCCAGGCTGAGCTGGGATGCCGGCTACAATATAGGAACCGACCCCCGCGGCTCCACTGACCGCGCCATCTCCACCGAACCGGATCGCTGGCATTCACCCGTGGCAAGCGCCATGTTCGCTTATGGCGCACCGGGCGCCACCGGTCGTATTGAACTGGAAGCCTCCGTGCAAAACAAGCGCTACGATAACAACCGGGCCAGCACCGAATCTGCCGACGTGAACCTGAGCATCGTTTCCGGCCGTTTCTTTTACCGCGTAGCGCCCAAGACCTCGATGCTATTCGAGCTACGTGACAGCAAGGCCGACTATCAACTCGCCACATCCCTCCTGGACAACACCGAACGCCGCTATTATGTGGGTGCAACCTGGGAAGCTACGGCGGCAACCACGGGCATCATCAAGGTTGGACGACTGACAAAAGATTTTAACGACACGGGAAGCGCGGGCTTCACGGGTTCCAGCTGGGAAGGGACGGTACGCTGGAAACCTCTAACCTACTCGGCTTTTGACCTGGTCACCTCAAAATCCACATCCGATTCGACCGGCTTCGGAAATTACCTGGTCAACCAGAATGTTTCCGTTGCATGGAACCACAACTGGAACAGCTACCTTGCCTCTCGCCTGACGGCGGGTGTGCTTAAATCCGATTTCGCGGGTACCGACCGGAATGACAATACCCGGAACTATGGCCTGGGATTAACCTATGACATGCGACGCTGGCTGCGCGTGGGCGTGGAATGGGCCGGCACCCAGCGGAATTCATCCCTGCCGCTGTATGATTTCACCCGCAACGTCGCCATGCTGACATTGGAAGGTACGCTCTAATCGGGTAGACTTGTTGTCTCCGCTGCCGTGGCATCTTGCCAATACCGCTGACAAATGGACGTATCTTAATCATGTGGGAGATATTCAGGATCGTTATGTTTCGAGCCGTGTTGCTGCGCTGCCTGACAGGGTTTGCGCTGGCGCTCGCACCCCTGTCGGGTACAGCGCTGGCCGATGATGCCGCCGTCACTCCGGAACACATCCAGGCAGAAGAAAAACCTTCCGCCGGCGCTCTTTCCTCCTACCGGTTGGGCGCTGGAGATGTGGTTACTATCCGTGTATTCGGCGAAGAAGACCTGAGCAAGGAAAAGATCAGGCTTACGGATGCGGGCACCGTACCTTACCCGGTTCTCGGCGAGATCAGGGTGCTCGGCATGACTGTGGGCGACCTGGAGCGAATGATTGCCAATGGACTGCGCGGTCGCTATCTGGTCAACCCCCGAGTGTCGGTGCAAATAGATGAATATCGTCCCTTTTACATCAACGGCATGGTGGACAAACCTGGCGGCTATCCTTTTCAGCCAGGTCTGACCATACGCAAGGCAGCTTCACTGGCCGGCGGGTTCAAGGAGCGTGCATCGCTCAACAAGATATTTATCATACGCGAACACGACCCTGACCAACGTCCGCAAAAGGTCGACCTGAACACGCCGGTATATCCGGGCGACATTATTACTGTCGAAGAAAGTTTTTTTTGATCTATCATCGGATGACTGTGACCACATCCTGCCTTTTTTCCACCGTACCTTGTTTACGGTGTTTACGGTTCGCACAGACACAATCCCGAGTTGCGCCAGATGAATTCGCCTGACACCCAAGACAACCCTCAGAAACAGATTTTCCTGCACGATCCTGACGCGATTGAGGAAAAACTCGATATCCTCGAGTACTGGCGCAGCATCACCAAGCGGAAGTGGTCTATCCTGGCGCTCGGCCTCGCTGTAGCCATGGTAGCCGCGGTAATCGCCTACGTAACGACTCCCGTGTACCGCTCTACGGCGACTGTATTGATCGAGAAAGACCAGCCCAGGTTGCTGCCCACCGAGGCAATGTATGGCGGCTTCTCGGAAAACTATGAGCACTTCCAGACCCAGGCGGAAATCATCCAAATGCGCGAGGTGGCACTCAGGGCGATAACCAAACTGAAGCTCTGGGAACACCCGGAATTCGACCCGCGCAAGCAGAAAAAAGGCGCTTTTACCCGCTTGCTCGATTCCATCGGTTTTACGGAAAACATAACCCCTGCCAAGACCTGGAATGAAACCGAGTTACGCGACGCAATCTATGGAAATTTTGTCGGCCGACGCACCGTTGAGCCGGTCCGCCGCAGCCAACTGATAAAAATCAGCTTCGATTCCGCGGACAAGGAGCTTGCTGCCAGAATGGCGAATGCCTTGAGTGAAGCTTACATCGAGAACGACCTCGATTCCCGTTATAAAATGACCAGGCAGGCCAGTACCTGGCTGCAGGAGAGCCTGACCTCGCTACAGCAGAAGCTGGAAGCCTCGGAACGGGCTCTGCAGGATTACCGCGACCGCACTGGCATTGTTGACGTGAAGGGTGCGGCGCAAAGCGGTGCGGGCAGTCAGATCATGGATGTCACCCAGCGTCTGGTGGAAACCCGCATACGCCGCGCCGAGGTGGAAAACGCCTATAACCAGATCAAGAATGCGCGTCCAGGTACCGACCTGAGATCGTTTCCGGCGGTGGTGCGCAACCCGGTTGTGGGAGACGCAATAAAACAGGAATCGGAAGCAGAACGCAAACTTGCCGAACTGTCCCAGCGCTATGGCAAGGAGCACCCGAAAATCATGCAGGCCGAGAGCGAGGTGAAATCCGCACGCGAAAACGTGCGGCGTCAGGTGGATAACGCGGTGGCCAGCGTGACGCGCGAATATGAGGTGGCACGCGGTATGGAACGTTCGCTGGAAGGAGCACTTGCCCAGGCGCGTGGCATGGTGCAGAACATCAACCGCAAGGAATTCCAGCTTGGCGTACTGGAACGGGAAGTGGAGTCGAACCGCCAAATGCATGACATGTTCATGAAGCGTGCCAAGGAAACCAATGTGCCCGGCGGCAATTTTCAGACAGCAGTGGCGCGTATCGTCGACCCCGCAACGGCGCCCGGCTGGCTGGTGAAGCCGCAGAAGGAAAGGATCATCTTCATCGCCTTCATGCTCGGGCTATTTGCCGGCGTGCTCGCAACGCTGCTGATCGACCGGCTGGACAACACCCTGAAAACCACCGAAGACGTGGAAAACAAGCTGAAACAACCGCTTTTGACAGCCTTGCCCCTGCTGCTGAAAGAAGATGCGGAACGCACCCACGCTGCCCGCCTGTTCCTCGACCAGAATGACTCGATCTACTCGGAGGCGATCCGAACGGCAAGAACGGGGGTGCTGCTTTCCGCCATTGACTTGCCAAACCGCATACTTCTTGTCACTTCAAGCTTGCCGGGAGAAGGCAAAACCACCTTTGCCATCAACCTGGCGCTGGCGCACGCTCACACCAAAAAAACATTGCTCATCGATGCCGACATGCGGCGCCCTACCCTAGCGAAAAACCTGGATCTGGCGCCGGGCAGCAAAGGCCTTTCCAATCTTGTCTCCGGCACGGCAAAACCGGAAGAATGCCTGCACACCATACCCGGCTCGACGCTCTCCGTTATCCCCTCCGGAACCTATCCGCCAAACCCGCTGGAACTGCTGCTGTCCCAAAAATTCAAGGAGACCCTGGACCGCCTGGGACAAGAGTTTGACATCATCGTCCTGGATTCACCGCCCGTGGAACTGGTTTCCGACGCGCTGGTCATCTCGGCACACGCCACCGGTGTGATTTATGTCGTGAAGGCCGTCGGCACACCCTATCCGTTGGCGCGCAAGGGCATTGCCCGGATCAATCAGGCCGATGGCTCGATCCTGGGCGTCGTTCTCAACGGTCTGGACTTCAAGAAAGCCGAAAAGTATTACGGCGAGTACTCGGGTTATGGCAGATATGGTTCTAAAGGCGGTTATGGCGCCACATACGGCAGCGAGAATATCCCCGCAACCAAGGCTGGATGAATCCCGACCTACGATGGTGACATTTCATGTTGACTGACTGCTAGGGGTCAGTCACGTTGAATCGGATGGATGTGGGAGCGACCTCCTGGTCGCGAATTCGGCGATTCGCGACCAGGAGGTCGCTCCCACATCCACCCATTTTACCCATCAGCAACAAGTTGACAGACTACTCGCTGCCATGATCGACCTTCATTGCCATTTATTACCCAACGTGGACGATGGTCCGGAAACAGTCCGGGAAGCCATCGCGCTTGCCCGGATGGCTGTGGCTGATGGCATTACCGTTTCAGTATTGACGCCGCATATTCACCCCGTCCGTTACGTCAACACTCGCAGTTCGCTGCAAAGAACATTCGAAGATTTCCGGCAGGTTCTAAAACTCGAAGGGATCCCGCTCGCCGTCCGTTTGGGGGGAGAAATGCGGCTGTCGCCGGAATCACTGGAACTGATTCTCGAGGAGGAGGTGCCCTTTCTGGGCACGGTGGATGGTTACCGCATCGTGCTGCTGGAATTTCCGCACCCGATTATTCCGGTGGGTAGCGCTGCTTTCGTAAGAAAACTGCTGGACATGAAAATCCGCCCGCTGATTGCTCATCCTGAACGCAACAAGATGATCATGCACAACCCGGAGAAAATCCGGCCTTTCGTGGATATGGGTTGCTGGCTGCAAATTACAGCCGGATCCATAGTCGGACGATTCGGCGATGCTCCCCGCAAAACAGCGCTGAATTTGCTTGAAAACGAATGGGGCTGGGTGATCGCCTCCGACGCCCACAACCCGGATAACCGCCCGGCCAATTTGAGCGAAGGTCGGGACGCCATAGCCAGGCTGTTCGGCGCCAGCCTGGCGCAGCGCATGGCACTTGACCGTCCGGCCCGCATCATCGGGCTGTCACCCGAAGGCAGGTGATAATGATCACACGCTCAACGAGCAGCCTGTTGCGCCACCCCGGACGTGTATTTATCCTCGTCTGCGTGTTTCTGCTGGCAGGCTATTCCGCCTATTTCGGAGGCCGTGCGGCTCTGGCCGATGCCATGACGCTCAAGGTTCGCCGGGACATGGGTGAGTGGCGCGAAGGACGCAATCTGCCACCCGACCTTTCCCTGTGGAGGGAGTCTCGCAACACGCTAATGGCAGCGCTTGAATACGCACCGGACAATCCCCAGTTTTACGAAGACCTCGCCTTCCTTTATGGCCTGCGTGCCTTGACTGCACGCAACAACCCCGAACTTGAACGAGAGTTTCTGTTACAGGTGCTGGAATATTACAAGCAGGCGGCCTCATTGCGGCCCATGTCGCCGCATACATGGGCCAACATCGCACTGGCGAAACACTATCGTGGCGACAAGGACTCGGAACTGTGGTCGGCCTTTGATCTGGCAATGACTTACGGCAAGAACGAACCGGCAGTTCAGATTACCCTGGCTGAAATCGGGCGAGCCCGCTGGGGCGAGCTAAGCGAAGCACGCCGTACAGCGCTGAACGCCGCATTCGCACGGGCGATTCCATCCCTGCGCAAGGCGCTGGAAACCGTTGCCGCTCGTTACCCGCATGATTAATCCGGCGGTCACCACCCCCCGCCACATGTTATTGCGCCGTTTTCTGCCAGGCATCTTGCTGGTTGCCACCGGGGCAATGTTGGCCATGCAGAGCGCGGCCGACATCGTCGATTTTTCCAGCGGATTGATAAAACAGGTAAGCGAACGCTTCGGCAGGGATGCGCCTTCGCGGTTATATGCCTGGCAGGGGCTGGTACGGCAGTTGAAGTCGAAAGAAGCAGCAGACCCGCGGCAATGGACGGGACTCAGTACGGGACGTTCCGAGATGCCGATCCTGCGCAAGGTGAACGACTTCTTCAACCACGTACCCTATTACGAAGACATCGATCACTGGAGGATTCAGGATTATTGGACCACCCCTGTCGAGATGCTGGCGTCGAATGGGGGAGATTGCGAAGATTACTCCATCGCCAAATACCTGACTCTCAAGGATTTGGGGATACCGGTGGAGCGGATGCGCATTACCTACGTCAAGGCACTGAATCTCGGCGTCTCGCATATGGTGCTGGCCTATTACCCCACGCCGGACTCGGACCCCTGGATTCTGGATAACCTGGCTGAAGACATTCGCCTCGCTTCCAGACGTACAGACCTGGAGCCGGTATACAGCTTCAACGACGACGATCTATGGGCAGGCTCCGGGCCGGGGAAAAAAGGTGGCGCCAGCCAGGTTCGCCTGTGGCGGGAATTACAGGAAAAGCTCGCGCGCGAACGGAAGATGTAACAATTTACGTGATAATGGGCCGAAATTGATATTCGATTCTTTAATCAGACAGGCTGCCAGAAGGGGGGCTCCTCCCACCTCGAAACGGCTTGACGCCTTGCCAACCACGCCGGCACCCGGACTGACGTTGATGGTTTCCATCTCGGCCATACAGGGTTGGCGGGCGCCTCGTTATTAGAGTGAGAGTATCCAGTCGGCCAGATTTTTCTGCTCGTTAATGTCCTTGGTATCGATGAGCTTGTGCTTCTCTTCCTTGCCGTCTGAAAGCTTGACCATCGGCTCCGTGGTGAAGTTGGTAATCAGCTTGCTCTGGCCATCGGCCTTGCCCTTGTATTTAGCCGCAACTTTCTTGTAGGAAGGGCCCTTTTTGGTCTTGTCGACAGCATGGCACTTCATGCAGTCGTTCCGTTTTGCCAGAGCCTTCGCGGCATCTGCATCAATGGCGACAGCCTCGGTAGACATGACCGTGACGGCAGAAAATGCAAACAACATGCTGGCGATAATTTTGTGTTTCATTTTATTTCTCCCGATCTGATTAATAAGAAATTCCGGCTAGTTGGTCATGGCGCCGGCAAACCCGACTATCACCAGGACCAGTAGCGTCAGGCCGATGGCGATCAGCGCCAGGCCCAGGATCTTGGAGCCCAGGGTCATGGGCCGCGACGGCGCATCCACCAGATACTTGTCCAGCTCGCCCGTATCCACCAGGCGCTGATACTGGGCCGGATGCTCGCGGCGGAACTCTTCCAGCGACTGGGTGCCGGTGAACATCACGATGTCCGGCGGAGGCAGCTTGTCCGGCCGGAAGTGGTTGTTGAAGAAGTGCACCGTGAAGAGGAACACCGCCGCCAGGAAGGCTTCCTCGCCATGCACGATGGTGGCGACGTTGAATATCCACCCCGGCAGGTAGGTCGCAGTCACGGTCGGGAAGGCCAGCAGCAGGCCGCTGGCGCCAATGATGGAGACACCCCAGAACACCGCCCAGTAGTCGAACTTTTCGAAGTAGGTCCAGCGGTCGAAGCGCGGTTTCTCGCCCTTGCCGAAAAACCACTTGAACATGCCCACGCAGTCCTCAAGGTCCTTCCAGTTCGGCACCAGCGAATCCGGGCCGAACCAGCGGAAGCTCCTGTCGCGCAGCAACTTCTGCATCACGTAGACGAAGTGGATGAAGAAGATGCCGATGAACAGTGCGGCAGCCACCCGATGGATCAGGGCGAGGCCGCGGGCGCCGCCAAGCGCCTGGGCTACGACCGGCGCCCATCCGGTATGGGAGAACAGCGCCGCGGTACCGGTCAGCACCAGCGTCATGGTGATCAGGGCGAAAGCCAGGTGGGCGATGCGCCAGCCTGCCGGGAAGCGCTGGAAGAACTTCTTCTCGTCCTGCAGCAGCCCCTCGGTACGCACGTGCGGAACGGTCTTGTGCGCCTTGCGATCCTGCCATTCGCGGTAATACCACAAGCCGGAATGCAGCCAGAAGAAGGCGAATACGCCGATCAGCAGGGCAACCATGAACTTGGTGGCGATCCACACTTGCGGATACTTTGCGAAATCGTGGCTATTGGCATGGGGGCCGAAGGTGGCGAAGCCGGCGGTGGCCACCGGCCGTTTCTTGCCGTCATGGCACTCCTTGCAAGTCTTCAGGCGATTGTCGGGGTGCACCTTCGACTTGGGATCCTTCGCCGACAGTATCCCGTGGCTGCCGTGGCAGTTGTAGCACTTGGCCGTCTCGGCATAGCCCAGCTTCGTGACCTGACCGTGATAGGTGTCGCGGTACGTTTTTAGGTTTTCCTTATGGCAACTGCCGCATTCCTCGTTGTTGAGGAGCTTGAACGAGTCCAGTGAGGTATTGGTGATCTCGTGGTTGGTGTGGCAACTGGTGCAGACGGGCGCCTTGGCATTGTTCTTGTCGAGAACTTCCTTGCCATGGACGGACTCCGCGAATGTTTCGAGCTGCTCGTCGTGGCATTTCTCGCCGCACAGTGCGGGAACCTCATTGCGCCACGCGACGTATTGCGGGCTCTTCTTGTCGGCCGGCACGTTGAAGCCGTGCGTGTTATGGCACTCGGTGCAGTTGGCATTAGGCTGCGTCGGATTGTCCGTGTTCGGACGCGCATGGAAGGATTTCTTGTAGGCCTCGATATTCTTGGCTACGGTTTCCAGCCGCGGCTGGAAGCCAGTCGTGCCGGCCTGCTTCGCCTTGTCCCACAGGGCCTGGTGGCACTGCGCGCAGTCGGGCGCCTTGGCGCCGCTCTTCTGATGCGGGCTGACGTTATCGGTGATGTCGGTGTGGCAGGCGACGCATTCCATCTTGGCATGCACGCTCTTGCCGTATTTATCCGGGTCAATGTCATGCAGCGGACGGTTTTCCCCGTCAGCCCCCGGCACTTCGAGTTTGCCCTTCTTGCCGTCGTGGCAGGTCTGGCAGGTGGCGTTGTCGAGTGTTTGCGATGCATGAGCTGCTTTTTGGATGTCGGCGGCAGTGACTGGCAATGTCGTCAGGGCGCCCGCCACGCAGACAACGGCGGCCATGACCCACTTCGCAAATTGACTGGTATGCATGTTTTTTATCCGATGATGAGATGTGGCTGGTCAATCGACCGGTAGCATCAAAAAACAGCCTGCCCTGGCCTGATTGCCAGACACCGGACAAGCTGTTGGCGCCGGATTACGGCAGCTTGACTGCGTTGATGTCCACCTTGACGCCCTTCTTGACACCTAGCCCCAGGGTTTTCTCGAAGGAAATCTGGTGGCCGCGCGTGGTGATGTTGTCGTCATGCACGGCAAAGCCCACGTTGTATACGCCACCGGCCTTCAACGTTTTGTCGTCATCATTGGTCAGACCCAGCGGGCGGATCATCACTACCGTCCACATGCCGTCCTTCCAGCTGGCGATGGCGTTGTTGTCGGCGGCCGAGCCCTTGGCATCCTCGCGACTCGTGATGTAGTCGGGAATCATGTCGCCTTCCTTCCAGCCAGCGTTCGGATCAAACGGCACCGCGTTCTGCTCGCGAATCAGGAAGTGATCGCCCTTGCGCAGATCCAGCGCCTTGATCGACTTGTAGCCGACTTTCTTTTCGTCCCACATGAATTTCGGTGCATGCGTCGTCTTGTCGGCATTGCCCGCGAACATGTTCTTGCCGGCATCGAAGTTGCGCCATTCGAGAACGTAACCGTCGTCCGCCATGCCCACCGGGTGGCTGCGATGCGCACGCCACTGGATCAGGTCGACGAAGTAGCCAGCGGCCTTGAGTTTGGCGATTTCTTCCACCGTCTTGCCGGTTTTCCAGTCGGACGCGTCGGTGCGGCTGTCGGGCAGATACTTGCGCACATCGTTTTTCTTGAGCGCAGTCAGCATCGGATTGGCGGCGACTTCTTCCTTGGTGAATTGTTTCGGTGCATCGCGCGAGCCGTCATGGCAGGTCAGCCAGCAACCCTGCTTGGCGAAGCCGGCCACCTTGCCATCGTCGAGCATGATCGACATCCGGTCTTCATAGATGCCGGGCTGCTTGCCTTCCTGCACGACCTTATCCAGCTTGGGATAACCCCAGACTTTCCATTCCTTGCCATCGAAACGCAGGTACTGGTGTTCGGTGCCGGGATAGGGATTGTCGGTTTTCCACTGGAAGCGCAGATAGGCGTTCTTGTCGTCGTACGCGGCCTGTACCTTGAGTTCCTTGTAGCCCGACTTGCCCGGTACCGCCATGGGCTCCAGTCGACCGCCTTTCACGATCTTGTTGCCCATGTCCTTTTCGGCATCTTCTTCATCATGACAGGACAGGCAAGCGTCGCCGCGCTTGACCTCTGCCGCGGCATTCTTGTGGTCGTCGCTACGCACCCATTCATAGGTTGATTGACCGGGATAGAACAGCGGAACTTTGACTACGGGAATCTTCGGCCAGTTGATCTTGGCCGGGTCGGCGGCCAAGGCGGATCCTGCGGTCAGAGCGGCAAAGGCCAGGATAAATGCGCTTTTGTTCATGGTAATCCCCTTCAGTGAATAAGGTGTAACCAAGAACAAGCAAGGGCTATGCCATCATCAATTCCGCAGTTTTAGCGAGGTTTTCTGATTTCTGGATATAAAAATTCAATAGAATTGTCACTAATTAACGACAGCCGTCACTAATCGGTGACAAAACCCCAGCGCTTCATTCGCACATAAAGATTCTGGCGCGGAATCCCGCTTAAACGGGCCGCTTCGGAGATATTGCCGCCGGCCGCTTCGAGCAGGCGGCGCAAGTATTCCCGCTCGAACTCGGCACGGGCATCCTGGTAAGCGAGCGCCTGCGCCGGAGCAGCGCTGTCCGGGTGGCCGTCCTCGGGTCGGTGGTCGGTGGCCGGACTGAGATGGATGGCGTCGATAGCCCCGCCGGGCTGAAGCGCGACGACGCGTTCGATGCAATGTTGAAGCTCGCGCACGTTGCCCTGCCAGCGGCAGGCTTCCAGGGCGCGCACCGCTGCTGGTGTGAAGGGGCCGCATTCCTTGCCGAACTTGGTATTGTAGTGATCGAGAAAGTGGGCGGCCAGGCGGATGATGTCGCCCTCCCGCTCGCGCAGGGGCGGCAGGTGTACCGCCACCACGTTGATGCGATAGTACAGGTCCTCGCGAAAGCGTCCGGCCTTGACTTCGCCGGCGAGGGAGCGATTGGTGGCGCAGATCAGGCGGAAATCGGTGGTGCGCGGCTGGGTGCTGCCGATCCGGGTGAAGCTGTGATCCTGCAGCACGCGCAACAGGCTGCTCTGCAGCTTGGGGCTCATGTCGGCGATCTCGTCGAGGAACAGGTTGCCGCCATGAGCCTTCTCGAAATAGCCGGGATTCGCCTGGCTGGCGCCAGTAAAAGCGCCCTTCTCGTAGCCGAAGAGCAGGCTTTCCAGCAACGACTCCGGCAAACCTCCGCAGTTGACCTCGAGGTAGGGCTTGGAGGAACGCGTGCTCCAGGCGTGGATGAGCTTGGCGATGAGATCCTTGCCGGTGCCGCTCTCCCCCTCCAGCAGCACGGTGGTATCCAGGCCGGCGACTTGGCGGATCTGGCCCAGCAGCCGCTCCATGGCCGGCGACCGGCCAACGACATCCGGCGCACCCTCGGCCGCAAGGCGGGAGCGCAGGCTGTCGATTTCGCGATAGGCACGGTCCAGCTCGAGCGCCTTGCCGATCACCGCCTCCAGCGCCTCCAGGTCTTCGAACGGCTTGGTCAGGTAGTCGAACAGGCCTTCGCGCACCGCCGCCACCGCATCGCGCACGTCGGCGAAACCGGTGATCAGAATCGCCACCAGCTTCGGCCGTCGCGCCCGGAACTCGCGCAGCAGTTCGAGCCCGTTATCCCTGGGCAGACGCTGATCCATCAGCACCAGGTTGAAATCCACTGCGGCAAACAATTTCCGCGCTGCCGCCCCGTCCTCGGCCAGATGCACTTCGGCGGTCTTGCGCATCAGTTGCTCGATGAGCGTCCGGGTGTAGCGGTCGTCGTCGACGACCAGGATTTTAGGCACCATGTTCAAGCTGACCCGATTTGTTCTCTTCCGGTAACCAGATTGCAAATTTCGTGCCATCACCGGGTAGGTTGCTGGCGGTCACAGTCCCGCCGTGCAACAGCGCCACGTGCTGCACCACCGGCAAGCCCAGGCCGGTGCCGTCGCCGCGGGTGGTGAAAAAAGGCAGAAATATCTTGTCCATAACGTCCGGGTTTATGCCCTTGCCATGGTCGGTAACCGAGAGCTCCCAGCCTGGCGTGCCGCCGTCCGGGCTCGCGGCCCGGTCGAGAGCGATGACGATTGCCCCCTCGTCGACGCTTGCCTGGGCTGCGTTGAGCAGCAGATTGAAGAGGGCGTGCCGGATCAGGATCGGATCGACGGTGAGGACGACCGGCTGCTCGGGCAAGCGAGTTTCTACCGGGCAGTGCCGGCTCTCGGTCTGGCGAAACAGCAGAACGGTCTCTTCGATCACCTGTGCCATGGGGGTGGGCATGCTTTCGAAGCAGGAAACCTTGGAAAACTGGAGCATCGATTGAATAAAGGCGTGGCAGTCTTCGCCGGCACGGTGTATCTCCGTCAGCAGCGCGCGGGTTCGGGCCGGGTCATCGGCTTCACGGGCGGCCAGCTGGGCGAGGTTCACCACGCCGACCAGGGGATTGTTGAGCTGATGGGCGATCTCGCCGACCATCGTGCCCAGGGCGGAGAGCTTCTCAATTTGCAGGATACGTTGATGTTCGGTACCGAGGCGCAGTAGCTGGTGCTCGAGATCGTGCTGGCGCTGGTAATCGCGCTCCACCCGGTCGAGGGCGAAATAGAAAAGGCCCAACACACCGGCGCCGGCGAGCAGGCTCAGCAAAGTCACCGCTATGACCGACCTCTGAAAGGTCTTTTGCAGCGCCGTGATGTCGCGCATCACCACCAGTTCGCCGATATGGCGCCCTCCGGCATCGTCGAGCGACAACATGGCCAGATGCAATACGCGGTTGCCGTCCTCGAATACCTCGGCACCCCCGACGCGCAGGCTGGCGAGGACTCTGTCGTTCAGGGCAGAGGGCACTTGCCCGGTGGTCTGCGCCACCGTCACATGGGAGCCGAAGCGATCCCAATTCCCTTGCCGGTTGAGCAGAGCCAAGCCGTGATGCCATTGTTGCGGCGACAGAAAATGCTTGTCCACCAGCACAATCAAGTCCACCGACAGGCTGTCGCGGATTTCCTCCACGAGATACTCGATCTCTTCGCCGATCTCAAGATAACCGAGAATGCCATCGCTACCCCGCCATGGCGTCACCAGCCGCAACGTGAGCGTCCCCAGCGGTCCCAGCTCGAGCCCGTGGACGGCTTTCCCCTGGTCCCTCGCCTTAGTCATCGTCGCCCGGTTGATCAGATCGCCAAACTCGCCGGGACTATGCAGGCGCAGCACGTTGATCAGGTCGGGGCTATTGAAGTAGAGATGCGTGATGCGATGGTCGGCGCGCAAGGCCTCGAACAGTGGCCCGGCTTCGCGTGTCAGCGCGGCGCGGTCGAGGCTGGCGAACGCCGTCTCGATGGCGCGATTGTCCATCATGGTGCGCAACACGGCCTGCATCAGATTCGTATCCTTGCCGAGCTTCTGGTCGACCAGCTTTGCCACGGCAGCCACGCGTTCGGCAAGATCGCGGTCGCGAACCCGGACCTCCACGAAGTACGCCGTCGCCGCGAACGCGCCCAGGATGAAGGCGAGCACGATCGCGAACGGCCAGATGAAGGCCGCCTTTACACGCCGGGGTTTTCTGCCGAGAGATACTGATTTCACGCTCGAAAGTGTGCGCCTGTGTTCGGCGGGTTGCAACCGTCGATAGCCGAAGGCCGAATAATCCTGAGTTCTGCGTTGACCCCACGAATCCGGCGAACAGGCAACTACTTGCCCGCGCCACCGTTAGCGGCAGGTTTCTGCTCGCTCTGGGTTGCCGCCGGCTCTTTCGGCTTGGGCCTCGGGTATGGGGCGCTCTTGGGATAGCCGGCCTCGTCCAGCGCCGCATTCCAGGCTCCGGGATTGTACCCCTTCAGGCGGGTCACCGTGCCGACCGCCAGCACCGGCACTTCCAGGGTACCAATCAGCTTCTTCAGCTCCGCCTGGACTTCCGGCGTGCCGGCATCTTTTTCGTTGAACGGGACGCCGCGCTGGGTCAGATGTTCGCGCGCCTTGGTGCAGGGCTCGCCACACCCGGAATTGTACAAGGTGACCGGGAAATTCTTTGCTGCCAGGCGGGTAGCATAGGGTAGCTGGACGTCATCCGCCGGCGGAGTGCCGAGGGTCTTTTCCTCGACTTTCCTGGCTGCGGAAGGCGGCGGGGGCTGTTCGGAATAATGCACCTTGCCATCAAGGTCCACCCACCGGTAAAGGGAGGCGGATTGCGCCGAATACACCGCGAACATGCAGAGCATGCAGAAAAAAACGGCAAGTTTCATCTGGCTTCCGTCATATCTCAGAGAAGAAAATCTCTAACCGCTCAATAAATTGCATTCGTTACCTTAAGTAATATAACAAGTTTGAAGCAAAGATCAAGGGGTTTTTAGTGGCCGCTCAAATCCCGGTCATGCCGTTATGCCTTAGCAGCGCATCGATGCTCGGCTCGCGGCCACGGAAGGCGGTGAACGATTCCAGCGCCGAGCGGCTGCCGCCCACGCCGAGAATCTCGCTCCAGAAGCGGTGGCCAGCTTCCGGGCTGAGCACGCCGCTTTCCTCGAACAGGCTGTAGGCGTCCGCCGACAGCACTTCCGCCCACTTGTAGCTGTAGTACCCCGCCCCGTAGCCGCCGGCGAAAATGTGCGAGAAATTGTTGGGAAAGCGGTTGTAGTCGGGCGGGAACATCACCGCGACGCGGCGGCGGATTTCGTCCAGCAGCTGCAATGCCGTCCTGCCGCTATCCGGGTCGAAATCGTAGTGCAGATGCATGTCGAACAGCGAGAACTCGATCTGGCGCACCATCTGCATCCCGCTCTGGAAATTCTTGGCATCTATCATCTTGTCGAACAGCGCACGCGGCAAAACCTCTCCCGTATCCACATGCCGCGCCATGTGGCGCACCACATCCCATTCCCAGCAGAAGTTCTCCATGAACTGGCTGGGCAGTTCCACCGCATCCCACTCCACCCCGCTGATGCCGGACACGCCCAGATCCTCGATACGGGTCAGCAGATGGTGCAGGCCGTGACCGAACTCGTGGAACAGGGTGATCACCTCGTCGTGGGTGAACAGCGCCGGCTTGCCGCCGACGGGAGCGGAAAAGTTGCAATTCAGGTAGGCCACCGGCACCTGGACCGCACCGTCTTTCCTACGCCGGGTGATGGCATCGTCCATCCAGGCGCCGCCGCGCTTGTGGTCGCGGGCGTAAAGGTCTAGGTAGAACTGGCCGACCGGCTCACCCTTGCCGTCGCTCAGGGTGTAGAAGCGCACATCGCCGTGCCACACCGGCGCCGGTGTTGGCTTGATGCTCAGGCCGTAGAGCGTTTCCACCACCTTGAACATGCCGGGCAGCACGACGGTTTCCGGGAAATACTGCTTCACCTCGTTATCAGAGAAAGCATAGCGCTTGAGGCGCAATTTTTCCGCCGCATAAGCCACGTCCCACGCCGCCAAATCCACCAGGCCCAGCTCGTCGCGGGCGAACTCCGTCAACTCCCTGAAATCCCGCTCGGCATATGGCTTTGCCCGCTTCGCCAGATCGTCGAGAAAATCCAGCACCTGCTGCGGCGACTGCGCCATCTTGGTGGAGAGCGAAACATCGGCGTAATGATCGAAGCCGAGCAGTTGCGCCGCTTCCCGGCGCAGCCTGAGGATATCCGCGATCAGCCCGGTGTTGTCCCAGTCTGTTTTACCGAACTCGGAGGCGCGCGTCACATAGGCGCGGTAGATCTGCTCGCGCAGACTGCGGTTTTCCGCGTACTGCATCACCGGCATATAGGAGGGCGCATGCAGGGTAAACTTCCAGCCCGGTTTGTCGTCCTTCTGCGCCGCTTCGCGCGCCGCCTGCAAGGCATCGGCGGGAATGCCGGCCAGTTCGGATTCGTTTTCGACGATCAGGCCGAAATCATTGGTCGCATCGAGCAGGTTTTCCTCGAACCGGGCGGACAGCGCCGACAGCTCCTCCTGGATCGCCTTGAAGCGCGGCTTCTTGTCCTCGGCCAGTTCCGCGCCGCCCAAGCGGAAATCGCGCACTTCGTTGTCGATAATCTTCTTGCGCGGAGCGGACAGCGCCTCGAATGCCGGGGCGCTGCGCAACGCCTTGAATTTCCCGAACAGCGCCAGGTTTTGCGACAGGTCGGCGTAGTAGGCGGTGATCTTCGGCAGATTCTCGTTGTACACCTCGCGCAGCTCCGGGCTGTTCACCACCGCATTCAGGTGGGAAACCTGGCCCCAGGCGCGGGAAAGGCGCTCGTTGGCATCCTCCAGCGGCTGCACGAAACTGTCCCAGCACGGCGCACCGGCTTCTGCCGCCAGCCTGTCCACCAAAGCGCGGTTTTCCGCCAGCAGGGCGTCCACCGCAGGAGTGACGTGTTCGGGTTTGATTTCAGGAAAACGGGGCAGGCCGGAGAAGTCGAGCAAGGGATTCATTGGTAAGGTCTCTGGTTAGGCAAAACGGGAACGGATTATACTACGGGCATTCAACCCATATTGGCCCGGGATCATGCAAAATCAAGTCAGCTCCAACACCGCGCCCTATCAGGGCAGCGCCCCAAAAATCGCAGCCTCGGCCTGGATCCACCCCAGCGCCCAGATCATCGGCGACGTGGCAATCGGCGAACGCGCCTCGGTATGGTGCAATACGGTCGTGCGCGGCGACGTCAATTTCATCCGCATCGGCAACGAAACCAACATCCAGGACCTGTGCACCCTGCACGTCAGCCACCGCCGCCCGGACAACCCCGACAGCGGCGCAGCGCTGATCATCGGCGACCGGGTGACAGTAGGCCACAACGTCATCCTGCACGGCTGCGAGATCGGCGACGAATGCCTGATCGGCATGGGCTCGATCGTGATGGACAAGGTCGTGCTGCAACCACGCGTGCTGCTCGGTGCCGGCAGCCTGGTGCCGGAGGGCAAGGTACTGGAGAGCGGCTGTTTGTATCTGGGCCGGCCGGCCAAGCTGGTGCGCGCGCTGACCGAGAAGGAACTGTCCCACTTCGCCTATTCCGCCGCCCACTACGTCAGGCTGGCTGGAACCTACCGTCAGGGCTGATCCCGGAATTCCGCTCGACTCAACAAGGAAAAATCATGAGCATCAAGACCGTTACCACCACCCCGTTCACCGACCAGAAACCCGGCACCTCGGGCCTGCGCAAGAAAGTCGCGGTGTTCCAGTCGGCACACTACCTGGAAAACTTCGTCCAGGCGATTTTCGACACCATAGACGCGCCGGCCGGCAGCACCCTAGTGCTCGGCGGCGACGGCCGCTACTACAACCGCGAGGCGATCCAGATCATCCTCAGGATGGCGGCGGCCAACGGCTTCGGCAAGGTGCTGGTGGGCCAGGGCGGCATCCTGTCCACCCCGGCGGCCTCCGCCGTGATCCGCAAATACGCCACCTACGGCGGCATCATCCTCTCGGCCAGCCACAACCCGGGCGGCCCCGACGGCGACTTCGGCATCAAGTACAACACCGCCAACGGCGGCCCCGCGCCGGAAAAAATCACCGAGGCGATCTATGCGCGCAGCAAAGTGCTGGAAAGCTACAAAATTTCGGCCGCGCCCGATGTGGCGCTCGACCGGACGGGCAACTACACCCTGGACGAGATGAAAGTCGAAGTGATCGACCCGGTGGCCGACTACGCCGAGCTGATGGAATCCCTGTTCGACTTCGCCGCCATCCGCGTCATGCTCGGCGCAGGATTCCGTTTATGTTTCGACGCCATGCACGCGGTCACCGGCCCGTATGCCAAGGAAATCCTCGAGAAGCGCCTGGGCGCGCCGGAGGGCAGCGTCATCAACGGCGTGCCGCTGCCCGACTTCGGCGGCGGCCACCCCGACCCCAACCTGACCTATGCCCATGAACTGGTGGAGATCATGTACGGCGCCGAGGCGCCCGATTTCGGCGCCGCCTCCGACGGCGACGGCGACCGCAACATGATCCTGGGCCGGCGCTTCTTCGTCAATCCTTCCGACAGCCTCGCCATCATCGCCGCCAATGCCCGCCTGGCGCCCGGCTATGCGGCGGGACTTGCCGGCGTGGCGCGCTCCATGCCGACCAGCGCCGCAGCCGACCGCGTCGCCGCCAAGCTCGGCATTCCCTGCTATGAGACCCCCACCGGCTGGAAATTCTTCGGCAACCTGATGGATGCAGGCCGTGTCACCCTGTGCGGCGAGGAAAGCTTCGGCACCGGCTCCAGCCACGTGCGCGAAAAGGACGGCCTGTGGGCGGTGCTGTTCTGGCTCAACATCCTCGCCAGACGCGGCCTCCCGGTGGAAGACATCGTCCGTCAGCACTGGGCCGAATACGGCCGCAACGTCTACTCGCGCCACGACTACGAAGGTCTGCCGTCCGATGCGGCCGCCGGCGTCATGGCCCACCTGAAAGGCCGGTTCGCCGAATTGCCGGGCCAGCGCTTCGGCAGCTACCAGGTGAAATTCTGCGACGACTTCAGCTACACCGACCCGATCGACGGCAGCATCAGCACCGGCCAAGGCCTGCGCATAGTCTTCGAGGATGGCTCGCGCATCGTCTTCCGCCTCTCCGGCACCGGCACCGAAGGCGCTACCCTGCGCATCTACCTGGAAGCCTTCGAACCCGATCCCGCCAAGCACGGGCAGGATGCCCAGCAGGCGCTGGCCGGGCTGATAGTGATAGCGAACGAGTTGTCGGAGTTGAAACAGAGGACGGGGCGGGAGCGGCCGACGGTGATTACTTGAGCTACCTTAATGCTCCCGCGCCCACTGGGGGAGAGAGTCGGGGAGAGGGGTAAGAGGTGGCGTGGTGCGCTGCGCGCAGATATTTGGGTGCCGGGGGCAGCCCGGCACCTAAATATTCGCGCGCAGCGCACCCAAAACATGCGGCGCAATACGCTTCACTATTGCGCCCACACCGGCGGCCATATTCATCTACCAACCGAAAATATAGGGAAACCCCTATATACCCCAGAACCTGCTTTCCCTATACTGAGTCAAATTTTCTTGCACAAGAAAATTCAGAATTAAAATCGAGTCTGACCGTTTTCCAAAGGGGATAGCATGAAAAAAATAATAGTCTCTGTTCTTTCCATAACCATCACACTTGCCGGCTGTGCCACAGCCTCAAGAGACATCGCTTCAAACTACACTTCACCAATGCAGTTTCAATCTTACGACTGCGGCCAACTCGCTAGCGAATCGCAACGCATCCAAAGCAAAGTCAACCAATTGGGCGGTCGTCTTGACGAAGCCGCATCAAACGACAAAGCAATTATGGGTGTAGGTATGCTCCTGTTTTGGCCTGCACTATTCGCACTTGGCGGCACGAAACAACAAGAAGCTGAATATTCACGCCTAAAAGGTGAATACGATGCCATTGAGCAATCTGCCGTCGCAAAAAAATGCCTCGGTGCTGTGGGGGCAACAATCGAACCCAAAAATCAGCTACCTTCAACCATTGCCACCATCCCAACTCAATCCAATGAAGAAAAGCTCAATGAATTAAAACGGTTGAATGATGCTGGCTTACTTAGCACGGAAGTGTACTTGGCGCAGCAAAAAGCAATATTGGCTAATCCGTAGTCGCACTGTGAAATCGGTTGAAGTTAATGGGTGACAGCAGGAGCAATACACTCCTTTCTCGACCATGTTATTGCCTGGCAATTTAATCAATAGTGCCAGCGTCATCAAATTGAATCCGCCAAAGGTAAAAATTGTGAATAAAATTTTTTGTAGCTTCGTAATTTTAGGCAGCCTCGTTTTGCTTTCGGGGTGTGCTACACCTGCACGGGTGGATCAAATGGTTGTTAGTGGCGCGCCTCACCAGCGCATCGCCGAAACCCCGCTGCGCAACAACGTCGCTATTCGCGATGTCACAGGCGGGCAGGAAACCAACCCCATGTGGAAATCGAATGTGGGTAGCAGTGAATTTTCACAAGCTCTTGAAGAATCATTACGTACCGTTGGTTTGCTTGCAGCCAACCGCCAAGCAGGGAGCCATACACTGACAGTACATCTCCAGAACGTAGCACAGCCTTTCATCGGCCTTGATATGACAGTCACCGCATCGGTCAACTATATCGTTGCAGAGCGAGCAACTGGCAGAGAGATTTTCAATAGAACAGTCGCTGTTCCGTACACAGCGAAGTTTGGTGATTCTCTATTGGGTGTGGAGCGGTTAAAACTCGCAAACGAAGGTGCTATCAGGACAAACATTTCTCAACTTATTGAGGAATTATTCCGACTCAAGATTGATAATGTTTCAATTAATACATCAGCCCCACCCATTACTTCACAATCAAATGAAGAAAAATTAAAGGAATTAAAACGGTTAAATGATGCTGGCTTGATTAGCAAAGATGTGTACTTGGCGCAGCAAAAAGCAATTCTAGGTAATCCATAACTAAAGCAGCGCGGTAGGGCGGAATAGCGAAGCGTATTCCGCCGAATAAAAAGCACCAGAACAAAGCCGATCAAGCCTCATAAACCACATGCCCCTCCACCAACGTATATCTAACCTTCCCCTGTAACTCCATCCCCAAAAACGGCGTATTCCGCCCTTGGCTCTTGAGCGAGGCCGGCTCAACCTTCCAGTACTGCTCCGGGTCGAAGATGCACACGTCGGCGGGCTGTCCCGCCCCCAGGTGACCGTTGTTCAGCGCCAGAACCCGTGCCGGTTCGGCGCTGACTTTGGCGATGGCGGCGGACAGGGAAACCCCGGTTTCCTTCGCCCATTTCAGCGTCAGCGGCAGCAGCAGCTCCAGGCCGGTGGCGCCGGGTTCGGCTTCGGCGAAGGGCAGCAGCTTGGCGTCATCATCCACCGGGGCGTGGTCGGAGCACAGGGCATCGACCGTGCCGTCGGCGAGCGCCTCGCGCAGCGCGTCGCGGTCGCGCTGGCTTCTGAGGGGGGGAATCAGGTGGCAGTTGGCGTCGAAGAAGCCGATGTCCATTTCGCTCAGGTGGGCGTGGTGGATGGCGACGTCGCAGGTCACCGGCAGGCCTTCCGCTTTCGCCGCGCGGATCAGGGCCACGCCTTCGCGGCTGGACAGGCGGCAGAGGTGGATGCGTGCGCCGGTCTCGCGGGCCAGGGCGAGGATGCCGGCAAGGGCGATGGTTTCGGCGCAGGAGGGAATCGCTGGCAGGCCGAGCCGGGTCGCGACTTCGCCATCGTGGGCGACGCCATCGCGGGAGATGAAGGCGTCCTGCGGGCGCAGCCAGACGGTGAAGCCGAAGGTGGCGGCATACTGCATGGCGTGCAGCAGCACGTTGCTGTCGGTGAGCGCCACGTCGGCGTGGGAGAAGGCGATGCAGCCGGCGTCGTGCAGTTCGGCCATTTCGGTCAGGCGCTCGCCGGCCAGACTTTGGGTGAGGGCTCCCAGCGGATAGACCCGCGCCTGGTTCAGGCTCTTGGCGCGGTGCTTGAGCATTTCCACCAGGCCCGGCTCGTCCAGCGGCGGGTCGGTGTCGGGCGGGCAGACCAGGCTGGTGACGCCGCCCGCCACCGCCGCCAGCATCTCGGATTCGAGCGTGGCCTTGTATTCGTAACCCGGCTCGCGCAAGCGGGCGGACAGGTCCACCAGACCGGGGCAGACCACCAGTCCGGTTGCGTCGATCACGCGGTTGGCATGGAATCCTTCGGGCATGGCGCCGACGGCGACCACTTTGCCGGCGGCGATGAACACGTCTTGCTTTGCGTCGATGTGGTTTTTCGGGTCAATCAGTCGGCCGTTCTTGATGTGTATTTTCATGTCAGTTCCCGCCCATCAGTATGCTCATCACCGCCATCCGCACCGCGATGCCGAAAGTCACCTGCGACAGGATCACCGACTGCACGCCGTCGGCGACGGAGGATTCGATCTCGACGCCGCGGTTCATCGGGCCGGGATGCATGACGATCGCGTCGGGCCGAGCCAGCGCAAGCTTCTCGGCGGTCAGGCCGTAGTACTTGAAGTACTCCTGGGCGGAGGGCAGCAGCGCGCCGCGCATGCGCTCGTTCTGCAGGCGCAGCATGATGATCACGTCGACATCCTTCAACCCCTGCGCCATGTCGTGGTAGACATGCACCCCCATCCGTTCGGCACAGGCCGGGATCAGGGTCTTGGGCGCGATCATGCGCACTTCCGGCACGCCCAGCGTGGTCAGCGCGTGGATCTGCGAGCGCGCCACGCGTGAATGCAGCATGTCGCCGACGATCGCCACGCGCAGCCGGGTCAGGTCGTGCTTGTAATGGCGGATGGTGAACATGTCGAGCAGCGCCTGGGTGGGGTGGGCGTGGCGCCCGTCGCCGGCGTTGACGACGTGGATGTGCGGCTCGACGTGGCGCGCGATCAGGTGCGCCGCGCCGGACTGGGAATGGCGCACGACGAACATGTCGGCCTGCATCGCCGCCAGGTTGTTGACCGTGTCGAGCAGGGTTTCGCCCTTGCTGGTGCTGGACGCCCCGACATTCAGGTTGATCACGTCGGCGGACAGCTTCTTGGCGGCGATTTCGAAGGTGGTGCGGGTGCGCGTGCTGGGCTCGAAGAACAGGTTGAAGATCGCCTTGCCCTGCAGCAGCGGCACCTTCTTCACTTCGCGCTCGGGGATGTTGAGGAAGGACGAAGCGGTGTCGAGAATGTGGCGCAAGGTCGCCGCGGGCAAGCCTTCGATGGTGAGCAGGTGCTGCAGCTCGCCGTTCTTGTTGAGTTGGGGATTGTTTTTCATATTATTGACCATCCAGATAAGACTGCAATATCCGTTGCGCTGCGACTTGGTCCAGCACCGCCTTCTGCTTGCGACCGCGCACCCCGGCTTCATTCAGATCCTCGCTCGCCGCGGTGGAGCTATGACGCTCGTCCACCAGCACCGTCTTGAGGCCGAAGCGGCCTTCCAGCTGGTGCGCGAAGCGCCGGCAGCGCGCGCTCATTTCGTGTTCCTCGCCGTCCGCGTAGGCAGGCAAGCCCACCACTACCAACACCGGCCGCCATTCCTTGAGCAACGCCTCGATCGCGCCGAAACGCTGGTCGTTGCTTTCTCCAAGTACCGTGGTCAAGGGATGCGCCAGCCCCAACTCCAGTTCGCCCACCGCCACGCCGATTCGCTTGATGCCGAAATCGAAACCCAACACGGTGCCGCGCACCGGAAGAGACGTAGGGCGGATGAGCGTAGCGTTATCCGCCATGATGCCGAACATGCGGCGGATAACGGCCTTCGGCCTCATCCGCCCTACACACTGAATCAAGCATGTCCCGCCCCATCGGCCAGGCTGGCGAGGTCTACGCCGAGCAGTTGCATTGCGGCGGTCAGGCGCTGCTCCCAGGGCAGGTCGAAAATGATCTGCGCCGAGGCTGGCACGGTGAGCCAGGCATTTTGTGCCAGCTCCTGCTCCAATTGCCCCGCCGCCCAGCCGGCATAGCCCAGCGATACCAGCAGCTTGTACGGACCTTGCCCGCGACCGACCGCTTCCAGAATGTCTTTCGAAGTAGTCAGGGCGACGCTCTCGTTCACCGCCAGGGTGGACATCCACTCTCCGACCGGCTGGTGCAGGACGAATCCTCGGTCCATCTGCACCGGGCCGCCGAAGTGCACCAGCTCCTCCGCATGCTCTTCCGCTTCGAGTTCGATGCCGACCTGGTCGAGCAGCATCTTCAGGGTCATCTCGATCGGTTTGTTGATCACCACACCCAGCGCCCCCTGCTCCGAGTGCTCGCAGACATAGGTGAGGGACTTGGCGAAATAGGGATCGGTCATGGCTGGCATGGCGATCAGGAAATGGTCGGTCAGGTTGACGTTTTGCATGGTTTCATTATGTCAGATTATCCATTAGAGCTAAAAGACCATTGTAGGAGCGGCGCCCTCGCCGCGATTTGTGACCGCATTCGCGCCGGGGCGGCGCTCCTACCAGGCTAGTCGGCAAAAGTGCCCAACTGGTCGGCGCGGGTAAAAGTCCAGGTGCGCACGATACCCAACTCATCGGTATCCTTGCGGAGATCCTCGGGGAAGGCCGCATAGGGCGCTGCCAGGCGGACGATGCGGATGGCCGCCTCGTCCAGCACCTTGTGTCCGGAGGGTTTCGTCACTTCGACACTCATTAAGCTTCCATCCGCCTTGATGATCACCGTGAGTGTCAGGCTGCCGTAAATTTTTTGCCGCTTCGCTTCTTCAGGGTAATTCAGGTTGCCGACTTTTTCCACCTTGGCCCGCCAATCCTCGGCGTAGCGAGCGAAGCGGTATTCCTGGGTGCGCGCGCCGACGAAGTTGCGCTTGGGTTTTTTCTGGTAGGCCTCCCAGTCCCGCGAAATCTGCGCTTCCAGGCGGGCGGCCTCAAGGCTGCGCATCGCCAGCTCGGAGCCCGTCTTTTCTGTCGGCGCTTCGGATGGCTTGAGCTTGGCCGGCATCGGCTCGACATGTTGGGTAGATTTGACCCGGGTCATCAGGAGCCGGGCCTGCTGCTCCATCTGGCTGACCTGCTGCTGTTTCTGCACTGCTTCCGACTCCTGCTGGCGCCGTTCCAGCACCGGCAGCGGGCTTTTGGCCTGGCGCTCGGCATCGGTGTTGCCACCGCCGTCGAGATTGGCCTGCGCCAGGGCATCGGCCTTGATCGGCCGGGAGGAGGATTTGCTGTTGACCAGCACGACTTCGAGGGAAGTGGCGGTACCCGATTTTTTCATCTCCGGCGCCTTGAAGCTCACGCCGAACACCGCCAGCAAATGCAGGGTGATGGAGATCAGCAGCACCAGTCCGAGGCGATCGGACTGGTTCAGCCGCGCAAAGCGGCTCAGAAAGATGGGAGCACGAGGATAGTTCAAGGCGCAGCCAGTTTAGCAGAAATAACCTGCCGAATCATTGCTCCAGGGGGCCGACGTAGCGGCACTGGCACGTCACCTCAAGCAGGTCCACCTTCGACACCTCGATCGCCACCCGGCTGCCTGGCGGCACTTCGGGCAGCGAGGGCACGCGGGTGAACAGCGGCAGGTGGTCGAGCTTGACCAGGTTTTCCTTCACCACCACCGCGCCGGTTTCGCTGACCTGTTCCTGCAGCAGCCAGCGCAGGCACCAGTAGCGCTCCATCTGGTCCTGGATGTTGCCGTAGGCTTCGTAGGCCAGATCGAAATCGCGCATCGCGATCAGCAGCCGCTCGTCGCGGTTGCCGTAGGGAGCCGGCTTGCCTTCCAGCCGGGCGATCAGTTGGCGCTGGTTGACCAGGTCGACGTAGCGGCGCAGCGGCGAACTCGACCACATGTAGTGCGTCACGCCCAAGCCCTGGTGCGCGCCCGGCGACACGCTCATGCGCACCTTGCCGCCTTCCTGGTTGCGGTAGATGCCGGCATAGTCGGCTTCCGCCAGCTCCTTGCCCCAGGTGGCGTTGGTGTGGATCATCAGCTCCGACACCACCCGGTCGATGGGGGTATCGCGGTGGCGCTCGGTAATGAAAACACGGTCGTCCACCACCGCGAAATTGTAGTCCGGGAAATTCCGGCTGCCTTCCCCCTTGCCCCGGCCTTCCTTGAGCCTGGTGGTGAAATCCCACAGCAGCAGGAGCTCGTCCTTCCAGGCGTAATCGCCCTCCCGGCTGACCACGGTGGCGCCGTTGAACACCGGTTCCAGGGCCTCGTGGCGCAGGTTGGCGGCGATTTCGACGTGATCCAGCGCGCTCTCCCGGCCGACCACGGCAAATTCCGGCGTCACTTCGAGATACAGCGACAGCGCGGGGCAACGGCGGCCTGCGGCCAAGGTGTAACGTTCCACCAGGGCCTCCGGCAGCATGGTGATCTTCTGCCCCGGCATGTACACGGTGGACAAGCGCCGCGAGGCGATCTCGTCGAGACGGTCGCCCGGCGCGAAACCCAGTCCCGGCGCGGCGATATGCACGCCGATGCGCCAGTTGCCGTTATCCAGGCGCTTGACCGAGAAGGCATCGTCGATCTCGGTGGTGGCGGCATCGTCGATGCTGAAGGCCATGGCATCCGAATGGGCCGGGTCGCCCTGGGGGTGCGGAATCGTGATTTCCGGAAAGCCGGTGCCTTCGGGGAAATGCTCGCGCAGGAAACGGTTCAGATGGTAATCACGGGCGGAAGGGATCGCGCCGCACTTGTCCAGCAGCTTCACCGGGTTGAGATTGGTTTCAGCGCACGCCTTGTCGAGCGCCTTGAATTCGAGCGTGTTCTTGTCCGGCGCGTAAAGCAGGGACTCCACCACTTGCGGGGTGAAACCTTCGGGCAGGCGTCCCGCGACCAGCTCCGCCGCATGCCCCGCAATGGTCTCCGCCTGCTTGCGTTTCTTCTCCTCGGAAGCCAGCGCTGCCTTGAGGTTTTCCTCCGGTGCGGCCTTGTAGCGGCCTTTCCCTTTCTTGTAGAAATACATCGGCGCGCCATGCAGCTTCAGCGCCACCGCCGCCGCCTCGACCGGGGAAGGTGCGCGGCCATAGTATTCGCGTCCCAGGTCGGCGAAGGCGAATTCCTCGGTTCCGCAGCATTCCCACAGGAAAATCGGATCAAGATCGGCCGCAGCAGCTTCCGCCGCCTCCATGAAGCCGGAGATGGGCGGCGCCTCGAAGCGCAGCAGCACATTGGCGGCCTTGATCTTGGAGCGCTTGCCGTGCGGCGTTTCCACCTGCAATGACGAGGTGTTGTCGGCCATGACGCTGGCTACCTTGATGGCGCCGTCTTCTTCGTACAAAACATTCATCTAATTCTTTTCAATAAAATTATTAACCGCAGGCATGTAGGTTGGGTTAGGCGCGGCTTTTTGCGCCGTAACCCAACAAACCCAAACTTCCTTCAAAATGTTGGTTTGGATTGTCGCCTATAGGCGCCTACTTTTGGTTGGGTTTGTTGGGCTTCGCGATAAAGCCGCTCAGCCCAACCTACATTTCTGCGGTTATCAGGTTTTGTGGGGGACTTGCGAGTGCCGCCAGCAGCTTCTCATGCACGCCGCCGAAGCCGCCATTGCTCATCACCAGCACATAGTCGCCGGGGCGGGCGACGGCGGTCACGGCGGCCACCAGGCCGTCGAGGTCGTCGAAAGTCTGCGCCTTGTCGCCCAGCTGTGCCAATGCGGCGGCGGCATCCCAGCCCAGGTTGGCGCCGTAGCAGAACACCCGGTCGGCGTCTTTCAGGCTGCCGGGCAGTGCATCTTTCATCACGCCCAGCTTCATGGTGTTGGAACGCGGCTCCAGCACCGCCAGGATGCGCGCTTCGCCGACTTTTTGACGCAGGCCGGCGACCGTGGTGGCTATCGCGGTGGGATGGTGGGCGAAGTCGTCGTAAACCGTGATGCCGTTGACCACGCCGCGCACTTCCATGCGGCGCTTCACGTTCTCGAATTTCGCCAGCGCCTCGATGCCGAAACCGGCGGGCACGCCGGCGTGGCGGGCGGCGGCGATTGCCGCCAAGGCGTTCATGCGGTTGTGCTCGCCGAGCAGCGGCCAGTTCAGCGTACCCTGAAACTCCTCCTTGAAGGCCACCGCGCCGGCAGCGCCGATGGTCCAGCCCTGCGATATGCCGAAACGCTCCACCGGGGTCCAGCAGCCCCGTGCGAGTACCCGCTCCAGGCTTTCCTCGCGCCCGTTGGCGACGACCAGTCCGTTGCCGGGCACGGTACGGACCAGATGGTGAAACTGGGTCTCGATCGCGGCCATGTCGGGAAAAATATCGGCATGGTCGAATTCGAGGTTGTTGAGCACGGCGGTGCGCGGGTGGTAGTGGACAAACTTGGAGCGTTTGTCGAAGAAGGCGGTGTCGTACTCGTCCGCTTCCACCACGAAAAACGGCGAATCGGTGAGCCGGGCCGACGAACCGAAATTCTGCGGCACGCCGCCGATCAGGAAGCCCGGCTGCAAGCCCGCATATTCCAGTATCCACGCCAGCATCGCCGAGGTAGTGGTCTTGCCGTGGGTGCCGGCCACCGCCAGCGTCCACTTGTCCTTAAGCACATGTTCGGCCAGCCACTGTGGGCCGGACATATAGGGCAGGCCGCGATTGAGGATTTCCTCCATCAGCGGATTGCCGCGCGACACCACGTTGCCGATCACGAACATGTCGGGTTCGAGCTTGATCTGCATTGGGTCGAAACCTTCGGTCAGCTCGATGCCCTGATCTTCCAGCTGCGTGCTCATCGGCGGATAGACGCCGGCGTCGCAGCCGGTGACCTTGTGCCCGGCCTGCTTCGCCAGCACCGCGATGCCGCCCATGAAGGTGCCGCAGATGCCGAGTATGTGAATATGCATGAATAGCGAAGGGGTGATTGATTAACCGCCTATTATAAGGCTTTTTGATGCTGGCTTAACGCTCATGGTGAATCGCCATGAGCGTTTCCCTCACCTCTGCCCTGGGCCGCCTGCAAGGCCGTATGGCGGACCCGCATCCAGACTTCATCCGGAGAAATTTTGAGGACATCCCGTATCGCCGCAAAATCATCAGGCAACGCTGCGTCGGGCCTCCTCTCGTCCGCCTTTTTTCATCAAGCCAGCGCCTCGATGCTGATCACGGCCTGCAGAATATGCTCCGCACCGGGCAATACCGTCACCACGTTGTCCACGGCATTGGCGGATTCCACGCAGACCATGCCGCGATATCCGTCCGGGCCGAAATCGCCCATTTTTTCCGCCTTCTCGATCCAGGGATTCCACACTACGGCGGAACGGCTGCCGCGCGTGGCGATGCGGATCTGCCGCCTGAGGCCGCGGTCTTCGATCAGGCAATCGGCTTCGGTGTCGAGATACACCCGGTCGACCTCGCTCTCGATCACGATGGGCCCCTGCTGGGTCTTGCGCGTGAAACCGCCGCCCACCTTGTCCAGATAGGCGCAACCCTCCAGGCCGCGGATCGCCATGTCGGCCACATCACTGATGTGAAAATAGGTGTGGAGCGCCTCGCCGATCTGGAATGGCGCGCTACCTGCGTTGCGCGTCACCAGTTCGATTTTCAGCTCGGCGCCGACCGTCACCCGCAGCTGCGCGCTCGAAGGGTGAGGCCACTGGGCGCGAGTGGCGTCGGTTTCCATCAGGCCCAGACGAAGAAAAGTCGCGCCATCCGGCAACGCCCTGGTTTCCAGCATTTCCCACATCACCGTGCGGGCAAAACCGTGGCCGGGCAGCTTGGCGTCCTCGGCATGGGGGCCGAACCACGGCCAGCAGATCGGCACCCCGCCGCGTATCGACTTGCCCGGCGCAAACTTGCCGAAGCGGGAAAGCCACAACACCGGCTCCTGGCCACGCGGCTGCCAGGTCATCACATGAGCGCCCTGCAGGGCGATCGTGGCTTCGGCATGGCGGTTGGCGATTTCGGCTACGGCCAGGCCGCCAGGCCCGTCCTTGAACTGGACATGACCGGGAATGGCGAAACGGCTGTTGAGGGCGGACAAATCGGTTGAACTCATGAAATATTCCTTTTCAATAATAATCGGGTTTTTCGGGCTGCTGACGGCGCCTTCAATCTTTAGCCTCAACCTGTCTAATACCCCAGCACCGGCGCCAGCCATTTCTCCGCCGTCGCCACATCCCAACCCTTGCGCCGGGCGTAATCTTCCACCTGGTCGCGGCCGATTTTGCCGAGGGCGAAATAGGTCGAATCGGGGTGGGCGAAATAGAAGCCGCTCACCGCCGCAGTGGGCAGCATGGCGAAACTTTCAGTAATGGTGATGCCGGCGTTCTCCGGCGCCTTGAGCAGCTCGAACAGCGGACCTTTTTCGGTATGCTCCGGGCAGGCGGGGTAGCCTTGCGCGGGGCGGATGCCGCGGTATTTCTCCGCGATCATGTCTTCATTGGAGAGTGCCTCGTCTTTCGCATAACCCCAGAATTCGCGCCGCACGCGCTCGTGCATCAGCTCGGCGAAGGCTTCGGCGAGGCGGTCGGCCAGGGCCTTGAGCATGATCGCGCTGTAATCGTCGTGATTTTTCTCGAATTCGGAAACATGCGCGTCGATGCCGATGCCTGCCGTCACCGCGAAACCGCCGAGGTAATCCTTCACGCCCGACTCCTTGGGCGCAACAAAATCGGCCAGGGCCAGGTTGGGTTTGCCGGGCGATTTCTCGGCCTGCTGCCGCAGGGTATGGTAGGTCATCGCCACCTTGCTGCGGCTTTCGTCGGTATAGATCTCGATATCGTCACCGACGCTGTTGGCCGGGAACAGGCCGATCACGGCGCGCGCTTCCAGCCACTTTTCCTCGATGATGCGCTTCAGCATCGCCTGGGCGTCGGCGAACAGCTTTTTCGCCTCCTCGCCCACCACCACGTCGGTGAGGATTTTCGGGTAGCGCCCGTGCAGTTCCCAGGCCTGAAAGAATGGCGTCCAGTCGATGCGATCGGCGATCTCCGCCAGGGGATAATCGTGAAATGCCTTAAGGCCGATAAAAGTCGGCACCGGCGGCACATAGGCGGCCCAGTCCGGCTTGAAAGCATGGCCGCGCGCCTCGGCCAGGGTCAGGCGTTTGGTTTCGTTGGAGCGATTCTGGTGGCGCTCGCGGATCGCCACATATTCATCGGCGATGCCCTGAACATAAGCGTCGCGCAGATCGTCGCTCAACAGGTTGGAGCACACGCCGACGGCGCGCGAGGCATCCTTCACGTAAATCACCGGGCCCGTGTAGTGCGGCTCGATCTTCACCGCAGTGTGGGCGGGCGAAGTGGTGGCGCCGCCGATCAGCAGCGGCAGCTTCATCCCCAGCCGTTCCATTTCCTTGGCGACGTGCGACATTTCTTCCAGCGACGGCGTGATCAGGCCGGACAGGCCGATGATGTCGGCCTTTTCATCCATCGCTGCCTGCAGAATCCGGGCCGCGGGCACCATCACCCCCAGATCGACCACGTCGTAGTTGTTGCACTGCAGCACCACGCCGACGATGTTCTTGCCGATGTCGTGGACGTCACCCTTGACCGTAGCCATGATGATCTTGCCCTTGGCCTTGGCTGCCTGGCCGGTGGCGGCCTTCTCGGCCTCGATGTACGGCACCAGATGCGCCACCGCCAGCTTCATCACGCGGGCGGACTTCACCACCTGGGGCAGGAACATCTTGCCGGCGCCGAACAGGTCGCCGACCACGTTCATGCCGTCCATCAGCGCCCCCTCGATCACGTGGATCGGGCGCTCCGCCTGCTGCCTGGCTTCTTCTGTGTCCTCGACAATGTAGGTGGTGATGCCCCTGACCATGGCATGGGACAGTCGCTCGCGCACCGGCGCCTCGCGCCAGGCGAGGTCCTCGACCTGGCTCTTGGCCGCGCCCTTGAAGGATTCGGCGAACTCCACCAGGCGCTCGGTCGCGTCCGGACGGCGGTTGAGCAGCACGTCCTCGACCCGCTCCAGCAGGTCCTTGGGGATTTCCTCGTAGACGCCCAACTGGCCGGCGTTGACGATGCCCATGTCCATGCCCGCATGAATCGCGTGATAGAGGAAGGCCGTGTGGATCGCCTCGCGCACCGGTTCGTTGCCGCGGAAGGAGAAGGACACGTTGGACACCCCGCCGCTCACCTTGGCATAGGGCAGGGTCTGCTTGATGATGCGCGTGGCCTCGATGAAATCCACCGCGTAGTTGTTGTGTTCCTCGATGCCGGTGGCCACCGCGAAGATATTCGGGTCGAAAACGATGTCCTCGGCCGGGAAGCCGACCTGCTCGGTGAGGAGCTTGTAGGAACGGGTGCAGATCTCGATCTTGCGCTGCTTGGTGTCGGCCTGGCCCTGCTCGTCGAAGGCCATGACCACCGCCGCCGCGCCGTAGCGGCGGCACAGTCTGGCCCGCTCGACAAACTCCGCTTCGCCCTCCTTCATGCTGATCGAGTTGACGATGGACTTGCCCTGCACGCATTTCAGCCCGGCCTCGATCACCGACCACTTCGACGAGTCGATCATCACCGGCACCTTGGCGATGTCCGGTTCGGAGGCGATCAGGTTGAGGAATTTCACCATCGCCGCCTCGGAATCCAGCATCGCCTCATCCATGTTGATGTCGATGATCTGGGCGCCGTTTTCCACCTGGGCCTTGGCCACTTCCAGCGCCTTGTCGTATTCGCCGTTGATGATCAGGCGGGCGAACATTTTCGAACCGGTGACGTTGGCGCGCTCGCCGACGTTGACGAAAAGCGAATCCTCGCCGATGTTGAGCGCCTCCAGGCCGGACAGCCTCAACTTTTTCTCGATCTCCGGAATCTGGCGCGGAGGCAAATCCCGCACCGCCTCGGCGATAGCCTTGATATGCGGCGGCCGGGTGCCGCAGCAGCCGCCGACGATATTGAGCAGGCCGCTCGCCGCCCATTCGCGGATCTCCGCCGCCATCGCCTCGGGGGTTTCGTCGTAGCCGGTTTCCGACAGCGGATTGGGCAGGCCGGCGTTGGGGTGGGCGCTCACATACACGTTGGAAATATTGGACAGCTCTTCCACGTACTGGCGCAGCTCCTTGGCGCCGAGCGCGCAATTCAGGCCGATCGACAGCGGCTGAACGTGACTCACCGAGTTCCAGAACGCCTCCGCGGTCTGCCCGGAAAGCAGGCGGCCGGACAGATCGGTGATGGTGCCGGAGATCATCACCGGCAGCTTGATTTGATGGGTGTCGAAATACTGCTCAATGGCAAACAGCGCGGCCTTGGCGTTGAGCGTGTCGAAGATCGTCTCGACCATCAGGATGTCGGAGCCGCCATTGACCAGCCCGGCGATAGCCTGAGTGTAAGCCTCCACCAACTGGTCGAAGGTGACATTGCGGAAGCCGGGGTCGTTGACCTCGGGCGAGATCGAGGCGGTGCGGTTGGTCGGTCCGAGCACACCGGCGACGAAGCGCGGTCGGGCCGGGTTCTTCGCTTCATATTCGTCCGCTGCGTCGCGCGCCAGCTTTGCCGCCGCCACGTTGATCTCGTACACCAGCCCTTCCATGTGGTAGTCCGCCATGGCGATGGAGGTGGCGTTGAAGGTGTTGGTTTCGAGGATGTCCGCCCCGGCTTCCAGATAGGCGGAATGGATATCGCGGATGATCTGCGGCTGGGTCAGCACCAGCAGGTCGTTGTTGCCCTTCAGATCGCTGCCGTAGCCGGCGAAGCGTTCGCCGCGGTAATCCGCCTCCGTCAGCTTGTAGGTCTGGATCATGGTGCCCATGGCGCCATCCAGGATCAGGATGCGCTGTTTCAGCTGGGCGTGGAGCAGGGCGGTACGGTGTTGGCGGTTCATGGCGATAAGGTGTTTGGGTATGGCGATATTGCCTATAATAACATCAGCCAGTCAGTCCGCTAAGGAGCAACAACATGCAACACATGACACCCAAACAGGCGTACGAATTCCTGCAATCCAACCCCGAAGCGGTATTCGTCGATGTGCGCAGCGAAATGGAGTACCTGTTCGTCGGCCATCCCGAGGGTTCGATGCTGATTCCCTGGATCGACGGCCCCGACTGGGAAATCAACCCCGATTTCGTCGGCCACGTGAAGAAAGCTGCCAGCGTGAACCGCCCGGTGCTGCTGATCTGCCGCTCCGGCCGCCGCTCGGTGGATGCCGGAGCTGCGCTGGAAAAAGCCGGGCTCCAGGACGTGTACAACGTGCTGCACGGCTTCGAGGGCGACCTGGACGAACATCACCACCGCAACTCGCATAACGGCTGGCGCTTCGATGGCCTGCCTTGGGCGCAGACCTGATGCGCAGGAGCGGCGCCCTCGCCGCGATTTTCAACCGCATTCGCGCCGGGGCGGCGCTCCTACATGCACTCAGCCGTGAAGGGTGGGCACGTTTTTGTGCCCACGCGGTCCCAGGAGGTTATCTCAGCGTGGGCTTGGTTCCAAAGCCAGTTGGTCTTTGACTGCAAAAAAATGCATAATGCATCATAAACCAGAAAAAGAAGCGAGGCTCTCTCTTTGGAACCAGTCGAACTGCTGAAACAAAACCTGGCGATCGAACCCGATCTGCAGAATTTCATCGGTTTTGTCATGGAAAGCGTAACCCGGCTCGGCGGGAACCCGTTTGCCTCCTCCATCGCCTCGCTGGACCTGATGCAAAAGCTGCGCAATGCAGGCGCCGCCACCGGCTTCCCCCTGCCGGCCTGCCTGCTGCTGCAGGGTCACCAACTGAGGGTTCAGTGGGGGGAACACGCTGAACTCCTGAAAATCACCAATCTCACCCAACCGCCGAAGCCGGATACTGTCGCGCAATTGCGCCGCCACCTGCAGAATTCGACCGCGTCCGCAGACCCGGCCCTCCTGTTGCAGCGCAACGCCGAAATGGCGCGCCACCTCGACGAAACCCGCGCCCGCACCGAAAAGGAGCTGGACACGCTCCAGCACACCCTGGAGAAACGCCAGACCGAACTGCATGAATCCCTGCGCCAGGCCGAAACCGACCCGCTCACCGGGCTTCTCAACCGCCGCGCCTTCGATGAAAAGCTCGGCCAGGCATTCCGGCACACCATGCGGCAGAAGACGGCGCCCCTTTCGCTGGTGCTGTTCGACCTGGATTATTTCAAGCAAATCAACGATCAATTCGGGCATCAGTTCGGCGACGCCTACCTCAACAAGATGGCCCACGCCCTGCGCTCCGCCATCCGCGTGGACGTCGATTTCGCCTTCCGCTTCGGCGGGGATGAATTTGCCATGGTCCTGTTCGCCGACTACCCCCAGGCCTGCAACAAGGCAACGCAAGTACTGCGCTTGATGGAAACCAAGGTCAGCATCGGCATCAGCACCATCAACCCGAGCACCCCGGACGGTCTCACCGTGGAAGAATTTATCCACCACGCCGACAATGCATTGTATGAGGCGAAAAATTCCGGCCGCGGCCGGGCCGTGGTCGATCTCTGCTCTGCGCCGGACAGCGGCAACTGCCAATTTCCCTGCCCGCATACGATTCCGCACGAGCTTCAGCTCGTAGCGGATCGGAGTCCTTTAGGGAAAACAGCCTAAACCGACCATGACTAAAATTTTCGACAGTGCGACGGACTGCAAGCTGCTGTACAACAGCCCGGTGCAAAACGAAAGCGCGCTCATCCTGCTGCGCTCGAAGCTGTCGGCGATCGCCCAGCGCCTCGGCCTTTCCGACCAGAAACGGGAGAACATGCTGCTGGTCGCCTCGGAACTGGTCAGCAACCAGGTCAAGCACGCCGGCGGGCGCGGCCTGATCCAGGTCTGGCAACAGCCCGGGCCGACTCTTGACATCCTCGCGCTGGATTTCGGCCCGGGCATCACCAACCTTTCCCAAGCCGAGGAAGACGGCTATTCCAGCGCAAACACGCTGGGCAAGGGGCTGGGCAGCATCCGCCGCCTCAGCGACGAATCGTTCGTCTATACCCAGCGGGACAATTCCGGAAAATCGAAAAAATGGAGCGGAACCGTCTTTTTGTCGCGCTTCCGCCCCGGCGGCAAAAAAACCGATCTCGGCCAAGCTGCGAGCGCCGCCGGAGACTGCCCGGCCGCGCTGGAAATCGGCCTGTTCTCCCGCTCCCTGTCGGACGATCGCTACAACGGCGACCGGATCTATTTGCAGAAAACCGGTGACACCCTGCGCTGGCTGCATCTCGACGGCCTGGGCCATGGCGAACAGGCCCAGGCGGCCACCGCCAATCTCGCCTCTCACCTCTCCCATTGCGACACGCCCTCCGCGGTGCTGGCCGCGGTGGACCGCCAGCTCAAGGGCACGCGCGGCGCAGTCGCAATCATCGGCGAGCTCGGACTGACCGGCAAGGCGCTGAACATCCTCGGTGTCGGCGACATGCACGCCCACGTCATGGACAACGAGGAAATGCACAACCTGTCCTTCGCGCCCGGCGTGCTGGGCAAGGAGCACAAAAATCCGGCCCAGTTCCGTTTCGCCTTCGGCAAGCGCTGCCTGATGATCTCCGCCAGCGACGGCATCCGGCGGAATTGGGATGTTTCCAATTTTCCCGGCCTGTTCCACCAGCACCCCCAGTTGATCGCCTACACGCTGGGGAATATCATGGGCAGAATCTCGGACGATCAGTCGCTGTGCGTCGCCAGCATCGATTAGATAACAATCTTAAAAACGAAAGGGAGAATCGTGGCACAACAGAAATTGAATACCGCCGGCGCTAAATTGAAGGAGTTGCTCAAGCTTCAGGTCGGCAGCATTTCGGAAACCATCGAAAGAGAAGGGCAAACCCTTTTCGGCGGCAGCAACAACCTGCTTGGCACCGACGAGATCAACGATTTCTGCATCGAGTTCCTCCAGCTCCTGGTCGCCCTGCTCGAATCCAGGGATCCGCACGACGACGCCTCCCCGCAGTTCCATGCACTGGAAATGTACTTCAACAACCTGTCGAAGCAGATCCTGGTGCGCGGCGGCCGGGTTGAGGATCTGGTGCGCTACATCCAGTTCATGCAGCGCACCCTGATCGAGGCGCTGGACAACGACAAGCAGTACACGGTCGAGGACGCGCGCGCCATGCTGCTGTTCCTCTCCGGCCTCTTTAACGAGCTGATCCTGGCGGTATTCCAGGCCTATCTCGATGAAAAGGAACGCACCGTCAACGCCCAGGAAGCGGAACTGCGCGAGACCGCCACCCCGATCACCGAAATCTGGGACGGCGTGCTCACCCTGCCGATCATCGGCACCCTCGATTCCAGCCGCACCATGCTGGTGATGGAGGCGCTGCTCAACCGCATCGCCAAGGATCACGCCAATGCCGTGGTGATAGACCTGACCGGGGTGAAGAACATCGACTCACAGGTTTCCCACCACCTGATCCAGATGGTGCGGGCAGTCCAGCTGATGGGCTCCGATGCGATCATCACCGGCATCCGCCCGGAAATCGCACGCGCACTGATCAGCCTGAACATCGACTTGAGCAACGTCACCACCCGCGCCAGCCTGTCCGACGGGCTGAAGGAAGCATTCCGCCGCATGGGCATCCAGGTCAGCCATAAAACCGCCTGATGTCCATCCCTGGTCTGCACCTGACCCGGATCGGCAACGGCGGCTTCCTGCTGGAACCGTCGCGTAGCCTGAACATCCGCGATCAGGACCGGCTCCTCGAAGGCATCGCCTCGCGCCTGCAGCAGGATCGGGCATCGCGCCTGTATTACGACCTCTCCGAGCAGGCGTTGATCGACCCGGTTTACTATGCCTGGCTCGATGCCTTGGCGCGCACCATCCAGGCCATCAACGTCAAGATGGTCTGCGTCCACATGCAGCCCACCGCTGCCTTCGCCCTGGCGCAATTCATACACGAGAAGCCGGCATTCGAAACCGCCCTCGATATTTCCGGCTGGCAAAAGACGGGGCAATAATGGATCTGACGCAGCTTTTCAAATTCATGGCGGGCAAGCAGGCCTCCGACATGTACATTTCCGCCGGGGCGCCGGTGCTGATGAAGATCGAGGGCGAAACCCTGCCCCTCAACAGCCAGGCCCTGGATGCGGAAACAGTCAAGAAAATCGCCTATTCGCTGATGGCCCAGGATGAAATCAAGGCGTTCGAAGCCGAGCACGAGATGAACTTCGGCTTCCTGGTGGAAAACACCGGCAAGTTCCGCATCAATGTCTTCCGGAGCCGCGGCGAAGTCGCCCTGGTGGCGCGCTACGTCCGCAACCAGATTCCCTCGATCGAATCGCTCGGCCTGCCGCCGATCCTGAAAGAGCTGATGATGGAAAAGCGCGGCCTGATCCTGGTGGTGGGCCAGACTGGCTCGGGCAAAACCACCACCCTGGCGTCGATGATCGATTACCGCAACGCCCGCAAGAGCGGGCACATCCTCTTGATCGAGGACCCCATCGAGTACCTGCATGCTTACAAGAAATCCATCGTCAACCAGCGCGAGGTGGGACTCGACACCCACTCCTACGCCACGGCCCTGCACAACGCAGTGCGCGAGGCGCCGGACGTGCTGATGATCGGTGAAATCCGCGACCGCGACACCATGCAGCAGGCGATGATCTACGCCGAAACCGGGCACCTGATGCTGTCCACTCTGCACGCCAACAACAGCTACCACGCCCTGAACCGCATCATCAACCTGTTCCCCCACGAGGCGCGCAACCACCTGCTGCACGATCTCTCGATCAGCCTGAAAGCGGTGATTTCCCAGCGGCTGGTGCGCGGGGTGAACGGCAAGCGGGTGCCGGCGATGGAGATTCTGGTGAACTCGGCCTATGTCGCCGAGCTGATCAAGAGCGGGGAAACCGACAATATCAAGGAGGCGATGGAGCAAAGCCTCACGCCCGGCTCGCAAACTTTCGAACAGGCGCTGTTCGCCCTCTACCAGGAGGGCAAAATCAGCCTCGACGAGGCGCTCGCCAATGCCGACTCCCGCACCAACCTGTCCTGGCTGATCGACAACGACAGGCGCGACACGGCGGAACCCATCGTTGCCGCAAGCTCGCCGCTCGACGCGGACACGGTGTCCAATTTCGGCGACTTCAAGCTCAACGCCGACAAGTAGGAGGGCCGCCCCGGCCCGAACCAAGCAATTATTCGCGCCCAAATCCCATCCCCATCCTAACCTTCCCCTTGAAGGGGAAGGAACGATCGCCCTCTCTCCCTGTGGGAGAGAGAGTTGGAGAGAGGTTCGCGGCGCTCCTACAACTGCGCGAAACGCCGGTACTGGATCGCCTCGGCAATGTGTCCGCTGCAGACGCCCGCGCTGCCGGCAAGATCGGCGATGGTCCGCGCCACCTTGAGCACGCGGTGATAGGCACGGGCCGAGAGATTCAAACGCGCAATCGCCTGCTTCAGCAATCCTTCCCCGGCCGCATCGGGCCGGCAGAACTGGTCGATCTCCTGCGTGGCCAGCAGGGCATTGGCTTTGCCCTGCCGCACCAGTTGTCGGCCATAGGCGGCTTCCACACGAGTCTGAATGGCCGCGCTGGGCTCGCCCGCTGCCTGGCAGGTCAGATCGCTCTCGGGCAAGGCGGGCACCTCGATCTGCAAGTCGATGCGGTCGAGCAACGGGCCTGAGATTTTTCCCCGGTAGCGGGCCACCTGGTCCGGGGTGCAGCGGCATTTCCCGTTCGCGTGGCCGAGATAGCCGCAGGGGCAGGGATTCATCGCTGCCACCAATTGAAAGCGCGCCGGGAAATCAGCCTGGTGGGCGGCGCGGGAAATGGTGATACGTCCCGATTCGAGCGGCTCGCGCAGCGCCTCCAGCACGGAGCGCGCAAACTCCGGCAATTCGTCGAGGAACAGCACCCCGTGGTGCGCCAGGGAAATCTCGCCGGGGCGCGGATTACCGCCGCCTCCCACCAGCGCCGGAGCGGAAGCGGAATGATGCGGCGAACGAAAAGTCCGTTGCTTCCAGTGCTCGATTTTGAACCCGCCGTTGAGCGATTGTATCGCCGCGGATTCCAGCGCCTGAGTCTCGGTCATGGCCGGCAGAATGCCGGGCAGCCGCGCCGCCAGCATGGTCTTGCCGGTGCCTGGCGGCCCCGCCATCAAAATGCTGTGCGCCCCGGCGGCAGCAATCTCGAGGGCGCGCTTGGCATGGGCCTGCCCCTTCACCTCGCTGAAATCGGGATAGCTCCGCTGACTTGCCGCGGGAACTTCCTGCCACCGGGCAAGCAACTGCCGACCGGTCAGGTGGGCACAGACTTCGAGCAGCGAACGGGCCGGATAAATTTTCGCATCTTCCACCAAAGCGGCTTCGGCGGCATTCTCGGCGGGGAGAATGAAGGCGCGCCCGTCCTGGCTGGCTTTGCAGGTCATCGCCAGCGCCCCGCGTATCGGGCGCAGTGCGCCCGTCAGGGCAAGCTCGCCGGCAAACTCGTACTGCGCCAGATCATTTGAGGGAATCTGCCCCGATGCGGCCAGGATGCCGAGCGCGATCGGCAGATCGAAGCGGCCGCTTTCCTTGGGCAAGTCGGCGGGCGCAAGATTGACGGTAATGCGGCGGGCGGGAAACTCGAACTGGGCATTGAGCAGGGCGGAGCGCACCCTGTCCTTGCTCTCCTTCACCTCGACCTCGGGCAGTCCGACCAGGTTGAAACTGGGCAGCCCGTTGGACAGATGCACCTCGACCGTCACCAGCGGCGCCTCCATGCCGGCCAATGCCCGGCTGTAGAGAACGGCCAGTGCCATCCGTGTCAGCGGGGAAGCATGAAAGATGAAGCGGGAGCGGGCCTCACAGCGCCAGGTTCCCCGAGTCTTCGCCAGCTTCACCACCGTGCCGGGCTTCGAGCGCGGCGACCTTGGCTTCCAGCGCCTCCAGCTTTTCGCGCGTCTTGAGCAGCACCGCCTGCTGCACGTCGAATTCCTCGCGCGTCACCAGATACAGCTTTGAAAACACGCTTTGCAGCACGGCACGCAGGTTCTTTTCCAGATCCTTGGCCGGACTCTCCGCCAGCACCTGGCCCAGCTTGCCGCTGATTTCTTCAAACATTTTTTGGCCCAACATCATGAATCACCCCTTAATACAAGATTGGATTTTTCCAGTGTACCAAAATGAGACCGTCCGAACACGCGCACTTTTTTGGTGCGCCTAATCGACACGCTGACTCAAAGCGGTGCCAAGCACACTTTGATAACCCACAAAAAAACGCTATATTATTGAATATACAAATAATAATAATTCTGGCACGGAAAATGCTAAGAGTATGGCGAGGCTTATCTCATTTCACTTGAAAGGAAAATATCATGCGTAAAATTTCTCAAGCACTGGTCCTGGCAGGTGTTGTTACTCTGCCCGCCCTTTTGTCCGTTCCGACTGCCCGCGCGGCAGATGCGCCGGCAGTCGCATCGCCCCACACTTTTACGGGCAACGTCACACTGGCATCCGAATACCTCTATCGCGGCATCGCTCAAACCCGCGGCAAGCCGGCCATTCAAGGCGGTTTTGATTACGCCCACGCCAGCGGCTTCTATGCAGGTGTCTGGGGTTCCAGCATCTCCTGGATTAACGATGGTGTAGCCGGAGCGAGTGCCAACGTGGAAATCGACGTTTATGGCGGCTACAAAGGCAGCATCGGCAGCGACCTGGGCTACGACGTAGGTGTGCTGACCTACAATTACCCCGGTACCGGAAAAACGTTGGGCGGCACCATTCTCGATCAGGATACCACTGAGGTTTACGCTGCCATGTCCTGGAAATGGCTGACACTCAAGTATTCGCATTCCACCACGGCACTCTTCGGCTGGGCCAAGACTGGCACGACCCTCGACAAAACGACGGGCAGCGGCTATCTCGAGCTCAACGCCGCCTATGATCTCGGCGATGGCTGGGGCATCAATGGCCACGCCGGCCACCAGAAGGTCAATGGCTATGCCGATGCCTCCTACAGCGACTACAAGGTGGGCATGACCAAGGACTTGGGCTTCGGCACCGTTGGCCTGGCCTATTCGACGACCAATGCCAAGGATAGCTGCGGTGCGATCGTTGCCGCTGCCGGCACCGATGCGACGAACCCCTACTGCTATTCCAAACAGTCCGGCCCGCTTGATACCTACGAAGCCGGCAAGGGCCGTGTACTGCTGACCTTCGGCAAAACCTTCTGATCCACGCACGCTAGGAGCTGACATGAAACTAGTAACCGCAATCATCAAGCCGTTCAAGCTCGACGAAGTGCGCGAGGCGCTTTCCGCCATCGGCGTACAGGGCATCACCGTCACCGAGGTAAAAGGATTCGGACGGCAAAAGGGCCACACCGAACTGTATCGGGGTGCGGAATACGTCGTCGATTTCCTGCCGAAAGTCAAAATCGAGGCGGCGATCAAGGAAGATATGGTCGACCAGGTGATCGAGGCCATCGAAAAATCCGCCAAGACCGGCAAAATCGGTGACGGCAAGGTTTTCGTCTTCAATCTGGAACAGGTCGTCCGCATCCGCACCGGTGAATCCGGCCCGGATGCTCTTTAAGCCAAGGGAGAAACATGATGAAAAGATTGTTGAGTATGCTCGCCTTGCTGGGGATGCTGGGATTCTCCGGCTTGACCCTGGCCGAGGAAGCGGCCGCACCGGCTGATGCCGCGCCGGCTGCCGCTGCATCCGAAGCTGTAGCCCCTGCCGCAGCACCCGCTGCTGCTCCTGCTTCTCAGGAGGCCGCGCCAGCTCCTGTGCCCAACAAGGGCGACACCTCCTGGATGATTGTGGCCACCATGATGGTAATCATGATGTCCATTCCGGGTTTGGCGCTCTTCTACGGCGGTCTGGTGCGCAGCAAGAACATGCTGTCGGTGTTGATGCAGGTGTTTGCGATCTTCGCGCTGATCGTTGTGCTGTGGGCCATCTACGGCTACTCGCTGGCGTTCACCGAGGGCAATGCCTTTATCGGCGGCTTCGATCGCTTGTTCTTGAAAGGTATCTTCGATCCGGCCACCGGTTCCGTAGCGAATGCAGCGACATTCAGCAAGGGCGTAGTGATTCCCGAGTTCGTGTTCGTGGCCTTCCAGGCAACCTTCGCGGCCATCACCACGGCACTGATCGTCGGCGCTTTCGCCGAGCGCATGAAGTTCTCTGCTGTGCTGCTGTTCTCTGCCCTGTGGTTTACCTTCGCCTATCTGCCGATAGCACACATGGTGTGGTTCTGGACAGGCCCTGACGCCATCAAGGATGCAGCTACTCTGGCCACTGAAACGGCCAAGGCAGGCTGGTTGTTCCAGAAGGGCGCGCTGGACTTCGCCGGTGGCACTGTGGTGCATATCAATGCGGCGATGGCCGGCCTTGTAGGCGCTTTCGTCATCGGCAAGCGTATCGGCTACGGCAAGGAAGCCTTCATGCCGCATAACCTGACCATGACCATGATTGGTGCTTCCCTGCTGTGGGTGGGCTGGTTCGGCTTCAATGCGGGTTCTGCCCTGGAAGCCAACGGTACGGCTGCACTGGCATTCATTAATACGCTGAATGCCGCCGCTGCCGCAGCGCTCTCGTGGACTTTCATGGAGTTTCTGACCAAGGGCAAGCCTTCCATGCTGGGCGCTGCTTCCGGTGCCGTGGCTGGCTTGGTGGCGATTACCCCGGCTTGCGGTTGGGTTGGGGTCGGCGGCGCACTCGCCATCGGCGCGATAGCGGGTGTGGTTTGTCTGTGGGGTGTTTCTGGCCTGAAGAAACTGCTGGGTGCGGATGATGCGCTGGATGTGTTCGGCGTGCATGGCATTGGCGGCATCCTGGGCGCGCTGCTCACCGGCGTGTTCAACCCCTGGAGCATGGGGGGTACCGGCATCCCTGACTACGTCAACAATACCGTTGTCACGACCGATATGCTCTCGCAGCTGTGGATTCAGGCGCAAGCCGTGTTGACTGTCATGGTCGTGTCGTCTGTAGTGGCATTCATCTGCTACAAGATTGTCGACTTGACCATCGGTCTGCGTGTATCCGAAGAGGCCGAACGCGAAGGTCTGGATGTAACAGAACATGGCGAGCGTGCCTACACGATGTAGCCATGTAGCTAACCCAGTGTTCTCCTCTCTTTGAGAGATTCAGGGCGCCCCGAGTGGGCGCCCTTTTTTTGGGGCTGTGTTTATGGAACGGAATGGGCGCCATTTCGGAGTAGGGTACACTACACAAATCTGAGAATGGCAGTGCCGCAGCGAGAAATTTTGAGTAAATCCCACATAGAACACATTGTTTCCGTGAGTGACCATCCAGTCGTAACCTGGACCGAAGCCGGCGCGACCCGCTCCGCCCTGTGGCGCTCGGAGAGTGGGGCACCGCCCCCCGCGCGCGTGGTCGTCGCCGATGACCGCATGACGGCCGACGCCGCCTATCGCTTGGCCCGTGATGGCACCGCGCTGCTGTGGCGCGGCGACTTCCAGAATGCGCGCCAGCTCCTGCAGGCGTTGGCGCGGCGCGCCGACCGCAAGCCCCTCAAGACATCCGCGACACCTGCCGAGGCATTCCACCTGCATCGCATGACCCAGGCCCAGCGCGCGCGAACGCTGGGGATGCTGCTGCTGCCGCTGGATGACGACTATGGCATTCCCCTGCGCCGTGCGCCCGACGTGCGGCAAGCCTGCGCGGAGGCTTACGGCCCCGGAGGGCTCCCCTCCGTGATCTCGCTGCGCGAGCTGCTGGGCCTGATCGGCGCCCACGAGTGGCGCAAAAAGGGCGTTGAAATCCCGGCGCTCGGAGACCGCATCCACCCACACTATGGCGTGTTCTCCCCGGTCCGCGGCGAGTATGTAGGGCTGGTGGCCGAGGCGCCGCTGCCCTCGCGGGAGCTGGCCTTCGACATCGGCACCGGGACCGGCGTGCTGGCTGCGGTGCTTGCCCGCCGGGGCGTCGCTCGCGTCGTGGCCACCGACCAGGACCCGCGTGCGCTGGCGTGCGCCCGCGAGAATCTGGCGCGGCTTGGGTTGACCGAGCAGGTAGAAGTCGTGCAGGCGGACCTCTTCCCCGAAGGACGGGCTCCGCTTGTGGTCTGCAACCCGCCGTGGGTTCCGGCGCGGGCAAACGCGCCCATCGAACACGCGGTTTATGATCCCGGCAGCCGCATGCTGCGCGGTTTCATAAGTGGCCTGGCCGCACATCTGGAGCCGAGAGGAGAGGGCTGGCTGGTGCTTTCTGACTTGGCCGAGCACCTGGGCTTGCGCTCGCGGGCCGAGCTGCTTGCTCTCTTCGACGAGGCAGGCCTGAAGGTCGTGGGTCGGCTGGATGTCCGGCCGCATCACCCCCGCGCTTCCGACGCCGCAGACCCGCTCCATGCCGCGCGCGCGGCGGAAATAACATCGCTCTGGCGCCTTTCGGCCCGCTGATCGCGAATTACAGTGCGCTTTCGATCAGGCTATGCAGCCGGGAAAAATCCGGCTCGCCCACATACTGCTGAACAATCTGTCCCTGCTTGTCGATCACGAAAGTGGTCGGGGTAACGCGAACGTTGCCGAATGCCTGGGCGACGGCGCCGTCGGTATCGAGCGCGACGATGAACGGCAGGCCGTTTTTCTCGGCAAACTGGCGGACGTATTCGGGCGGATCATAGCTCATCGCCACGGCGATGGTTTCCAGGCCGCGGCTGTGGTATTTTTGCCAGGTACTTACCAGATCGGGCATTTCCTTGATGCATCCCGGGCAACTGGTCGCCCAGAAGTTCACCAGTACCACTTTGCCGCGCAGGCTGTCGAGCGCAAGCTTTTCTCCGCCCAGGGTGTGAAAAGAGGCCTGCGGCGCCGCAGGTTTTTGTGTAAGCATGGCGAGCGCGCCGGCCAGCGCCAGAACCACTACCGCTGCGACCAGCAGCCTGGTGCGGCGTCCGGGAGAGGCTGTCTTATTCATGTTTATTCCAATTCACATTCAAAACGGCACAAAAAACTTTTACCACGAATAACACGAATGAAACACGAATGTTCACGAATAATCAGTTGGTTTATATGGATAACCAGGTTCAACTGTTTGGAGACACGATGATGGTCACTAGCTATTCGTGTGTATTCGTGAACATTCGTGTTATTCGTGGTTATACGCTTTTCTAGGTCTAATTCTGAAAGCAATTACCCAAGTCATGACCACCACTATTGTCTGGATTTTCACCCCTCTTGTCACCCCCGCAGGGAATGAACCTTGATTAGCGACGAGATCAGCCTCGGCGGCCTGTTTCTCAGCAGTTTCCTCGCCGCCACTCTGTTGCCGGGCGGCTCCGAGGCGGTGCTGTTCGGCGTGCTCAAGCTCAATCCCGGTTTGTTGTGGCCGGCGCTGGCCCTGGCGACGCTGGGCAACACCCTGGGCGGCATGAGTTCCTATCTGCTCGGACGCATCCTGCCGAACGGTCATGATTCTCTCCCAGAGGGGCGCCCTCACCTCAATCCTCTCCCGCAAGCGGGAGAGGAGGCAAACGTGAAGGGCGCTTGTTCTGAATGGCTGGCTTTCGTGCGCCGCTACGGCAGCCCGGCGCTGCTGCTGGCCTGGGCGCCGCTGGTCGGCGATGCGCTGTGCGTTGCGGCGGGCTGGCTGCGGCTCAACGCCGTTTACGTCGCGCTGTTCATGGCTGCCGGCAAACTGGCGCGCTATCTTGCCATCGCCTGGACAGCGGTATAGATGAACCCGGCGGCAACGCGCCGGTCTGACTTAACCCGGATGTTTCATGAATTCGCGTGATGATCGCACAGGATTTTGTTTTGTAGGGGGATTTTGTGATGGAGTGTCGTAGTTATTCATACGACCGACTGAACAAAATTTCCATACGAAACAAAAGACCAGCGAGGGCGCGCGTTAATTTGTGAAACATTCGGGTTCAGCACCGAATTGCGCTAGAATTTACCCTTTACCGCCGCCTTGATTGAACATGACGACCGCACGCCTCAGAGAAATCCCCTACAACTACACCTCCTTTTCCGACCGCGAAATCGTCATTCGCCTGCTCGGCGAGGAAGCCTGGGAAATCCTCAACACGCTGCGCGCCGAACGCAAGACCGGCCGCTCGGCGCGCATGCTGTTCGAGGTGCTCGGCGACATCTGGGTGGTTTCGCGCAACCCCTACCTGCAGGACGACCTGCTCGCCAACATCAAGCGCCGCAAGGCGCTGGTCGAGGCGCTGCGCCACCGCCTGCGCGCCATAGAGGCGCGCCGCCAGGACAACGTAGCGGTCAGGCTGCTGCTCGACCGCTCGACCTCGGCGGTGGACACCTTCGAGGCCGATTTCGAGCATACCGTGCGCCTGCGCCGCCAGGTGCTCAGGCGGCTGCTGCCCCACACCCGCCGCGACAACATCCAGTTCGACGGTTTGAGCCGGGTGTCGCACGTCACCGACGCCACCGACTGGCGCGTCGAATATCCCTTCGTCGTGCTCAACCCCGACACCGAGGAGGAAATCGCACCGCTGGTGCGCGCCTGCATCGAGCTCGGCCTGACCCTGATCCCGCGCGGCGGCGGCACCGGCTATACCGGCGGCGCAGTGCCGCTCGACAAGATGTCGGCGGTGATCAACACCGAGAAACTCGACCTCCACAACGGCGTGGAAATGCTCAGCCTGCCCGGCGTGGCGGAAGCCGTGCCGACCATCCGTTGCGGCGCGGGCGTCGTCACCCGGCGCGTGATGGAGGCGGCGGATGACGCCGGCTACGTGTTCGCGGTCGATCCGACCTCGGCGGACGCCTCCTGCATCGGCGGCAATGTGGCGATGAATGCCGGCGGCAAGAAGGCGGTGTTGTGGGGCACTGCGCTCGACAACCTGGCCTCGTGGCGGATGGTCGACCCGGACGGCAACTGGCTGGAGATCACCCGCCTCGACCACAACCTCGGCAAGATCCACGACATCGAAACCGCCCGCTTTCGCGTCAGCCGCCTCGGCACAGACGGCAAGACTCTCGAGTCGGAACAGGTGCTGGAAATCCCCGGCAACCACTTCCGCAAGACCGGGCTGGGCAAGGATGTCACCGACAAGTTTCTCTCCGGTCTGCCCGGCATACAGAAGGAAGGCTGCGACGGCATCATCACCTCGGCACGCTTCATCCTGCACACCATGCCCAAACATGTCCGCACCGTGTGCCTGGAATTCTTCGGCCAGGTCCATCGCGCCGTGCCGGCCATCGTCGAGATCAAGGATTATCTGGATGCCCACCCGCTGGCCATACTGGCCGGCCTGGAGCATCTCGACGAGCGCTACGTCAAGGCGGTCGGCTACGCCACCAAGGCAAACCGGGCGGAACGCCCGAAAATGGTGCTGCTGGCCGACATCGCCTGCGACGATGAAGCCGCGGTGGGCGAAGCGGCCTCGCACATCGTGCGGCTCGCCAACGCCCGTGGCGGCGAGGGGTTCATCGCGGTCAGCGAGGACGCCCGCAAAAAATTCTGGCTCGACCGCGCCCGCACCGCTGCCATCGCCGCCCACACCAATGCCTTCAAGATCAACGAGGATGTGGTCATCCCCCTGCCGCGCCTGGCGGATTACAGCGACGGCATCGAGCGCATCAACATCGAGCTTTCGACGCGCAACAAGCTCAAGCTGCTGGATGCGCTGGAAGAATTCATCGCCGGCGACCTGCCGCTGCACCGCGACGAAGAGGCGCCGCCCGACACCGAACTGCTAGTCACCCGGCGCGAAACCGCCCTGGCGCTGTTGCGCGACAGCCGCAAGCGCTGGCAGTGGCTGCTGGAGAACCTGGACGCGCCCTACGCCGGCTCCGGTTTCGAGCCGGAGGCGCCCAATCCCGAACTCGAAACCGTTTTCCATGCGCTGCAGGACCACACCCTGCGCATCTCGTGGAAAACGGAGGTGCGCGCCGAGCTGCACCGCATCTTTACCGGGCGCGAGTACCAGCCCATCCTGGAGCGCTGCGACGCGATCCACCAGCAGGTGCTGAAAAGCCGGGTGTTCGTGGCGCTGCACATGCATGCCGGCGACGGCAACGTGCACACCAACATCCCGGTCAACTCCGACGATTACGAGATGCTGCAGGAAGCCAACCAGGCGGTGGCGCGCATCATGCGCCTGGCCACCGATCTGGGGGGGGTGATTTCGGGCGAACACGGCATCGGCATCACCAAGCTGGAGTACCTCGAGCCCGAGGCGATCGCCAGCTTCGCCGTCTACAAGACCAGGGTCGACCCCAACGGCCATTTCAACCGCGGCAAGCTGCTGCCGGGGGCAGACCTGCGCAATGCCTACACCCCCAGCTTCAGCCTGCTCGAAGTCGAATCGCTGATCATGGAGCAGAGCGAGATCGGCGGAATCGCCGACTCGATCAAGGACTGCCTGCGCTGCGGCAAGTGCAAGCCGGTGTGCAATACCCACATCCCGCGCGCCAACCTGCTGTACAGCCCGCGCAACAAGATCCTCGCCACCAGCCTGCTGATCGAGGCCTTCCTCTACGAGGAGCAGACCCGGCGCGGGATTTCCCTCAAGCATTTCGACGAATTCAACGATGTCGCCGACCACTGCACGGTGTGCCACAAATGCCTCGCCCCCTGCCCGGTGGATATCGACTTCGGCGACGTCTCGATCTCGATGCGCAATTTCCTGCGCAAGCAGGGCAAGAAGAAATTCAATCCCGGCAGCTACGCCGCGATGCTGTTCCTCAACGCGACCGACCCGACCACCATCAAGATCATCCGCAAGACCATGATCGAATGGGGCTACGCCGGGCAGCGCCTGGGTTACCAGCTGGCGAAGCGCTTCGGCCTGATCGGCGGCCAGACCCGGAACCCGCCCGCCACCGTCGGCAAGCCGCCTCTCAAGGCGCAGGTCATCCACATGATCAACAAGCCGATGCCGGGCAACCTGCCGAAGAAAACCTCGCGCGCCCTGCTCGGGCTGGAAGACCCGGCCATCGTGCCGGTGATCCGCAATCCCGCCAGGCTCAACGAGGATTCGGATGCGGTGTTCTACTTCCCCGGCTGCGGCTCGGAGCGGCTGTTCGGCCAGGTCGGGCTCGCCACCCAGGCGATGCTGTTCCATCTCGGCGCGCAGACCGTGCTGCCGCCCGGCTACCTGTGCTGCGGCTACCCGCAGACCTCGGCCGGCAACGACGACAAGGGGCAGGCCATCACCACCGCCAACCGCGTGCTGTTCCACCGCGTCGCCAATACCCTGAACTATCTCGACATCAAGACCGTGATCGTGTCCTGCGGCACCTGCATGGATCAGCTGCTGAAATACCAGTTCGACAAGATCTTCCCCGGCTGCCGCCTGCTCGACATCCACGAATACCTGATGGAAAAAGGGCTGAAACTGGAAGGCATGACCGGCACGCGCTACATGTACCACGACCCCTGCCACACCCCGATCAAGACCTACAACCCGCTCAAGGTGGCCAACGATCTGCTCGGCGGCGGCGTCAAGCTGTCCGACCGCTGCTGCGGCGAATCCGGCACGCTGGCGGTAACCCGGCCCGACATCTCCACCCAAGTACGTTCCCGCAAGCAGGAGGAAATCGTCAAGGTTGCCGCCGAAATAAACCGGGAAACCGCATCCGCCGAAAACCCGAAGATTAAATTATTGACATCTTGCCCCTCTTGTTTGCAAGGGCTATCCCGTTATAATGATGACACAGGCATCGAGGCGGATTACATCGTGGTGGAAATGGCACGGCATCTTCTCGGTTCGGCCTGGATGGAAGACTACATCGCCAATGCGAACAACGGCGGCATCGAACGGGTGCTGCTCTAAAGCATCATGTGCGAGCTGTGCGAAAATGCGGGCGGAATACTGCTGTGGCAGGATGCGCTGTGCCGGGTGGTGCTGGTCGAAGACCGCGACTACCCCGGCTTCTGCCGCGTCATCTGGACGAAGCATGTCAAGGAGATGACCGACCTGCCGGTAGCGGAACGCCGGCACCTGATGGACGTGGTGTTCGCGGTGGAAAGTGCGGTTCGGCGGATGCTGCAGCCGGACAAGGTGAACCTGGCCAGCCTGGGAAACCTGACTCCGCATCTCCACTGGCACGTTATCCCGCGCTGGCGTGGCGACCCGCATTTCCCCAACCCAATCTGGGGTGAAATGCAGCGTGATGCGCGGCCAGCAGCGCCCGAGAAGCTGGCGGAAGGCTTGCGTACTATAATCCATGAGGCACTGCAGCCCGCCTCGGACTGATAGCATCCAACTGTCATGGCGAATCGCCATGACAGTTTCCCTCTCTCCTAACTCTCTCCCGGAGGGCGAGAGGGACGAGGTCTCGCTTCGCGAGGTTCACTTTAATGGAGGCTCCCATGAACTCACCCGTGCTTTCTGGACCGGCACTATCGCCCCAGTTCAGTGACGCCATTACCTGCAGGCAATGGCTGAAAACGCTGCCGCTGACCAATGTCCCCCTGGCGCACGCCGCCCTCACTGCCCAGATGGAGCTGCTCAACCGGGCTCCCTTCGCTCCTCTGGAGCGCCTCAGAATCAACGAACTGCTGCGTGACCCGATCGCCTTTGTGCAGCTGGAGATGGCCAGGAAATACCTCGGCAAGCCCCTGCCGCTGGAGACTGTCCAGCTCAACAACTGGAAGAGCGTAGTCGGCCTCTGGGCTGCGCTGGGCGCGGCCTACCGGCTTTCCCTCCAGGCCTGCCTGGAAGGTGACGGCAGCGTCGCCGGGCACGCCGCCCTGATCACCCAGCGCTGCCTGCGCTACACGGGTCTGCAGTTTCTGGAGCACTATCGCATCTACCGCGAAATCGAAAAGGGCGTGTGGCAACAGGCGCACGAGTTGTATGCCCTCGCGGAGCAGCGGGGTTACGCCATGGATGTGGTGAGGGATAGCCTGAACAAGCAAACCGATAGCGCCACCTGCGCTGCCTCCTATGCCCAGATTCTGCTCACCCACCTGGCCGACCCCTACCGTCTGACGCCAAGACAGCTCTCCCTGCTGGACCGGTGGCTGGATAAATGGGGGGTGCGCGTAACGATCACCGCCGCTCCGCCGGAAGACACTTCATTGTCCCTGATCGGGGTGGATCTGGCCTCATCGGCCCCCCCCGTCATTGTGCGCGATGACGTGAAACTGGCCAACCCCCGCTATCTCGACACCGACCGGCTCGCCACCACTTTCCGCAAGCGCATCAAGCAGCTCAGAAAGAATGAGGATCCCGCTGCGCTGGGGCTGGGCGAAGACTGCGTGCAGCCCGACTGCGAGGCCCTGCTGACCGTACTCTACCGGCACTGGTTCGAGTCCGCGCCGAAACGCAGGAACTTTACCCGCCGGCCGGGTGCGAACAAGGCACAAGTCGCGCTCGGCATGGCGGCAATCCACTTTTTCCTGGGAGGAGAAAAACCCTTCAAGCAGCCGGGCGAAAGGGAAAAACTCAGCCAGCGCGAAATCGAGGATCTGCAATTCTTCGGCCGCATCAGCGAGCAGACGGAAAAACACCATATTTCGCAGCTGGGATTTGGCCTCGAAACCTGGCAGATTCAGGATGAAGGCGCGCTCGGCTTCCGCCTGGCCCGGCCAGATGAGGGCGGCATGCGCATCAGCCTGAAACAGCTCATCGCCATCCGTCCGGCGGACAGCAACACCTATGCGCTGGGCGTGATCAAATGGCTGATCTTTCCCTCGAACGATGGACTTCATATCGGCGTTCGTCTCCTGCCCGGCGCACCGCTCGCCATCGCCGTACGTTCAGTGTCGCTGATGACGGATGCCACCAGCAAGTACGTCCAGTCCTTCCTGCTCCCGGACCTGCCCATGCTGAAAGAAACCACCAGCCTGGTGCTGCCGCCGGGCGGGTTCGCTCCAGGCAGACTGGTGGAAATCCATACCGGGGAGGAGCCCATGACCGTCAGGCTGCACAGCCTGATTGAGAAAGGCAGCGATTACGAGCGGGTGGGGTTTGTTTTAGATGGTGAGCGGGGAGCAGTTAGCAGTTAGCAGTTAGCGGTAAGCGGTGAGTAGTGAGTGGGGTTGCCTTTCTCAGCTCACCGCTAACTGCTCCCTGTTCACCGCAATCAGCCGCCGTGCCGGGAAACAGGCGCTGAAGGTGCTGCCCTTGCCCGGCGTGCTCTCGATTTCGAGCCGCGCCTGGTGGCGTGTCAGGGCATGCTTGGCGATGGCCAGTCCCAGGCCGGTGCCGCCGGTTTCGCGCGAGCGGCTGCGGTCCACCCGGTAAAAACGTTCGGTGAGGCGCGGAATGTGCTGCGGCTCGATGCCGATACCGCTGTCCTGCACGCTGAACACCCCTTCCCCCTCCCACTCTTCCCATTGCAGCACGATCTCGCCGCCATCCGGCGTGTAACGAATGGCATTGCTGACCAGGTTGCCAAAGGCGCTGCGCAGCTCGTCCTCGTTGCCCAGCAGCCAGCGCTCCGAAACCAGGTTCAGCCGCAACCGGTGCCGTCCGGCGCTCAAGGATTGCGCATCTTTCAACAAATCCCTTAGCAGGCGCGGTACGTCGACTTTTTCTTCCCGATGGGCAGTGTGGCTGCTTTCCAGCTTCGACAGCATCAACAAATCCTTGACCAGATGCTGCATGCGGTTGGTCTGGTCGAACATCAGGTTCAGGTAGTGCCGGGTCTGGGTTTCATCCAGATGCTCCATGTCCACCAGCGTTTCGAGAAAGCCGCCGACCACGGTCAGCGGCGTGCTCAGTTCGTGGGAAACGTTGGCGACGAAATCGCGGCGCATGGTCTCGACCCGTTCGAGCTGAGTGATGTCGCGGCTGATCAGGAGCTTCTGTTCGTCGCCAAAAGGGATCAGCTGAATCGACAGCACCAGTTCGCGGTTGCGGGTGGATTTGAATATCAGCGGCTCGCGATAGTTATGCGCCGCCAGGTAATCGGTAAACTGGGCCTGGCGGATCAGGTAGGTCATCCACTGCCCGCGGTCGCGCTCGAGGTTGATGCCGAACTGCGTCTCGGCCACCGGATTGCACCACTCGATCTGGCCGCTGCTGTTCATCATCACGACGCCGTCCGGCATCGCCTCGCCAGCCTGCTGGAAACGCTCCAGCGCATTGGAAAGATTGTGCTGGCTATCGGATTGCTGCCGCTCCAGCTGGTAGAGCACGGCAAATGCCTCTTCCCACAACCCGGATCCGTGCGGCACCGTCCCGACATCCGGCTTGCGCAGCCAGCCATCCAGCGCATTCAGATTGCGCAAGTGATGGAGAAGGTAAAACAGCAGCAGGACGACCATCAGGATCAACGCCGGAACCGCGCCGACCGCCGCCCACAGGACGAGCGGAGCGACCGCCAGCAGGCCAAGCGTCAGCAATGAACGCCACCAGAAACTAAGCATGAGAGAGGGTTGGGAATCTGAACATGGGAACGAGAGTATTTTAGATGGGATTGGGGTTATCCGTCGTCAATTTTCAGTAAAGACTTCATAAGCAGCCATCTTTCCCCTTCCCCCTTGCAGGGGGAAGGCCGGGATGGGGGTAGAAAGGCGAGGCATAGATGCCGTGTCGATAACTTCACCCTCTCACCCCCATCCTAACCTTCCCCCTAAAAAGGGGAAGGAACAAACGTGAAGGGCGCTTGTTATGAATTGGCATGCGCCGACAGCCGGTAACCTGAACCCCGCACGGTCTGGACCAGGCCGTCGTGCCCGGTCGCTTCGAGCGCACAGCGCAAACGGCGGATATGCACGTCAACCGTGCGGTCTTCGACAAACACATGGTTGCCCCAAACCTGGTCGAGCAGCTGCGCCCGGGAATACACCCGCTCGGGATGGGCCATGAGGAAATGCAGGAGGCGGAATTCCGTCGGCCCCAGTTCGATCGGCCTGTCGTTGCCGGTTACCCGGTGCGTCGCAGGGTCGAGGCGCAAGCCGGCCACTTCCGCTGCATCGCCCGCCATCTGCGGCGCGCGGCGGCGCAGCACCGCCTTGATGCGGGCATTCATCTCACGCGGGCTGAACGGCTTGGTGATGTAGTCATCGGCACCGGTTTCCAGGCCGGTGATCTTGTCCTGCTCATCGCTCCGCGCCGTCAGCATGATGATAGGCACGTCCCGAGTGCGCTTGTCGGCCTTGAGGCGCCGCGCCAACTCCACCCCGCTCATGCCCGGCAGCATCCAGTCGAGCAGGATCATGTCGGGCAGCGCCTCGCGCATCAGGGCCAGCGCCTGCTCGGCGCTGCCGGCGACCACGGGGCGATGCCCTGCCTGTTGCAGATTGAGCACCACCAGCTCCCGGATCGCGGGTTCGTCTTCCACCACCAGTATCATTGCCGACATAGCCGTTCCTGCGTAACCGATCGAATAAGATAGCGGATATTATGTCGCCAATATGACAATTTGATGACAAAAATGCGATGGCCGTCGTGTCTTGTCTCAGGCCGGTTTATGTTTTACCTTAAGTCGGTTATGATTTCCACTTTCAATTGAGTCGCCCCCTGAACAGCATGGAAAAAACCACCCATTTCGGTTTTCAGACCGTCGATGAATCGCAAAAAGCGAAAAAAGTCGCGGAAGTGTTCCATTCCGTGGCAGAGCGCTACGACCTGATGAACGACCTGATGTCGGTCGGACTGCACCGGCTGTGGAAGCACTTCACCATCGAACAAAGCGGTACTCGGGAAGGCAGCCGGGTGCTCGATATTGCCGGCGGCAGCGGCGACCTGTCACGCGCCTTCGCCAAGCGCGTCGGCAAGAGCGGACAGGTGATTCTCACCGATATCAACAGCTCGATGCTCGGGGTCGGCCGCGACCGGCTGCTGGACGACGGCATCGTTCCCCTGGCGGCACAGTGCGACGGCGAAAAGTTGCCGTTCCCGAGCAACCATTTCGACTGCGTCACCGTCGCCTTCGGCCTGCGCAACATGACCCACAAGGATGCGGCGCTGAAAGAGATGTACCGCGTCCTGCGCCCCGGCGGGCGGCTCCTGGTGCTGGAGTTCTCCAAAATATGGAAACCGCTGCAACCCCTGTATGATGTCTATTCGTTCAAAGCGCTGCCGGTGATGGGCAAGCTGGTGGCGGACGACGAAGAGAGCTACCGCTACCTCGCCGAATCGATCCGCATGCACCCCGGACAGGAAGAGCTGAAGCTGATGATGGAACAGGCGGGCTTCGAGCGTGTCGAATATTTCAACCTGAGCGCGGGCGTTGTCGCCCTGCACAAAGGCTACAAGTTTTAACTGTAGGTCGGGCACCCCGTGCCCGACAAACCCGAAATCATTTGTTGGGTACGGGGTGCCCGACCTACATGTCTGATAGCTAACAAAGGAGTTTTCCATGAGCAAATTTTTCACCCTGTTTTTCGTTGCGTTGATCAGTTTCGGCCTGACCGCCCAGGATGCCGACGCCAGGCGCATGGGTGGCGGCAGCAGCATCGGCAAGCAGCGCTCGACCACCTCCCAGCAGACAGCAACGCCGCCAAAGCCGGCGCAAGCCCCTGCCGCGGCGCCGGCTGGCGGCAACAAATGGCTCGGCCCGCTGGCTGGCTTGGCCGCAGGCGGCCTGCTCGCCTCCATGTTCATGGGCGGCGGCCTGGCTGGCGGCATGGGCAACATCCTGATGATCCTGGCCCTGGTTGGCGGCGCCTTCTTCATCTTCCGCATGCTGAAGAAGCCACAGCCGCAGCCGGTACAGTACGCCGGCCACACGGAACGGACGTCCGTGACCGACATAACTACGCTTGGCGGTTCTTCCGCGCCCGCCGCAGCGATGCAGGCAAGCAGCACCCGCCCGGCCTGGTTCGAGGACGAACCCTTCCTGCGCGAAGCCAAGAAGCAGTTCCTCCGCCTGCAGGACGCCAATGACCGCGGCGACATCAACGACATCCGCGAATACGTCACGCCGGAAATGTATGCCGAAATCAGCCTGCAAATTCAGGAACGCAATGGCAAGCCGAACAAGACTGAAGTAGTGACGCTCAACGCCGATATCGCCGATGTGGTCACCGAAGGCGACCTGGTAATTGCCAGCGTGCGCTTCTCAGGCATGATCCGCGAAGAAGCCAATGCGCCGGCTGAAACCTTCAGTGAAATCTGGCACATCCAGAAATCCCAGTCGCTGCCCAACGCCACCTGGTTCATCTCGGGCATACAGCAGGTCTGAACAATTGACTCCTGAAACGCCGAGCAAACAGCCCGGCAGCGCAATTTCGGCCTTGCCTGAAACCGCGCTGGCCGGGCTTCTCAATCATCTCCTCAGCCAGCACTCCTGGGCCACGGCGCGCCTGCGTCCGCATGCCGGCAAAACCCTGCAACTGCGACTGCCGCTGACCTCTGCAGTTCTTTCCATCCAGGAGGATGGCAGCTTCGCACCCGCCGTGCCGGGTGCACCGGTAGACGCCACGCTGATTCCCAACCCACTGGCCTGGCTGACCTCCTCGGATGCACGCTTCGTCGCCCGTGGGGAAGATGCCGCTCTGGCAAAAGAGCTCGCGGAAACCCTGGGAAAAATGCGCTGGGACGCGGAAGAAGATTTGAGCCGGGTGCTCGGCGACATCGCGGCGCACAAGCTGGTTTCCACCGCAACCGACGTAATCGAGTGGCACAGGAACGCCGCCGAAACCATCGCCCGGTCCTGGGTCGAGCACTGGCAGGAAGAGAGTCCGATGCTGGCCCAACCCGAGCAGGTGCGCGCCTTCTTCAAGGAAGTGGGTGAACTGCACGACCGGGTGGAACGGCTGGAACAAAAGATAAACCTAAAAAACTTAGTTGAACCGCAGAGACGCAGAGGCGCTGAGTAAAAACAATGAGTTATTGTATTGCACGATCTCACCCATTTATTCCTCTGCGTCTCTGCGTCTCTGCGCCTCTGCGGTTAAGCAATTGCCGTTTTTAGCAAAACAACTCTCAGCCAAGCAATGAAACTCCTGCGTCTCGCCAAAATTGTCTATGTCACCCTGCGCTTCGGCCTGGAAGAGTTCATCCTCGGCCACGAGCGCTTCCGCTGGCTGCGGCCGCTGGTCGTGGTCGCGCTGTTCTGGCGCCCGCTCGACGAGCCGCGCGCGGTAAGGCTGCGCCAGGCGCTCGAAGCGCTCGGGCCGATCTTCGTCAAGTTCGGCCAGGTGCTCTCTACCCGGCGCGACCTGATTCCTGCCGACATCGCCGACGAGCTCGCCAGACTGCAGGACCGGGTGCCGCCGTTCGCGCCTGAAATCGCCCTGGCGGCGATAGAAAAAGCTTACGGCAGGCCCGCCAGCGAGGTGTTCGCCGAATTCGACCCGGTGCCGGTGGCTTCCGCATCCGTCGCCCAGGTCCACTTCGCCCGGCTGCAGGATGGCCGCGAGGCGGCAGTGAAAATCCTGCGCCCTGCCATCGCCCACGTCATCGCCCACGACGTCGCGCTGCTCTATGCCGGTGCCGGCCTGGTCGAATCCCTGTGGGAGGACGGCAAGCGCCTGCGCCCGCGCGAGGTGGTGGCGGAATTCGAGAAGCACCTCGAGGACGAACTCGACCTGATGCGCGAGGCGGCCAACGGCAGCCAGCTACGGCGAAATTTCCAGGATTCCGACCTGCTGCTGGTGCCGGAAATCTACTGGGACTGGTGCCACAAGAACGTGATGGTGATGGAGCGCATGGCCGGCACGCCGATCAGCCAGGTCGATGCTTTGCGCGCACAGGGCCTGGACATTCCCAAGCTCGCCAGAGAAGGGGTGACGATCTTCTTCACCCAGGTATTCCGCGACGGCTTCTTCCACGCCGACATGCACCCCGGCAACATCCTGGTCAGTCCGGACGGGCGCTACATCGCGCTCGACTTCGGCATCATGAGCACCCTCACCGACAGCGACAAGAATTACCTGGCGCAGAACTTCCTCGCCTTCTTCAAGCGCGATTACAAGCGCGTTGCCCAGGCCCACATCGAGTCCGGCTGGGCACCGCCGCAGACCCGTGTGGACGAGTTCGAGGCGGCGATCCGCGCGGTGTGCGAGCCGATCTTCGACCGCCCGCTCAAGGAAATTTCCTTCGGCCGCTTCCTGCTGCGCCTGTTCCAGACCTCGCGCCGTTTCGGCGTGGTGATCCAGCCGCAGCTGGTCATGCTGCAGAAAACCTTCCTCAACATCGAAGGCCTGGGGCGCCAGCTCGATCCCGACCTCGACCTGTGGCAAACCGCCATGCCTTTCCTGGAACGCTGGATGAACGAGCAGCTGGGCTGGCGCGGCCTGATCAGGACCATCAAGACCGAAGCACCGCAGTGGGGAACCCTGCTACCGCAGCTGCCGCGCCTGGTGCATCGTGCACTGAGCCGCGAAGGGGATAGTGAAATTCAGCAACTGCGCGAAGAATTGCGCGCGCGGGACGCGCGCGAACGGCGCTGGATGATGGTGATTGCCGCGCTCCTGGCACTGGTACTGCTGGGGCAGCTGCTGCCGTGGCTCAGCCTGTTGCTGCCCGAATCCTACTAATACTTGCTTTACCCTGGCGTTATGTTGGGGTTCGCTACGCTCACCGCCAACCTACGGGCGGTTGGGGTGTAACTGCGTAGGTTGGGGTGAACAACGTGAACCCCAACATTATTCCACTGGCTCAACCGGCTGCTAGCCAATCCAACACCCCCAAGCCTGCGGCACGACCACTCGCGAAACAGCCAGTAAGCAGATAGCCCCCCGTCGGCGCCTCCCAGTCCAGCATCTCGCCCGCACAGAACACGCCCGGCAAGGAGCGGATCATCAAGCGCTCGTCGAGCGCCTCGAACGCCACCCCGCCCGCACTGCTGATCGCCTCATCGAGAGGGCGCGGCGCGATGAGCCGCAGCGGCAGCGCCTTGATCGCTGCCCCCAGACGGGCCGGGTCCGCGAAATCTTGCGCCGGCACGCACTCGCGCAGCAGGCCGGCCTTCACTCCCTTGATCCCCAGCCGGCTTTGCAGGTGACTGGCCATCGACCGCGAACCCCTCGGCCGCGCCAGCTCTTCGATCACATACGACAATTCCCTGCCGGGAAGCAGATCGAGGTCAATGACCGCAGCGCCGGCGGCCTCGATCTCGTCGCGCAGACCTGCGGACAACGCATAGATCAGGCTGCCCTCGACACCGGTCGCCGTAATCATGAATTCGCCCTGCTTGCGAAGCGTGACGCCGTCTTTATCCGTGAAAGTCACGGCCACCGACTTCAAGGGATGGCCGACGAAGCGGGTGCGAAAGTGCTCGCTCCAGCCGACATCGAAACCGCAGTTGGAGGGTCGCAGCGTCGCGACGGGAACCCCGCGCTGCGCGAGCAGCGGCACCCACGCGCCATTCGAGCCGAGGCGCGCCCGGCTGCCGCCCCCCAGCGCCAGCACTACGGCGTCGCTGTGCACCGACTTCTCTCCATCAGGTGTTGAGAAGCGCAGCGCACCCTCCTCGTTCCAGCCATGCCAGCGATGCCGCATGTGGAAGCGCACCCCGGCTTCACGCAACTGGTGCAGCCATGCGCGCAGCAGCGGCGCCGCCTTCATCTCGGTAGGGAACACGCGCCCGGACGTGCCCACAAAAGTCTCGACGCCGAGCCCGTGCACCCATAGCCGCAGGGCTTCAGGCCCGAATGCTTCAAGCCAGGGCTCGATCTGTGCCCGGCGCGCGCCGTAGCGCGACAGGAACAGCTCGGACGATTCAGAGTGGGTAAGGTTCAAACCGCCCTTGCCGGCCAGCAGAAACTTGCGCCCCACGGAGGGCATGGCGTCGTAGAGATCGACCCGCACGCCGTTCTGGATCAATATTTCTGCCGCCATCAGTCCTGCAGGGCCACCGCCGATGACCGCGACCGATCGGGCGTGAACGCTATCCGGTGACATCATTTAATTCATTCATAAGACACACACCACGAATGTTCACGCCGGGAACGCTAGCGATCAGACATGCCGCAGGGGTGGCGGTCCGCCCCGCATCGGTGGAACTCGCCAAGTGGCCGATTGAACGTATATTCAGCGGGCCTGACAATCAGCTCCCGAGCCGAAGCCTCGACATTGCCGCCGGGGAGGGTAAAGGGCAGCGCCACCACCGTCAGTACCGTACCAATCACTGTGGCAGCCAATCCCAGTGGCCGCACCACCACCAAATCCACCACCATATCCGTGGCTTTGTCGCCAGTCACGGTATCGTTATCTTCAGCGATTCCAGAGAGAGGCGTGACGGCAAACGCCAGTGCAATAAACCATGCTTTCAGTCGCTTACTCATTTTACTGTGCTCCTGTCATCATTCACGCCGTGCCAATCAACAAACCATTGGGTCAAAAAGGGGTAAGCGCCCTGCGCGGGCTGCTGCGGAGCTCAGACAGTGCTCGCCTTCATCCCAACTTGACCGTCAAACCGAAGCGGCGCAGCAAGGAGAAAGATGGCTGCACCTGGGCAGTTACCAGATTACTACAAATAGGGTTTTCCCTTATAGCCAGAAACACCGCTTTTGCCGTTTAATGTGCCTATTCTTTTGCTCGTCATGCTTTCGCATTCGGCAAGACATTAACCCACGGTAAAACAACTTGCATTCACGCAGGGAAGAGCCATTATCCGCGGCAGATAAGCTCCCGATTAGCGGCTGCGTGGTTCGCAAGCACCTGGGCGTCTATTTCGGCCTATTCGGGGCGTGGCTCTTCCTGGCGAGTTTCGTCACGGCATCTTCGATCGCCAGCGACCTCCGCAGTGCCAAGCTCAGATTCCTCGAGTATGCCAGTAGCCTGTATGGCGAAATTGACAACCGCGTACAAACCAACGAGGCCGTACTTGAAGGCATAACCGCTTTTCTGGGCGCATCCGGCACCATGAATGACGGTGCGCAAATCTCCCGCTATGCGCAGCAGGTGCGCGCCCGCCACCCCCATATCGCCCAGATCGAGGTGGTAGAAAGCGTTGCACGCCAGAATCTGCCGCGTTTCATCGCCAGGAAACGTGCTTCCGGCCTGCCGGAGTTTCAGGTACGCAGCTTTTCCCATGATTCCGACCGCCTTTGGCGAAGCATAGACGACAAGCCCTGGTATTATCCCATCGTGTTCATGGAACCGATGCCGACTGAATCCAGGGATATCCTGGGCCTGGACATGGATTCGGTACCCTTCCTGCGCCTGGCCATGAGCGCGTCGGCCCGCCAGGGGCATGCCGTTGCCACCCATCCCTTCCGCCTAGTGGAAGGGGATAGTGCCTACGTCATGTTCCGGCCCGTGGCGCCGCTGCGCATCGCCGGGGCGAGAGCCGGTGACGAAAAGCGTCTGTTCGCCTCCCTGGTCATCAAAACCCAGGCCATTCTGCCATCCCTCAGAGCCGACATTCCCGGGCTGTGCTTCAGCCTCTACCACGCTGATTTCCCGGCACACAAGCCCGAGGGAGAGCTGATCCACTTCGAGCGCCACGGCCGAAGCGATCTGGAAACCTTCCTTTTCCCCAAGCTGCGCTATGAACGCAAACTGGAGGCGGAATCCCAGCCATTCATCCTGCTGGCAGAACAACAGTTAGGCTGGACAGCCCTGGATTTTCGCCAGCTGACGGCAATCCTTGTCATTACCACGCTGTTATTTGGCGTTCTGCTCAGATTCGTGCTCGCACACCGTCGCAGCGAACTGGAAAGGTGCCAGACTGAGAGCCGGTTTGCCTACCTGGCGACTCACGACGCCCTGACCGGGCTGGCCAACCGCACCCTGTTCATGGATCGCCTCGCACACGCCATGGCGCGCGCCCACCGGTACAACGGTAAACTAGCCCTGCTGTTTCTGGATCTGGACAAATTCAAACAAGTCAACGATACCTACGGTCATGGCGCTGGTGATCAGTTGCTAAAAATGGTGGCCGAGCGAATATGCGGCTGCGTACGCGAAGATGACACGGTCGCACGATTGAGCGGGGACGAATTCGTGGTCGTGCTGGAAAGCATCGCCACGCACCAAAACGCCGAGACCGTCACCGAAGCAATCAAGAACAATCTGGCTCAGCCCTTCCCTATCGACGACGAAATCGCCCTTCACGTCGGCGTCAGCATCGGCGTCGCCATCTATCCCGATGACAGTAAGGATATCGACGAGCTCATCAAATGCGCCGACCACGCCATGTACGAGGCAAAAGGCGAAGCGAGCAAGTCCCCGGTGAGCTTACCCGATGCCGCCCTGCAGCGTTAAAACAAGCTGACCAGCATCCGGGCACCCAGAAGATACAACATAACGGCAAAAATCTTTTTCAGTTTCGCCACCGGCAGGCGATGCGCCAATTTGGCGCCAACCGGAGCAAATACGATACTTGCCATAGCCAAGCCCGCCAAGGCTGGCAGGTAAATGAATCCCAAGCTCTGGGAAGGAAGCGCAGCGATATGCCAACCGCTCAACACGTAGCCAACCGTGCCGGCAATCGCGATGGGAAAACCGATCGCCGATGACGTTCCGATGGCTTGATGCATTTTAATGTTGCACCAAACCATAAAAGGCACTGACAGCGCCCCACCACCTATGCCCACCCAGCTCGATACCATTCCAATCAAGCTCCCCACCCCGAACAAGCCCAGGCTACCGGGCAATTGGCGTGCGGGGTGGGGTTTTATGTTAAGCAAGGTCTGGGTGGCCACGTAGAACAGGAACACCACAAAAAAAACCTTGAGAAACTTGGCCGGGATCATCGCCGCCAAAAGGGCTCCACACAAGGTACCCACTAAAATTCCGGGCGTAATCCGCTTCACCACGTCCCAATTCACGGCTCCGTGCTGATGATGCGCGCGCAGACTCGAAAGGGAGGTAAACATGATGCTCGCAAGCGAAGTGCCCAGCGCCATTTGCATAATGTAAGCATCGGAAAAGCCGGAGGCCCCAAATGAAAACACCAGCACGGGAACGATGACTGCGCCGCCTCCAACGCCCAGCAAGCCGGCCAAAATGCCGACAATGACACCCAGCCCAAGATAGAGTAAAAAATAATCCATTCTGATTCGATCTCTTCCTGCTCTCGGCAAAAGTCTTTATAGGCATCGCGCAAGCGATCGCCCGCACGCTTCAGCGATACCCTTGTTGCGGTGGGATAGATATGCATCGTGACACAGTTAAGCCTAGCCGCGGCTGAGGCTGCCGAGCATGGGCAAAGAGGCCACCAAATCCGCAAAGCGTTGCCCTTGCACAACGACATGAGAGCGCAGCCGCTCGGCTGCAAGCTCGCCATCTTGGGCAAGAATCGCCTCGACAATACCGGCATGTTCCGAGAAAGACGTGCTCATCCGGTCCCGAACGCGAAGTTGGAGGCGCCGATACGGCCTCAATCTCCTGTGCAAGGCGGCGGCTTGCTCTTCCAGGAAGCCGTTATGACTTGCTGCGTAGATCAAATGATGAAACTGCTCATTTAGCCGATAATAGGTATCCGGGTCGTTCGCATCCCGCGCCTCTTCGCAAGCTTGGTGCGCTGCCGCGAGAGCCATTTGCTCGGGTTCCGTGACGCGGCGTGCAGCCAGCCGCCCGCACATGGCTTCGAGTTCAGCCATCACCTCGAACATCTCGCACAGCTGATGCGGCCCGATTTCTGCGACGATCGCTCCCCGTCGGGGCCGTATCTCGACCAATCCGGCCGAGGACAGCTGGATCAAGGCTTCACGAATCGGCGTGCGCGACACACCAAAACCGCTCGCCAATTCAGTCTCGTCAAGACGCATTCCCGGCGGATAGACTCCCGTGACGATGCGCTCCTCGATCAGATCGCCCATCTGCTCCGAACGCCGTGACGTGCGCGGCTTGCTTTCCATAAAACTCCCGAATGGCTTTGCCAAATATGGCGGCAATTATATAGCGATATTGACAACGGATACGCAGACAGCCAATATTGCATACATTGTATATTTAATTGTATACAATTTACGATTCTTATCATTATTGGTTTTAAGGACAGGCTCGCGGAGCAGTCTTAACCTCCAAGCCCAAGTTTCGCACCTACATAAAGGAGATTGCTGAATGGACATCACTCGCCGCCGTATTCTGCTCGGTTTAGCCGCCGCACCAACCGTTGCGCTGTTTGGCCGCCACGCCTTTGCGGCGGAGCCGGTAAGCCTGAAAATTTCCCACCAATTCCCCGGCGGCACCATCAATGAAGGCGACTTCCGCGATCGGCTGTGCCGCCGCTTCGCCGCCGAGATCGAGAAACGCACTGCTGGCGCGCTCAAGGGGACCGTCTACGCCGGCTCATCCCTGATGAAGACCAATGCCCAGTTCAGCGCCTTGCGCAAGGGCGCGCTGGACATGTCGCTGGTGCCGCTTTCCTACGCCGGCGGCGAAGTCCCCGAAACCAATATCGGCCTGATGCCCGGTGTCGTCACCTCTTACGAGCAGGGCATGTCTTGGAAGCATGCCGAAGTCGGCAAGGCGCTGTCCGATGTGCTCGCCGACAAGGGGGTGATGATCGTGAGCTGGATCTGGCAGGCCGGCGGCGTCGCCAGCCGCACCAAGCCGATTATCGATCCGGAAGATGCCAAGGGCCTGAAGGTGCGCGGCGGCAGCCGGGAGATGGACATGGTGCTGAAGGCGGCCGGAGCGGCGGTGCTGACGCTGCCGTCGAACGAGATCTACGCCGCAATGCAGACCGGCGCCCTCGATGCCGCGATGACCTCATCCACCAGCCTGATCTCCTTCCGTCTCGAGGAAGTTGCAAAACAACTGACCACGGGCCGCGGCAAGACCTACTGGTTCATGTTCGAGCCGCTGATGATCTCGCGCGCGGTGTTCGAGCGGCTGCCGAAGGCCCAGCAGGACGTGATCATGACGGTTGGCGCCGAGATGGAGAAATTCGCGCTGGAGCAGGCCAAGGCGGACGACCAGGCGGTGGCGGCGGTGTATCAGAAAGCCGGCGGCAAAGCCTATGACATGTCGGACGCGACCGTCAAAAAATGGCAGGCGATCGCCCGAGACACGGCCTGGAAGGACTTCGCGGCGAAGAGCGAAAGCTGCGCGCGCATCCTCAAGCTGGCTGAGAAAACCCTATGAGTCACGGCTTCGAGCTCGAAGGCCAGGAGGCTCCGCCGACACCACCGGTCGGCGGCCCCCTGGGGCAGTTGGTCAGACTGCAGGCGAGGGTGAACAACGGTGTACTGTTTCTGTCCATGCTCGCCCTCCTTGCCGCCTGCGCCATCCTCACCGCCAGCGTTTTCCTGCGCTACTTCCTGAAAATTCCGACCGACTGGCAGGACGAGATGGCGGTCTTTCTGCTGGTCGGCGCGGTCTTCATGTGCGGCGCCTACGTGCAATCGCAGCGCGGCCATATCGGCATCGAGGCCCTGGCGGGATTTTTCTCGCCGGCGGCCAATCGGCTGCGCCTGCTGTTCTGTGATGCTGCCTCCTTCGCCTTCTGCGCGTTCTTTTCCTGGAAGTCCTGGAGCATGCTGCACGAGGCTTTCGTCGAGGGCCAGACCACATCCTCCTCCTGGGCACCGCCGCTGTGGATTCCCTACGGCCTCATGGCGACCGGGATGACGCTGCTAACCCTGCAAATCCTGCTGCAGATCATCATCAGTCTAACTACCAAAGGGGCAAGCAAGTGAGCGTTGGCGTCATAGGGGTACTCTACGGGCTCGGAACCCTGCTTCTGATGTTCTCGGGCATGCCGATTGCGTTTGCCCTCGGCGGCATCGCCGTCATCTTCATGTTCATTTTCATGCCGGGTGCGTCGCTCGATACGATCACGCTGAACGTCTACGAGGAAATGGCCAACATCACGCTGCTGTCTATCCCCCTCTTCATTCTCAAGGGCGCCGCGATCGGCAAGTCGCGCGCCGGCGCCGATCTCTACCTGGCTATTCACGCCTGGATGCACAAGATCCCAGGTGGCCTGGGCATCGCCAACGTCTTCGCCAGCGCGCTGTTCGCCGCGATGTCGGGCTCCAGCCCGGCCACCTGCTCGGCGATCGGCAGCGCCGGCATCCCCGAAATGCGCTCCCGCGGTTATTCGCCCCGCTTCGCCGCGGGCATCATCGCGGCCGGCGGCACCCTCGGCATCCTGCTGCCACCGTCCATCGTCATGATCCTGTTCGCCGTCGCCGCCGAACAATCGCTGGGCAGGCTGTTCCTCGCCGGCATCGGCCCGGGCATTCTGCTGGTGGTGCTGTTCTCCGGCTACGCCGCATTCCGCTACAAGAAAGAGTACCAGGAAGCGCTCGACATCTGGACACAGGGCGGCGAAAAATCGGCCTATCTGGATGCGATGGAGCTCACGCTCTACGATAAAACCCGGCTGCTGCCGCGCGTGATCCCCTTCGTCACCCTGCTGATCGGCGTCATGGTCGTGCTTTATGGCGGCTACGCCACGCCTTCCGAGACCGCCGGCCTGGGCGGGCTGCTGGCGCTATTCCTGATCGCGGTCATTTACAAGGTGTGGCGGCCGTCGCAGCTCAGCCCCATCCTGGCCAGCACCCTCAAGGAATCGACCATGCTGATGTTCATCATCGGCATGTCGCTGCTCTTCTCCTACGTGATGAGCTATTTGCACATCAGCCAGTCCGCAGCGGAAGCCATCGTCGCCATGAGCCTGTCGAAATGGGCGCTGCTGAGCGTGATCCTGCTGCTGGTGGTGGTGCTCGGCTTCTTTCTGCCGCCGGTATCGATCATCCTGATGACGGCGCCCATCATCCTGCCGCCGCTCAAGGCCGCCGGCTTCGACCTGATCTGGTTCGGCGTGGTCATGACCATCGTCATGGAAATGGGGCTGATCCATCCGCCGGTCGGGCTCAACATCTTCGTCATCAAGAACATCGCGCCCGACATTCCTCTGCGGGACATCATCTGGGGGGTGATCCCCTTCGTCGGCCTGATGGTGCTTGCGGTACTGCTGATCTGCCTCTTTCCGGGCATCGCCACCTGGCTGCCGGACGCGGTGTTTGGCGTCAGCGGCAAATGATCCAGCAAGCAACACCATGAACGCCCCTGCCACTCCCCCCGGGCGCTGGGACAATCTGGCACGCAACCGGGCCGGGCGCCTGGCGCGTGCCGCAAGCTTCGCTGCCGGACGCCTGGTTTCCGCCGACCACATCGTGGCGCTGCTCGAGGCCGTGATCGAGCCGGGCGACCGCGTCTGCATCGAGGGCAACAACCAGAAGCAGGCGGACTTCCTCGCCAAGAGCCTGATCAAGACCGATCCCGCCCGTCTGCGCGACCTGCATCTGGTGCAGTCGGTGCTCGCACTGCCGGAGCACATCGACCTGATCGAACGCGGTCAGGTGAGCCGCATCGACTTCTCCTTCTCCGGCCCGCAGGCAGGACGCCTGGCGCGCCTGGTCGAAAGCAGGAAAATCACCATCGGCGCGATTCACACTTACCTGGAACTGTTCGCCCGCTATTTCGTCGACCTGACGCCGCGCGTCGCGCTCATCGCGGCGCAGGCAGCCGACCGCGAGGGCAATCTCTACACCGGACCCAACACCGAGGACACGCCGGCCATCGTCGAGGCGACGGCCTTCAAGGGCGGCATCGTCATCGCCCAGGTCAACGAAATCGTGGACAAGCTGCCGCGCGTCGACATCCCCGCCGACTGGGTGAACTTCGTCGTCCAGGCCCCGACGCCCCACTACATCGAGCCGCTGTTCACGCGCGACCCCGCCCTGATCACCGAGATCCAGGTGCTGATGGGGATGATCGCGATCAAGGGCCTATATGCCGAATACGGCATCACGCGCCTGAACCACGGCATCGGTTTCGACACGGCGGCGATCGAATTGCTCCTGCCCACCTATGCCGCCGATCTCGGCCTGAAGGGCAAAATCTGCACTCACTGGGCGCTGAATCCCCATCCGACGCTGATTCCCGCCATCGAGGCCGGCTTCGTCGAATCGGTGCATTCCTTCGGCTCCGAGGTCGGCATGGAGCGCTACACGGCGGCGCGGCCGGATATTTTCTTCATCGGCCAGGATGGTTCGATGCGCTCCAACCGCGCCTTCTGCCAAGCCGCCGGCCATTACGCCTGCGACCTGTTCATCGGCTCGACCCTGCAGATCGACCTGCAGGGCAACAGCTCGACCGCCACCAAGGGACGCATCGCCGGCTTCGGCGGCGCGCCCAACATGGGGGCCGACGCGCGCGGACGCCGCCATGCTTCTCCGGCCTGGCTGCGCGCCGGGCGCGAAGGGCGCGGCAATATTGCCATGCCGCGCGGCCAGAAGCTGGTGGTGCAGATCGTCGAGACCTTCCGCGAGCACATGCAGCCGACCTTCGTCGAGCGCCTCGACGCCTGGGATCTGGCGGCGACGGCAAACATGGAGCTGCCGCCGGTGATGATCTACGGCGAGGACCTGACCCATATCATCACCGAGGAAGGCATCGCCAACCTGCTGATGTGCGCGACGCCGCAGGAGCGTGAGCAGGCGATCCGCGGCGTGGCCGGCTACACGCCGGTCGGGATGGCGCGCGACCTGCGCATGGTGGAAAACCTGCGCGACCGCGGCATCATCCGCCGCCCGGAAGACCTCGGCATCAGGAAGCGCGATGCTACGCGCGACCTGCTCGCCGCGCGCAGCGTCAAGGATCTGGTACATGCCTCTGGCGGCCTGTATGACCCGCCGCAGCAATTCCGCAACTGGTAACGGGACAACCGCACATGGAACAATTCACCCTCACCCTGCCGTCATCGGCTCCGCCGCAGGACATCGTTCACACCGCGATCTGCGGCGTAGTCTCGTCGGGCAATCTGGAAGTGCTGGTCGAACCCGCCGCGACCAGCGATGCCTGCGAGATCGAGGTCAACACCTCGGCCCACGGTTTCCGCGACATCTGGGAAGCGGTGCTGAAGGACTTCGCCGGACGCCATACCGTGGGCGGGCTCAGGCTATCGATCAACGATGCGGGCGCCACGCCCGCAGTAGTCAGTCTGCGCCTCGACCAGGCCTTCGAAACCTGCCGCGGCGACGCAGCATGAACGGCCGGCGCATCAGCTACTTCGAAGCCTCGGCGCGCATGCGGCTGAGCGGCCTGGTCGATGCGGGTTCATTTAGCGAGTTCTGCCCCCCCGAGATGAGGCAAACCAGCCCACACCTGGCCCGGCTGGGTGCGCCGCAGGCCTTCGACGACGGCGTCGTGGTCGGCCGCGCCACGCTGGCCGGCCATTCCATACTCATCGCCGCCCAGGAAGGCCGCTTCATCGGCGGCTCCGTCGGCGAAGTGCATGGCGCGAAAATCCGCGGCTTGCTCGACAAGGCCCTGGTCGAGCGGCCGTCTGCCGTGCTGCTGCTGGTGGACTCGGGCGGCGTGCGCCTGCACGAAGCCAACGCCGGCCTGATCGCGATCTCCGAAATCATGCGCGCCGTGCTTCAGGTCCAAGCCGCGGGCATCCCGGTGTTCGCCCTCGTCGGCGGCTCGTGCGGGGCGTTCGGCGGCATGGGCATCGTCACCCGGCTGTGCGCGGAAGTGGTGATGTCGGAGCAGGGAAGGCTCGGCCTGTCCGGCCCCGAGGTGATCGAAACAGTGAAAGGGGTGGAGGAATTCGACTCCCGCGACCGCGCGCTGGTGTGGCGGATTACCGGCGGCAAGCTGCGGCGCGCGCTGGGCGAGGCGACGCGACTGGTGGACGACCTCATTCCCGCCTTTCGCGCCGCAGCCACCGACTTGATCGAGCGCTACCAGGCTCACCCACTCGCGCCGACCAGCCTCGATGCCCTGCTCGATGAACAAGCGCGGCTGGCCGCCCGCAGCGAGCGCTTCGCCAGCGCGCGCGACGGACGGGAAATCTGGCAGGCCGGCGCCTTTGCCGACGCGTCCCGGGTCCCCGAATTGACCGTCGACGAGTTCAACCGGCAACTTGGGGAACCCGCATGAGCGAGAATACAGTGTTCGACCGGCTGTTCGGCGCGGGCGGCCATAATCTGGTCGTCGAAGGACTGTTCCTGCACGGTTCGGCGCGAGTCGGGAACGAGAGCGCCACCGTGATCGGAACCATCGACCATGCGGCGGTCGACGGCCCGCTTGCGCTAAAGATCGCCGCTGCGATCCTAGATGCCGTTCGCGCCGATGCCGCTGCAGGCATCCCGCCGCGCCCCATCATCTTCATCGCCGACACCCAGGGGCAGGCATTATCGCGGCACGATGAACTGCTCGGCCTGAATGGCTACTTCGCCCATGTGGCGCGCTGCGTGGATCTGGCGCGCCGACGCGGGCACCGTCTGCTGACCGTGATCCACGGCGAGGCGGTGAGCGGCGGCTTTCTTGCCTTCGGCATGCTGGCAGACCGAATCTGCGCGCTACCCGATGCCCAGGTCCGAGTCATGGATCTGCGCGCGATGTCGCGCGTCACCAAGATCAGCCTGGAACGGCTGGAAGAACTGGCGAGCGAGTCGCCGGTGTTCGCGCCCGGCGCCGAGAACTACTGGCGCATGGGTGGAATACACGAGATCTGGTCGGTGGACGATGACTGGGCGAACCGACTCGCCGCCGCGCTCAGCAGCGCCAAGGACACGGACGACCGCACCTCAATCGGGCTGGAGCGCGGCGGACGACAACTTGCCGCACCCACGGCACAACTCGTGGCAGGCGCATGATCCCAAACCTAATTCATCGCCACGATCTGGTCTGGCTTGAACCCGGCATCGATGCGGGCCAGCTCACTACCAGTGTCGAGCATGCCCACTGCGTACGCGACTGGGTGGAACGAGGCTGGCCACTGGTGGTCGCACGCCAGCCTGAGCCGACACCAGAACAAGGCGACCTGCTGGCCTTGGGCTTCACGCTGCCCTCCGCGCCGGCACGCAAACGCATTGCGCTGTGTGCCCCTCGTGCCGCGATCGTCCGCCACTCCCGCCCATTGTCGCTGATGGATGCGATCGGTCACGCACCCCGCAGCTGGCGGGCCGGCATGTTCAGCCTGCAAGCGCTCTGCGCCGAGACCGGCGCGGTGCCGCGCGTGTATGGCTCGCTGTCGTCACAGATCTTCACCGGCGCAAGCTATCTCGACGAAGCCAGCGATCTCGACCTGTTACTGGAATGCAGCGAAGCCACGCAGCACCTGGAACTGCTTGCAGCGCTGGAAACCTTCCCTCGGCAGTCTCCGCGCATCGACGGGGAAATCCTCATGCCGACCGGATGGGCGGTTGCCTGGCGTGAGCTGGCCGAAGCGGTTCGCGCGGGCGCTCCACGGAAAGTGCTCGCCAAATCCGACCGCGAGACCAGGCTGATTCCTGTCGACCAACTCTTCAAGAACCTCCTTTCGTTAACCGCCTAGCATGGAAGCCGCCGCCTGGAGCCCACCCGCCCCTGATGCCCGGCATCGTGACTTGCGTGTCGACTGTCGCCGTCTGGACCGGCTGTGTCAGGATGCACTCCGGCACGAGGCCACGGCTTGGCCCAAGCCAGGCCTGGTCACGCCGGTCGACTCGGGCAGCCATAGTGATATGCATATCGGCACCTTCCTCGCCAGCATCGAGGCGCTGGCAGGCAGCTTCGCCATGCTCGCGCTCGCCGGGGCGCGCAGCCAGCCCTTCGCCGTACTCCAAGCCATCGGGGTCGAGGCCGAGCGGAAAATGCTCCTCGCCACCGGCGGCATCAACACCCATCGCGGCGCCATTTTCAATCTCGGCTTGCTCGCTGCGGCCGCCGGGCGGCGTCAGGCGGACAGCACGCTGGCCGGGTTCAGCTGCGGCGCTGTGGTGGCCAGGGCTTGGGGTCCTGACATTGCCAGCGCCCGCAGGGCTGCCCCGGCATCGCATGGCAACAACGTGTTTAAGCGGTTCGCTGCGGGCGGCGCCAGAATGGAAGCAGCTACCGGGTTCCCGACAGTCTATGGCATCGGCCTGCCGGCCCTCCGCCGCCTTCTCGCCGCCGGACATGATCGCGAGACAGCGCAGATCGGCACCCTGCTGACCCTGATGGAGCACTTGCCGGATACCAACCTGCTGTGGCGGGGCGGGGAAGCCGGCCTCGGTTTCGTTCGGCAGGCCGCAGCCGATTTCAACAGCGCAGGCGGGGTGGAGGCGCCGGGATGGCGGGACAGACTGCTTGCCCTGCATCGCGCGTTCGTCGATCGCAATCTCAGCCCCGGCGGCAGCGCCGACCTGATGGCCGCGAGCTGGGCGGCCCATCAGCTCGAAACCTTTTCATTCGCGGACTAATCGACGTGCGGATCGCGATCCTCTGTTCCGGGCAGGCGGGCCAGCGCCGCGACATGCTGGACGAGCTTTTTGCGGCGCCCGAATGCGGGATGGTGCGCCAGGCGGCAAGTGAAGTCCTCGGACAGGATGTCGCGAAATGGTGGGACGGGCTCGGAGAGAAGGAAATTTTCCTCAACGCGAATGCCCAGTTTGCCATCGCCTATTACCAGATCGCGACCTGGACAAGAATTTCCCGGTTTTTGCCGGAAGCCAGCCTGGTCGCCGGCTACTCCCTGGGGGAATTGATTGCCTACTTTGTCGCCGGGGCGCTGGATGCGGTAGAAACGTTCAGGCTGGTGCGCGAACGCGCTCGGCTGATGAATGAGGCAGCCGCCGGCATCGGTGCCGTCGAAGGCTGCATGGCACTATGGCGGGGCCGGGCCTCGCCTGCCGCACTCGCCGCACGTGATCGCGCGATTGCTGACTACGGCCTGGATTTTGCCATCCGGCGGCGGGTCGGCGAGGACGTGCTGGCCGGCCCCGGCGACGCCATTTCTCGCTTTGTCGCCGAACTCCAGGCAACTAATCCGAGCTTGGTACGATTGCCCGTTACCATTCCCTCCCATACCCGCTACCTCGCGGCCGCAGCGGACTCGTTTCGCGATATTCTGCGCGCAAGTTCGATCTCCTCGCCTCAGGTGCCGGTCCTGAGGTCTGTGGACGCGACGCCCGTTCGAACCCATGACCAGGCAATCGACGCCCTTTCCCGGCAAATTGCCACGACGATCAGGTGGGATTGGTGCATGGACACATTGACGGAATTCGGCATCGATGCCGTGATCGAACTCGGCCCGGGAAATGATCTGGCGCGGCTTGTAGAGGCGGAACACCCGCAAATCGCCGCACGCTCCATCGACGATTTCGGCGATTATCGGTCGCTTGCGGAGTGGCTGCGCTAGCCTGCAAAGTAATCGCAGGCAGTAAGGCAGACGACCCGCAAGATTTGGAACCTACAGTAATGCGTTGATAAATTCCCACTCGCGTGGGTCCACCGGGGTGATCGACAGCCGGTTGCCCTTCTGCAGGGTGCGCATCCGTTCCAGTTCCGGGTGGCTGCGCAGCTCTTTCAGGCTGACCAGCCGGGTCTTCCTGGTAAGCCGCACGTCCACGTTGAACCAGCGCGGGGTCTCCGGCGTGGCCTTGGGGTCGAAGTATTTGTTCTTCGGGTCGAACTGGGTCTGATCCGGGTAGGCCAGCCGGCTCACCTCGGCCAGCCCGGCGATACCCGGCTCGGCACAGTTGGAGTGATAAAAAAGAACGCGGTCGCCTACTTTCATCTGATCGCGCATGAAATTGCGCGCCTGATAGTTGCGCACGCCGTACCACGCCACGCTTTGGCCGGGTAACGCAGCAAGGTCATCGATACTGCAATCGGAAGGTTCGGATTTCATCAGCCAGTAACGCATAATATTTCCAGCAAGGTCCGATAATTCGTTTTAATACATTGATTATTCGGAAGTAATATAAACCCATGTCTAGCATAGTCCAACAAAATTCGACATAACCTTAGTCAAATTCACCCATTTTTTCACACACGAACAATATATGGCAAAGTTAACTTCACAAGGAGTGTGGGTCGAGCTGTCAGCATATCAAGCAGGGCTTGAGGTCGTTTGCCGAGTTCAGGGCGGAAACCTTAATCGTGAAAAATTTCGCCCATTGGAAATCGCCGCCCGCTCGACCTCTGCGGCGGAGTCAATCCAGCCTTTGCCCTCCAGAAACAGCAGAAAGGCCCGCGTACTAATCTTGCGACAGTTGTCCGGCAGCAGGAAGCTGGCGCGGGCGATCTTGTGGTCTTCGAACAGGAATATCCCGGTCGTGGTGGGTGCCGCGAGCGCCAGTTCATTCATTGCTTCCTGTATGGCGATTTCACCGAGATTGGACTTGCGCGGCCGGGTTTCGCCCCCGGACTGCGCAGCGAGAAAGTGTTTGAAAGTGCGCGTGGTCAGGACAGGAATGGACCGGTCGGTTACCCATTGCCGGATCTTTTCGCTGGTGGGCGTGGCATTGCGTGTGACCTCGTGCAGCACCATGTCAACCACCTGGACAGGCCAACCGGGCTTGAGCAGTAGGTCAAGCGCGTCGGCATAGGCCAGGGTGATCAGCGGCCCGGAATCGGGTAGCAGGACAACCAAATTTTCCGGAGCTTTGGGCATGAATCTAGGCCGTTAGCGCGTTCAGTTCATCGACCATACGCTGAGTGGTCGCGGCGGGCAGACGAGGCATCGGCAGGTGGGCCTGGGCCATCAGTAGGAAAAGATCTTCCTCGCTATCAACACCAAGCGCCGTCATCGTGGCGCGGTCGTCGACACGGCCCAGAGAGAAGTCGAGCAGGGAGCGATAATTCTGGTTTCCGACCGCTTCGGCGGCTTCAAAGGTTTCCACCAGGTAGCGCAGTTCGGCGTTAAACAGGGCGTTGACGGAGGTGTCCGTCTTGGCGGCGATGATTTTCGCCCTCTTCAGCAATTCGCGATCCACCGCGCCCGTGAAATTGACTGTGGCCATGATAGGGTCCTTGTTGGGTTAAACGTGTGATTAAGTGTAACACATAATTATGTGTCGCACTCGCGATCGCTCGATTTCGACAAAAACCCCCTCAATGGAAGCATTTACCTTTTGTTCTTCGCCCAATAGATTTTCCGCTCGGTCATCACCGCATCCAAGTGCATGTCCCAGGGGTCCGACGGGATTTCCTCAGCCTTCTGGCATTCGTAGCCCACGCCGACCAGGAGCGGCTTGCGCCATACCTTGCGGCGCCGCAGATAGGCCAGGCTGGCGTCGTAGAAGCCGCCGCCCATGCCGAGACGATGGCAGGCTTCGTCAAAGCCGACCAGGGGCACGAACAGCAGATCGAGCTGCCAGGCACGCACCGGACGCGGCGTCCAATGCTCGTGTATGCCGAAGCGGTTAAGATACCAGCGTGGAAGCGACGTCAGCCGGCTGAAGCTGAGGCGGCGCTGGAATTTCCAGGGGACGATGGGTAGAAAACACGCCTTACCCAGCCATAGAGACTGGTTGAGCAAGGGCATCAGGTTGATTTCCTCGTTGGTCGGCGCGTAAAAGCCGATGCGCCGCCGGTTGCGCAGCAACCCCTCGGCCAGGGCCACCCGCCGCAATCCGTCGGCGGCATGGCGGCGCTGCTGAGCGGAAAGCGCCCGACGTGCCCGGCGCAACACCGTGCGCAGCTGCTTCTTGTTCATGCTGCCAGGAGAAATCTGCTGGGAAGAAATAAAGCCCCCGCGAATGCCGTCAAGACCAGCATCTTGAACCTAAGGTTCAAGGTGGTCGCAGCCTGAGCACATCAGGCACATCCGGGAAGGGACGCGCACAACAGCACTCGGTACAGCCGCAACCAGACTATGCGAATCGGTCAAAGAATATATAGCCTTAACGAACACCGCAGGGAACAAACTCGAAAAATGATACGGCGGTGGAATGAGTTAAAACAACTCGTCCTGATCGGCCAGTGCCTGATCGATCTGCGCCTGCATGGTATTCATTCTACGCTTGTACTCGCCGATGTCAAAACTGCCGGCCAGCCGGGTGCCCAGGAATTCGTGGGCGATATTCAGCGCTGCCATGATGGCGATGCGCTCGACGCCGATGACCTTGCCGGCATCGCGGATCTCGCGCATTTTCTTGTCGAGGTAGGTGACCGAATCGAGCAGCGCCTGTTGCTCGTCTTCCGGACAGGCGACGCGGAACTCGCGCCCCATGATGGTGACATCCAGACCCTTGGCTTCCGCGCTCATGCCTCGTCCTCCGGGATCTGGTCGAGCAGCGCCTCAAGCCGGCCTCGCGCACCATTGATCTTTTCGGCCAGATGCTTGCCTTCGTTTTGCGCATTGGCCAACTGCTGCCGCAGGTGAGTGTTTTCTGTGCGCAAGCGTGCACATAACTGCACCAGTTGCGCGATTTTATCTTCCAGGGCCTTCAGTTCTGCTTCCATAGCCACACTATAATTGGAAAAATCCCGCCCAGTCAACTGCTAACAGTGCGTTTTAAAAGTGTTTTAACAGATTCCAAACGATTGTCAGGCAAAAAACCGGTCCAGTTTGCTCCAGTCCAGATGCTGCTCCACCGCATCCGCCATGCGTTCTATTCCCGCTTCGCGCAAGGCCTCGTAATCCAGTGTCGAAGGCTGTGCCAGCCCGGCCCAGCGCAGCAGTGCGTCGCATGCCTCCTTCCGGTCAAACAGGCCATGCACATAGGTGCCGAGGATCCGGCCATCCGCGGAGATTGCGCCGTCATCCCCGTTTTCCAGCCGGGCTACGGGCCGGGACAGGGCGGGGCCCACGCTCACGCCGGCGTGAATTTCATAGCCGCTCACCCGCGCATCAGCCAGCACTAACTTTCCACTGACGCGGTGCAATTGTTTTTCCTGCTTCAGCTCGGTTTCCATGTCCAGCAGGCGCAAGCCAGCGCTTTCACCTGCATCAGTCTCCAGCCCCAAGGGATCGCGAATGCACTGGCCCAGCATCTGGAACCCTCCGCAGATACCCATGAGATGCCCGCCGTAGCGCAAATGCCTGTGCACGGCCTCCTCCCAGCCATTCTCCCGCAGCCAGTCAAGGTCGCCGCGCACATTCTTGCTCCCCGGCAGGATGATGAGATCGGCGGAAGGCATGGGCTCGCCTGCTGCGACAAACCGCAGGTCGACTTCGGGATGCAGGCGCAGCGGGTCGAAATCGGTATGGTTGCTGATGCGCGGCAGCAATGGCACAACCACCCGCAGGGGCTGCGTTGCCTGCGCCTCGAACGACAGCTTGCCGAGCCCATCCTCGGCTTCCAGGTGCAGGCCGTGCAGATAGGGCAGCACACCCAGCACCGGCTTGCCGGTGCGCCGCTCCAGCCAGTCCAGGCCGGGCTGCAGCAGGCCGATGTCGCCGCGGAAGCGGTTGATGACGAAGCCTTGCACGCGCTCCTGCTCGGATGCGGACAGCAGCTCCAGCGTTCCCACCAGATGGGCGAACACCCCGCCGCGGTCGATGTCGGCAATAATCACCACCGGACAGTCCGCCGCTTCGGCGAAGCCCATGTTGGCAATGTCGTTGTCGCGCAGGTTGATCTCGGCCGGGCTTCCCGCCCCCTCCACCACCACGGCTTCATATTCGCCGGCAAGGCGGGCATGGGATTCCAGAACCGCCGCCAGCAGCTGCGGCTTGAATTCATGGTAGCGGCTTGCATCCATGTTGCCGATGGCCCGGCCATGGACGATCACCTGGGCGCCGACATCGGTGTTGGGCTTGAGCAGCACCGGGTTCATGTCGGTATGCGGTTCCAGCCCGCAGGCCTGAGCCTGCACCGCCTGGGCGCGGCCGATCTCGCCGCCGTCCGCCGTCACCGCGCTGTTCAGCGCCATGTTCTGCGGCTTGAACGGAGCGACGCGCCTGCCGCGGCGATAGAGCACGCGGCAGATGCCGGTCACCAGTGCGCTCTTGCCGGCATCGGAGGTGCAGCCCTGGATCATCAGGGTCTTTGCGGTCATGACACCCCCCGCAATGCCTGCTCCAGCCGAACCCACTCCGCCTCCTTACCGGGCAAGCCGAAGCGCAGGCCGAGCGGCGAATCGAAGCAGCGCACCAGGATTCCCTTTTGCGCAAGACCGTCCCGGATAGCAGGCGCACGCTCGCATCTGACCCACTGGAACAGCGCCGTACCGCCGGCAGGGGACAAGCCATGGCGGCCCAGCAATTCATCCAGCCGGAGCGATTCCCGCGCCAGGCGCTGCCGTTCGTCAACTTGCCAGGTTTCGTCCGCCAAGGCCAGACGCGCTACATGGCGTGCCGGGTGAGCTACGGGCCAAGGGCCCAACATTTCATTCAGCCGGACGAGCAATTCCGGCCACGCCAATACGAAGCCCACCCGCGCACCCGCCAAGCCGAAGAATTTACCCAGAGAGCGCAACACCACCAGCCCTTCGGCGCTTGCCTGAGAAGCGAGGCTTTCCTCCGGCGTGGCATCCATGAAGGCCTCGTCCACCACCAGCCAGCCGCCGCGCGCAGCCAGCCGGCGATGCCATGCCAGCAGGGCTTCAGTTGAAATGCGCTCCCCGGTCGGGTTGTTGGGATTGACCAGCACCAGCACGTCGAGCCGGTCGAGCCTGGCCTCGATTTCGGCACAGGCAAGCGGCTCCACGTGGTGGCCGCCGCGCGTCCAGGCCATGGCGTGCTCGGCGTAAGTGGGCGCAAGCAAACCCACCCGGCACGGCGGGCGAAGGCTCGGCAACGCCTGGATCGCCGCCTGGGAACCCGCCACCTCCAGCGCTGAACGACATCCGTAGTAGCGGCAGGCAGCTTCCATCAGACCGTCATCGGGTTCCGGCAGCCGCCGCCAGCATTCCGGCGGGATCGCAGGCACCGGCCAGCCGAGCGGGTTGATGCCGGTGGAAAGGTCCAGCCAGTCCTCCGGCGGAATGCCGTAGCGCCGCGCCGCCTGCCGGATTTGTCCGCCGTGCTCAAGCAAGCGCCCACCCTCCCAGGAATGCCAGAACCAGCCACAGCCCTACGCCATGCCGCACCAGTACAACGGCGCGACCTATGTCCGCCGCCGCCGGCTCCCGCCCTTCGCCGAGCGGCGGCCGGGGCTCCATGCGTCCGTGGTACACCGCCGCCCCCCCCAGCTTTACCGCCAGCGCACCCGCCCCCGCCGCCATTACCGGCCCGGCGTTGGGGCTTTCCCAGCTTGCCGCCTGGCTGCGCCAGCAGCGCCACGCGGTGCCGCTCCTTCCGATGAGCACGTAAGTCAGCGCGGTAAGCCGCGCCGGAACCCAGTTCAACAAATCGTCCAGCCGCGCCGCCGCCCAGCCGAAATGCCGGTAGCGGTCGGTCTTGTAGCCCCACATCGCATCCAGGGTGTTGGCGAGGCGGTAGGCCACCACGCCCGGCGCGCCCGCCACGAAAAACCAGAACAGCGCGCCGAACACCGCGTCGCAGCCATTCTCCAGCACCGATTCCAGCGTTGCGCGGACTACCGCCGTTTCGTCCATGTCCGCCGTGTCGCGGCTCACCATCCGGCCCACGCTCCGGCGCGCCACATCGAGATCGCCGGCATCCAGGGCACGGCGAACTACTGCTGCATGCTCGCCAAGGCTGGTTGCGCCGAGGGCAAGATAGAGCAACGCCGCATCCAGCAGCCAGGCCCAGGAACCCAGGCTGCGATGGGCCAGGAACGCCGCCATGGCAAACCCGCCGACCAGCAACACCACCGCGATCGCGCCCCGCAGTCGGCTGGCCCCGTAGAGGCTCGCCTCGACCCGCTGCGCCAGCCAGCCAAACCCTACCAGCGGATGCCAGCGCCGCGGCTCGCCCAGCAGGCGATCCAGCACAACCGCCAGCAGCGCCGCTATCGGCACGGTCATCACAGGCTCAGCGCGAGGGCGACAAGCACTGCAACCTCGGTCAGCTCGACCGCGGCCCCCAAGGTGTCGCCGGTCATGCCATTCAGCCGCCGCATCATCATCCAGCGCAGTCCCAGCCACGCCGCAGCCGCCACCGCCAACGCCAGCGCGCCGACCATTCCGGCAAGCAGCCCCGCCGCCGCGACCAGGAGCAACGCCAGCACCGCAGCCGTCCGCGGCAGATGGGCCGACATCGCCGCCCCCATGCCGCCGGGCCGGACATAAGGCGTACCCAGCAGCAGCGCGACCAGCGCCGACCGCCCCAGCACCGGGGCCAGCAACAGCGCGGGCCAGGCGCCGGCCTTGGCCAGCGCCGCCAGCGCGGCGAACTTGAGCAGCAGCACGAGCACCAGCGTTGAAACGGCCGCCGGGCCGCTGCGCGGGTCCTTCATGATCGCCATGGTTCGCTCCCGGTCGCCATGGCCGCCCACCCAGGCATCGGCGCTGTCGGCCAGTCCGTCCAGGTGCAGGCCGCCGGTGATCAGCGCCCAGGTCGCGGTCAGCAGTGCCGCCTGGAGCAGCGGGTCGGCATGGCCCACAAGACGCTGAAATCCCACCAGCAACAACCCGATCAACAGCCCGACCAGCGGATAGGCGAGCGCCGACCGGCCCCAGTCCGCCGGGGTTGGGGCCGCTTTCAGGGAAATGGGGAGGCAGGTGAGGAACTGCAAGGCCAGCAGGAATGCCTTCATCCGGGATAATCCATTAGCCCGTCATTCCGGGCTTGACCCGGAATCCAGCATTGACGCGGGTTTCTGGATTCCGGCTTTCGCCGGAATGACGGTGTTTTCGGTCTAATGGACAATCCGGGCTCATGCTTGCGGATTGCCGTGGAACACCAGTTGCGGCAAGGCTTCGGCGCCGCTGCCGAGAATCCGTATGCGGCTCATCCCGGCGAACGGAATCTCAAGCCGGAACATATTGTGGAGGGGGATTTGCAGGGCATGACAGAGGATCACGCGGTTCACGCCGCCATGCGCCACCAGCAGGATTTTTTTTCCTGCGTGGCGGGCCAGCATCTCGCTCCACCCTTCCTCTACCCGCGCCGCAAAATCTTCCAGCCCCTCCCCGCCGGGCGGCGTGTTCCGGGCCGGATCGCGCCACAGGCGGTCGAGGCGACCGGGGTCGCTTTGCATCACTTCCTCGGGGGTGCGGCCCTCCCAATCGCCGAAACCGATTTCCTTGAAACGCAGCTCGGTCTCCCAAGACAGGCCGAGCCTTTCGGCCAGCTCCCCGGCAAACCCGGCACAGCGCGACAGCGGAGAGGAGACCACGGCTTCCCACTGCTTTTCTCCCCGCACGGCCGCGCGCATCTGCTCCCATCCCTGCTCGCTCAGGGGGTCGTCGGTGTGGCCGCGGAACTTGACCCCGCCCACGGGTTCGCCGTGGCGCAACAGGTCTACCAGCGTGGACGGCACTTCAGCCACCGCTTTTCCCGGCCACGCCGGCCTCGGCGAAGGTCGCCATCTGGCCGTGCAGGGCGGCGGCGAGGCGCAGGATGGGCAAGGCTACGGCTGCACCGCTGCCTTCACCCAGGCGCAGCCCCAAGTCCACAAGGGGCCGGGCATGCAGGGCCGCCATCAGGTGAAGGTAACCCGGCTCGGCCGAAGCGTGGCCAAAGAACAGCCAATCCGCAACATCGGGCCGCAGGCGCAGGGCTGCCAGCGCCGCGGCGCTGGCGATGAAGCCGTCCACCAGAACGGGCAGGCCGGCCTGGGAACAGGCGATGTAGGCACCGGCAAGGGCCGCGATCTCGAAGCCGCCGACATGGCGCAGCACTTCCAGCGGGGAGGTCATCGCCGCGCGATGCAGCGCCAGGGATTCCTCGATGACGCTCGCCTTGTGCGACACTCCCGCGCTATCCAGTCCCGTGCCCGGCCCGGCGATCTCGACGGCGGAACGCTCGAGCAGGGCGCATGCCACGGCGGTGGCGGAACTGGTGTTGGCGATCCCCATCTCGCCGCCGATGAAGAGTTGCGCGCCCGCGTCCAGCGCCCGCTTCACGGCATCCCGCCCGGCCTGGAGGGCGGCTGCCAGCTGTGCCTCGGTCATCGCCGGGCCGCGGCGGAAATTGGCCGTGCCGCTTCCTGCTTTTTGCACTATCACGCCAGACATGGCTTTGCTGTTCGCCACGCTGCCCACGTCCACCACTTCCAGGGAGGCCCCCAGGTTGCGTGCCAGCACGCTGATTGCAGCGCCACCGGCGGCGAAGTTGCCGATCATCTGGCCGGTCACGGCTTGGGGAAAGGCCGAAACGCCCTCCTCCGCTATGCCATGGTCGGCGGCGAATACCGTGATGCGTACCCGGTCGAGGGCGGGTTGCTGGGTGCCCTGCATCGCGGCGAGGCGGATGGCGATCTCCTCCAGGTAGCCCAGCGAACCAGGCGGTTTGGTGAGTTGCATCTGGCGTGCCTGCGCCGCTTCCAGCGCGGCAGCGTTCAAAGATGCAGCCGGCGTTTCCAGCCATACCAAACTCATAGTAAATTTCCTTTCAAAACCAGTGGCAGACCCGCCGCCACAAAAGTCACCCGGTCGCATAGCTGCGCCAGGTCCTGATGCAGGCGCCCCGCCTCATCACAATATCGCCGGGTCAACTCACCCAGCGGAACTATTCCCATGCCCACCTCGTTGCTCACCAGGATGACCCGCCCGGGCAGGCTGGGCAGCGTCTCCAGCAGGGCGGACCGTTCCTGTTGAAACAGCGCCTCGTCGGCGATCACGTTGTTCAGCCACAGGGTCAGGCAATCCACCAGCAGGCAGCGGTCCGAAGCTGCTGCGCCCCGAAGCGCAGCAGCGAGCTGCAAAGGTTCTTCCACCAGCTCCCAAATAGCTGGGCGCCGGGATCGGTGGTGGGCGATACGCCCCGCCATTTCGGCATCGCCAGCGGTGGCCGTGGCAATATAGACCACCGCCAGCCCGCTTTCTGCGGCGAGGCGCTCGGCCAAGGCGCTCTTGCCCGAGCGGGCGCCACCGAGGATCAGTTCCTTCATGCCGAATTCCCCCAGCTATCGGAAAACACCATATCTTCCAGCCGGCGCCCTTGCGTCCACCCCTCCAGCTCCAGCATGGGCGCGGGATAAAACGCGTCGACCTGCCCCAGGCAGAGAATGGCGACCGGCTTGCTGCCCGGCGGCATGACCAGCAGGCTGGCAAGGGCATCGGGGTCGAACAGCGACACCCAGCCCAGGCCCAGTCCTTCCGCCCGTGCCGCGAGCCACAGGTTCTGGATGGCGCAGGCCACCGAAACGAGATCCATCTCCGGCAGGGTACGCCGGCCGAAGACATGGCGTTCGCGTCCGTCGGCAAGGGCAGCCACCAGCAACTCGCCGCAGTCCAGGATGCCCTCGACCTTGAGACGCATGAATTCTTCCTGGCGCTCGCCGAGGGCCGCCGCAGTGCGCCGGCGTTCCACCTCCACCAAGGCATGGATGTGATGGCGCAAATCGCTCCGGGTAATCCGGATGAAACGCCACGGCTGCATCAGCCCGACGCTGGGCGCCCGATGCGCCGCCTCCAGCAGGCGCTGCAGGGTGTCAGGGTCAACGGGGTCGGGCAAAAAGTGGCGCATGTCGCGGCGTTCAGCAATGGCGCGATAGACCGCGGCCCGGTCGGCCTCGCTGTAGCGGTGATCGTGGTGACTCATGGCAAGAACAACCCCGCCACCGCTGCCGGGTTGGAGGGGAAATAGAAGTGGACATAGGAGGCAGTGAGGCCCTGGTCACGGAACACCGCCTCGGCGGTTGCTCCGCCGTTGGGACAACGCCCCCGCGCAACGGGCGCGAGTTTGGTTTCCAGCCGCGAGTGGTGGAAGGTGTGGCCGCGCAGCTCGCCTGCGGGCAATTGAACCGCTTGCAGCGCCAGCGCGGTGAGGCGCGGCTGCATGACGGCATGGCCGGGCAGCAGGCCGACCATCTCTGCGCGCCGGCCCTCGGCATCGGTCAGGGTTTCAAGCAGGTAGAGCATTCCGCCGCATTCGGCCAGGATAGGGCGGTCTGCCGCGTGGTGGGCACGGATGGACTCGCCCATGGCGCGATTGGCTTGCAGCGCCTGCAAGTGCAGCTCGGGATAACCGCCGGGCAGGTAGAGGCTGTCGGCCTCCGGCAGGGCGGCGTCATCGAGCGGCGAGAAGAAGCGCAGCTCCGCCCCCAAGGCGCGCAGCACATCGAGGTTGGCCGGGTAGAGGAAGGAAAAGGCGGCATCCCTGGCGACGGCGATGCGCCGGCCGGCCAGGAGGGGCAGGACAGGCATCGCGGGCGGCGGTGGGGCGAAGGCCACGGCGGGCGGCAGCGCCGCCAGTCCGGTTGCGGCGATCTTCCCGGCCATGAAGTCGATGCGCGCATCGAGGTCGGCGATCTCGTCGGCCTGTACCAGTCCCAGGTGGCGGTCGGGCAGGGTCGCGGCAGGGTCGCGGAAAACCGCGCCGAAGCCGGGCAAATCGGCGGACAGGCTGCCGAGCAGCATGTCGGCGTGGCGGGCGCTGCCCACCCGGTTGGCCAGCACTCCGGCGAAGGGCAACCCGGGACGGTAATGCGCCAGCCCATGCGCGACCGCACCGAAGGTCTGCGCCATGGCCGATCCGTCGATCACCGCCAGCACCGGGATGCCGAACAGTGCAGCCAGATCGGCGCTGGACGGATCCCCGTCGAACAGGCCCATGACGCCCTCGATCAGGATCAGATCGGCTTCCCCGGCCGCATCGAATAGCAGTTGCCGGCAGTGGGCCTCGCCGCCCATCCACAAGTCCAGTTGGTACACGGGGGCGCCTGATGCCCGCTCCAGGATCATGGGGTCGAGAAAGTCCGGGCCGGTCTTGAATATACGCACGCGGCGACCCAGATTGCGGTGCAGCCGCGCCAGGCCGGCAGTCACGGTGGTCTTGCCCTGGCCGGAAGCGGGGGCGCTGATAAATAGGGCCGGGCAGCAACGCAACCCCATCAAAAATCCACACCCTTCTGCGCCTTGACCCCCGCGCGGTAGGCGTGTTTCTCGTCGGCGATTTCGGACACGGTGTCGGCCAGCTCGACCAGCTCCGGCGAAGCACCGCGGCCTGTGACGACGACATGCTGCATAAACGGGCGGGCGGCGATGGCATCCAGCACGACATCCTGGTCGAGATAGCCGTATGTCAGCAGATAGGTGAGTTCGTCCAGCACCACGAGATCGATCGACGGATCGGCCAGCATGCGCTCCGCGACCTGCCAGCCGTGCCGGGCAGTGGCGATGTCACGCTCGCGATCCTGGGTGTCCCAGGTGAAGCCGTCGCCGAGCACATGCCATTCCACGCCGGACTGGCGGCTGAAGAAAGCCTCTTCGCCCGTATCGGTGCGGCTTTTGATGAACTGCGCCACGCCCACTTTCATGCCGTGGCCCAGGGCGCGGGCGACCATGCCGAAGGCGGACGAGCTCTTGCCCTTGCCGTTGCCGGTAAGCACCAGCAAGAGGCCGCGCTCGACGGTGGCGCGGGCGATGTTCGCATCGATCACCGCCTTCTTGCGCGCCATGCGGGCATTGTGGCGGCTGTCGATGTTGTCGCTCATGGGCGCGTAGCGTGGCCCGCATTGCCGTGCCAAACGGCGACAGCGACATGAATCACGGCGGCCAGGCCCAGGTAGGCGGCCATGGTCGACAGCATGTGCGGAAAATACTTCACCAGGCGCGGGATGAATTCGCCCAGGCTGGGCTCGGCAAACCGCCCGGAGAAGAAATAAAACCCGCCGCTGGAGAACAGCTCCGCCAGCACCGCGCCGGCCAGTGCGCAGCCCAGCAGCCACGGCAGCGCCGACCAGGACAGGCGGTGATGGCGGGCATAGACGCGGCCAGCCAGGAACAGGGCGCCATAGGCAGGGATGAGAAGCCAGTAAGCAGGCGAAACGCAGAAGCCGCTCACTCCGCCCCAGGTGATGGCGACGTAATCAATGAGCGCGGCTCCCAGCATCAGGACAGGCGCCACCCAGGATGGGCGCAGATACACGCCGGCCAGGAAGAACACCGCCCAGGAGGCATCGGGCAGAGCGTGCAGCGTCGCCCAGTGATGGCTGCGCGTGAGGGCCATCAACAGGGCGAGAGCTATTCCAATAGCGAGTTGCTGGCGGGGGGTCAGAGACAACATGGCAGACTCCTTAAATGGTGTGGTAAAAAACCGTCATCCCCATTTTAGCGGGAATGACGGGGTGGTTCAAAACACTTTTACCTGACGGGCTGGTAGCGAACGCCGACAAAAACGTTCACCCCCGGCGTACCATAGCCCTGCGCCAGCTCGTAGGACTTGTCGAACAGATTGTTGACCCGTGCCTGCAACGACCAGTCCTTGTCCAGGGCGCGGCCGGCGGTCAGGTTGAGGAGGCCGTAGCCGCCCATTTTCCGGGTATTGCCCGCGTCAGCATACCTTTCGCCCGAGAAGATCAATTCCCCTCCGACATTCCAGTCACCCACAGAGCGGCTGATTTTCAGCGCGCCATGTTCCCTGGAGCGGTTGATCAGCACCTTGCCGGTAGCGCCGTCTTCCGGGTTTTGCAGCGTCAGGTTGGCATCGAGATGGAAGCGGCCGATCATGCTTGCCCCGGAAAGGGTAGCCCCGCGCAAACTGGCCTGGTTGACGTTGGCCGGCGCCCAGATAAAGGAGCCGGGAGAGACTGGCGCCCAGGCGATCAGGTTGGTGACCTGGTTGTCGAAATACACTGCGCTGAAATGGTGGACGTCCTGGTCATAATGGAGCGAGACTTCCTTGTTGCGCGACTGTTCCGGACGCAGGCCGGGATTGCCCGACCCCGGCCAGTAGAGCTCGTTGAAGGTGGGCGCCTTGAAGGCGGTGCCGGCGCTGGCGCCGACGCGCCACTGGGGCGACATCTGGTAACCATAGCCGAGATAGCCGGTATCGTGACGGCCGAACTGGGAATTGTCATCGTCACGCAGGTTGAGCTGAATGCTGTGATTCCCCATTCGGGCCTGATAGCCGGCAAAGTAGGACTGGATGGTACGCGACGGCACAGTGTAGGCCGTGGTTCCGCTCACCTTCTGTTCCACCCGCTCCACGCCCAGGATCGCCGTGCCGGGCCCGGCGGTGATGTCGTTCTGCCACAGGAGCTGGTTCTGGTCGGTGTTGAACACGTCCTTGCTGGAACTGTAATCGTCGAGGTGGTCGGAACCCGTGCCGACCCGTACCAGGCTGTGCCAACTTTCGTTGATGCGGTTCTTGCTGTAGACGTCGAAAGTCGACAGGGTCTGGTCGCTGAAATAGTCCGTGGTCGAAGTGTAGCCGTCGTAATGGTTGCGGCCGGAACTTGCGAAACCGTTCACGCCGATCTCGTGGCCCACGGCCACGGTCTGGGCCAGTTTCAGCGCCAGACTGGTGTTGCGGTAGCCATCCTTGTCCCGGTTCTGGTTGACATAGCCCGGGTTGCCGTTGGCATAGGCGGATATGCCGTCACTCTCGGTCTGCCCCGCTTGCAGGCTGAAGCGGGTATTCCCGATCTCGCCGCCGTAGCCGCCGCTCAGGTTCCGCGTGTTGAAGCTGCCGAAACCGGCGGAGAAGTTCACCCTGGGCGCGCCCTGGCCGCTTTTGGTGAAAATCTGGATCACCCCGCCTATGGCATCGGATCCATACAAATGGCTGGCCGGGCCGCGCAGGATTTCGATGCGCTCGATCTGGTCGAGGGGAATGTTTTCCAGGGCCGTCGCCCCGGTAGTAGCGGAGCCGAGGCGCATGCCGTCCACCAGCACCAGGGTGTGTCCGGCGTTGGCGCCGCGCAGGTAAACCGAAGCGGTGGTACCGGGGCCGCCATTGCTGGAAATTTCCACGCCGGGCTGGGTTTGCAGCAGTTCGACCAAGGTGGACTGGCCCGCAGCGCGTATGTCCTCGGCGGAAATGACCGATATGTCCGCTACCAGGTTCTGGATCGGCCGGGGGATGCGCGTGGCCGTGACAACGATTTCATCGCCGTGGTAAAGCGGAATTTCCTCGGCAGATGCCGCGGGCGCCAGAATGGCTAGAGAGATCAGGCTAAGCTTGAAGGGAGATTTCATTATTTTTCCATTGTTTTGGCATGCAACCCCGCATACCGTAGTGAGAACAATGGAAATACCGCGAAAATGGCGCAACAAAGCCACTTCGTACCGTCACCCCGCGGCATTTCCGTATCAGTTCCAGGCCGGTCTCCGGGCTCGTGAAAAAACGCACCGCCTTCCCATGGCTTAAGCCACAGTGGCATGGTTGATACGTTCGCGCTCACTTACCGTTGCGGGGGCAGCACAGGCTTTGTCCATTGCTGGGCGCACCTGTTTCCCGTTTAACCCGTCCGCCGGAAGGCGGAACAGGCACCTAAAACTCAGGCGGACATTCTACCAAAAGCACTTCCGCCCGTCTTGTATTTCTCGCGCCCATTGGGGAAGCTGCGAAATTTTGCTATTGTTCGCGTCATGCTCAAAGACGCCATCGACCTATCCACCCTGCACCGCGTGCTGGTCATCAAGCTGCGCCACCACGGCGACGTACTGCTCACCTCGCCGGTTTTCAGCGTGCTGAAGAACCACGCGCCCCACCTGGAAATCGACGCGCTGGTTTATCAGGACACCGCGGAAATGCTGAGCCTCCACCCCGCCATCAGCCAGGTGCACACCATCGACCGGAAATGGAAATCGGCCGGGGTTTGTACTCAGGCCAAAGCCGAATGGCAATTGCTGTCGGCCCTGCGCGCACGGCGGTATGACCTGGTTGTGCACCTCACCGAACATCCGCGTGGCGCGTGGATCAGAAGATTGACCGGGGTGCGTTACAGCGTGGCGCCTGCAACCGCGGGGGCAAGCCAGTTCTGGAAATATAGCTTCAGTCATTTCTTCGCCATGCCGAAGCGCGGCAACAGCCGCCACACAGTGGAAGTCAACCTAGACGCCCTGCGCCGCATTGGCATCCACCCCACGGACGATGAAAAGCGGCTCGCCCTGATTCCCGGCGCAAAGGCGGAATCGGAAGTCACCGACCTGCTGGCACAGCACGGCTTGGCAGAAAAGGAGTTCATCCTCCTTCACCCGGCTTCCCGCTGGCTGTTCAAATGCTGGCCGGCGGAGCGAGTGTCCGGCCTGATCACCGCCCTGCAGGCACGGGGGCATCGCATCATCGTCACCGCCGCGCCAGCGGCGGAAGAACTGGTAATGATCAAAGACATCCAGGCCGAACTGCGGCAGCCAGTCGTGGATTTGTCCGGGCAACTTTCCCTGAAACAATTGGCGGCTTTGACCGCACGGGCCAGGCTTTTCATCGGCGTGGATTCCGCCCCCATGCACATCGCTGCCGCCATGGGGACGCCCACCATAGCGCTGTTCGGCCCGAGCGGAGAGGTGGAATGGGGTCCGTGGATGACGCCCCACCGGCTGCTGACTTCCAATCACTCCTGCCGTCCCTGCGGCAACGACGGCTGCGGCGGCAGCAAGTTGAGCGACTGTCTTTCCGCTATTCAGGAGGAAAGGGTACTGAGCGCCGCAGAGGAACTGCTGCAAGGCACATGAAACCCCTCCACCTCGCCCTGGTGCGTCAGCGCTACACCCCGTTCGGTGGGGCAGAGCGCTTGGTGTCCAACGCCATCCAGGCGCTGAGCGCCGAAGGCGCCTCGCTCACCGTGGTCACCCGACACTGGGAAACCAGCGCGGGCCATGACCACTTGATCTGCAACCCCCCTTACCTGGGCAGCCTGTGGCGCGACTGGGGCTTCGCCCGCTGCGTCTGCGGCATCCTGAAAAAACACTCCTTCGATCTGGTTCAGTCCCATGAACGCATCGCCTGCTGCGATGTTTTCCGGGCCGGGGACGGCGTCCACCGCGAGTGGCTGGCCCAGCGCAGGAACGTACTGGGCCCACTGGGCCGGCTGCGCCTCGCCCTCAACCCGTATCACCATTACGTGTTGGCAGCCGAGAAAAAACTGTTCGCCAGCCCGCGTCTGAAGGCGGTGATCTGCATCTCCCGCATGGTGAAGGAAGATATCCAGCGCCACTATGGCGTGCCGGACGACAAACTCCACGTCATCTACAACGGTGTGGACACGACTCATTTCCACCCCTCCCTGGCGGAAAACCACCGGCAACCAACCCGGGCCATCTACGGCATTCCGCCGGAAGCACCCTTGTTCCTGTTCGTTGGCTCGGGATTCCAGCGCAAGGGGCTGGCAGTCGTGCTGCGCGCGCTGGCGCAACTGCCGGAGTCTTCCCACCTGCTGGTAGTGGGAAAAGACAAGCAGACGAAAGCGCTGATCCTAGCTGCCGAACAACTCGGACTGACTGGCCGGGTGCACTTTGCCGGCGGGCAGGAGGACGTCCGGCCATTCTATGGCGCTGCCGACGCCCTGGTATTCCCCACCCTCTACGAACCCTTCGGCAATGTGGCGCTGGAAGCCATGGCCTGCGGCCTGCCGGTAGTCACCAGTTCGAAGAGCGGGGCGGCTGAGCTAATCCGCGAGGGAGAAAACGGCTTCGTCTGCAACCCCCTTGATCACCGGCAACTGGCAGCGGCGATGGAAAAGCTCCTTTCCCCCGCCCTGCGCCAGAACGCCGGACTCGCCGCCCGCACTACCGTCGCGCCGATGACCCTGGAAGCCATGAGCGCCCAATGGCTGGCGCTATACCGGCAATTGCTTTATCCCTTGGCGGTTCGGGTATAATTGCGTATTTTTGCTTCTTCCCGACAACGATTTGGCCAACCCCGCCCTCCCCACCCAGCCGCGCGCGCCGGATAGCCCGGCCATGACCAGCAGCAAGCTTTACCTGCGTCTGCTGCAATACGTGCGCCCCTACTGGCGGGTATTCCTCGTGGCGGTGGCCAGCATGGCGGTAGTGGCCGCATCCGAACCGGCCTTCCCGGCCCTGCTCAAACCCCTGCTTGACGGCAGCTTCGTCAGCAAGGATCCGGCCTCCATCCGCATGGTGCCGCTGCTTTTGATCGGCCTGTTCCTGCTGCGGGGCATATTCACCTTCATCAGCGCCTACACCATTGCCTGGGTCGCCAACCGTCTGGTCATGGATCTGCGCGCCCTGATGTTCCACAAAATGGTGAACCTGCCCACCCGCTATTACGACAACACCTCCTCGGGCGCGGCCATTGCCAATGTCGCCTTCAACGTAAGCCAGGTAGCTGATGCCGGCACCAACGTCATTACCGTACTGGTGCGGGATACCCTCACGGTAGTGGGCCTGCTGGGCTGGATGTTCTATCTCAACTGGAAACTCAGCCTGATTGCTCTGGCAATCGCTCCGCTGATCGTGCTGATCGTGCGCTCTTTCAGCGGGAGGCTGCGCCGCACGAGTCGCAGCGCCCAACGCTCCATGGGAGACATCACCCACGTTCTGGAGGAGTCGCTGGAAGGCCACAAGGTAGTGAAAATCTTTGGCGGGCAGGAATACGAATATCGGCGTTTCCGCGAAGCGGCTAACCGAGTGCGCCTGTTCAACATGAAGCAGACCGTAGCCTCCGCCGCCAACGTGCCGCTGGTGCAACTGGTCGCGGCAGTCGCACTGGCCACCATCATCTACATCGCCACCATCCAGTCCGCCACCAACCAGACCACGGTAGGGGGCTTCGTCTCCTTCATCACCGCCATGCTGATGCTGCTTGCTCCGATCAAGCGCCTCACCGGCATCAACGAATCCCTCCAGCGCGGTCTGGCGGCGGCGGAAATCGTATTCGACCTGATCGACCAGCCCTCCGAACCGGACACCGGTAGCGTGGTGCTGGAGCATGCCAAGGGTGAACTGGAATTTCGCCATCTGTCCTTCAACTACGAAGGCGTAGCCACGCCAGCGCTGCATGACATCTCCCTGCGCATTGCCCCCGGCGAGACAGTCGCTTTGGTAGGTGCATCCGGCAGCGGCAAGACCACGCTGGCCAACCTCATTCCACTGCTCTACCATCCGGGCGGCGGCAAGATATTCCTGGATGGACATGACATCGAAACCATCAAGCTCGCCTCCCTGCGGGATAACATCGCCCTGGTGAGCCAGGACGTGGTGCTGTTCAACGACACCATTGCCGCCAATATCGCCTACGGGAGGCGCAACCAGGCTTCCGAGGCGGAGGTCGTCGCTGCCGCGGAAGCCGCCAACGCCATGGAATTCATCTCCGCAATGCCGGAAGGGCTGCAGACCGAGGTGGGAGAAAATGGCGTGCGCCTCTCTGGCGGCCAGCGCCAGCGCATCGCTATCGCCCGCGCCCTGCTCAAGAACGCCCCCATCCTGATCCTGGATGAGGCCACCTCGGCCCTGGATTCCCAATCCGAGCACCACGTCCGGGCAGCTCTGGAACGGTTAATGCAGGGGCGCACTACCCTGGTAATCGCCCACCGCCTCTCCACCATTGAAAAAGCCGACCGCATCGTCGCGTTGCAGAAGGGGCGCATCGCCGAAATCGGCACCCATCGCGAACTCCTGGCGCGGGATGGCATCTATGCCAATCTCTATCGCATCCAGTTCGCCCAACAGAAAAACCAAGCTTGATCCCATGACGTACCCAGCACATCTGCGCATCGTCCATACCGAAGCTTCCCTGGGCTGGGGCGGACAGGAGATCCGCATCCTCACCGAGGCGGCGGGCATGATCCAGCGTGGACACCAGGTGACCCTGCTGTGTCCGCCGCAAGCACGCATCTACACCGAAGCCCAAAGCCGCGGCATCCCCGCCGTCGCCCTGCCCATCGGCAGGAAGAACCTGAGCGGCCTGCTCGCTCTGCGGCGCTGGCTCAAGACCCACCCGGTGGATGTGATCAACACCCACAGCTCCACCGACACCTGGCTCGCCGCCCTGGCGGTGCACTCTTTGGGCAAGCAAGCACCGATCGTGCGCACCCGTCACATCTCCTCGCCGATCCCGCACAACCTCGCCACCCGCTGGCTATACCAGCGTGCCAGCCGCCACATCGTCACCACCGGGGAGCGCCTGCGGGAGCAGTTGATCGGAGTGAACGGCTTCAATCCGGCGGCCATCACCTCGGTACCCACCGGGGTGGATACTGCACACTTCGTCCCGGGCGACAAGACCGTGGCGAGGATGCAACTGGGCCTGCCCCAGGATGTTCCCATCGTCGGCATCGTCGCCACCCTGCGCAGCTGGAAGGGCCACCGCTACCTGGTGGATGCCTTCGCCAGCCTGACTGACCCGCAAGCCCGGCTGCTGATCGTGGGCGATGGCCCGGTGAGGGAAGCGCTCTTGGCCCAGATCGAGGATCTGAATCTCGCCGACCGGGTGATCATGCCCGGCAACCAGCGCGACGTGCTGCCCTGGCTCCAGGCCATGGACGTATTCGCCCTGCCCTCCTACGCCAACGAAGGCGTGCCCCAGGCTATCCTGCAGGCCATGCTGTGCGGACTGCCCATCATCTCCACGCCGGTAGGCAGCATTCTGGAAGCGGTGGAACACGAACACACCGGACTGATCGTCGAACCGCAAAACGCCGCGGCACTGCGGCAGGCGATCGAAAAATTGCTGGCAGACCCCGAACTGCGCCGGAAGCTCGGGAGCGCCGCGCGTGAACGCGCGCTGGCCCGTTTTGGCTTCGAGGCCATGGTGGAACGCATGGAGGCCATCTTTTGCAATGTAACGGGAAATGTCTAGCCGCTTCTCCAGTCGCGTCAGTGTAATCGCCCGCGCTCTGGGCAACATGATCGTCCCGCGGGAGCTGAGCGCTGGGCCGCCGCAGCGCATCCTGGTGGCCCACCACCTGCTGCTCGGCGACACCCTGATGCTGACCCCGCTGCTGGCCAAGCTACGCGAACGCCACCCCCAGGCCGAAATCGTCATGCTTGCGCCCAAAGCAAGCGTCCCCCTTTACCAGCAACGGCCCTACGACGTTACCGCCCTGCCGCACGACCCGCGCGACCCGTCCACGCTGCGCGCCCTGTATGAAAAAACCGGCTTCGACCTCGCCATCGTGCCGGGCGACAACCGCTACAGCTGGCTAGCAAAGGCGCTGGGCGCGCGGCATATCGTCGCCTTCGCCGGCGACCGGCCCGCCTACAAGAGCTGGCCGGTGGACGAACTGATTCCCTACCCCGACACCCCGGCGGCCTGGGGCGATATGGTGGCCGGCCTGATTCCCGGCCCGGCGCCCGCTCCCTACCAGCCCGCCACCTGGCCCGACCCGGATTTTTCCCCCTTCGATCTGCCATCAAAGCCCTACTGCGTGCTTCACGTCGGAGCCAGCACCCCGCTCAAGCAGTGGGGAGCAGAAAAATGGCTGGCGCTGGCTGATTTTCTCGAAGCCCAAGGCTGCCAGGTAGTGTGGAGCGGCGGACGCGGCGAGGAAAAACGGGTCGCGGCGCTGGATCCGGCGGGACGCCGCCGTTCCTACGCCGCGCAACTCGATCTGGCCCAGCTCTGGCACCTGCTGAAAAACGCGCGCCTGCTGGTATGCCCGGATACCGGCGTGGCCCATCTCGGGCGCCTCACCGGCACCCCCACCGTGACCCTGTTCGGCCCCGGCTCGGCATCGATCTACGGCGCCGGGGAGTTCTGGCGCAACAGCCCCTATGCCACGGTGACCGTGGATCCCTTTCCCTGCCGCGACCAGCACCGCCTGTTCAAGCGCGAGATACCCTGGGTGCAGCGCTGCGGGCGCAGCACACAGGAATGCACCACCCCGCGCTGCATGCAGGCCATCAGCCTGGAAACGGTGATGGATGCAGCCCAGCATTTGCTGAATGGAAGCGCACTGCACTGATGGCCCGCATCTGCTACCAGATCAACCTGCAGCAGGGCCTGGGCGGCGGCGAGGTCTATACGCGCTTTTTCACCCGGGCGCTGTGCGAGCTGGGCTGGGAAACGGTGCTGTTCGTCCACGAACAGGCCCATTTCTGGCGCGGCGCGGAGATACCCGGGGCGCGCTATATTCCGGTCAGGCGTTACGAAGATATCATTCCCCTGCTACCAGAGACGCCCGCCCTGTTCATCACCCACTCCCCCGCCTTGGGGCAGCTCGGGGAGCGTCTGCGCCAGCACCATTTTCTCGCCAGCTTCGCCCACATGCCGCTGACCGGGCGCAACCCCGCGCCGTTCCGCGAGGTGGACCTGATCTTTGCAGTGTCTGGCCACGTCATTACCAGTCTGCAAGCTGCCGGGCTGAATCATTACTACCCCCACCCCCTTTACGGCGTGGCCGATCTGGAGCGCGGCGGCGACAGCAACGCCCCCATTCTTGCTGCCTCCTGCTACGACTGGGATAGCCGCAAGTTCCGCGACCGCGTGCTGGAGCTGATTGAACCACTCTACCGCCGTCTTCGCCCAACACAGGCATTCTCGCGCAAGGAAGGGCTGACGTTGGGCATCGTCTCGCGTCTCACCCCGATCAAGCAGTTCCCCCTGATGTTCGAAATTCTGGCACCAGTCATGCGCCGGTTTCCCCAGGTCAACCTGGAAATCTTTGGCAGCGGCGGCTACGCCTCGGTGCGCGACCTCAAGCGCGCCTTGGCGCCGATTCGCAGCCAGACCCGTTTCTGGGGTCAGCAAGCGAATGTCGGTGCGATCTACCGCCAGCTCGATTTCCTCCTCGCCGGCCTGCCGGAAAAGGAAGCGCTCGGCCTCAACGTCATCGAGGCCGAACATTGCGGCACCCCGGCGCTTGCGATACACTCGCCGCCGTTCACGGAAACCGTGGCGGAAGGAGAAACCGGGCTGTTCTACACCGACCCCCGACAGGACCAGGGCAGGGATTTTGCGCGCCTGCTGGGCGAGCTGACTGCGGGCCGCGAGCGGCCGCGTCCACGTCCGGACAGCCCTCACCTGACCAAATTTTCCTTTCCCGAATTCAAACTGCGCGTCGCCTCGGCAATGGATTTTGCCGCCCAGGCCACCCAAATCAAACAGCAGCGCGGAATCGAATGCCGAACACTATGAAACCCCGTGTCCTGATCAGCTACTTCTTCGGCAAGGAAACCATTCCATTAGGCGCCTCCTGCGCAGCAGGTTTCCGCGAGCTGGGCTGGGAAGTGCACTGCTTCAACAGCCAGGCAGAAAGCCCGGTGGATCGCTATTTCCTGAAATGGGTCAACAAACTCATCCGGCTGTTCGGCTTGCGCTCGGTAGACATCTCCCGCCGCACCCCATGGGGCAACCATAATTACCGTCAACTGCAACTGGAAAAGGCAGTGGCCACCTTCCGCCCGGATGTGCTGCTAGTCATCCGCGGCAACAGCTTCGACGCTGAAGTCATCCGGCGACTGAAAAACCGCTACACCATCCGGCACACGGTGGGCTGGTGGGTAAAGGATCCGCGCGCCGGCAATGAAATGCAGGAAGACGCCCGGATTTACGATCATTACTTCTGCATCCACCGCTTCGGCTATGGCGAGGGGGACAACATCCACTACCTGCCGGCCCTGGGAGTCGACCGCACCTTGTACCGACCCTTTCCCGGGGAAAAGACCTACCGCCACGAGGTAGTATTCGTCGGCGGCTGGAGCCCGCGGCGCCAGGAAGCAATGGAAAAACTGCTCGACCTGCCGGTGGAAATCTACGGCCCGGGCTGGCGCAAGCGGCGCAACTGGTTCAATCCCAATCTGCGGGAGAAAGTGAAGGCCAACCGCATCTGGGGCGAAGACCTGATCGCGCTCTACAACGAGGCCAAGATCGTGCTCAATATCTCCTCTTGGGATCCAGGCCGCACCGGCCTCAACCTGAGGGTATTCGACGTGCCCGCCACCGGAGCATTCCTGCTCACCGACCATTCCGAGGAACTGGCACAACACTTCGAACTCGGACGGGAGTTGGAAACCTTCTCCAGCCCCGACGAGCTGCGGGAGAAAATTATCTACTATCTCAGCCACGATCAGGAGCGGGAAGAAATCGCCTGTGCCGGCTACTGGAAGGTGCTGAGCTTCGAAAGCTATACCGACAAGATGCGGGCCCTGTTAACGCAGATTGAAACATGAATTTACTGTGCAGTTACCCTATCACCAAAATCAACATACTAAAATAAGACGGCGAGATAAACTTGATTCTGAACACTACCTTACTTAAAAGAATAAGCACCCACCTGAAATGGGAGTTGCCAAAGGCTTCCGTTGGGTCCGGTTTGGCGTGCGCGGCGTTCCTGATGCTAGCCATCTACATCTGGATTCTTCCGATCGGCCATACCACAGCTCTGCGCAATCTCATGTTTTTTTCCTTGATTTTCCTGACCATTTGGGCGGTCTGGAAATATGAACTCAAGCCGCGTTTTCCTGTAGCCTGGGCTTGGGGGCTTTATGGAGCAGTCGCTGTATTCTCACTCTTTTATGCCATTGATCCCGGTTATTCGCTGTCCGAAATCAAGACTGAACTGATCTACGGTATTTTGGCCTTTATCTTGGGTGCGACGTGGATACGCAACGAAATCTCATTAAACCGGCTAATGGTATTGCTTCTGCTCGGCAACGCAGTTCTGGTGGGCTATGCAATCTTCCAGGGAGCCGTGATCTTCAGGGATATGCCGCCCATCCCCCGCGGCTCTCTCAACAGCGGCTTCGGCACCTTCAGCACTTATCTGGTGACAGTCATTCCCTTCGTGATCGCATACACCGCCCTGCACTTTCGGAATCACCCGTTTCGTTGGTTTTTGGCCATCCTATTGATAGCGAACCTTGTGGCGCTCTACTACACCATCAGTCGGGCTGCCGTGCTTGCCCTCATGATCGAGATCGCAATTGCCGCCGTCGTGGTGGCTGCGTACCATGCCAGCCGATTGTCTCGGCGGCGCCAGCTGATGCTAGGTGGGCTGTTAGTCCTGGCCATCTTGAGTTTATCGACGCTGTTCAATATTCAAATGGCACGACGCACGCCGGCACACCTTCAAAATGCACCGGCTGCCGAAGCTCATCAAGACGTTCGTATCACTCTTTTATGGCCAGCAGCCATCGAAAATATTCGCACTTCCCCCTGGTCAGGGGGAGGTTTCGGACGGAATGCATACAAGTTACGTAATCCTGATGTCGCAAAGGCAAGTCCGGCATTCTGGCATGCGCACAATGTACTTCTGAACAAAGGTGTCCAAATGGGCCTGCCTGGAATAATTGCTTTCACCCTCCTGCTCGCCACTCTTGCGTGGACCATCAAACCCACCCGCCAACTCATGATCAATCAACCTGCTCTGGCGGTTTATTCCGGCGCAGGCATCGCCATGATTGGAGGTATCATCGCAAAAAACTTTACCGACGACTATTTCATCCGGGACAACGCGCTGATGTTCTGGTTGCTGGCCGGAGCCCTGGCGGGTGCCATAAGCAACTGGAAGGAAGCCAGGAAAAACAGCAGCATCTCTTCTGATGCTTAGTGAATGTCGAATTTGGATGAGTGTAAATTTGGAATTAGAGTCCTCCAGGACGACCTATGCCTAATGACATGAAAATCCTCGTCATCCGCCGCGACAATATCGGCGACCTAGTCTGTACCACGCCGCTGATACATGCCCTGCGCCAACGCTACCCCACTGCCACCATCACCGCCCTGGTTAACAGCTACAACGCCCCGGTACTCGCCAACAACCCGGATATCGATGCCGTGTTCGCCTACACCAAAGCCAAACATCGGCCAGCCGGGAGCAGCGTATTAAAGGTTTACTGGGATCGACTGCGACTCTTCGCTCGCCTCAGAAAATTCCACTTCGACTATGCAATCCTCGCGGCGCCAGGATTCCAGCCACGCCTGCTCCGACTGGCTCGCTTCGCCGGGGCAAAACATGTGCTTGGTTTTATCGAACCTGGCAAACCGGGCGCCTCAGCCATCGACCATGCTGTCCCTTATGAAGCGGACAAGCCGCAGCATGAAGCAGAAGCAGTTTTTCAGTTGCTGGCCCCCCTTGGCATCAAAGGGCCGCCACCTGCAGCGCAGGTCTTTCCTCAGCCCGATGAAGTTGCTCGTGCCACAGATGCCTTGCACAGCGCAATTCCCATCCAGCCGCCGCTCCTGATCGGCATTCACATCAGCGCCAGGAAAGCCAGCCAGCGCTGGCCGGCGCAGAATTTTGCAACACTCATGAAACGCCTGCACGAAGAACACAAGGCCGCTTTCATGCTTTTCTGGTCGCCAGGGGAGACCGGCAACCCCCTGCATCCGGGTGATGACGCAAAAGCACAGGAAATCACAGCCGCCACGACAGGAATTCCCGTCCTGGCGTACCCCACGCACAATCTGGGACAACTAGTCGCGGGGCTATCTCTGTGCAATATGGTGATCTGCAGCGACGGCGGTGCCATGCATCTGGCTGCCGGCTTGGGCAAGCCCATCCTGTGCTTTTTTGGAAAATCAGATGTAGCCCGCTGGCACCCGTGGGGAGTGCCTTATGTGATGTTACAGCCCCCCAGCCTGGATGTGGCGAATCTGACCGTAGAAGAGGCATTGAACGGTTTCATGAAACTGGTTTAGGGCAATACTGGCTACTTAAGCGAAATATCGGCATGTAGGTTGGGTTAGCGGCAGATCGGAACAAGCGCCCTTCACGTTTGCCCCCTCTCCCGCTTGCGGGAGAGGGTTGGGGTGAGGGCTGGCGTAACCCAACAGACCTAAGGAAGCGCTGATTTATTCGTCACCCCGGCGAAGGCCTGGGTCTAGCTTGTTGATTCTTATGGATTCCGGCCTTCGCCGGAATGACGGAATTTGATTTATTCAGCGCCTCCTTAGTTACCTCGCCAAGTGGGCGCAGGCTGGTCCGGCGCGGAAACGCACCAAACGGGTATAGTGGACTGCCGGATCGGGCGTGTAATAGCAGGCAGTGAATATCTACGGATGTGGCTGGCTGAGTGGGTTGAGGGAAAATTTTTGTTGTCATGATACCGTCCGGACGCTATCATGACAATTCTAGAGTGACAAGGAGCTCATTATGGGCACCCCAAATTTATCAAAATCTGAGCGTATTGATGTGCGCGCCAGCGCGCAGGTCAAACAGTTGCTGCAGGATGCGGCGCGGGCATGCCATAAAAATGTCAGTGAGTTTTTGCTGGATGCGGGTATCGTTGCGGCCAATCAAGCCCTTGCGGAGCGCAATCGCTTTGAGCTGGATGAGGCTCAGTGGCAAGCTTTTCAGCAGGCACTGGAAAGGCCGGTGCAGCATAAGCCTCGCTTGAAAAAACTGCTTGCTGAACCGGGAACGCTGGATTGAGCGATCACGGATACGAGCCGGTACGCAAGCTGGCTGCGGCGGATGCAGTCGATACCTTCGATTGCGGCCAGCCAGCGCTTAATCAGTTTTTGCAGCGCTATGCGCTGGTTAATCAGCGGGCGAATAGTGCGCAGACTTATGTTTGCTGCAAGGATGGTCAGGTGGTGGGCTTTTATAGCCTGGTGGTCGGCAGTGTAGAGCCGGGAGAGGTTCCTGCACGGGTTATGAAGGGGCTGGCTCGTCACCCAGTGCCGGTAATGATTTTGGCGCGTCTGGCAGTTGACCGGATGCATCAGGGCAAGGGTCTTGGTCGTGCCTTGCTGAAAGATGCGTTGCTGCGCACCTTGCAGGCAGCGGATATCGCGGGTATCCGTACTGTGCTTGTACACGCCAAAGATGAGGCGGCGCGCCAGTGGTATGAAAGCTGGGAATTTGAGGCCAGCCCGACCGACCCGTTTCACTTGTATTTGATGATTAAGGACTTGAAAGCAATTGCCAGCGTATAAAAGTTGACCCCATGACAGATTTGCACTACGTAGTCAGTCAAGAACTTGTGAACATAAACGCCAGAGAGCTCACCGCTTCTACGCAATATAGTTTTTTAGGCGGATCAAATATTAGACTTGCCGCACAGGGCCTGGGTACCGCACCACCAAAGCATCCGTTGTTAGCAAGGTGTGCCCTCTACGGTTGCCTGGGCAACAAGAATGCGGTCGAATGGGTCTTTATGGATGAGCGGCAAGCTGTCGATAGAAACGGCGTGCTCACTGGTAATCGCCAATTCCTGATAGCCGTTGTCCAGCAGCCCACGGCGCAACACCCTCGCATCAACCTGAAAATCGGAACGCCCAAGGCCACGCTTGATGGCAATTTCCCAAAGGCTGGCCGCACTGAAAAGTAGTTCGTTCAGCGGGTCTTCCAGCAGTGGGCGTGCCGCTGCAGACAACTGGTCAGGCGAACCAGCCGCCCATAGCAATAAGTGGGTATCCAGCAGCAGCTTCATTCTCCACCACCGAAAAGCATCTCGATTTCGCCGCTGCCCATGCGATCGAAATCATCAGGAACGGTGATTTGGCCCGCCATGAAGCCCAACCTGCGGGCTTGTCCGGCTAATGGAGCTTCCAGGCGAGTCACCTTCACCAGCGGCTTTCCAGCTTTGGCGATGATAAAAGGATCACCCCTTACCGCCTGCTCTATCAACCGCGACAATTGGGTTTTGGCATCGTGAATATTGACCGTCTGCATGACAAACCTCCATAGACTAAGGGAAGCGCTGATTAAATGATAAATCGTCATTCCGCCCCGGATTACCCCTTCCGGGGTGACGGCCAGGCCGGAATCTAGAAAATTCAAAGCACTGGACACCGGCTTTCGCCGGTGCGACGAATAAATCAGCGCTTCCTAAGTTTTATTAACTTAGTCTATCACAAGAAATGCATTGACTGGTTTGGACCGTACCGTTTATACGGAACGGTTGCTGGGATATCCAGTGTTTTCACCTAGAATTTTTCCGTATATTTTCCGTAACCATTCCCTCCCCCGCTTGCGGGGGAGGGTTAGGGAGAGGGGAATTGCCGCTAACCCAACCTACATAAGCTTTAACCCCAATTGTCCATTGGAATGCTCGTGCATGTAGGAGCGCCGCCCCGGCGCGATTTGCGGCTGAAAATCGCGGCGAGGGCGCCGCCCCACAGCGGTATTCGCTTGACAAGCCAAAGCAGCAATATACAATCTGAATTAATTTAATGCAAATTGTAAAACAATGATTCCTCGTACCGCAACTCAAACGCTCCTGCATCTCGCCCAAGGCTACCCGATATTGGCAATCACTGGGCCGCGCCAATCTGGCAAAACCACACTAGCAAAAGCCACATTTGCCGAGAAACGTTATATCTCACTTGAAGATCCAGATGAACGACTGTTTGCCACTGAAGATCCGCGCGGTTTTTTGGCAAGATTCCCGGATGGAGCCATTTTAGATGAGGCCCAGCACTGCCCTGCACTTTTTTCTTATTTGCAAACCTTGGTAGATAACAAACGACAAATGGGGCAGTTCGTTCTCACTGGTTCCCAGCAATTCGGCCTGATGTCCAACATCTCGCAAACACTGGCTGGCAGAGTCGGCCTGGTTCAAGTACTGCCATTTTCGTTATCAGAATTGCAGCATGCCGGCATTGTCGTGAAGCAACTCGACGAACTGCTTTACCGAGGTTTGTACCCCCCTCTTTACGATCGCGACCTCGAGCCAGCCCACTGGTTTTCCAACTACGTCATGACGTATGTCGAGCGTGATGTGCGACAACTCATCGAGGTGCAAAACCTAAGCCTTTTTCAACGCTTCCTAAAAATGTGCGCAGCACGCACTGGGCAATTGCTCAACCTTTCCAGCCTCTCAAACGATTGCGGCATCTCTCACACCACCGCTCGAAAATGGCTTTCCGTGCTAGAGGCTGGGTACATCGTATTTCTCCTGCAACCGCATCATCAAAATTTCGGCAAACGCCTGGTCAAAACGCCCAAACTCTATTTCCATGACACAGGGCTCGCCGCATTTTTACTAGGCATCCGTGACACTGAACATCTTTCCATTCACTCTTCTCGTGGTGCGTTGTTCGAGAACTTCGTCATTAGCGAGCTGCTGAAGAAACGCTTTAATGCCGGCCTGTCAGCAAATCTCTATTTTTGGCGCAATAACATCGGCGACGAAATTGATGTCATCCTCGAACAAGGAAGCAAACTGCAGCCAATAGAGATCAAATCTGCCCAGACCATTGCACCTCAGTTCATGTCCGGCCTAAATAAATGGATGGGCATTGCTGGAGAATCCGCACTTCCACCTCAATTGATTTATGGGGGCACGGAATCCATGACGCGCAACGGCGTACAAATCCTGTCATGGCAGGCGATCAATCAATAATCACTGTGACTGAGGTTTTCCCGGTTTTTCGTCTTCCAATGAGTAGTTTTCATGTCCCCCTGATCCGCGGCACCTCCGACAACCAGAATATGCATATCAATACGCATTCTTGTTAACAAACCCCTTGAACACCGTCAATAGAATAATCCGCAGATCAAACCACAACGACCAGTTTTCAATGTAATAGAGGTCATACTCAACCCGCTTGCGCATTTTCTCGAGGGTATCCGTCTCCCCGCGCCAGCCATTGATCTGGGCCCAGCCGGTAATACCCGGTTTCACCTTATGCCTGAGCATATAGTCGTCAACGAGTTCCTTGTACTGCTCATTGTGCTCGATTGCATGCGGGCGAGGTCCCACGATGGACATCGTGCCCTGCAGCACATTGAAGAATTGCGGCAACTCATCCAGACTGGTCCGGCGCAGAAACGCACCAAATGGGGTCACACGAGCATCGCCTTTGGATGCCTGTGTGAGTTGGCCGCCCCCCTCCTGATGCACCACCATGCTCCGAAATTTATACACCTTGAAAGGCTGGCCATCCCAACCTAGCCGCTTCTGCTTGAATAGCACCGGGCCCGGCGAAGTCAGCTTCACTCCCAGTGCAATCAGTAGCATCAGGGGAGAGATCAAGCACATGATAAGGAGCGCGATTACCCGATCCTCCAATCCCTTTACTAGGCGATTCACCCCCACCATCGGCGTGGCGGAGAGATTCATCACTGGAAATCCGGCCACCTCAGTCACAGAATGATTCAACAGCCGGAAACCGAAAATATCCGGGATAAAACGAATGTCCACCACACTGTGGCGCAACTCGTGGAGTAACGACTCTACCTTGTCCTGCTCTCTGAGCGGCAAGGCAATCCACACCTGGTCGATGCGCTCCCCTGCCACATAACCCGCAACGTCCGCCAGGCCGCCCAGAATCGGCACCCCCGGCTCGACAGGGACCGCAGGGCTGGCGTTAAAGAATCCCAATACCTGCAAGCCCATCCAGGGTGATGCCAGCAGCCGCTTGGACACCTCTTCGCCCAAACCTTCGGCCCCCACGATCACAATGCGCCGCTGGTTAAAACCATAGCTGCGCAGCCAGCGCAAAGCCACCCGCAAAAAAACTCGGCCACTGACCAAGGTTCCCCAGCCCAGCAAAGCCCAGACTCCAATCCAGCCCCGAGAAAAGTGAATCCCCATCTTGGTGGCAAAAGCGAAGGCAAACAATAAAAAAAGCACCAGCGCCCAAGCCAGCGTCACCGCCCTCACCTCATCGAAAATCGATGCGCCGCGCCATGCCTGATAAAGATTGAAACGAGGAAACAGTAGAGCGGCTAACAACACCACGACACCAACCACAATGGAGTACGAGGCCGGCAAACCCCAATGGCCGAGATAAATACGATAGGCCGCCCAAGCGGCAAGGAGAATGGCTCCCCAATCGGACACATGCAACAATGCGTTTAGCAGCGTTGCATGTTCTTTTAAGATTCCACGGTAACGCATATTTCGCCTTAGTGCTGTAGATTCAAAGCGAATCCAAGCTAATTTCCGCGCCCACAGGGAGCAACTACTCTGTTCAGTTCCTGCTCAAAGTCCAGCAGGATAGTTTCCTTATGTAGATGGGTCTCAGCAAATTTTCGCGCATTATGTCGGTATCGTTGGAGGAGCGTCATATTATCCAGCAGGGACTCAATGCCCATCTCGACCCCCTCCGATGACCCTGGCTGGACAACCTGACCTACCTCATTTTGAGTCACCACTTTATACAACTCAGTGCCTTCTTCAGCGGTAGCCAAGACAGCACCGCCCGCAGCCAGGATACCGGTCAACTTTGAGGGCATCACAAGATCCGCCGCCCCCTGCAACTGCAATACCAAATGCACATCAGCAGTAGCAAGAAGTGCTCCCAATTTTTCTATCGGCTGTAGCGGCTTGAAAATGATATTAGTTAATCCCTTTTCAAAAACCACACGCTCCAAATCCACCTTCGCTGCGCCCTCTCCAACAATGATGAACAAAACATCTGGTCGCTTGGCTAGGAATGCCTGCGCAACCGGAAACAACAATTCCAGCCCCTGCTTTTTGCCAATATTGCCCGCATAGAGGACCACTTTCGTATCATTGGGTATTCCCCATTCAGCCCTCATCGAATCGCCCCGCTCTAGAGGCCTTAACGCCCCACAATCTACCCAGTTTGGGAAGAGGCCCACTTTGTCGGAAGAAACACCTTTTTGGCGAATGCGCTCCATCATGGCATTTGAAATTGTTGAAACCCGATCGAATTTCTCCATAAACCAGCGTTCGAAAATTCCTATTCCGCGCGCTAACCTGCCAGGAATCATCCCCAACCCCATTGCCGCATCCAATTCGAAATCCTGGATATGCAACCAGGATTTCGCACGCATGGCCTTTGCACCAAATAACGCAACCACGGCTCCAAACAACGGGGGTTCGATTGCAACGACGACGTCGGGCTTCCAAAATAACTGAGAGATGCAGGCCGGAATGCTGGATAAGGCAAATGATCCAAGATGGATAATTCTCTTAAGCCCTGTCGGACGCTGAGGCACCCAAACTGGACAGCGAAAAACACCGACACCAGCTATGATTTCATGAGAGTACACCCATGAAGAATAGGGCTTTTGCACCTTCCAATAGGGGTAATACGGTGGGGCGCTTATCACTCTTACCTCGTGCCCCCTTGCTGCAAGCCATTCCGCAGCCTCGCTAGTATATTTCCCAATGCCGGTAAGTTCTGGTGCGTAGTTAATGCCAACGATCAGGATGCGCATCTAATTTTTGTGCGCGACCACAACCAGGCAGTCACCTCGTTTGCTTAGATTGCCTAACCATAACAAGGGAAAGAACAAACCACGGATCAGTAAAATCAGCGAGGCCAATAATGCCGCAGATCGAAGCTGCCTGGTTGGCTGGCCGGGTTTGGCGAACAATCTGGCAATAATTGAGTGAGCAACCCACAACGCCGGGGTCTCCTGATGCATCTTGACGATCTCAAATTGCGACTTCTTCAACACCTCTTTCAGAGTATCCGGAGAAAAATGCACGATGTGAAAAGGAACGTGCCAATTGATCCAATAGCGACCAAATGCAGAACGCAACCAGCTTCGACTATTTGGGCAACTAATCCATACCTGCCCATTGGGATTGAGCAACCGGTGAATATGCTGAAGCATAGCTCCAGGATTTAACGAATGCTCCAACACATTGGATAGCACAATGACATTGTATTTTTTTCCCGTAGAAAAACTTTCCAGCGTACTCCCGTACACAGTAAAACCTTTGTCGCGCGCAACATCAGCGGCCTTGCTATTGAGTTCCAACCCCTCGGCGGAGAAGCCGTGGCTTTGATAAAACTCCAACCCACGTCCCTCGTTACACCCCACATCAAGCAAACTGCCCGATCCCCTCATCCGATGGAAAGATATATCACCATCGATTGCCAGCCAAATTTGATACAAAAATGAGTTAATAAATCTCGCTCTTAGCTGAGTGTAGCGAGTATTCCGCTCGCCCCCAAAATTGTAATGTTTCTCATATAAACCATTTAGCTCGTCTTGACTTGGCAGGGGCGCGGTTTGCTCAAGGTTACAACTTTCGCATTTTGAAATAATGTTTGGGGTATCAATACCAAAGCGAGTATCAAACACTCCCTCTATTACCCTGCCAAGTGGTGCGTGGCATGCCACGCAGTTATTTTCCATAAAATTCTTTCTTAGAAGCGATTACATCCAAAATCGCCCATCCACGAGCTGAATCTAATGCCGCGACTCTTGACGGCTGCTTATATCCTTCAACAGTTGAACTCACAGAGTCCTCTTCTCGAATGACGGTAAAGCTAACACGAACAACGCCAGAATGACCCCGTAACTCAGCATCTTGTAGGTGGGCTGAAACAACACCCCAATCAGCAAGGGCGGCAAACAAGAAACCAGCAAAATAAGGCGGGAAATATCTATGCGATGGCTGCTACTGCCGTTTTTTTGGGGACGAGCCAACAACAGCCCTATGACCGCCAGCAACATGCTGAGCCCTATCACGCCGGTCTTCAGTAGATAGTAAGTCAACACAGAATGCGTATAGCGTGTCGATGCCCCATATATCGGATTTTCGAACACCCCCCCCCAGCCTATACCCAACAACAAGGTCTGAGGAGAACCATGAATGGTTGTTATCACCGCCCACCATTCATCGGCCTTGCCATTTGTGCCCATGATCTGCTGCTTGGCCCAGAGCAACTGCAAAACCGCTGCAATTTGCGGCCACAGCGCTACGCATGCCACTAAAGCTACAGGCATGACCCTTGTGTAAAGCCCGCGTTCTCTCCACTGTGCGAGACATATCGGCAATATTGCCAGCACAAAAAAGGCGGTATAAGCGCGCAGGCCCAATATCATGAACCCGTAAGCAATCGTCACGCCCATGCCTGCCAGGATCATGCCCGGCAACCATCCCTGCCAAGACTTCATCATCAAAACCACGCCCCACCCACTTAAGAAGATTGCGACGAAAAGCATGGCAGGATCATATGGTTTGAGAAATAATTGCCGTAAATATAATTCTGCTTGATCTGCTTGATCTGCTTGATCTGCTTGATCTGCCTGGATGTATTGGGTTGTACCAGAGACCATTTCATCCGTTGACCCAAACAAGTTAATCGCCCCCACAAAAAATGTGATGGCAGTACAGATGCCGACAAACACTAGCGCACTCGCCACCAGTGTGCGCAATCCTGCGCGATTGTAGAAAGAAGCGGAATAGGTCAACAAAATCGGGACCATCAGCAAAAACGATAAAGGGAAAATATCGCGCATCACATCAGACCAAATATTGCCGCGCATCAACCCCACACCCAGCGGAAAGAGAAATAACAATGCAGCCAGCCCCAAACACCATTTCGCCGATCTTTGTTGTTGAACTGCCTGAAACACGGAACCAGCCAGCGCAACGCCACCCATCAATAAGCCGCACCCTATTACGATTTCCAACCAAGTAATCTCAGGTGGCATCGGTGAACCGAAAGCAACCAGGCTGTAAGCAAACAGCATCAGCCAGACCCCATTGGGAATCAGATGTCGCTTTCCCCAATTCTCTTGCAATATAGCCACAATGCTGCTCATCTCAGACTTTGTCTGGTTTTTGAATGTGAGCTTCCCCCGGTTTTTCGTCTTCCAACGGGTGGGTTTCATGCTACCAGTT
>JASJPA010000017.1:0-155075 GCA_031426955.1 Sulfuricella sp.
GAATGACTGTCCACTTTGCCGTGGATTCAGTGTCCAGATTCAGCGGAATACGCAGCCAAGTGGTGATTGAACCACTTTTAATATCTTCAAGAAGAAGGATAATCGATGCATCGGCGTTTATTGTATGCGCAAGATGCTGATCAAATACCTGCATAGATTCAATTAGCCCAGACATCGCCCGAAAAATACGACCGGGATCTTCCGAATCACGTTTGTAATCAATTTTTAGCCCAAACCGCTTACTCTCAGAATCCATCCCGGGGCCTTTTTTTGTAAAAATGACTGAATCGCTCTTGTTTCCTAAAAACTTCCGAGCCTATTGGATCTGCTGTGCGTTTTATGACAATTGGGCCACTATAGGTCTTTGTTCGGGTTGTTACAAGGGGTGATGGGTTTTGTGTGCGCTACGCGCTGATGTTCAGGTGCCGGGGGCTGCCCGGCAGCAGGTTACTTTATTTTGCTTGCCCAAAATACAAGTAACCAAACAAAAGGGCACCCACCCGCACCGGCCCTGCGGGCTACCCTCGATTTTCCGGGCAAATCGGGCGGCCGCGTTAAACTCGGCCTTTGGCCTCAGACAAACGCAGCCGACTGCCCCCGATTCGCCCGGAAAATCGAGACGGCGCAGAGGGGGAAGCGGGTGGTGTGCATAGTGAGTCGATTCTCTCTACTTCCAGCCCTCTCTCCAACTCTCCCCCAAAGGAGAGGGTAATGGTTCCGTCTGTCATGGTGTGTCCGTCTCGGGCAGTATTGCTTCCGGCGCAAGGAGCGAGCCCTGGATTTCCACCACTTTGCGGCGCGCATGTTCGCCTTGCTTCAGGCTGATCCGGCTGGCCGGAACCTTGAATGCCTTGCGCAAAAAATCCAGCAGCCTGGCGTTGGCCTGCCCTTCCACGGCGGCGGCAGCGACCCTGATTTTCAGGGCATCGCCGTGCAGCCCGATCACTTCGGTACGCTTGGCTCCGGGCTGCACGTGCACGGTGAGGGTGAGACGGTCGTCCTTGAGCTGGTACCAGTCAGCCATGTCAGGCGAGTTGCATGGCGAGGCTTTCCAGCCAGGCCAAAGGCACCATCAGCAGCAGTTCGCAGATGATGAACAGCAGCAGCGGAGAAAGATCGACATTGGCCAAAAGCGGGACCACCCTGCGCAGCGGCAGAAGGAACGGGTCGGTCAGCCGGATTAGCACCGGTGCCAGGGGGGTGTGCGGGTTGGTCCAGGACAGGATCGCCTGGATGACGACCGCGCCGAGCAGGATGTAGATGCTGATTTTCAGCAGCTTGATCGCTGCCAGGAAGGCGATGGCAAGAAAAACGGAAGGTCCGGCCTTCAGCAGGAACAGGCCGCCCAGCCAGAACAGGGCGAGCAGCATGACATATTCCACCAGCCAGGCCAGGAACAGGGAGGCCAGATCCAGCCCGAACAGGCCGGGAATGACCCGGCGCAGCGGCTTGACCGCAAAATCGGTGAGCGCCGCGATGAACTGCGAGACTGGGTTGCGGAATGGAGCACGTGCCCATTGCAGGTAGAAGCGCAGCAGCGCCGCCAGCACGAACAGGCCCAGCAGGGTTTCGAGCAGGAATTGCAGGGCTTGGTTTAGCATGATTGTTTATCCTAAAAACCGCTTTTAGCCACAGATTAACACGGATTAACACAGATAAAACAATGTGTTGTTGAATATTAACCATTCACCCGAAAGGTGTGCAAGACGAGAAAGGCAATTCATTGATAATCCGTGTTAATCCGTGTTAATCCGTGGCTGAACTGCTTTTTATAGGTTTATCCTCCCGCGCCCATTTTACCCAGTTCGTCCCCCAGTTCGCGCGAGCGCAGGCAGGCGGCGTGTGCGGCCTGGATGATGGCCCGCTTGATCCCGGCGGCCTCCATCGCAAGAATGGCACGTTCGGTGGTGCCGCCCTTGGAGGTGACGCGGGCACGCAGGGTGGCGGCATCCTCGCTGCTCTGGCTGGCAAGCTTGGCGGCACCGAGGAAGGTTTCCAGGCTGAGGGTGCGTGCTTGATCCGGGGTGAAGCCCAGTTCCACGGCGGCTTCCTGCAATGCTTCGATGAAGAGGAACACGTAGGCCGGACCGCTGCCGGAAATGGCGGTGATGGCGTCCATCTGTTCTTCCCGTTCCAACCAGACGGTCGTACCGACTGCACCGAGTATGGTGTCGGCCTGGCGGCGCTGGCTTTCGGGCACCTCGGGCAGGGCGTAGAGGCCGGTAACCCCCGCCAGCACCATCGCCGGTGTATTCGGCATGGCGCGCACGATCAGCGGGTGGCCGCCCAGCCAGCGGGAGAGATCGGCGCAACGCACCCCGGCAGCGATGGAAATGACCAGCTTGCCGTCGAGCAGTCCATGTAGTTGCGTGGCAACGCCGTGGAGTTGCTGCGGTTTCACTGCCAGCACGATGATGTCGGCAGCAACGGCCGCTGCGCTGATTTCCTCGTAGGTGGCGATGCCGAATTTTTCACTCAGCCGGGCGCGGCTTTCCGCGGAGATTTCCACCACGCCGATGGCTGATGGATCGAAGCCCCTTTGCAGCAGGCCGGTGATGAGCGCTCCGGCCATGTTGCCGCCGCCGATGAAGGTGATGTTCATGATTTATCCTAAAAACAGCAATTGCTTAACCGCAGAGGCGCAGAGACGCTGAGAAAAACAATGCGGGTAGAAACCATGCCTTTCTCCGCGTCTCTGCGCCTCTGCGGTGAATGTATTAAAGTTTTTCCCGTTCCCCGAAAATTGCCGACCCCACCCGCACTATCGTCGCACCCTCTGCAATCGCAGCTTCCAGGTCGTCCGACATGCCCATGGACAGGGTATCGAGCTGAAAGCCTTCGGCGTTGAGCTGCTCCAGTAGCTGGCGCAGGCGGACGAAGGCCTCGCGCTGCTTCACCGGGTCGTCGGTCGGCTCGGGGATCGCCATCAGCCCGCGCAGTTTCAGGTGCGGCAGGGTTCGCACGTAGCGCGCCAAAGCCGGCAAATCTTCCGGCGCCACGCCGCTTTTGCTGGCCTCATTGCTGACGTTGACCTGCAGGCACACCTGAAGGTCGGGCAGGTTGGAGGGCCGACCTGCAGACAGCCGGTCGGCGATCCTGGCCCGATCCAGGCTGTGCACCCAGGCAAAGCTTTCGGCGATCGGCCGGGTCTTGTTGCTCTGGATCGGGCCGATGAAGTGCCATTTCAGCGGCAGGTCGTTGAGGGCTGCGACTTTCTCCATGGCTTCCTGCACGTAGCTTTCGCCGAAGGCGCGCTGTCCGGCCGTATAGGCCTGGCGCACCGCGGCGGCAGGAAAGGTTTTGCTGACGGCCAGCAGCTGGATGCCCGTAACCGGTCGGCCGGCCGCGGCGGCGGCCAGCGCGATGCGCTGCCGCACGGCTTGCAATGCGTTTGCGATAGTTGTCATAATGGTGGGACGCGTTTGTGCATAAGGGAAATTATAATGGAAATCTCGGATTTGCTTGCCTTTTCGGTGAAAAACAAGGCCTCAGACCTGCATCTGTCGTCCGGCCTGCCGCCGATGATCCGGGTGCATGGCGATATCCGCCGTATCAATGTGCCGGTGCTGGAGCACAAGGATGTTCACGGCATGGTGTACGACATCATGAACGACGGTCAGCGCAAGTTCTACGAGGAAAATCTGGAGGTCGACTTCTCCTTCGAGATTCCCAACCTGGCGCGCTTCCGCGTCAACGCTTATGTCCAGAACCGCGGCGCCGCCGCGGTGTTCCGGACCATTCCCTCCAAGGTGCTGTCGCTGGAAGAGCTGAAGTGCCCGGAGATCTTCAAGGAAATCTCCGACCAGCCGCGCGGCATCGTGCTGGTGACCGGGCCGACCGGTTCGGGCAAGTCCACCACCCTGGCGGCGATGGTCAATCATATCAACGAAAAAGAGTACGGCCACATTCTTACTGTGGAAGACCCGATCGAATTCGTGCATGAGAGCAAAAAGTGCCTGATCAACCAGCGCGAGGTCGGGCCGCATACTCTGTCCTTCAACAATGCCCTGCGCTCCGCCTTGCGCGAAGATCCGGACGTGATTCTGGTGGGCGAGCTGCGCGATCTGGAAACCATCCGCCTGGCACTGACCGCCGCCGAAACCGGCCACCTGGTGTTCGGCACCCTGCACACCAGCTCCGCCGCCAAGACCATCGACCGGATCGTGGACGTGTTCCCGGCCGCGGAAAAGGACATGGTGCGCTCGATGCTGTCGGAATCCCTGCGCGCGGTAATTTCACAGACCCTGCTCAAGACCAAGGACGGCACCGGGCGGGTGGCGGCGCACGAGATCATGATCGGCACGCCCGCGATCCGCAACCTGATCCGCGAGGCCAAGATCGCCCAGATGTACTCGGCGATCCAGACCGGCGGGAATATCGGCATGCAGACGCTGGACCAGAATCTGACCGAACTGGTCAAGCGCAATGTGGTCTCGGTAGCCGAGGCGCGCACCAAGGCCTCAAACAAAGACACCTTCATCGGCTAAGCAGGGAGTTAACGTGGAACGCGATCAAGCAGTCAAATTCATGCACGACCTGTTGCGGTTGATGCTGTCGAAGAAGGCCTCGGACCTGTTCATCACCGTCGACTTCCCGCCTGCCATCAAGGTGGACGGCAAGATGACGCCGGTTTCCAGCCAGAAACTGACGCCGCAGCACACCAAGGAACTCGCGCGCGCGATCATGAACGACAAGCAGTCGACCGAGTTTGAGGCGAGCAAGGAGTGCAACTTCGCCATCAGTCCGGCGGACATCGGGCGCTTCCGCGTCAGCGCCTTTATCCAGCAGGGACGAATCGGCATGGTGCTGCGCACCATCACCACCGAGATTCCCAATTTCGACGACCTCGGGTTGCCTGCCGTGCTCAAGGACGTGGCGATGACCAAGCGCGGCCTGGTGGTTTTCGTCGGCGGCACCGGTTCGGGCAAGTCCACCTCCCTGGCGGCGATGATCGGCTACCGCAACCAGAACAGCTACGGCCACATCATCACCATCGAGGACCCGGTCGAATACGTGCATCCGCACCTCAACTGCATCCTGACCCAGCGCGAAGTGGGTGTCGACACCGAGTCCTGGCAGGCGGCGCTGAAAAACACCCTGCGCCAGGCGCCGGACGTGATCCTGATCGGCGAGATCCGCGACCGCGAAACCATGGAATACGCCATCGCCTTCGCCGAAACCGGTCACCTGTGCATGTCCACCCTGCACGCCAACAGCGCCAACCAGGCGCTCGACCGGATCATCAACTTCTTTCCCGAGGAACGGCGCCAGCAGCTGCTGATGGACCTGTCCCTCAACCTCAAGGCGTTCGTGTCGCAGCGCCTCATCCTCAAGACCGGCGGCAAGGGAAGGGTGGCGGCGGTCGAGATCATGCTCAACTCGCCGCTGATTGCCGATCTGATTTTCAAGGGCGAGGTCCACGAGATCAAGGAGATCATGGCCAAGTCCAACGAACTCGGCATGATCACTTTCGATCAGGCGTTGTTCAAGCTCTACGAGGCCGATCTGATCAGCTACGAAGATGCGCTCAGAAACGCCGATTCGGTCAACGACCTGCGCCTCAAGATCAAGCTCCATGGCAAGGCCGCCAAGGATACCAATCTGATGGATGGCCTGGAACATCTGGATATTGTTTAGCTGTGAGCTGTGAGCTGTGAGCGGTCAGCTTTCAGCCTGTTGTGCGGCTTTGCCGCGTGTATTTTAGACCGCTGACCGCCATGGCCAACCTCGCCGGCTTGCTCGAACAACACTGCGCTAACCCGCAAACCATCCTTTATCGCCAGCATCTCGACGGTGTCTGGCGCGACTTTTCCGCTCATGAGGTGATGGCCCTGGCGGCACGCTGGCAGCAGGCCTTCCGTAGCGCGGGTTATGAACCGGGCGACCGCGTGGCGCTGTGCCTGAGGAATGGCGTCGACTGGGTGGCGATCGATCAGGCGGCGCTGGGCTTGGGCCTGGTGGTGGTGCCGCTGTATGCGGACGACAACCCGGAAAACCTGGCCTGGTGCCTGAACGACTCCGGCGCGCGCCTGCTGGTGCTGGAAAATTCCCGCCTGCTCGACGCCCTGACCCGGGCGATGCCCGCCCTTCCCGCCATCATCTGCCTGCATGGAGACGCGCCCGCCCCGGCCATCCCCGTTAGCCGCTGGCTGCCCGAAAACGGCGGCTCGTTCGAGGCGTTGGAGCTGGACGAAAACACGCTCGCCACCCTGGTTTACACTTCCGGCACCACCGGGCGTCCCAAGGGCGTGATGCTGTCCCATCGCAACATTCTCAGCAACGTGGCGGCGGCGCTGGAAGTGGTCAGCCTGCATCCGGACGATCTGTTGATTTCGGTGTTGCCGCTTTCCCACATGTTCGAGCGCACCTGCGGCTATTACGTGCCGCTCAAGGCTGGGGTACCGGTTGCCTATGCCCGCTCCATCAATCAGCTGGCCGAGGACCTGGCTTTCCTCAAGCCGACGGTGATGGTTGCCGTGCCGCGGGTGTTCCAGCGTTTTCTTGCACGGATCGAGCAGGCGTTGGCCGCCTCCCCGCTCAAGCGTGCGCTGTTTTCACTCACGGTGGCGCTGGGCTGGCGCAAATTCGAGCGCCGCGCCGGCAAGGTGGAGCAGGCGCTGCTCCGCTTGCTGCAACCCCTGGTTGCCGGCCCGGTGCTGAACCGGCTCGGCGGGCGCATGCGCCTGACAGTGGTGGGCGGCGCGCCGCTGGAGTTGCGCGTGGCGCGATCGTTCATCGGCCTGGGGCTGGGCATGCTCCAGGGTTACGGCCTGACTGAAGCGTCGCCCATAGTGGCCGGCAACCGCGAGCATGACAACGACCCGGTTACCGTCGGCGCCCCCTTGCCGGGCGTGGCGGTCAGGGTCAACGAGGCCGGCGAGCTGCTGGTGCGCGGGCCCTCCGTGATGCTGGGATACTGGCATAATCCGGAGGCCACTGCGGAAGTGCTGGATGCGGATGGCTGGCTGAATACCGGCGATCTGGCGGAAATCCCGGCGGGCAAGATCATCATCAAGGGCCGTACCAAGGATATTCTGGTGCTGTCCAACGGCGAGAAAGTGTCGCCCCAGGATGCGGAAATGGCGATACTCGACGACCCCCTGTTCGAGCAGGCGATGCTGGTCGGTGAAGGACGCGCCTATCTGGTGCTGCTGGCCGTGACCCGGGAAAGCGATGAAAGAACTTTGATCAAACACGCCAATGCCCGGCTCAAGTCGTTTTCCCGCTGGGTGCGGGTGCGCCGGGTGATCGCCCTGCAGGAACCCTGGACGCTGGAGGAGGGACTGCTGACGACTACCCTCAAGGTCAAGCGCAACGCGGTGGCTGATAAGTATCGCGAGCGGATCGAGACGGTTTACCGGAATGGAATCAGAACGGTTTGACGACGACCAGAATCACCACGGCGACCAGGATCAGCACCGGGAATTCGTTGAACCAGCGGTAGAAAACATGGCCGTGGCGGTTGCGGTCATCGCGGAAATCCCTGAGCAGTTTGCCGCAATACCCGTGGTAAATCAGCAGCACCGTCACCAGCGCCAGCTTGGCGTACAGCCAGCCGCCGGAAAACCCGAAACCGAGCCACAGCCACAGGCCGAGCGTAACCGCGATGATCGCGCTGGGCGTCATGATGCCGCGGTAGAGCTTGCGCTCCATCACCTTGAAACGCTCGATGCTGACGGCGTCTTCGCTCATGGCGTGATAGACGAACAGTCTCGGCAGGTAGAACAGCGCGGCGAACCAGGTCACCACGGCGATGATGTGAAATGCTTTGACCCAGAGCATGTCAGGTTCCAATGATAAAATATAACCGTTAAAAACGGCGATTCACCGCAGAGGACGCAGAGGAATTCAAAAACTTGACGTAAAAAAGGTACTCGCCTAATTAGATGGCTCAGCATAACTTCGCAATGCCTTGTTTTTCCTCAGCGTCCTCCGCGTCCTCTGCGGTTCAATAGCTTTTTCTAGGATAACGCATCGGGGGCGAGGGTGAAAGCAGGCAACATGTGGGCGCGGGTCAAAAAATACCGGCCGGACTGGCTGACGCTGGTGCTGCTCGGGCTGATTGTCTATGTCTGGTTCCGTCCGCCGGCGTGGGTGTCGGACGAAAACCACGTGGCCCCGGAGGTGAAGGTGGCGTTGCTGGACGGCAGGCCAATCAGCCTGGAACAGCTGCGCGGCAAGGTGGTGCTGGTCAACTTCTGGGCCACCTGGTGCCCCTATTGCCGCCACGAGATGCCCGACATGGAGCGTTTTTATCGTGATTACCGGGCGCAGGGCTTTGAAATTCTGGCCCTGAGCCAGGATGACGCGCCGGAACCGGTGCGCCAGTTCATGGCGAAAGAAGGCTACCATTTTCCGGTGGCGATGGCGGAAGCCCGGCATGCCGTTGCCCTGGGCGGCGTGAGCCGGCTGCCGACCTCTTTCATCGTCGACAAGCAAGGCCGGGTGCGCCACAAAATCAGCGGGCAGGTGCACTATGCTCGGCTGGAAGGCCTGGTGAAACCGTTGCTGGATGAGAAGGCCCGTCCGTAGGTTGGGCACGCCGTGCCCAACAAATAATTTGGGGGTGTTGTGATTTTGGGTTTGTCGGGCACGGGGTGCCCGACCTACATGCCGGCAAAGTGCGTCCCCGCTAGAGTTCAATTCCCTGGCTGTGCAGGTATTCCTCGTAATCGCCGGCGTAATGCCTGAAGCCGCCCTTGCCGTCGAGTTCCAGAACCTGGGTGGCGAGCGACGAGATGAGCTGGCGGTCGTGGCTGACGAAGATCAGCGTGCCCTTGAATTGCTCCAGCGCGAGGTTGAGGGATTCGATCGATTCCATGTCCATGTGGTTGGTCGGTTCGTCCATCACCAGCACGTTGGGCCGTTCCAGGATCAGCTTGCCATAGAGCATGCGGCCCTTTTCTCCGCCGGACAGCACCTTGACCGATTTCTTCGAATCGTCGCCGGAAAACAGCAGCCGGCCCAGGGTGGCACGGATGATCTGATCGTCGTCGCTCTTGCGCCCCCAGCGCTCCATCCATTCGAACAGGGTCATGTCGTCCTCGAAGTCGGCATGGTGATCCTGGGCGAAGTAGCCGATCTTGGCCTTTTCCGCCCACTTGACGTTGCCCTGGTCGGTCTCGGTCTCGCCCACCAGGGTTTTCAGCAGGGTCGACTTGCCGGCGCCGTTGGGGCCGATGATGGCCAGCCGCTGGCCGGCGTCGAGGAGCAGGTTGAGGCCGTGGAACAGCACCTTGTCGTAGCCTTTGGCGACGTCCAGCAGCTCCACCGCCTGGCGGTGCAACTTTTCCCGGTCGTCGGTTTCGAAACGGATGTAAGGGTTTTGCCGGCTGGAGGGCTTGACCTCGACCATGCCCTGCTTGAGCTTGTCGACCTGCCTGGCGCGGCTGGTGGCCTGGCGTGCCTTGGAGGCGTTGGCGGAAAAGCGGGCGACGAAGGCCTGCAATTCGAGAACCTGTTCCTTTTTCTTGGCGTTGTCAGTGATGAGCCGCTGGCGCGCCTGCGTCGCAGCGACCATGTATTCGTCGTAGTTGCCGGGATAAATGCGGATCTCGCCGAAATCCAGGTCGGCCATGTGGGTGCACACGCTGTTGAGGAAGTGGCGGTCGTGCGAGATGATGACCATGGTGCTGGAGCGCGCGTTGATCACGTCTTCCAGCCAGCGGATGGTGTTGATGTCGAGGTTGTTGGTGGGCTCGTCCAGCAGCAGGATGTCGGGATCGGAAAACAGCGCCTGCGCCAGCAGCACGCGCAGCTTGAAGCCGGGGGCGACTTCCTTCATCGGGCCGGTGTGCAGTTCGACCGGAATGCCGACACCGATCAGCAGCTCGCCGGCGCGTGATTCGGCGGTGTAGCCGTCGAGCTCGCCGAACTGGATTTCCAGTTCCGCGGCGCGCATGTAGTCTTCCTCGGTCGCTTCCGGATTGGCGTAGATCGTGTCCTTTTCCAGCTTCACTTTCCACAGCTCGGTGTTGCCCATCATCACCACGTCGAGCACCACGCTGTCCTCGTAGGCGAACTGATCCTGGCGCAGCTTGCCGAGGCGCTCGCCGGGGTCGATCGAGACGTTGCCCGCGGAGGGTTCCAGATCGCCGCCGAGAATTTTCATGAAAGTCGACTTGCCGCAGCCGTTGGCGCCGATCAGGCCGTAGCGGTTGCCGTCGCCGAATTTGACCGAAACGTTTTCAAACAGGGGCTTTGCCCCGAATTGCATGGTGATGTTGAAGGTGGAGATCAATGTGGGGCTATCCTGAATAGTGCTGTAAAAACCGAGCATTATACCAAATTGCGCGCAAAATAAGCAGCCCTTTCTTGCGCCGGCGCCGGTTCTCCTGCCGGAGTCCTGACGAGCCCGGCCTTATCCGCTACAATCATCATCACCCCTGAACTTTTCATGGACAGCCATGGTTCCCCATTTGACTACAGCGCTTACCGGCCCCCTGCTCGCTCTGGAGCAGCATATTCTGGACGCGCAGCCGCGCATCGAGCACTGGTTCCGCACCCAATGGCAGGATCGCGCCGCGCCGTTCTACGCCTCGGTGGACTTGCGCAACAGCGGCTTCAAGCTCGCCCCGGTGGATACCAACCTGTTCCCCGGCGGGTTCAACAACCTGAACCGCGACTTCATGCCGCTCTGCGTGCAGGCGGCGATGTCGGCGGTGGAGAAGGTTTGCCCGGTGGCGCAGCGCTTCCTGCTGATCCCGGAAAGTCACACCCGCAATATCTTTTACCTGCAGAACGTGGTGGCGCTCGCCTCCATTCTGCGCCATGCCGGTTTGCAGGTGCGCATCGGCAGCCTGCTGCCGGAAATCACCGCGCCCACCACGCTCGATTTGCCGGATGGCTCGTCCCTGACCCTGGAGCCGTTGAGACGCGAGGGCAACCGCTTGAAGCTGGACGGCTTCGATCCCTGCGCGATCCTGCTCAACAACGACCTTTCGGCGGGAGTTCCCGATATCCTGAAGGGCCTCGATCAGCCGGTGATCCCGCCCCTGGGCGCGGGATGGTACACAAGGCGCAAATCCGGTCATTTCAGTGCTTACAATCAGGTTGCCGAGGAATTCGCCAGGCTGGTGAACATCGACCCCTGGCTGATCAATCCCTTCTTTGCCACCTGCGGCGAAATCAATTTCCAGGAGCGGCGAGGCGAGGAATGTCTGGCCGCCCATGTCGACGATCTGCTCAAGGATATCCGCGATAAATACTGCGAATACGGCGTGAATGAGGCGCCTTTCGTCATCGTCAAGGCGGATGCCGGCACTTATGGCATGGGCATCATGACGGTGAAGGACGCCTCCGAAGTGCGGGACCTGAACCGCAAGCAGCGCAACAAGATGGCGGTGGGCAAGGAGGGTGTGGCGGTTACCGACGTCATCATTCAGGAAGGTGTCTACACTTTTGAAAGCTTGGCCGACGCGGTGGCCGAGCCGGTGGTGTACATGATGGATCACTTTGTCGTCGGCGGTTTCTACCGCGTTCATACCGGTCGCGGCAAGGACGAGAACCTGAATGCGCCGGGAATGCGCTTCGAACCGCTGGCGTTCGAGACTGCCTGCACCCTGCCGGACTATGCCGCCGCGCCTGACGCCGAGCCCAATCGTTTCTACGCCTACGGCGTGGTGGCCCGGCTGGCGCTGCTGGCGGCGGCGATCGAGCTGGAGCGGCTGGCGCCATGAAACTGGCGATCATTCTCGACCCGCTGGAGTCCATCAAAACCTACAAGGATTCGACCTTTGCCGTGATGCGCGCGGCACATGCACGCGGCCACGAAATCTACGTCATGGAGCAGCATGAGATGGTGTTGCGTGATGGCGCGGTGACCGGCTTCGTCCGCAAGCTTGACCTGGTGGATGACGCGCTGCGCTGGTACACGCTGGAAGCACCGGCCTGGCGCGCGCTCTCCGACTTCGACGTCACGCTGATGCGCAAGGATCCACCCTTCGACATGGAATACATCTACGGCACCTATTTGCTGGAGCTGGCGGAGGAGCAAGGCGCGCGGATTTTCAACCGCCCGGCGGCGATACGCGATTTCAACGAAAAGCTTTCCACCGCAAAATTCCCAGAATTCATGCCGCCCACGCTGGTCACCAGGCAGGAGGCGCTGATTCGCGAGTTCATCGAAAACCAGGGTGACATCATCCTCAAGCCGCTGGACGCGATGGGCGGCAGCTCGGTGTTCCGCATCCAGCGCAACGACCCCAATCTGAACGTGATCATCGAAACCATGACGCAGATGGGAGCCAGAACCGTGATGGCGCAGCGTTACATCCCGGAGATTTCCCAGGGCGACAAGCGCATCCTGCTGATCGACGGCGAGCCGGTGCCTTATGCTCTCGCGCGCATCCCGAAAGCAGGCGAAACCCGTGGCAACCTCGCCGCCGGCGGCAAGGGCGTGGCGCAGCCGCTTTCGGGCCGGGACCAGGAAATTGCTGCCGTACTCGGGCCGAAGCTCAAGGAAGCCGGGCTGTTCCTGGTCGGCCTCGACGTGATCGGCGACTGGCTCACCGAGATCAACGTCACCAGCCCGACCGGGATGCAGGAGATCGCCAGCCAGACTGGTTTCGACGTGGCGGGGATGTTCGTGGATGCTTTGGAGAAAAAATGCGCTTGAATCTTTCTACCGCAGAGGCGCAGAGGCGCAGAGGGATTTTAACAAAAGGTTTTCTCCGCGCCTCTGCGCCTCTGCGGTTAGGAATGTTTTTTGCCGTGGCCGCGATTTTGGCCGGCTGCGCCAAGGAACCACCGTCATACCACGAACAGAGCTTCGTCTTCGGCACGATGGTGGAGGTGACGATTTCCGGCGAGGAAGAGGCGCGCGCCAGGGAGCTGGCGGGCAGGGTGCTGGCGGACTTCGATTATCTGCACCGTACCCTGCATGCCTGGGAGCCGGGAGCGCTGTCGCGGATGAATGCGGTGTTCGCGCAAAGCCCGTCGAAAGCGGCGGTGGTCCCCGGTTTGGTTCCGATCATCCAGGATGCCGCGCGCCTTTCGGAAATGTCGGGCGGCTTGTTCAATCCCGCCATCGGCAGGCTGATCAAACTCTGGGGGTTCCAGGGCGACGAGTTCACGCCGCAACTGCCCGACCCCGGGGAAATCAAGGCGCTGGTCCAGGCCAATCCGCGCATGGCCGACATCGTGTTCGAGGGGATACAGCTCTACAGCAAGAACCCGGCTGTCCAGCTCGATCTTGGCGGCTATGCCAAGGGCTATGCGCTCGACCTGGCGGCGGAATACCTGCGTGCCCAGGGGGTGGAAGGCGCGCTGATCAACATCGGCGGCAATATCATCGCGGTCGGCAGCCGCGGCGGCCAGCCCTGGCGCGTCGGCGTGCAGCATCCGCGCAAGGCGGCGGCAATTGCCTCGCTGGAGCTTCACGACGGCGAAGCGATCGGCACTTCGGGAGATTACCAGCGTTACTTCGAGCTTGACGGCAAGCGCTACTGTCACATCATCGATCCGCGCACCGGTTACCCGGCGCAGGGCGTGCAGGCGGTGACCGTGCTGATTCCCCGGGGGAAGAATGCCGGCACGCTGTCCGATGTTGCCTCCAAGCCGGCCTTTATCGCCGGCGTGAAGGGCTGGCGCGCGGCGGCGAAAGCCATGGGGGCGGAGGGCGCCATGCTGATCGATGAACGCGGCGAGGTCTACCTGACAGCGGCGATGAAAAAACGTCTGGAGTTTCAGGAAAAGGGGCTGGTATTTCATGAAGTTCCCTGATTCAGCCGCTCGTCTTTGCGGTAAACCAAGAAAAAGCTATTGAACCGCGGAGGACGCAGAGGAATTCAGAGGGTTAGCGTAACAAGCACACTCACCCAGCGGGTGACTCAGCACAACTTGCCAAGGTCTTGTTTTTCCTCCGCGTCCTCCGCGTCCTCTGCGGTGAAACGCGGTTTTTAGGGTAAAATGACCGTTTTGTGTTTGGCAGGAACCAAGGACTCCCAATGATCGGCATTCTAATCATCGCGCATGGCACTCTGGGCGACAGCCTGATTCACTGCGCCAGCCATGTATTCGGCGGCCCCCAGCCGCGGTTGCAGCAGTTCGGGGTGGCGGTCCAGGACGATCCCGGCCGGCTGTTGCCTCAGGTGCGGGAGATTATCGAGGGTCTTGACGATGGCAGCGGGGTGCTGGTGCTGACCGACATGTATGGCGCCACGCCGAGCAATATCGCCTGCCGCCTGGTCGAGCCTGGCCGGGTGGAGTGCGTAGCCGGGGTCAATCTGCCGATGCTGGTGCGGGCGATCACTTACCGCAACGATCCGCTGGAAGCGGTGGCAGAGAAGGCACTCTCCGGTGGCCACGATGGTGTGGTTCATGTCACCAGGGAGGCCTGCGATGTTACAGCAAGACATTGAGATCGTTAACAAGCTCGGCCTGCATGCGCGCGCCTCCGCCAAGCTGACCCAGATGGCTGGCCAGTTCAAGAGCGAAATCTGGATTGCGCGCAATGAGCGGCGCGTCAACGCCAAAAGCATCATGGGTGTGATGATGCTGGCCGCGAACAAGGGCAGCACTATCCACCTCGAGATCGACGGTGCCGACGAAGATGAGGCGATGCAGGCCCTGGCGGCCTTGATCGCCGACCGTTTCGGCGAGGGGGAATGATGGGAATGATCGGCGGGAGCAAAGCGCAATGAGTTTTGCCATGCATGGCGTCGGAGTGTCCGGCGGCATCGCCATCGGCTATGCCCATTTGATCTCCCATGCGGTTCTGGAGGTTCCCCTTTACGCCCTGTCATCGGAGCAGGTTCCGGATGAGATCGCCCGTTTCGAGGCGGCGATAGCAACCACCCGCCTCGAACTGGAGGCGCTACGGGTGAATATCCCCGCAGGCTCCCCGGCGGAATTCGGCGCCTTTCTCGATCTGCACCTGCTGATTCTGGGCGACAGCACGCTTTCCAAAACCCCGATCGACCTGATCAAGGGCCAGCGCCTGAATGCGGAATGGGCGCTGAAGCAGCAGATGGATGCCCTGCTCATGCAGTTCGAGCAGATCGAGGATGACTACCTGCGTGAGCGCAAGGCCGATGTGGTGCAAGTCGTGGAGCGCGTGCTCAAGGCGCTGCTGGGCCATTCCGGCCACGTGCCGCCGGTCGGCGCCGAGTTGAGCCGGATTCTGGTGGCGCACGATTTGAGTCCGGCCGACATGATGCTGTTCAAGCAGCAGCGCTTCGCCGCATTCATCACCGATGTCGGCGGCGCCACTTCGCACACCGCGATTGTTGCCCGCAGCCTGAACATCCCCTCGATCGTGGCGCTGCACCACGCACGCCAGCTGATCCGCGAAAACGAGCTGTTGATCGTGGATGGCCAGCAGGGCGTGGTGATCGTCAACCCGGACAAGCAGATCCTGGCCGAATACAAGCTGCGCCAGAGCCAGTGGGAAATCGAGAAGCAGAAACTCAAGCGCCTCAAGTCCACTGCCGCCACCACCCTGGACGGCACGGCGGTGGAACTGTACGCCAACATAGAATTGCCGCAGGATATCCCGCAGGTAAAGGCGTCCGGCGCCACCGGGATTGGTTTATTCCGCAGCGAATTCCTGTTCCTCAACCGCGACGATTTGCCCGACGAGGAGGAGCAGTTTGCCGCCTACCGCAAGGTGGCGCAGGATATGAAGGGGCTGCCGGTGACCATCCGCACCCTGGACCTGGGCGCGGACAAGCAGCTCAGGTTCGCCGACCGCAGCGGCGACAACCCCGCCCTGGGTCTGCGCGCCATCCGTCTGTGCCTGGCCGAGCCGCAGATGTTCCATACCCAGTTGCGGGCGATCCTGCGCGCCTCCCATTACGGCAAGGTTTACCTTCTGATCCCGATGCTGTGCAGCCTTTCCGAGCTGCGCCAGACCCTGCACCTGATCGGCCACGCCAAGCAGGAGCTGGCGGCGGAAGGGATACCCTTCGACACCCGCATCCCGGTCGGCGGCATGATCGAAATTCCCGCGGCGGCGCTGGCGGTGCAGGCCTTCGCCAAGCATCTCGATTTCCTTTCCATCGGCACCAACGACCTGATCCAGTACACCCTGGCGATCGACCGTACCGACGATACCGTGGCGCACCTCTATGATCCTCTCCACCCGGCAGTGCTGCAGTTGGTCGCCATGACCATTGCCGCCGCCGACAAGGCCGGCATTCCGGTTTCGGTGTGCGGCGAAATGGCGGGCGATGCCAGCCTCACCCGCCTGCTGCTCGGGTTAGGGTTGCGCCAGTTCTCCATGCACCCGGCTCACCTGCTCACGGTCAAGCAACAGATCCTCAAATCCGACCTGCCTTACATCACCGGCGTGGCGCAGAAAATGCTCAAGACGCACGAACCGGAGAAGCTGCACCAGTTGCTGGCGCGCCTGAACGCTTAAATGCCCGAAATCACGTTATAATTTCCGCCATGCACCCGCAACCCAACTCCGTCGGCATCGTCACGCCGCAGACCGCACACTTCGATACGCCGATCACCCTGAAAAGCGGCGCGACGCTGGACCGCTACGACCTGGTTTACGAAACCTATGGCACGCTGAATGCGGACAAATCCAACGCCATTCTGGTTTGCCACGCACTTTCCGGCAACCACCATGTCGCCGGCTTCCATTCCGAACAGGAGAAGCGGCCGGGCTGGTGGGACAACATGATCGGCCCCGGTAAGCCGGTCGACACCGAGCGCTTTTTCGTCATCGGCCTCAACAACCTGGGTGGCTGCCACGGCTCGACCGGCCCCGCCAGCCTCAACCCGAAAACCGGCAAGCCTTACGGCAAGGCCTTCCCGTTCGTGACGGTGGAGGACTGGGTGGAAACCCAGGCACGGCTGGCCGACCGGCTTGGCATCGAAACTTTCGCCGCAGTGATGGGCGGCAGCCTGGGCGGGATGCAGGCGCTGTCCTGGACCATCCTGCACCCGCAGCGCGTGCGCCATGCCCTGGTGATCGCCGCCGCGCCGGGGCTGACCGCGCAGAACATCGCCTTCAACGACGTGGCGCGCCAGGCCATCCTGACCGACCCGGATTTCCACGGCGGCGACTTCTACGCCCACGGCGTGGTGCCCCGGCGCGGCCTGCGTCTGGCGCGCATGCTCGGCCACATCACCTATTTGTCGGACGACGTGATGGGCGAGAAATTCGGCCGCATCCTGAAGAATGACGTATTCCAGTTCGGCTATGGCGTGGAGTTCGAAGTCGAATCCTACCTGCGCTATCAGGGCGACAAGTTTGCCGACAGCTTCGATGCCAACACTTACCTGCTGATGACCAAGGCGCTCGACTACTTCGATCCCACCCATCATCACCGCGTCGGTCTGAGCGCAGCGTTGCAGCCCGCCCAGGCCGATTTCCTGGTGCTGTCCTTCACCAGCGACTGGCGTTTTGCGCCGGGCCGCTCGCGCGAGATCGTCAAGGCGCTGCTGGACAACGACCGCCGTGTCAGCTACGCGGAAATCACTGCGGCGCACGGCCACGATGCCTTCCTCATGCCCGACCCGCACTACCACGCCCTGGTGCGCGCTTACATGAACAACGTCGCCAAAGGGATGGGGATATGATCGCAAGAGCCGATTTCGCCGCCATCGCGCGATGGGTGGAGCCGAATGCCAAGGTGCTCGATCTCGGCTGCGGCGACGGTAGCCTGCTGAAATACCTCAAGGAAGCCCGCAACGCGCACGGTTACGGTATCGAGATCGCCGACGCCAACATCCTCGCCTGTGTCGAAAAAAACGTCAACGTGATCCAGATGGACCTGGAGGCGGGGCTATCCGGATTCGAGCCGCAGTCGTTCGACTTCGTGATTTTGTCGCAGACCTTGCAGGCGATGCGCAACATCGAACTGGTGGTGAAGGAAATCCTGCGCGTCGGCAAGCACGGCATCGTCACCATTCCCAACTTCGGTTACTGGCGCCACCGTTTTCAGGTGCTGCAAGGGCGCATGCCGGTGTCGCGGGATCTGCCCTACCAGTGGTATGACACGCCCAACATCCATCTCTGCACCTTTGTCGATTTCGAGGCGTTCTGCCGCGACCATGGCGTGCGCATCCTCGAACGCCATGTCATGTGCGATGGCGAGGACGTGAGTTTGCTGCCGAACCTGCTGGGGAATTTAGCGGTATATCGCTTCGAAAAAGCGTAAGTCTATAGCATCGCCAACCAATACAAGCCCTGCACACCGAAGCCCGCCACCAGAAGCCCGGCGGCGAGGCGCACCCCCCTGTGCTGCATGAAGCTTTTCAGTTGCCGGGCGAAATAGCCCATCGCCAGCAGGTTGGGCAATGTGCCCAGGCCGAAGGCGAGCATGATCATCCCGCCGTAAGCGGCGCTGCCGCTGGCCATCGCGGCTACCAGCACGCTGTAGACCAGGCCGCAGGGCACCCAGCCCCACAGCGCTCCCAGGGCGAAAGCCTGCGGCACCGAACGTACCGGCAGCAGCTTTTTCGAGTAAGGCTGCAGGTGCTGCCAGATGACGCCGCCGAGGCGCTCAAGCTGCACCACCGCGTGGGAAAGCCCGGCCAGATACAGGCCCAGGAAAACCAGGAGCAGGTTGGCAATCAGGTACAGGGCCTGTTTGACCGGCAGCATGTCGCTCAGCATCATGCTGCTCGCCCCGGCCGCGCCCACCAGCACTCCTGCCGCGCCGTAGCTGGCGATGCGGCCCAGGTTGTAGGCCAGATGGAAACGCCACTGCGGCACATTGGCCGGCATTTGCAGGCTCAGCGCGCCGACGATGCCGCCGCACATGCCGACGCAGTGGGTGCCGCCGAGCAGGCCGACCAGCAGCGCCGAGATCAGGCTGACTTCAGGCATGGTTTTTGATGTGTAAATAGGACATGGCCGGCCATTTTGACACAGCCGGCCCTGCCCCACCAAGTTATGTAGTTGCGTAGGTTGGGCACCCCGTGCCCAACGAATGATGGGGGCATGGTGAATTTGGGTTTGTCGGGCACGGGGTGCCCGACCTACATGCTGCTATTTCTGCCGCGCCTTTTCAGGTAAGGTAGCGCGTCTGAATTATTGTTATTCCCGTATGTCCGAAAACTCCTCTCTGTGGCGGGCGATCTTCACCCGCAAAATGCTCATCTGCGTTTTCACCGGCTTCAGTTCCGGCCTGCCGCTGTATTTCCTGATCAGCCTGGTGCCGGCGTGGCTGCGCACCGAGCAGGTCGACCTCAAGGTGATCGGACTGTTCGCGCTGATCCAGCTGCCCTATATCTGGAAGTTCCTCTGGTCGCCGCTGCTCGATCACTTTGCCTGGCCGAAGCTGGGTCGGCGGCGGGGATGGATGCTGTTTACCCAGATCGCGCTGCTGCTTTCGGTGCCGCTGTTCGGCTGGTTCGAGCCGAAGCTGGACCTTTGGACCATCGCCTACCTGGCCCTGGCGGTCGCCTTCTTTTCCGCCACGCAGGACGTCGTGCTCGATGCCTTCCGGCGGGAAATCCTGTTCGACGTCGAGCTCGGGCTGGGCAACTCCATTCACGTCAACGCTTACCGCCTCGCCGGCCTGGTGCCGGGCTCGCTGTCCCTGATCCTGGCCGACCATCTGCCGTGGAGCAGCGTGTTCCTGATCACCGCCCTGTTCATGCTGCCCGGTGTCGTCATGACGCTGATGGTGGCCGAGCCCGACCTCGTCAAGTCCGGTCCGAGAACGTTGCGGGCGGCGGTGGTCGAGCCGTTCCGCGAGTTTATCAACCGCCAGGGCTGGCGCGAGGCACTGCTGATCCTCGGCTTCATCTTCCTCTACAAGCTCGGCGACAGCATGGCCACCGCCCTGGCGACGCCGTTCTACCTCGACATGGGATTCACCAAGACCGACATCGGCCTGATCGCCAAGCACGCCGGCCTGTGGCCCAGCGTCATCGGCGGGCTGCTGGGAGGGGTATGGATGATGCGGCTGGGGATCAACCGGGCGCTATGGCTGTTCGGGGTGGTGCAGGTGGTGTCGATCCTGGGCTTCGCCGCGCTGGCGCTGATCGGCCACGACAAGATCGTGCTCGCCCTGGTGATCAGCTTCGAAGCACTGGGAGTGGGCCTGGGAACGGCGGCCTTCGTCGCCTTCATCGCCCGCACCACCCACCCGCTTTACACCGCCACCCAGTTCGCCCTGTTCACCAGCCTGGCTTCCGTGCCGCGCGCGTTCATCAATGCTTCTACCGGGTTTCTGGTCGAGCAGATGGGGTGGTTTGCGTTCTTCCTGTTGTGTACGGTGTTGGCTTTGCCGGGGATGGTGTTGTTGCTTAAGGTTGCGCCCTGGCGTGAGGGCGAGGATAGGTATTTGTAGGGCCGGAGCGCCCTTCGGATATTCGGCTGGCTTGCGTACTTATGCCACTTTCAGCATGAAATCCACATGCACCGCGTCAAACGGAAAAACGATCTTGCCGTCGGCTTTCTTGTCCAGAATGCCGGTATTGAGCAGCGCAGTCACATCGCCATGCACCGCCTTTACATCGCGCCCCACACGCCGTGCCGCCTCGCGGATCGTCATCGGTCCCGCCCCTGCCATGGTGCGCAGCAACTCCCAGCGCTTGGCGGTCAGCACTTTGAACAAAAGCTCTGGTGTCTCGAAAGCCAGATGCGGCGAGGAAGCTACACCAGTCTCCATCGCCAGCGCCACATCGGATAGCGTGTCAGCCAGCGAGCGCACCTCAAGTGTGACCACGTTCATCTTGCCACCTCCTCACATCGTTCATGAAATCAGCCACTAGCTGGCGCGGGTTGGAAAATTCATAGCGAATTTCATCGTTGCCGAAGTGCTTATGATCGCCCTTGCCTATTTCGTTGTCGTAGCGCAACACGCACTCGCCTTTAACCACGAACGCCAGCCGGTACTTGAAAACGTGGGAACAGCCTGAAACCGGTTGGGGAACCTGCCAGACCACGAGATCGGCAAATGCATCACTGGCTAGGATAACGCGGCGACGAATCAGTTCATGCGCATTCATGTTGGAAAGAATAACAACGCTTAAATATGTTGTCAATTACTCCAACGCATGTTTGGTTTTGTGCGCTTTCGCGCGTTGTTTGATTGCCGGGCAGCCCCCGGCAATCAAATCAACTGCGCGAAGCGCACGCAAAAACATCCGGCGCATTTGGGATCAGGTTGCTCCCCTAATTATGCTCAAACGCGTAACTGATTTTATTCTCGGACAGTTTGATGACTCCACGCTGAGTGAGTTGGTCGAGCAAGCTCTGGAGCTCTTCGTCGGAGAGTTGATTAACAAAGAGAGATTTGATGGTGCTGCCGAGAGTCTTGAGCGTTCGCGGCTTGGATGTTTTACGTTTGGCTAAATTGTCAATCACGGCATCGACCTTCTCGGGAGCCGACTTGGTGTTGGAGATTTTTATCAAGGGGATGTCGGCAACGGTGGTGGAGCGCTGGCAGAAAATCTTGAGCCCTTTGAGGTGTTTGACCAGAGGGTCAAAGCCGGTGTCCTTGGATATTACATGGAAAAAGGCATCAGGACACTCGGCTGCAAGCCGGCCAATGTAGTAGGCAATGTGGAAATCTAGAGCATTGCTGCCGTTACCCTCGATTTGGATGTACTCAGCATCAGGCCCAAAGGCTTGGAGCGCACGCGCCATCTCCAATGGAATCTTGGCTTGAGTGGCGCCCAGAAAGACTTTGATCTTGAACGGGCCGCCATTCAGCAGGCTGAAGTTCTTGGGTTGGACATTCTCAAAGTCCACCAACACGAAATTTGTTCTCATCATGTCCTTCTGTTGGCGCTTCTCAGGTCGCCGTTCTGGGTGTTTCGCAAGAGGTATATGTCATCGAGTATTTCACCGGATCAGCCCTTAACCGTGGCTCTCCATTCCTTAACCTTCAGTCGCCAAACGGATTAATCACGCCCACCCCGATGGCAAAAGGGGCAAAAGGGGCCAGGCTCATTTTGCGGCTCTCCGGTAAACTTCCCGCCGATGTCCAATGCGCAACACCATGATTGTGATGGTTTGGTCGTGGATGTCGCAAATCAGGCGGTAATCGCCGATGCGGTATTTCCAGTAGCTGCCGAGCTCTTCCCCGCGCAGGGCTTGGCCCAAGCTGCGCGGGTCGGCCAATGGGGCGATGCGCTCGCGCAGCACTTTGATGATGCGCGATTGCACCGGCTTGTCGATGCCTTTCAGCTCGTCGAGCGCGCGCGGGTCGAACTCAATCCGCCAGGCCAAGCTCGCGCTCTACTTCGTCCAGGGGGATGCCGGGCTGGGGCTGCTTGCGGCGCGTTTCGGCGAGGTAGTAGTCCTCCATGTCGTCGAGGTACTCCTGGAGGGCCTCGCGCACGTAAAAGCTCTTGGTGCGCCCGGTTTGCTGGGCCAGCGCTTCGATGCGCTGCTCGATATCTTCGGGCAGGCGAACGGCTAACATGGGGTTCTCCGTCGAGTGTTATACATGTATTGCATACTAGACGCCTTGTTCCTGAAAGGCAAGTTCATTACAAGGAATAATCGTAATCCACCGTCAACGGCGCATGGTCGCTGAAGCGTTGCTCCCTGTAGACCGTCGCGTTTTTTGCCGTCGCGGCGATGCCCGGCGTGGCGATCTGGTAGTCGATGCGCCAGCCGACATTCTTGGCCCAGGCCTGGCCGCGGTTCGACCACCAGGTATAGGCTTCGCCGGTGGCTTCAGGGTGCAGCTGACGGTAGACGTCGACCCAGCCGATTTCGTCGAATACCTTGGTCAGCCAGGTGCGCTCTTCCGGCAGGAAGCCGGAATTTTTCCGGTTGGATTTCCAGTTTTTCAGGTCGATCTCCTTGTGGGCGATGTTCCAGTCGCCGCACAGCACCACCTCCCGTCCTTCTGCCTTCAGTGCTGCCAGGTGGGGGGCGAAATAGTCCATGAAGCGAAACTTCGCTGCCTGCCGTTCCTCGCCGCTGGAACCGGAAGGCAGGTAGAGCGAGATGACGCTGAGCTTGCCGAAATCGGCTTGCAGGTAGCGACCTTCGGCGTCGATCTCGGCGATGCCCATGCCCTCGACCACATTGTCCGGTTGGCGCCGCGAGTAGATACCGACGCCGCTGTAGCCCTTCTTTTCGGCGGCATGGAAGTAGCCATGAAAGCCTTGCGGCGCGCGCATTTCCGGCGTCAGGTCGGGCAGCTGCGCCTTGAGTTCCTGCAGGCAGACGATGTCGGCCTGCTGTTGGGGCAGCCAGTCGAACAGTCCCTTGCTGGCGGCGGAGCGGATGCCGTTAAGATTCAGCGTTATAATGCGCAATCGATTTCTCCGGAAAAAAGGTTAAGCATGCAGGATTTTCGTCAGGATTTTATTCGCTTCGCCATCGAGCGCAATGTGTTGTGCTTCGGCGAATTCAAGACCAAGGCCGGGCGGCTCTCCCCCTACTTCTTCAATACCGGCCTGTTCAACGACGGCGCATCCCTGGGGCAGCTGGCGCAATTTTACGCCAAAGCCATTCTTTCCGCCCCGTTCCCGTTCGACATGCTGTTCGGCCCGGCCTACAAGGGTATTCCCCTGGTGGCGGCGATCGCGGTGGCGCTGGCCGGGCATGGGCGCAACCTGCCTTTTGCCTTCAACCGCAAGGAAGCCAAGGATCACGGCGAGGGCGGCGCCATCGTCGGCGCGCCGCTGGCCGGGCGGGTGCTGATCGTGGACGATGTGATTTCGGCCGGCACTTCGGTGCGCGAATCGGTGACGCTGATCAAGGCAAACAGGGCCGAGCCATGCGGCGTGATGATTGCGCTCGACCGGCAGGAACGCGGCATCGGGGAATTGTCAGCGACCCAGGAAGTGACGCAGGGCTACGGCATCCCGGTGGTCAGCATCGCCACGCTGGACGACATGATCGCCTACTTGCGGCAGAAGCCGGAGATGGCGCAAAATCTGCAAGCGGTTCTGGAATACAAGAATCGCTATGGCGTTTCCGCTTAAGGAGTTGTTATGCGCACCCTGATTGCCTTTCTGCTGATCCTGCTTACCAGCCTCCCGGTTGCGGCGGGGAAAATGTACAAGTGGGTGGACGAGCATGGGAAAACCCATTACGGCAACGTCGTTCCGCCCCAGTATGCCCAACAGGGCAGCGCCGAGCTTGACAAGAAAGGCGCGGTGGTCAAGAAAACCGACGCAGCCCTGACGCCGGAGCAGCGTAAGGCCAGGGAAGAAGAGCTGGCGCAAAAGAAGGAGGAAGAGAAGGAGAGGCAGGAACAGAAACGCCGCGACAAGGCGCTGCTCAACACCTACACCACGGAGAAGGAAATCGATCTGGTGCGCGACCGCAACTTGCAGCAGGGCGAGCTCCAGCTTCAGAGCATGGAATTGCGCGCCAAGCAGGTCCAGCCGCGCCTCGATCAGGCACGGAAACGGGCGGAAGACCTGGTTGCCAGGAAGAAGCCGTTGCCGCCTGACCTGCAGCAGGAAATTGAGGAAACCGAAAAAGAGATGCGGCGCCTGCAGGAAATGATCAAGCAGAAGCACATGGAAATGGACGCGATTCGCGCCAGGTTCGAGGACGACAAGAAGCGTTTCCGCGAACTGCGCCAAGTCGAGGATGGCGCCAGGAAATAAGCGCTATTCGGGCAAACCTCCGCACTAATCCGCTGCTGAATTTTTTAGGTTGAAAGCATGGCAATCCACGCGGCGATCGCCGACACCCCGTCGGGCGACGCGGGAGATCGCTCATCCAGCAAATAGGCTATCCGCACGGCCAATATCTCGTCCCGCTTTTCAGCCACCGGCTATGGGTTTATTATGCATCACCTGCATGCCAGGTGCGTTGGATATGCGTCCCGGATTGCCGGGACGGAAGGAGAAAGCCTGACATGCAAAAGCTAGAGATATTTTTTCAAACGGCAGCGGAGCGCCTTCTCGGTGCTTTGCCCCGAGAAGAATTACGCAACCTGCTTTTGCCCGCCGACCATGCCCCCTTGCTGGCCCGTCGGCGCGCAGAAATGATCATTTCCCGGGTGCGCATGGTGGCGGCGCTGTTTGCCCTGCTCACGCCGCTGTGGATAGTCGTGGATGTGCTGGTGTTCACCTGGCCCGTCTCGATCATGCTGGCCGTCGGCCGGCTCGTCACCAGCCTGGCTTTCGGCCTGTTGGCGCTGTCCTACGGGAAATCGACCAAAATGGCCGATGCCTACCGCGCGCTGGCGATGATGTTCGGCATTCCGACGCTGTTTTTTATCTACTCCCATCCCCTGCTTTCCCATTTTCATATGGTGGGGCCGGCGGCCGCCATCGCTGCCGGCTACGCATTTTTGCCCTTCGTCATGGTGGCGGGGTTAAGCATATTCCCCCTCACCGCAGTGGAAGCCACCCTTTTCGCGCTGCCGGTGCTTTTGGCGGAAGCGCTGGTCGCCCTCATGCAAATAGGTATGTTGAGCTGGACTTCGCATCTGGGCGCATTCTGGCTGCTGTTTCTGATCACCGCGGTAGCGGCCCTGGCCGGCATGAGTCAGCTGAGTTTCATGATATCGCTGGTCGGGCAGGCGAGCCATGACGGGCTTACCGGCTGTTTTGCCCGTGCCAGCGGGGAGGAGCTGATGGATATCCAGTTTCACATCGCGGCAAGGAGTGGCGCACCCCTGGCGGTTGTTTTTGCCGATCTGGACAATTTCAAGAGGATCAACGACAGCTTCGGCCACGACGCCGGCGACCGTGTCCTGATTGCAGCGGCCGAGGCGCTCCGTTCCACCCTGCGCAGCGGCGACGTCCTGTTGCGCTGGGGCGGGGAGGAATTCGCCATCATCCTTCCCGACACCGATTGCGCAACCGCAGCCAAAGTGGTTGACCGTCTGTGCGAGCGGGGGCTGGGATCGCGCCCCGAAGGCGGCCGGCTGACCGCAAGCTTCGGCGTCGCCGAACGTCTGGCGGACCGCGCAAAGGACTGGAGGCAACTGGTGGAAATAGCGGATCAGCGCATGTATCAAGCAAAGCAAGCGGGGAAGGATCGCTGCGTGGGCTGTGCCGAACAGGGATAAACCCGGTCCATTGGAATGCTCGCGCATGTAGGAGCGCCGCCAGCCCTCCCCTCAATCCCCTCCCGCAAGCGGGAGGGGAGGCGATCGCTCCTTCCCCCGCTTGCGGGGGAAGGTTGGGATGGGGGTTGGGCGCGAATGCGGCCGCAACCGTGGTTGTGATGTAGGAGGCCCGCCCTCGGGCCGATAGCATCGCGGCGAGGGCGCAGCTCCTACAGCTTAGCCGGCCAGTTTGTTCTTCAGGATTTCGTTGAGCTGCGCCGGGTTGGCTTTGCCCCTGCTGGCTTTCATCGCCAGGCCGACGAAGAAGCCGAACACTTTCTCCTTGCCGCTGCGGTATTCGGCGACCTGTGCCGGATTGGCGGCAATGATCTCGTCCACGATCTTCTCGATCGCACCGCTGTCGGATACCTGCTTCAATCCCTTGGCCTCGATGATGGCATCGGCATCGCCCTCGCCGGCCCACATCGCAGCGAATACTTCCTTGGCGATTTTGCCCGAAATGGTGCCGTCCACAATGCGTTTCAGCAGTCCGGCGAGCTGGCCGGCGGCGATCGGGGAGCTTGTGATCTCAAGCCCCTCTTTGTTGAGCTGGGCAGACAGGTCGCCCATGATCCAGTTGGTGCTGAGCTTGGCTTCACCACCCAGAGCGTTAACCGTATCCTCGAAATAGGCCGCCAGTTCACGCGATGTGGTCAGGATTCCGGCATCGTAAGCGGGCAGCCCAAAGTCGCTCATGAAGCGCTCGCGCATCGCCTGCGGCAGCTCCGGCAGGGTGGATCGGGCCTGATCGAGGAAAGCCTCGTCCACTACCAGCGGCAGCAGGTCGGGGTCGGGGAAGTAGCGGTAGTCGTTGGCCTCTTCCTTGGAGCGCATCGAGCGCGTCTCGTCCCGGTCGGGGTCGTAGAGGCGGGTCTCCTGGACGATGCGGCCGCCGTCCTCGAGGATCTCGATCTGCCGGCGAACTTCATAGTCGATGGCTTTTTCCATGAACTTGAAGGAGTTGAGGTTCTTGATTTCGCAGCGGGTGCCGAGCGTTTCCGTGCCCATGGGCCGCACCGAAACGTTGGCGTCGCAGCGGAACGAGCCTTCCTGCATGTTGCCGTCGCAAATGCCGATCCAGCGCACCAGGGAATGCAGCTTCCTGGCATACGCCACCGCTTCGGCGCTGCTGCGCAGGTCGGGCTCGGTGACGATCTCGACCAGCGGCGTGCCGGCGCGGTTGAGGTCGATGCCGGTCATGCCGTGGAAGTCCTCGTGCAGCGATTTGCCGGCATCCTCCTCGAGATGGGCGCGGGTGATGCGGATGGTTTTCTCGTAAGCCTGTCCCGAGCCTGATGGGGTCACCTGAATCTGCAGCGTTCCGCCTTCGGCCACGATGGGCAGTTCAAGCTGGGTGGTCTGGTAGCCTTTGGGCAAATCCGGGTAGAAGTAGTTCTTGCGTTCAAACACCGACCTGCGATTGATCCGTGCGCCGATAGCCAGGCCGAACTTGACCGCTTTTTCCGCCGCCGCGCGGTTGAACACCGGCAGCACGCCGGGCAGGGCGATGTCCACCGCGCAGGCCTGGGAGTTGGGCGCGGCGCCATAGGCGGTGGCCGCACCGGAGAAGATCTTGGAGTGTGTGTTGAGCTGGGCATGCGTTTCCAGCCCGATGACGATTTCCCACTGCATGTTTTAAACCCTCTATTTACCGCAGAGGCGCGGAGACGCGGAGAAAAAACGGGAAAATCTCAGCGCCTCTGCGTCTCTGCGGTTCAAAGCAATAATCAAATCCCTTGCGGCTGCCGAGTGTGCCAGTCGGTCGCCTTCTGGTACTGGTGGGCGACGTTGAGCATTTTTGCTTCGCTGAAATAGTTGCCGATGATCTGCAAGCCGACCGGCCTGCCGTTGGCGCCGAAGCCGGCGGGTACGGACATGCCCGGCAGGCCGGCGAGGTTGACGGCGATGGTGTAGATATCGGAGAGGTACATCGAAACCGGGTCGTCGCTTTTCTCACCCAAATTGAACGCGGTGGTCGGCGCGGTCGGCCCCATGATCATGTCGCACTGCGCGAAGGCGTTGGTGAAGTCCTGCGCGATCAGGCGGCGCAGCTTCTGCGCTTTCAGGTAGTAGGCGTCGTAGTAGCCGGCGGACAGCACGTAGGTGCCGATCATGATGCGCCGTTTCACTTCCGCGCCGAAGCCCTGGGAGCGGGTCTTCTGGTACATGTCCATCAGGTCGGTATATTCCGGGGCGCGGTAGCCGTAGCGCACGCCGTCGAAGCGGGCGAGGTTGGAGGAGGCTTCCGCCGGGGCGAGGACATAATATACCGGCACCGCCAGCTTGCTGTTGGGCAGCGATATCTCGACGGTCTCGGCGCCCAGCTTGCGGTATTCCGTCAGGGCGGCTTCGATGGTTTGTGCCACGTCGGCGGAAAGCCCTGCAGCGAAGTATTCCTTGGGCAGGCCGATGCGCAGCCCCTTGAGCGGTTGCTCCAGGTCGCGGCCGTAGTCCTCTTTTTCCCGTTCCAGGCTGGTCGAGTCGCGCGAGTCGAAGCCGGCCATCACGTTGAGCAGCAGCGCGCAATCCTCGGCGCTTTTCGCCATCGGGCCGCCCTGGTCGAGCGAGGAGGCGAAGGCGATCATGCCGTAGCGCGACACCACGCCATAGGTCGGTTTGATGCCGGTGATGCCGGTAAGCGCGGCGGGCTGGCGGATCGAGCCGCCAGTGTCGGTGCCGGTGGCGGCGGGCGCTAACCGCGCCGCGACTGCCGCGGCCGAGCCGCCCGAGCTGCCGCCGGGGACGGCATCGAGGTCCCAGGGGTTCTTCACCTGGCCGTAATACGAGGTTTCGTTGGACGAGCCCATGGCGAATTCGTCCATGTTGGTCTTGCCCAGATTGACCGCGCCGGCGCGATTGAACTGCTCGATCACGTGGGCGTCATAGGGCGAGACGAAATTGTGCAGCATCTTCGAGCCGCAGGTGGAGAGCCAGCCCTCGGCGCAGAAAATGTCCTTCTGCGCCACCGGAATGCCGGTGAGCGGCCCGGCCTTGCCGGATGCGATCAACGCATCGGCGGCCCTGGCCTGGGCCAGGCTTTTTTCCTCATCCACGGTGATAAAGGCATTGATGGCGGGGTTCAGCTCCCGGATGCGATCGAGGAAGGTCTGCGTCAGTTCGACGCTGGAGATTTTCTTTGCGGCCAACTGGCTGGCCAGTTTTTTGAGATTGGTGTTAATCATTTTCTTTAATTCCGGTAATGGATTAAAGGGTGATGAGGAATGGGGAAGGTCCCCATTACCCATTCCCCGTCACCCATCACTCAATGACTTTGGGAACCAGATAGAGGCCGGCTTCGACTTGCGGCGCGACGGCCTGGTAGGCGGCGCGGCGGTCGGTTTCGGTGGCAACGTCGTTGCGCAGGCGCAGCACTACGTCCTGGGCGTGCGCCATCGGCTCGATGCCGGTAGTATCGACGGCCTGCATTTCCTCGACCAGGCTGAGGATGTTGGAGAGTTGCTGCAAATAGCCCGGCATTTCGTCCTCTTCCACCGCAATGCGGGCAAGATGGGCAATGCGCTTCACATCGGCCAGATTCAATGACATAAAATTCACCCGGATAACTTTAAAGCGATACGCTTAAAATGGTATCATGTTTCATTTAACCGACGCACCTCAATCACTGGAATTAAGCAATGATGTTTGGATTCTTACGCGGATATTTTTCCAACGACCTGGCCATCGATCTGGGTACCGCCAACACCCTGATTTTCGTGCGTGGCAAAGGCATCGTGCTGGACGAACCCTCGGTGGTGGCGATTCGCCAGGAGGGCGGGCCTTCTTCGAAAAAAACCATCCAGGCGGTGGGCATGGAGGCGAAGCAGATGCTCGGCCGCACGCCGGGCAACATCACCGCGATCCGCCCGATGAAGGACGGCGTGATCGCCGACTTCACCATCACCGAGCAGATGCTCAAGTACTTCATCAAGAAAATTCATGATTCACGCATGCTCAGCCCGAGCCCGCGCATCATCATCTGCGTGCCCTGCGGGTCGACCCAGGTGGAGCGGCGCGCCATTCGCGAATCCGCGATCGGCGCCGGCGCGCGTCAGGTATACCTGATCGAGGAGCCGATGGCGGCGGCGATCGGCGCCGATCTGCCGGTGGCGGAGGCGACCGGCTCGATGGTGGTGGATATCGGCGGCGGTACCACCGAGGTCGGCGTGATCTCTCTGGGTGGCATCGTCTATGCCACATCGATACGGGTCGGTGGCGACAAGTTCGACGAGGCCATCATCAACTACATCCGCCGCAACTACGGCATGCTGATCGGCGAAGCTACGGCCGAGAAAATCAAGAAAGAGATCGGCTCCGCCTTCCCCGGCAGCGAAGTGCGCGAAATGGAAGTAAAAGGCCGCAATCTGGCCGAAGGCATCCCGCGCAGCTTCACCATTTCCAGCAACGAAATCCTCGAAGCCCTGACCGACCCGCTCAATAGCATCGTCAGCGCGGTCAAGTCGGCGCTGGAGCAAACCCCGCCAGAACTGGGCGCGGACATCGCCGAAAAGGGCATGGTTCTGACCGGCGGCGGCGCGCTGCTGCGCGACCTGGACCGCCTGCTGATGGAAGAGACCGGGCTGCCGGTGATCGTCGCCGAAGACCCGCTCACCTGCGTGGTGCGCGGCAGCGGCCGGGCGCTCGAGGAAATGGACAAGCTGGGCGGCGTCTTCACGAATGATTGATGTAGCATGTAGGGTGGGCATGTCTTTGTGCCCACGCGGAACCTCCATTGACCGCGTGGGCACAACAAAGACGTGCCCACCCTACTGACTGTATGGATCACCAGGCACCACCCTTTTTCAAGCACGGCCCCAGCCCGCTGGCGCGCTTCGTCTTTTTCGCCTCGATTTCCCTGGCGCTTATGGTGTTGGATGCTCGCCTGAACGCACTGGATTCGCTGCGCCAAATCATTTCGGTAGCTGTCGCTCCGCTGCAGCGTCTGGCTATGACCCCCGCCGAACTTCTCGACCGGACCGGCAACTTTTTCGTCACCCAGGCTCGTCTGCAAAACGAGAACGATACGCTCAGGCAGCGACAGCTGGTGCAGGCGGCGCAATTGCAACGGGTGCAGGCGATGCAGGCGGAGAATGCCCATCTCCGCAACATCCTCAGTGTTCAGCGGCAGCGCGGCGAAAGCGTGGTGGCGGCTGAAATCGTGTATGCCGGGCGCGATCCGTTTTCCCAGAAAATTACCGTGGACAAGGGCTCGAACCATAAAGTCCAGGCCGGGCAACCGGCACTCGACGATGTTGGCGTAATCGGCCAGGTTACCCGGGTCTACCCGTTCAGCAGCGAGATCACCCTGCTCACCGACAAGGACCAGGCAATTCCTGTTGAAATCGTTCGCAATGGCGCCCGTGCCATCGCTTTCGGCCATGGCCAGGATGGTGCGCTGGAGCTGCCTTTCATGGCGGCCAATGCGGATATCCAGAACGGCGACACCCTGGTTACCTCCGGTATCGATGGTGTTTATCCTGCCGGATTGCCGGTGGCGGTGGTATCGAAAATCGAGCGCAACTCGGCTTTCGCCAAGATTACGTGCACCCCGAGCGCGGGCGTGAACCGCCACAAGCAGCTGTTAATTCTGACCGGCGAGGTGCGGCGGTTTCAGAAGCCCGAGTCCGATCCGGCGGGTACGGGAACGACCGATGGCAAGACGCCGGTTTCGAGAAAGAAGAGAGGCGGATAATATGCATTACGCCGGCGCACCGGAACTGCTCAAGCCCGCCAGCCTGAAATTCATCTTGCTGACGCTGGTGAGCGGGTTGCTGCTCAACCTGCTGCCCTGGCACGGGCTGGCACTGTCGTTTCGTCCGGATTTCGTCGCCCTGGTACTCCTGTTCTGGGCGATCCGCGAACCGCGAAAACTGGGGTTCGCCGCGGCCTGGATCGCCGGACTGCTGATGGATGTCGGTGATGGCGTGATTCTGGGGCAGCATGCTTTTGCCTACACCCTCGGCGTCTATGTTGCGATCATGCTGCACCGGCGCATTCAGCGCTTCACCCTGTGGCAGCAGGCGGCTCACGTGCTGCTGCTGTTGCTGCTGCTGCAGGCCGCGATGCTGATTATCCGGCTGTTCGGCGGCGGCGTTTTCCCCGGCCCCGGCTATTTCCTTTCCTGCCTGACCGGCGCGATGCTGTGGCCGGCCTTGAGCCTGCTGTTTCTGCTTCCTCAGCGCGGCAGGCCGAATGCTGATTCGGTGTATTCCGCAGGTCACAAGTGAAGCGCCCGACCGAGCTCAGAAACCATCAGAGGGAACTGTATTATTTCAGGTGGCGGCTGGGCATTGCTGCGGCTGGCGCAATGCTGCTGTTTATGCTGCTGGCGGGGCGTTTCTTTTTCCTGCAGGTGGTGCAGCACGAACATTTCCACACCCTGGCAGAAAATAACCGTATTTCCATCGTTCCCGTCGTTCCCAATCGCGGCCTGATCCTCGACCGCAACGGCATCGTTCTGGCGCACAACTACTCTGCTTACACCCTGGAAATCACGCCGAGCAAGGTGAAGGACCTCGAGGCGACGATCAACGGGCTGGCCACCCTGGTCGACATCCAGCCGCGCGATCGCAAGCGCTTCAGGAAGCTGCTCGAGGAAAGCCGCAATTTCGAGAGTCTGCCGATTCGCGCCCGCCTGAACGATGTCGAGGTTGCCCGCTTTACCGCCAACCGCTTCCGTTTCCCCGGCGTGGACATCAAGGCGCGGCTGTTCCGCCATTATCCCAAGGGGGAGCTGGCTTCCCATGCCATCGGGCATATCGGGCGCATCAACGAAGCCGACCTCGACAGGCTGGAAGCCGCGGAAGACATGGCGAACTATCGCGGCAGCGACCACATCGGCAAGCTCGGCATCGAGCAGAGTTACGAAAAGCAGTTGCACGGCATCACCGGTTTCGAGCAGGTGGAAACCGACGCCGGCGGCCGTGCCATCCGGACCCTGAGCCGGCGTTCCCCGGTGCCCGGCAACAACCTGACCTTGACCCTCGACAGCCGCTTGCAGGAAGTGGCCGAGCAGGCCTTCGGGCAGTACCGCGGCGCGCTGGTGGCCATCGAGCCGAAGAGCGGCGAGGTGCTGGCCTTTATCAGCAAGCCCGGGTTCGACCCCAACCTGTTCATCGACGGCATCGACCCGGTCAACTGGGATGCCCTCAACAATTCCCCCGACAAGCCGCTCAACAACCGCGCCCTGCGCGGGCAGTATCCGCCGGGTTCGACCTTCAAGCCGTTCATGGCGCTGGCCGGGCTGGAGCTGGGCAAGCGCACGCCTTCCTACACCATCTCCGACCCGGGGTTTTTTACCCTGCCCGGCAACGCCCATCGCTATCGGGACTGGAAGGCGGGGGGGCACGGCTCGGTGGATCTGCACAAATCCATCGTGATTTCCTGCGACACCTACTACTATGGCCTGGCCAACGATCTGGGGCCGGACAACATCTTCAACTTCATCGGCCAGTTCGGCTTCGGCAAGAAGACCGGCATTGACATCGAGGGTGAAACCACCGGCCTGCTGCCCTCGCGCGAGTGGAAGATGAAGCGCCACAAGCAGAAATGGTATGCCGGCGACACCATCAGCGTCGGCATCGGCCAGGGCTACAATTTGGCCACCCCCCTGCAACTGGCCTTCGCCACGGCGGTGCTGGCGAATAACGGCACCGTTATCCGTCCGCACCTGGTGCGCTCGATTCTCGATGCCGCCACCAGCCAGGTGCGGACGGTGCCTGCTGCCAAGCCCGTTGCCACCCTGATGTTGAAGCCGGAGAACCTGGAACTGGTAAAGAAGGCGATGATAGACGTCACCCAGCCGGGCGGCACGGCAACGCGCGTCGGCGCGGGTGCTCCCTACCTCACCGCCGGCAAGACCGGCACGGCCCAGGTGATCGCCATCAAGCAGGGCGAGAAATACGTGGAAAGCCGGGTTGCCGAGCGTCACCGCGACCACGCCCTGTTCATCGCCTATGCCCCGGCCGAAGATCCCAGGATTGCCATGGCCATCCTGGTAGAAAACGGCGGCCACGGCGGCTCGACCGCGGGGCCTATCGCCCGCATGGTGCTGGACTATTACCTGCTCGGCAAGCTGCCGCCGCCACCCGTGCCGCCCGCCGATGAGGAAGAGGAGGAGCATGATTAAAATCGACCTGCGGCGTTTATGGTTACGGCTGACCGAGAATGTCGACAGCCTGCTGCTGAGCTTTATTCTGATGCTGATGCTGATCAGCCTGGGGGTGCTGTACAGTGCCTCCGGCCAGGATCTTGCCAAGGTCTCCGGCCAGATGGTCAACATGGCCGTGGCGCTGCTTTTGATGTGGATGGTTGCCAAGGTGCCGCCACAGCATCTGGCGCGGCTTGCCTTGCCGGTTTATGTCTTTGGGCTGTTGCTCCTGGTTGGCGTCGCTCTTTTTGGCGATGTCAGCCACGGCGCACGGCGCTGGCTGCATGTCGGCGTCACCCGCATCCAGCCCTCGGAGATGATGAAGCTGGCCGTGCCGCTGATGCTCGCCTGGTACCTGGACCGGCGCGAAAAGACCCTCAACCTCAAGGATTTCGGCGTCGCCGTCCTGATGCTGTTGGCTCCGGTGGGGCTGGTATTGAAACAGCCGGATCTCGGCACCTCCTTGCTGATTTCCGCCGCTGGCTTCTATGTGTTGTTTCTGGCAGGCCTGAACTGGCGCATCATCCTCGGACTGGTTGGAATCGGCGCGGCGAGTGCGCCGATTCTGTGGTCGCTGCTGCACGATTACCAGCGCCAGCGCATCCTGACCCTGATCGATCCTTCCCAGGATCCGCTCGGCTCGGGTTATCACATCATCCAGTCGAGCATTGCATTAGGCTCGGGCGGGGTTTTCGGCAAGGGCTGGTTCAACGGGACGCAGACCCATCTCGATTTTCTGCCGGAGCGCACCACGGACTTCATTTTCGCCGTCTATGCCGAGGAATTCGGCCTGGCCGGCAACCTTATCCTGCTGGCGTTGTACGTCCTGGTGATCGGCCGTGGCCTGGTGATCGCCGCCAAGGCACCGACCCTGTTCAGCCGCCTTCTGGCGGGCAGTATCACGCTGACCTTCTTCACCTATGCCTTCGTCAACATGGGCATGGTGAGCGGCATCCTGCCCGTGGTCGGCGTGCCGCTGCCGCTGATCAGCTACGGCGGGACTTCCATGGTGACACTGCTGGTTGGATTTGGTATGTTGATGAGTATTCAAACCCACCGGAAACTGGTGCAGTCATGAGAAGAGCAGGCAAGGGGCAAGGGGCGAGAGGCGAGAGGCGAGGCTGCGGCCCGATGTTGGCTGCGATTAGCCTGTTGCCCGCCCTTCTGGCCGGCTGCGGCAGCATCGCGCCGCGGCAGGATGCGCCGGTTGCCTCCAAGCCGGAAAAACCGGCTGTAGTGACAAAAAAAGGGGGCGGCTATTACCTCGACGATGGTCCGGGCGACAACCCGCCCGCCAATCTCGATGCCATTCCCGATGCCGAACCGAAAGTCGAGCCGCTGCACAAGTTCGCCAACCGGCCTTACTCCGTCCTGGGCCAGACCTATACCCCAGACACCCGCCTCAAGCCCTACAAGGAAACCGGCGTGGCCTCGTGGTACGGCAGACGCTATCACGGTCAGAAAACCTCGATCGGAGAGGTCTACGACATGTACGGCATGACCGCGGCGCACCCCACCCTGGCCATCCCGAGTTATGTGCGCGTCACCAACCTGAAGAACAGCAAATCGGTGGTGGTGCGGGTCAACGACCGCGGCCCGTTTCATAGCGACCGCCTGATCGATTTGTCCTATACCGCGGCCTACAAGCTGGGCGTGCTCGCCGGTGGCAGCACCCAGGTCGAGGTGGAGGCGATAATAGGAGCAAAACCGGCTGAAGCGCCGGTCGCCGCTCCGCTGGCCGACAAGGGCCCTGTTGTCGCGGTGCAGGAAACGCCGTTGCAGCCGGCTGAGAATAACGGCCACTATGTCCAGCTCGGTGCGTTCGGCGCGCAGGAAAATGCGGAGTCTTTCCGCGGCAGGCTCAAGGTTGAGCTGGCCCAGTTGGCCGACAAGCTGCAAATCCACCCGTCAGACGGGCTGTTCCGGGTGCGCGCCGGGCCGTTCCAGACCCTGGCCGAAGCCAGCCAGGTTGCCGCCGAGATCAAGAATTCTCTCAATATCAAAACAGTGTTGACCACCCGCTAACTTTCAAACGGTTTACTTATGATGAAAAAATTCCTTACGCTTGAAGTGGTTGCAAAAGTCCGAAGAAGTAGAAATTCGTCATTCCGGCGAAAGCCGGAATCCAGGAATTTAAACAGGTTCCAAAGTCGCTGGATTCCGGCTTTCGCCGGAATGACGAGTCTTGTAATTACCTCGCTTGCCATGTTATTCGTTGCACTCCCGGTGTTTGCGGCACCTCCCGCCGCTCCCCTGCCCCCCGCGCCGGATATCGCTGCCAGAAGTTACATCCTGGTGGACTTCTCCAGCGGCCAGACCTTGCAGCAGCGGGGCGAGGACGAACGTATGGAGCCGGCTTCGCTGACCAAGCTGATGACCGCCTACCTGACTTTCGCCGCCCTGCGCCAGGGAGTGATCGCCCCTGCCCAGGCACTGCCGGTGTCGGAGCGGGCCTGGCGCGCCGAGGGTTCGCGCATGTTCATCCAGCCGAACACGCCGGTTGCCGTGGACGATCTGATACGCGGCATGATCGTGCAATCCGGCAACGATGCCTGCATCACCCTGGCTGAGGGCATCGCCGGCAGCGAGGAAGAGTTCGTCCGGCGCATGAATCTGGAAGCCCGGCGCCTGGGCATGAACAACACCCACTTCATGAATTCCACCGGCCTGCCCCACCCGCAGCACTACACCACGGCGCGCGACCTTTCCCTGCTGGCGCGGGCGATCATCCGCGATTTCCCCCAATACTATCCGCTCTATTCGCTGAAAGAGTACAAGTACAACAACATCACCCAGGCCAACCGCAACCGTTTGCTGTGGCAGGACCCCACCGTCGACGGCATGAAAACCGGGCATACCGAATCCGCCGGCTTCTGCCTGATCGCCTCGGCCAAACGCGATTCGAGGCGGCTGCTTTCGGTGGTGCTGGGCACGACATCGGAAAGCATGCGCGCCAGCGAGAGCCAGAAACTGCTGAATTACGGCTTCCAGAATTTCGACACCCACCATCTGTACCAGAAGGGGCAAACCGTTGCCACCCTGCCGGTATGGAAAGGCAGCGAAAACATCCTCAAGGCCGGCGTTGCCCAGGATTTCTACATCTCGCTGCCCAAGGGCCAATATGCGCGTCTCAAGGCCTCGCTGGTCAGCAAGCAGCCCTTGCTGGCGCCGCTTCCGGCGGGGCAGCAAGTCGGTACTATCCGTTTGATGCTGGATGACAAGCCCTATGCCGAATACCCGCTGGTGGCGCTGGAAGGCGTGGCCAGGGCGAACTTCTTCAAGCGCGGCTGGGACGGAATCAAGCTGTGGTTCAAATGATCTACCTCAACGGCCAGTTCATGCCGATCGAAGAAGCCTGCGTGCCGGTACTCGACCGCGGCTTCATCTTCGGCGACGGCGTCTACGAGGTGATCCCGGTCTACTCGCGCCGCCCGTTCCGCCTGCGCGAGCATCTGAAGCGCCTGCAGCACAGCCTGGACAGCATCCGTCTGGCCAACCCGCATGGCGAGGATGAATGGGTGCGCCTGATCGGCGAGCTGGTCGAGCGCAACCAGGAAGAAGACCAGTCGCTCTACCTCCATATCACGCGCGGCGTGGCCAAACGCGACCACGCCTTCCCGCCGGGCGTGGCGCCGACGGTGTTCATGATGAGCAACCCGCTGGTGACTTCGACGCCGGAACTGGTGGAAAGCGGCGTTGCCGTGGTGAGCGCGGCGGACAACCGCTGGCTGCGCTGCGACATCAAGGCGATTTCTCTGCTGCCCAACGTATTGCTGCGCCAGCTGGCGGTGGATGCGGGTGCGGCCGAAACCCTGCTGCTGCGCGACGGCTTCCTCACCGAGGGCGCCGCCAGCAACATCTTCGTGGTGCGCGATGACGTCCTGCTGGCTCCGCCGAAAGACAACCTGATGCTGCCCGGCATCACCTACGACGTGATCCTGGAACTCGCTGCCGCCGCATCCCTCAAAACCGAGGTGCGGCGCATCAGCGAGCATGAAGTGAGGACGGCGCAGGAGCTGTGGCTCACCTCCTCGACCAAGGAAGTGCTGGCGATCACCCATCTGGATGGCCAGCCTGTCGCGGATGGCAAGCCGGGTCCGCTGTTCCGCCAGATGTACCGCCTTTACCAGGATTACAAGAACACCGTGATGAGGGCAGCATGAATCCGGAAAATACAATTGATTCACCGCAGAGGGTTTTTTTATCCCCGATCCATTGGAATGCGCGCGTATGTAGGAGCGGCGCCCTCGCCGCGATTTGCGACCGCATTCGCGGCGAGGGCGCCGCTCCTACAACGGTGTTTTGGCTCTAATGAACAACCTGGGCTTATAAGATGACCGAAGAACGCACCACCCTGCTCGAATTCCCCTGCGCCTTCCCGATCAAGATCATGGGCGAGGCGAGAGAGGGTTTCGCCGATGCCATGCTGGAAATCGTACTGCGCCACGCGCCGGATTTCGTCGCCGTGAGCATGGAAATGAAGGCGAGCAGCAGCGGCAAGTACGTTTCCCTGACCTGCACCATTACCGCTGTATCGCAGTCCCAGCTCGACGATCTGTACCGCGAGATCAGCGGCCACCCGATGGTGTCGATGGCGCTTTAATCAGTGAGGAGTGAAGAGTGAGGAGTGAGGAGAAAGGCGCAATGGGGGAGACTTTACTCCTTACTCCTCACGCCTTACCCATCACCAGGTATTTAGGTAGGGTCGAATACCTGCCGACCTGGCAAGCGATGCAGGATTTCACCGCCACGCGCGGGCCGGATACGCCCGATGAGATCTGGCTGCTTGAGCATCCGCCGGTCTATACCCTGGGCTTGGCGGGCAAACCGGAGCACCTGCTGCGCGCCACCGATATCCCGGTCGTGAAGATCGACCGCGGCGGCCAGATCACCTACCATGGGCCGGGGCAGATCGTTGTCTACCTGCTGCTGGATTTGAAGCGGCGCAATATCGGCGTCAAGGAGCTGGTGCGGCGCATGGAGCAGGCGGTGATCGACCTGCTGGCGGGATATGGCACCAGAGCCGAGCGGCGCGACAAGGCGCCGGGTGTCTATGTCGGCAACGCCAAGATCGCCGCCCTCGGGCTGCGCATCAGGAACGGCTGCTGTTACCACGGCCTGTGCCTGAACGTGGACATGGATCCATCCCCGTACGCGGCGATCAACCCCTGCGGTTACGAAGGGCTGGCAGTGACGCAGTGCCGCGATGTTGGCATTCAGGATGATATAGAAACGCTCGGCGAGAAACTGGTGGAACACTTGCGTAAAAATCTATAGCCACCACGCCAGTTCCTTCCCCCTTTTAGGGGGAAGGTTAGGATGGGGGTGAGAGGGTGGCAGATCAAAACAAGCGCCCTTCACGTTTGCTCCCTCTCCCGCTTGCGGGAGAGGGTTGGGGTGAGGGCGCTCTTATCGACACGGCATCTTTACCTCACCTTTCTACCCCCATCCCGACCTTCCCCCTGCAAGGGGGAAGGAGAAGGATGGCTGCACCTGAGTCGTTACTACTCTGTGCCCTCTGTGGCAAAATTTTAGGAATAAACAATGGCTGAAAACAGACAAACAGGCGCTGCGAAAACCGCACGCATCCCGATCAAGATCATCCCTTCCGAGCCGTTGCGCAAGCCGAGCTGGATCCGTGCCCAGGCGCCAACCTCGGCCAAATACCAGGAGATCAAGCAGATCCTGCGCAGCCGCAACCTGCACACCGTGTGCGAGGAAGCGTCCTGTCCCAACATCGGCGAATGCTTCAGCCACGGCACTGCTACCTTCATGATCCTGGGCGACCTGTGCACGCGCCGCTGTCCGTTCTGCGATGTCGCCCATGGCACGCCGCTGCCGCCTGACGCCGAGGAGCCTGAGCAGATCGGCGCCTCGGTTGAGGTGATGGGCCTGAAATACGTGGTGATCACCAGCGTCGACCGCGACGACCTGCGCGACGGCGGCGCCGGCCACTTCGCCGCCTGCATCCGCGCCACGCGAGAACAGTCCCCGCATACCCGCATCGAGACCCTGGTGCCGGATTTCCGCGGCCGGCTCGAAGTCGCGCTGGATGCGCTGGCGAATGATCTGCCCGACGTCCTCAACCACAACCTGGAAACCGTGCCGCGTCTGTACAAGCAGGCCCGTCCCGGCGCCGACTATGCCCACTCACTCAAGCTGCTGCAGGAATTCAGGCGGCGCTACCCACACATACCCACCAAGTCCGGCCTGATGGTGGGGATAGGCGAAACCGACGAGGAAATTCTGGAAGTGATGCGCGACTTGCGCGCCCACGGCGTGGAGATGCTGACCATCGGCCAGTATTTGCAGCCGACCCGGCATCACCTGCCGGTGGTGCGCTTCGTCGAGCCCGCCCAGTTCGACCGGTACACTGCTGCAGCCGAAGAAATGGGATTTTCCAATGCCGCCTGCGGGCCGATGGTGCGGTCGAGTTACCACGCGGACCAGCAGGCGAAAGAAGCCGGGGCGGTGTGAACCCATGCCATTATCCTGGAACGAGATAAGAAGCCGCGCCCTCGAATTTTCCCGCAAATGGGAGGAGGAAGGTTCGGAGCGTGCCGAGGCGCAAAGCTTCTGGAACGATTTCTTCGCGGTATTCGGCATTGAGCGCAAGCGCGTGGCCGTGTTCGAGAAGCAGGTACAGCTTGCACGCGCCGGGGAGAAACTCAGGCAGGGCCGCATCGACGCCTTCTGGAAAGGTGTGCTGCTGATCGAGCACAAGAGCCGCGGCCAGGACTTGGACCGCGCTTTCACGCAGGCCACGGATTATTTCGACGGGATCGCTGAACGCGATCTGCCCCGTTACATTCTGGTGTCGGACTTCGAGCGATTCCGTCTCTTCGACCTGGAGGAGGACAAGCAGGCGGAATTCCGTCTTGCCGACCTGCACAAGCACATCAAGCATTTCGCCTTCATTGCGGGCTACCGCACCCAGGTCATAGAGCCGCAGAACCCGGTGAACATCAAGGCCGCCGAGCGCATGGGGCGGCTGCACGACCAGTTGAAGGCCAGCGGCTATGAGGGCCATCCGCTCGAAGTGCTGCTGGTGCGCCTGCTGTTCTGTCTGTTCGCCGAGGATACCGGCATATTCCAGCCCGCCAGCGCCTTCCGCGCCTGGCTGGAAGAACACACCGCGCCGGACGGGAGCGATCTCGGCCCGCAGCTCGCGCAATTCTTCCAGGTGCTCAACACCTCCGAGGATAAACGTTCTGCCAACCTCGACGACCAGCTTGCCGCCTTCCCCTATGTGAACGGCAAGCTGTTCGAGGAAATGCTGCCCATCGCCGCCTTCGATGCCGCCATGCGCGAAGCTCTGCTCGACTGCTGCGCGCTGGACTGGAGCGCGATCTCCCCGGCCATCTTCGGCGCGCTGTTCCAGAGCATCATGGACGGCAGGGCGCGGCGCAACCTGGGCGCGCACTACACCAGCGAGGAAAACATCCTCAAGCTGATCGGGCCATTGTTTCTCGATGACCTCAAGGCCGAATTCCAGCGCGCGCGCAGCAACAAGAACAAGCTGTTCGAGTTCCACAAAAAGCTGCGCACGCTCACCTTTTTCGACCCAGCCTGCGGCTGCGGCAATTTTCTGGTGATCGCCTATCGGGAGCTGCGCAAGCTGGAGTTGGACGTGCTACGCGCCAGCTATGACAGCGGCCAGCAAGTGCTCGACGTGCATCAATTGATCGGCGTGAACGTCGATCAGTTCTACGGCATCGAGATCGAAGAGTTCCCCGCCCAGATCGCCCAGGTGGCGCTGTGGCTGATGGATCACCAGATGAACGTGCGGGTGTCGGAGGAATTCGGCATGTACTTCGCGCGCATCCCGCTCAAGAGCACGCCGCACATTCACTACGCCAATGCGCTGACGCTGGACTGGAATACCGTGCTGCCGGCGGAGCGGGCGAGCTTCGTGTTCGGTAATCCGCCGTTCGTGGGCAAGAAAGAACAGAGCCCGGAGCAAAAGATGGATGTTGCTCCGCTATTCTCGCCAATTGCAGGGTCGGGAGTGCTGGATTTTGTCGCCGCCTGGTACGTCAAGGCGGCGGGTTATATCCGTGACACACGAATTCGCTGTGCCTTCGTTTCCACCAACAGCATCAGCCAGGGCGAACAGGTGGGCGTGCTGTGGGGCTGGCTATTGAGCCAAGGCATGCACATCCACTTCGCCCACCGCACCTTCCAGTGGAGCAACGAAGCGCGTGGGGTGGCGGCGGTGCATTGCGTCATCATCGGCTTCGGCGCATTCGACACCGAGAAGAAAACGATTTACGAATACGCAGACATTCGCGGCGAGCCGCATGCGGTAGCTGCCGCGAATATCAATCCGTATCTGGTGGATGCGCCGGATATTCTGATTCAAAAGCGAACCACGCCAATTTGTGACGTGCCGCAACTCAACAAAGGTAGTGAGGCCACTGACTTTGGTCACCTGCTTTTAACGCCGGAAGAGAAAGCCAGTCTGCTGCTGGCCGAGCCTAAGGCCGAGAAGTGGCTGCGGCGGATTATTGGCGGTGAAGAGTTGCTGAACAATGTTGAGCGTTGGTGCCTTTGGTTGTCCGGCATTAGCCCCCAAGAGCTCAAAACGCTGCCGCATGTATTGGAGCGGGTAGAGAAAGTAAGGCAGGCAAGAACCGACAGCGGAAAGGCGCGAACCAGAGAATGGGCGGCATATCCCTCGTTATTTTCTGAAAACCGCCAGCCAGAAACCGATTACTTGGCGATACCCAAAGTGTCTTCTGAGCGTCGTGCTTGCATGCCCATTGGTTTTGTTTGCAAAGACTGGATTGCCAGCGGGAGTATTCTCGTTGCGCCCAACGCAGGGCTGCAGCACTTCGGCGTATTGCAATCCGCCATGCACATGGCTTGGATGCGTTCCACCTGTGGGCGAATGAAAAGCGATTATCAGTATTCAATCAGCATCGTCTACAACAACTTCCCCTGGCCCGATAACCCAAGCGAAGCTCACCAACAAAAAATCGAACAAGCCGCGCAAGGTGTGCTGGATGCCCGCGCACAATTCCCCGACGCCACGCTCGCCGATCTCTACGACCCGCTCACCATGCCGCCCGCCTTGGTAAGGGCGCACCAAAAGCTCGACGCGGCGGTGGATGCGGCCTACGGCAAGAAGAACTTCAAGAATGATGCCGAGCGCGTGGCGTTCTTGTTCGAGTTGTATCAGAAATTCACGTCGCTGCTGCCCGGCGCGACGAAGCCGAAGCGCGGCTCTGTCAAACGCAAGGCTTCTACTGGCTTCGACGAGATGGAAATATAGGAAGCTTACTTGAAGTTACCTATATTATGCGCATACTGAGTAATAACGATAAACCTTGATAAGGTTGCTACAAATGGACGTTCTTAATAACCCTTTTTCTCCTGGCGCCGGTACGCCACCGCCAGAACTCGCGGGCCGGCAAGACATTCTGAATCAGGCGCTAACAACCTTGGCCCGCATCAAGAAAGGGCGCCCTGAGAAAAGCGTATTGCTAATAGGGCTGCGCGGCGTTGGAAAAACCGTGTTGCTTCACAAAATCTCGGAACTGGCCGAGGCGCAAGGTTACAAGTCCATAATGATTGAGGCTCACGAGCAAAAGGCCCTCCCGGTCTTGTTGCTGCCCTATTTGCGCCAGGTGCTTCTGTCCCTTGATAGAGGGGAAAGGGTGAGCGCAAAAGTGAAGCGCGGACTCCGCGTTTTGAAAAGCTTTTTCAGCGGCCTGAAAGTGAAAGTGGGCGATGTCGAATTCGGCCTCGACATCGATCCGGAAATGGGATCAGCCGACAGTGGCGATCTGGAAGCAGACCTTACGCAGGTTTTTGTTGCCTTGGGTGAGGCTGCGCAGGACCGCGATACTGCGGTGGCAATCATCATCGATGAACTTCAGTATCTGAAGGATGAAGAGCTTAGCGCTTTAATCATGGCGGTTCACAAGATATCGCAAAAGTCACTTCCACTAGTGGTGATTGGGGCCGGCCTGCCCCAATTGGCAGGAAAGGCGGGCAGGTCAAAGTCTTACGCGGAGCGCCTTTTTGAATTTCCGGAAGTGGGCCCGCTGAAAAATGAGGATGCCAAGAAAGCATTGCGTGATCCAGTATGCAATGAGGGGGCTGATTTTACGAATGAGGCGCTGGATGAAATTATCCGTGTCACTCAGGGCTACCCGTATTTTATCCAGGAGTGGGGGTACCAGGCATGGAATCTTGCGAACAACTCGCCAATAGACTTGGATGCGGTGGGTAAAGCGACGGCAGCATCCATCGCACGGCTGGACCAAAGCTTTTTCCGGGTTCGCTTTGACCGCCTGACGCCGCGAGAGAAGGACTATCTCCGTGCGCTTGCCGAACTGGGAGCCGGCCCGCAAAGATCGGGGGATATTGCCGAGAAATTGGGGGTCGATGTGCAAAGTGTTGCACCGGTAAGAAATAACCTTATCAAAAAGGGGATGATTTACAGCCCATCACACGGCGACACGGCGTTTACCGCACCCCTCTTCGACGAGTTTATGAAACGGATCATGCCAAACACGCCGGCGAAACGCCGATAATGCGGTGCAAGGTAGTGTATTAAGGCGGAGTTTAAAAATGTCGGCTAACCATCCCGTTTCTTTTTTCGACAAGCAGTTCCAGAAACAGGTCAGCGAGCAGAGCTTTGCCCTCAACCCGTTCGAGGCGGCGGCGCTGCCGCATTTGACGGGCAGCGTGCTGGACCTCGGCTGCGGCCTGGGGAATCTGGCGGTCGAGGCGGCGCGGTGCGGCGCCTCGGTGGTGGCGGTCGATGCCAGCCCGACTGCGGTGGCGCATATCCGGCGGGTGGCGCAACAGGAGAAGCTGGCGTTGCGGGGAATCCAGGCCGACCTGTCGAACTACCGCATCGATGGCCAGTACGACACCATCGTGGCGATCGGACTGCTGATGTTCTTCGACCGGGAGCGGGCATTGGCCTTGCTCGATGAAATCCAGCAGCACGTGAAGCCCGGCGGGCGCGCCGTGATCAACGTCCTGATCGAGGGCACGACTTTTCTCGGCCTGTTCCAGCCGGGGCATTTTTACCTGTTCGGTCGCGAGGAGCTTGTGCAGCGCTTTGCCGGCTGGCAGCTGCTGGAGCATGTTTATCAGACCTTCCCCGCGCCGGAGAATACCGAGAAGGTGTTTGCGACGATAGTCGCCCGGAAGGTTTGATCCTTAAAAACAGCGTTTCACCGCAAAGGACGCGAAGGCTCGCAAGGGAAAACGACGCGTTAATTAAGGAAGCGCTGATTAAATGGCAAATCGTCATTCCGGCGAAGGCCGGAATCTAGAAAATTCAAAGCACTGGACACCGGCTTCCGCCGGTGCGACGAATTAACCTATAAAAAGCAGTTCAGCCACGGATTAACACAGATATACACAGATTATCAATGAGTTACCATTCTCGTCTTAATCACCTTTTGGGTGAGTCGCAAATCTTCAACAAGACATTGTTTTATCTGTGTTAATCCGTGTTCATCTGTGGATAAAAGCGGTTTTTAGGATTAATCAGCGTTTCCTTAAGCCTTTTGAGTTCTTGAATTCCTTCGCGTCCCTTGCGTCCTTTGCGGTTCAATAGCTTTTTCCAGGTTCAGTTGCCTCTTCGGATAGCGCCCCGATCTGCCGGTCGTGCATCCTGCCCAGAAAAGCCAGCGCGGCGATGGTGCCGATCAGCGCATAAGCCATGTCCGACTGGGTATCCCAGGCATAGCCCTGCGTCCCGAGAAAGGCCTCGGCCGCTTCTTCCGACGCCAGCGCTACCCACCATTCGATCAGCTCGTAGAGCGCACTGATCGCCAGGCAGATGCTTGCGACGATGAAGAACAGCCAGCGTTTCGATGCGACCACGGCATTGCGGATCAGGATTTCCCGCGCCACGATGGCCGGGACGAAGCCCTGGGCGAGGTGGCCGAGCTTGTCGTAGTTGTTGCGCTGCCAGCCAAAATAATCCCTGAGCGGGTCGAGCAGGGGCGTTTCGGCATAAGTGTAATGCCCGCCGATCATCAGGATCAGGCAGTGAGTCAGGATCAGGAAATAGGCCAGGGGCGTGAAGGGGAAGCGGCGGCGCGTGGCCGCCAGCAGCACGAAGGCAATCATTGCCGGCAGGACTTCGAGCAGCCAGGTGAGGGTATCCTTGGGGTGGATGCCCGACCAGATCAGGGTGGCGAAATAGACCGTGACCCAGAGTGCGGCCATGGCGGGAGTGGATTTATTCGGTCTGATCAACGCTGTCCCACGGTTCCAGCTTGTAGCGTGGCGGCTTGCTCATCAGATAGAGCACGATGCCGCAGCTGAGGAAAAACAGGGTGGTGGCGAACATGCTGGCGGTGACGACATCGCCGCTGCCGCGCGTGGCCAGGAGATAGATGAGGATCGCCAGACTCACGACCATGCTGAAGAAGGAGGCGACGGCGAAGCCGAAAGCGATTTTTCTGCCGATGGTGCGGGGGGTCATTGAGGTTCCTTGGTTGGGTTAATCAGGGGATTCAGGCTTCGTAGTCGACCACGCGGCGCTCGCCGCGGACCGACTTCACGAAGGGGACGACCTCGTTGTGCGCGGGATGTACCTGGTAGGCCTGCAGCGCGGCATTGCTCTCGAATTCGGAGTACAGCACCACGTCGGAGGATTCATTTTCCTTGCTGAAATCGATGCCGACTTCCAGCTTGAGCAGGCCGGGGATGCGGCCGTTGAGGCTTTCCAGCTGGCGCTTCAGTTCCTGCGCGTTGGCCGCCTTGTCGCCAGCATCTTCCCGCAGCCGCCACATGACGATGTGCTTGATCATCACTTTTCTTCCTTTTCGCCGCTGCCGAAATCGCAGCGGATATTTTTCAGTTCATTGCGATAGGCGCTCCCATCGCCGTAATCGGTGAAGCGGCTGTAGCGCGAATGGGCCTGAAGTATGCGCTGGGCGTGCTTGATCGGGCACCAGTACTGCTCCGTCCGCGCCACGATTTCCTTCGCGTAGGACATGAGGCCATTGGCGTAGGAGCAATAGCCGCAGTTGATCTTCTCGAGGAGGTTCAAGTAGGCGAGGTCCTGATGGTCGAAGATCAGGTAGTCGCTGCGCCTGACCTTGGGAATGCCGTAAATCGGGAAGCAGATCAACTGGTACAGAAAGACGAACGCATCCAGCAGTAGCAGCGGGAAGATCATTGGATAAATGATCGGTGCGGTGAAGATATGGCGCGGTTTCGCGTGCAGGACGTAGCGCAGCAGGCTGGTCCTGAGCTGCTTGTGCTTCAGCAGGACTTCATTTTCGAACAAAGCCCTGCGGTTTTCCAGGCTGAAGCGCAGCTCGTCCCGCTTTTTGGCAAGCTCAAGCTCGAGTTCTTCCTCGAGCCCCCTGATCCGCTCGATCAGTTCACTGATCTGCGGCGTCATCGGCTATTTTGCGGTGAGTATGGTCAGCGTCGACTGCAGCGCCTCGGCCACTTCGCGACCGAGCACGGTGAGGTAGCCGCCGTCGGCCAGGGTCACCAGTTTCTTGTCGTGCAGCCGCTGCACTGCGGCGATCACCGCGGGCTCGGCATCTTTGTGTACCTTGATGCCTTCCTGCATGGTGTCGAGGTCGTAGTGGGCGAGAAAATTCAGTTCCGCCACGAGGTCGGGGGTCAGTTTTGGAGGTGGTATCAACATGGTGTGCCTTTCTTGGAAGTTTGTGGCTATTGTGGCACGGAAACAGGCTCTGCTCCATCCGGGTTGTCTTCTTTTTTCACCTTGCGGTTCGATCCGGCCACCATGTCGTACACGAACAGGCGGCAATCCAGTGCGCCGTTGAAAAGTGGTATGCGGCGCGACACCGAAAGCCGGATCAGTTTGGCCAGGCGCATGTCCGCGCTGAGGAAGCAGGCACGCCAGCCGCCGAATTTCTGCTTGAGCAGGTCGCCGATCCTGGGATAGAGCTGAGCCATTTCTTCCTGTTCGCCGATGCGCACGGCGTAGGGCGGGTTGGCGACCAGCACGCCGGTCGGCGCGGGCGGCGTGACGTCGAGCAGGTTGATCTGCTTCAGGGTCACCACTTCCTCCAGCCCGGCGGCCGCCAGGTTGGCGCGTGCCGCTATCAGCACGGTGCTGGAAACGTCGCTGCCGTAGATCGGCAATGGCGTTTTCGGCAGCTCCGCCGCGGCGGCTTCCTGGTAGATCGCATCCCAGGTCGCAGCATCGAAATTTTTCATCTGTTCGAAGGCGAACCAGCGTTCCGAACCAGGCGCGATGTTGAGCGCCATCTGGGCGGCCTCGATGAGGAAGGTGCCGCTGCCGCACATCGGGTCGAGCAGCGGCATCCCCGGCTGCCAGCCGGCGAGATGCAAAATTCCCGCTGCCAGGTTTTCGCGCAGCGGCGCTTCGCCCTGCTCCTTGCGGTAGCCGCGCTTGAACAGCGCTTCACCGGAGGTGTCGAGGTAAAGCGATACCCGGTCTGCGGTGAGAAAAGCGTACACCCGCATGTCTGGCGCGGCGGTGTCGATGCTCGGCCGTTCGCCGCCGGCTTTGCGGAACTTGTCGCAGATGGCGTCCTTGATTTTCAGGGTGACGAAATCCAGGCTGCGCAGGGGGCACTTGATCGCGCTGACCTTGACGCGAAAAGTCTGTTCGACATTGAAATAGCTCGGCCAGGGCAGGGCCAGCGCGGCACGGTAAATGTCCTCCTCGCTGCGGTAGGGCTGTTCTGCCAGCCGCCACAGGACGCGGCTGGCGACCCGACTCCACAGGTTGACGCGATAGCACAGCGCCAGATCGCCGGCAAAGCCGACGCCGCCGTCGGTGGGTTGAATATCGGCTGCGCCGAGCTTTTCCAGTTCGGCTGCCAGTGGGGCTTCCAGTCCGCGCGGACAGGGAGCGAAAAAGTGTTGGGTTGTGGTCATGGTCTCTTATCAGCCAAATGATCTCAGAATATGAGAAGAATGTTTTTTCACCGCAGAGGCGCGGAGACGCAGAGGTTTCTCTGTTGAGCGCTCTTTGTCTTTCCTCCGCGTCTCTGCGCCTCTGCGGTAAACCCTTTTTGGTTCCGGCTTGTCCGGCATAGGTTATTTCAGTAGTCTGCGCCGGGTCAGCACCAGCGCAATATAAAAACCGGCGCCGCCATAGGCGAGCAGCGCCAGGATGTGAGCGAGCACTTGCTGCGGCGATCCGCCTTGCACCAGCGGGCGGGCCAGCGCGATGGCATGGGTCAGCGGGAGCCAGGCGGAAACCGTTTGCAGCCACGCCGGCAGCTGGTCGACCGGGTAGAACACGCCGCACAGCAATACCATCGGCGTGATCACCAGGGTGAAGTAGTACATGAAAAAATCGTAGTTGGGCGAAAGCGCGTTCATCACCAGTCCCATGCCGGCGAAGCAGAAACCGATCAGGACGATCAGCGGGATCAGCCACAGGGTCTGGCCGAAATCCGCCAGGCCCAGCGCCCAGACGATGATCAGGATCGCCAGGCCGGAGAGCAGGCTCTTGCTGGTGGCCCAGAGCAGTTCGGCGAGCAGCACGTCGTCCAGGGTCAGCGGTGCGTTGAGGATGGCCTCCCAGGTTTTCTGCACGTGCATGCGCGAGAAGCCCGAGTAGAGTACCTCGAAAGTGGCGCTGTTCATGGTGCTGTAGCACACCGTGCCGGCGGCGAGGAAAGTCAGGTAGGGTACGCCACCCACTTCGGGGAGCAGGCCGCCCAGTCCGTAGCCCAGACCCAGCATGTAAAATGCCGGGTCGGCCAGGTTGCCGAGGATGGAGGGGATGGCGAGCTTGCGCCATACCAGGAAGTTGCGCCGCCATACCGGGATGAAGCGCAGGCTCAGGGTGGGCAGCGCCCAGAATCCGGTCATGGCAGCGGCTTCATTTCAGATTGTCCATTGGAATGCTCGTGCATGTAGGAGCGGCGCCCTCGCCGCGATTTGCGGTCGCATTCGCGCCGAGGGCGGCGCTCCCACAATGGTGCTTTGGCTCTAATGGACAATCCAGGTTCATTTCAGCTCCGAAGTGCAGTGGCCGCAACGGGTAGCGTTGACCGGAATGGCGTTGAGGCAATAAGGACACTCCCTGGTCGCTGGGGCGGCGGCGGGTTCCTCTGCTTTTTTGAGGCGGTTGATCTGGCGCACCAGGATGAACACGGCGGCTGCGACGATGGTGAAATCAATCAGGGTGTTGAGGAACACGCCGTAATTGATCGTCGCGATTCCGGCGGCCTTGGCCTCAGCCAAGGTGGTCACCGATTTGCCGGAAAGGTTGATGAACAGGTTGCTGAAGTCGAAGCCGCCCAGCAGCTTGCCGATCGGCGGCATCAGGATGTCGTTGACGAAGGACGTGACGATCTTGCCGAATGCCGCGCCGATGATGATGCCGATAGCGAGGTCAACCACGTTGCCCCTGACCGCAAATTCCTTGAATTCCCGCAAAACGCTCATGAGTTTTTCTCCTTTTAATCCGGATTATCCATTAAACCCAAAACTCCGCTGTAGGAGCGGCGCCAGCCCTCCCCTCAATCCCCTCCCGCAAGCGGGAGGGGAGGCGATCGCCCCTTCCCCCGCTTGCGGGGGAAGGTTGGGATGGGGGTTGGCCGCGATTTACGTCTGCATTCGCGCCGAGGGCGGCGCTCCTACATGCACGAGCATTCCAATGTTTAACAGTTAATCGCGCAAATCCCTGCCGGTCAGCTTGAGGAACACATCTTCCAGGCTGGCCGGGCGGTTCAGGTAGCGCAGGTCGGTCCGGTTGCGCAATTGCTGTACCAGTGCCTCGCTGTTGCGGGTGTAGCAGAACACCGTTTCGCCCACCTTTTCGACCCGTTCGCAATAAGTGCTGCTGTGTGCCGCCGTCCAGCCGGCTACTCCTTCACCATAGACTTCCACCACCTGAGGTTCAATGTGGTTTCCGATCAATTCGTGCGGGCTGCCGGTGGCAATGATCTTGCCATGATCCATGATCGCGATCCGGTCGCACAGGCGCTCCGCTTCTTCCATGAAATGGGTGGTGAGCAGGATGGTCTTGCCCTGGTTGAGCAGCCGTCGCAAGCCCTGCCACATCATGTGCCGCGCCTGGGGGTCGAGGCCGGTGGTCGGTTCGTCCAGAAAGATCAGGTCGGGGTCGTTGACCAGCGCCCGCGCCAGGGTAAGGCGCCGCTTCATGCCGCCGGAGAGGGCGTCGATGCGCGCGTCGGCGCGGTGTTCGAGGCCGGCGAATTCGAGCAGGGCCGGGATGCGTACGGCGGTCTCGGCATCCTTCAGGCCGAAATAGCGGCCATAGGCCAGCAGGTTTTCGCGCACCGTGAAGTCGGGATCGAGATTGTCCATCTGCGGCACCACCCCCACCCGCATCCTCGCCTCGCGCGCCTGGTCGGGAACCGGCAGGCCGAACATGGAAATCGTGCCGCCATCCGGCGCAGTCAGCCCCAGCGCCAGCCGCAGGGTGGTGGTCTTGCCTGCCCCGTTCGGCCCGAGCAGGCCGAAGCATTCGCCCTTCTTCACGGCGAGGTCGATCCCGGCCACCACTTCGAGCGGGCCGTAGGACTTGCGCAGGTTGTGAATGTTCAGCAGCGACATGAGCAGGGAGCAGTGCCTTCCGCAGGAAGGTGCGACCGGCCGCGATTGTCGCTGGACGCCGATACGAGGAAGTGAAAATTCATGATATCAATTAAAGGAGGCGGAGGCATGAGTCGGCCACGATCCTGGCGAGCAGGTTGAGCTGGCCATGGAAGAAATGCCCCGCGCCCGGTACCACGGTGAGCGGCAGATTCTGCGGCCGCGCCCAGTCGAGCACGTCGGCCAGCGGCACGACTTCGTCCTGTTCGCCGTGGATCACCAGCGTATCGGCCGGCACCGGGCCGACCTTGAAGTGTTTTACCGCCGGGGCGATCAGCACCAGCCGTTGCGCTTCAACCTGTTCCAGCACCCGGGTCTGGACGTAGCCGCCGAAGGAAAATCCGGCCAGCATGACGGGCAGATTGCCCAGCTCGCGCCGGGCATGATCGGCCAGCGCCAGCATGTCCCCGGTTTCGCCGATACCCTGATCGAACTCCCCCGCGCTTTGCCCGACGCCACGGAAGTTGAGGCGAAATGCAGCCAAACCGAGGCGGCTGAAAGTCTTGGCCAGAGTGGTCACCACCTTGTTGTCCATGGTGCCGCCATACAGCGGATGGGGATGGGCGACCAGGGCGATGCCGCGGCATTCGCCGCTGGGCATGGCGGCAGCCGCTTCCAGTCTGCCGGCCGGTCCGTCGATGAAAAAGTGCTGCGAGGTCACAGATGGAAAATGCGTGAGTTGCCGGAATGCGGCCAATTATACGGGGTGGTGGGTTGCTTAGCGAGCGCTGTATTGCGCATTAACAATATATTGTTACAATGCGATATATGAAAGCAAAGCTGATCCGCGACCTCAAGAAAATTTATCCAAACGGCGTGGTGGTTGAGATGGTGCTTTGGCTGTTGCCAAAGGCCACGGCAGATCGTCCGCACAGGTTGAAATACCGGTTTTATTGCGGTAAGGAGGGGCGTTGCATTGTGCGTTACGATAATGAAATCGGCAAAGGCGATCACATCCACTATGGAGAAGAAGAGTATCCCTATAAGTTTGTCAGTCCGGAACAACTGGTGGCGGATTTTCTCGGCGATGTGAAAAAATTGGCGGAGGTGAATGATGAAGAAACTTGAAGTCGGGACGCGATCCCTGAAAGAGATGGGCGCGGATGTCCTGGAGGCATGGAAGCGTGCAGAGGCAGGCCAGGAAGTCATGCCGCGTGAGGCACTATATTTTGCCGACATGCCGCTGTTGCTCGCCAACCTGACGGCTGCCCGCTGGTCTTTGCTGGAGGCACTCAAGGCTAGTGGGCCCATGACCATTTATGCGCTCGCCAAAAACCTTGGGCGCAATTACAGCAACGTTCATTCCGATGCAGGGAAACTGCTGGCGCTGGGATTGATCGAGAAAAACGAGGACGGCAAAGTGTTGGTGCCGTGGGATGAAATTCATGCCGATTTCACGTTGAAGGCGGCAGCTTGAACAGGCTACATAAAGGAGAGGGCGAAGTGAAATTCATGAACAAAGTATGGGAAAGTTTGTTAATCGTCATGCTGTCCGTCGCCGCATCGGCTTCCACGGCGCATGCGCAGCAAGTGCTCGGCCAAAACGACCAGATCATTCACGATGCCGCGAGGATAGGCAGCGGCGCGGAGGTTGCCAGAATCATCAAGGAAAATCCGGCCATGCGGGACGCGCGCACCGGCCTCGGCAGCACGCCGCTGCACCTGGCGGCGACCAATCCAGACGTCACCGCCGTGAAAGCGCTGCTGGCGGCCGGCGCCGACGTCAACGCCAAGGACATGGATGGCAACACCCCGCTGCACATGGCGGCTTACACCAACCGGATCGAGGCAACGAAAGTTCTGCTCGAGGCGGGTGCGGACGTCAATGTCGTATCGTCAGGGGGGCGCACGCCGATGGCGATGGCCCGAAAAAGCCGGGCCGACGAAATTGCCGGGCTGATTTCCTTGTGGATATTGAAAGGCTGCAAATCTGGCGGGAAGTGCGAGCAGGCGAGCACCTACGATCTCAAGAGACTGGTGGACTGAAGAAGTGTAAAAAATTGCGATTCACCGCAGAGGACGCGGAGGACGCGGAGGAATTCAAATGCTTGACGTAAAAAACGCATTCACCTAATGGCTGACTCGGCAAAATTTGGCAATGCCTTGTTTTTCCTCTGCGTCCTCCGCGTCCTCTGCGGTTCAATAGTTTTTTCCAGGATAAAGAGAAATGCCCTTTAGCCGCCGCACTTTTCTTGCCACTTCCGCCGCTCTGTGCGCGGCGCCCTTCATCGGCCGGGCGGCCGAGCTGCTGCCGCCCGGCAAAGGCCGGCGGGTGGTCATCGTCGGCGGCGGCTGGGGCGGGCTGAGTGCGGCCCGCCACCTGCGCGACTTGGCGCCCGACCTGGAAGTCGTCCTGCTGGAAAAGAACCCGGCGTTCTGGTCCTGCCCGCTGAGCAACAAGTGGCTGGTGAACCTCGTGGACACCCGATTCCTCGTCCATGATTACGCCACCGCCGCCAGCGCCTACGGCTACACGTTCATCCAGACCGAAGTATCGGCCATCGACCGGGACAAGCGCCGGGTCGTCACGGAGCAGGGCACGCTGGATTACGACTGGCTGATCCTCGCCGTGGGCATACGCTACGACTACGAAGCCTGGTACGGCAACGACCGCCGCGCCATCGACCACACCCTACTGCATTATCCCTGCGCCTACATCCCGGGCAAGGAGCCTGCGGTGCTCAAGGAGAAGCTGGAAAGCTTCAAGGGCGGCGATCTCGTCATGACCATTCCGCCCATGCCTTACCGTTGTCCGCCGTCGCCCTACGAGAGGGCGTGCATGATCGGCTGGTTGCTCAAGTCCCGCAAGATCAAGGGCAAGCTCATCGTCCTCGATCCCAATCCCAGCTTTCTGGGCTTCAGCCGGATTTTCGCCGAACAGTACCAGGATCAGATCGTCTACGTGCCCAATGCCAGGGTGAAATCCGTCGATCCTTTCAACAAGACCATTGCCACCGACTTCGACGACATCCGCTTCGACGACGCCATCCTCATGGCGCCGCAGCAGGCCGGCGATCTGGTGTGGAAAGCCGGCCTCATCGCCAAGGACAGCGAAGGCAAGCCTACCGGCTGGGCCGATCAGGATCCGGTGCACCTGCATGCCAGGGAAGACGAGTGGGTGTTCTTGATTGGCGACCTGATGGATAAGGTATCGCCGCTCTTCGGCCACTATCCGAAGAGCGGCCACATGGCCAACCGCCTGGGCCGCATCGCCGCGCGCGAGATCGCCGCCCGCGCCAAGGGGGTAGCTCCGGAAAAGTTGCTCCCGGAAGGTGTCTGTTACGTGTTTTCCAGCATCGATCCGATGGAAGCGATCCGTATCGATTCCCGCTACAAGTTTCGCGGCGACGGGCTCATCGCGCAGTCCGTCAAACAATTCCATGACCCGAACCCGATGGGCGAGGATCTTCAGTGGGCGAAATCGATGTTCGAGGAATTTCTGGCGTTCAAGGCCTGAGAAGCGTCCTGAATCACCCATCCACCGCATTCAACCTTCTCGAAAGCAAAATGTAGGTTGGGCTGAGGTACGAAGCCCAACAGACCTAAATTTTCCTTCAACACACCGATGTTGCCTAGAGGCGTCTATCTTTGGTGATGTTTTGGGTTTGTTGGGTTTCGCGATGAAGCCGCTCAACCCAACCTACATTCTACGTAATCCGTTCCATCGTCATCCTGCATAATTCCGGGGCGATTCAAATTTTTACAAGCACGCCGCGCCGCAGGCGGGGATAATTGCACATGACTGATATTATCCCGCCCTCCTCCCCGCCCGCAGCAAGCGCTGCCGGACGCTCTTTCAACGACCTGCCGCTGTCGCCCGGCGTACAGGCGACATTGCAGCAGCTCGAATACCTGACCATGACACCCATCCAGGCGGCCAGCCTGCCGATTGCGCTCGCCGGGCACGACCTGATCGCGCAAGCGAAGACCGGCAGCGGCAAGACGGCTGCGTTCGCGCTGGCCCTGCTCACCAGGCTGAACCCGCGCCGCTTTGCGGTGCAAGCCATGGTGCTGTGCCCGACGCGCGAGCTTGCCGATCAGGTCACGCAGGAGATCCGCCGTCTGGCGCGGTTCGCAGACAACATCAAGATCGTTGCCCTGTGCGGCGGCACGCCCATGCGCCCGCAGATAAACAGTCTGGAGCACGGTGCGCACATCGTCGTCGGCACGCCGGGCCGCATCATCGATCACCTCGGGCGCGGCAGCCTGAATCTGGATGCGCTCAACACCCTGGTGCTCGACGAAGCCGATCGCATGCTGGACATGGGTTTTTACGACGACATCGCTTACGTGGCGACGCGCTGCCCGGTAGAGCGCCAGACCTTGTTGTTCTCCGCGACCTATCCCGACGGCATCGCACGACTGGCGCGCCAGTTCTTGCGCAAACCTCAGGAAGTGAAGCTGCTGGAACAGCATGAAGACAGCAAGATACGCCAGCGCTTCTACGAGGTGAAACCCGAGGAGCGTTTGCAGGCCGTCGGCCTCCTGCTCAAGCACTACCGCCCGGTCAGCACGCTGGCCTTCTGCAACACCAGGCAGCAATGCCGCGACTTGCTGGAAGTGCTGCATGCACAGGGCATTCACGCGCTGACATTGCATGGCGATCTGGAACAACGCGAGCGTGATCAAGTGCTGATCCAGTTCGCCAATCGCAGTTGCTCGGTGCTGGTGGCCACCGATCTGGCGGCGCGCGGCCTGGATATCACGCAACTCGAAGCGGTCATCAATGTCGATGTCACGCCCGACCCGGAAATCCACATCCATCGCATTGGCCGCACCGGTCGTGCCGATCAGGACGGCTGGGCGCTGAGCCTGTGCAGCCCGGCCGACAGGCGCCGTGTTGCCGCCATTGCACAGATGATGGGCAGCGAACCGGAGTGGCATGACCTTGGCTCACTGCAAAGCAGTAATGACTCACCGCTGGTGCCGCCGATGGTGACGCTCCAGATTCTCGGCGGGCGCAAGGAGAAGATCCGCCCCGGCGACGTGCTGGGCGCACTCACCGGAGAAGCGGGATTCACGCGCGAGCAAGTCGGCAAGATCACGGTGACCAAGCTATCCACCTATGTTGCCGTCGCGCGCGACATCGCCAGTGTGGCCGTGCGCAAATTGTCGGCAGGCAAGGTGAAGGGCAAGACGGTGAAAGTGCGCGCGCTGGAGGATTGATTTTCCTCCGTATTTATACGGTGCTGTAGTGTGATTTGCTGGCTAACCAGTTCAGGTGGACATGGCTACCAGCTCAGTTCGACTCTTCAGCGAATGAATATCTTCACCCTCTCATATACTTCATCGACACTGTTCCTGATACTCCGCTTCGAGTTTATCTATACGCTTACTTACGTCGGCGCGATTCCAGTCCTCCAGTTTTGACCACTCCCGATTAAGCCCATCGATTTCACTTTTTAGTCCTTGGCAAGTGGTTGTACGAGAATATTCCCGCGTGGTAGTCCTGGTTTCGGTGGTAGAAACAGAGCGCCCCGGAACATAAACATAACCGACACCGCCACTTATTCCGGGAACAGCAACGAAGGAACCGGGTATAGACGCACGCCCCTGAACGGTTTCAGTCTTCCGTTCAGTTTCCTGTACTTTTATTTGTTTTTTCGGTTGAATAATACGCCCAGTGACGGGGTCACGTGGCCCCTCCGGCATGACGTTGCCGGATGCCCGAGGCGTATTAACCTTGCTGTATTTTATTTCCACCGGCTGGCTTTTCATTTCCATGTAAACCTGCTTTGTTTCGGGATCAACAAGCTTATTGCCCTCCGGCACGTATAGTTTTCCTGTCTGGATATCTCTACACCCTCCATTTTCCGCCACGCAAATCCCCTGTGCCGAAACTGGTGTAGTTATCAGATAGCTGGCAATACAAGCTAGTAAAATTTGTGCAAGTTTCATAATAAACCTCCTGAGCGAGGTTTGATTTAATCTCTTCGGGTAAATTCCCCGCCGCTTGCGACGCATGGATACATATTCAATGAATATCCAGGATTTTGGAGCAACTCATCGCAATACCCCGTAGCTTGCTGCGGGGTTGTTTACTGGACGGGCATGTCACTTAATATTATTCCATGAGTTACTATGCGTTTAAACTCAAATCTCCGGACAGCAATGACGCCTGACATTGTCTTTGGAACGAACCATATCCGCCCATCCACTCTTCACGGTGAAAGAAAAGGCCAATGGATGCGCCAGAAATGACCCCAAGCAACATCGAGATCCATCCAACGAGGAGATGTAGGTGGCTAGTAATCATGTGTGCTGGAGTTGGGGGCACCTAACAGTTATTTAACGGATCCACTGGTCAGTATTATGGTACGCAACTTATTGTCCTCTTCGAGGCGTTTCTGGAACTCACTGACACAGCTGTTAAACAGTTTTTCCATGTTCTCCTTGTTGGGGATCTCAGTTGCTGTCTTATAGCTGCAGGTTCCAACATAGTGCCCCTTATAGACTGGGATGCTATCCTTAACAACATTCAATTCAACGTCGATCACACCAACGGCCTGAAATTCGAAAAGGTTGATTGCCCTGCTATCCAAAGTAAACTTGTTAATGCGTCCAACCAATTGAACTTGTTGTGGATTTGTTACCACCTGATATCCCCAAGCTTTCAGGTTGTTTTCCAACATACGTTTCACAAATACGGGAGGGGACTCTTGTATCCAGAAATCGCTTAAATGCACACCCAGAGACTCTGATTTACCAATTGCCGTCTTATCGCCCCTTTCTTCATAGCGGCTGGCCTGTAGGTTAGTTTCTGCCCCATCCACAACCAACCAAACTGCCCCGATGTTCCCAGAAACTTGGTGTGTGGTTAGCGCAGGAAGGGTTGGTTGAATTACAATATTTGGAGATGCGCAACCCCCCAACCCTAATCCAATGATAATTGGAAGGATAAATGCGGCTTTATTGATAGCCTTCATTGCAATCTCCTATTGCCGATTTCGTTGCTCAACTGCCAGCCATTCTGACAAAGCCAAAACCATCTGCCGCAAATTGCCTGCTGCCAAGCGGGCATAGGCAACATCTGGGGTACTGCTGCTTGTCATAGCAGCGCCAACCTTCTCCAGTTTCGCTTGAGAATAAACATTCTTCGACCAGACAATCTTGCCGGTTTTGCCGTCTTCGAGCTGGTAATGGACAAAAAGGATTGAATAAGCTTCTGGAAAAGGAATTGCCATACCCCCGAGAATGACTGGGCGCAGTACATAACTAGCCATTCCCACATTAGCGGGGGACTCTGCGCCTGCTGCGATTAGCGCAAGGCGAACACTCTCCTGGTAGTTTACTAACCCCTGTTGCTGAACGAGCGGGAATTTGCCTGTTAATTCATCATATGGAGCTTTGCCTTCGGCAGCAGCAGAATCCAGGGTGGCTCTCTCGACATAGATGCTGCTACCCGCCGGAATGGTAGGTTTAAGCATTTTTGGAACCATGGCGGAAGGTTCTGCTGGTAGGATTGGCAAGGCACACCCTGCAACAAGTAATACGCCAAAAAATAGCAGCAAGGAGGAGTATTTCATTTTTCCCCTGCCCCCTTCAAAAATGAAGTAATTTCCTTTGCTGTGTCTTCCAGCACTGTTTTCTCAGCGCCTGCAGAAAACAACCCCCCTCCTCCTATCACGCTGACAGTCAGCAACTCTGCGCCAATCGATTGATCCCTCTTACGAAAGGTGGCGTGAACTACAGCATAGGCGGCACCAGCACCACCGCCTAGCCACCTTCCAAATGTGCTGCCTTCCTGATACAGATGAACAATCAACTCAATAACAATTGCATTGATATTATCTGAAGGGTCTTCCTTCAGGCCGTTCGCGGACAACTGCTGGCGAATCTGCCCGCTTAAATAGCTCAATATATCGAAGCTGGAATCATGACCAGTTTCGTTATGAACATAGTTGATGCGAAAGGAGGTAGCACCAAGTGGAAAGAAATCTGATGAAACCCAACTAGATGTATATTGTTGGGAAAGCACGGATGCTTCGCTCGTGGTAATGGCAAGAAAAAGGAGAAGAAACAAAGCTGACAAACGGTTTCGTATGGCCATTTGACGTTCCTCTTCGCAATTGTTTGGGATGGTACTTTCATTTATAGCAGTTATTCAACTGGCCGGCGGGCAAGTACAAATACAATCTCAGAACATACCAATGTGCGATAAGAGCCATACCAAAGAGGAGGAGGATCAAAGGAAGTCAGTTCATATATGCCAATATTATGGTCAGATAAAATCTGTGTGCAACGATTGATATTGGGAGAAACCACAACCGTCCGCTTTTGGCGCTACTGAGACATTTGGCACCTGGCCGAGGCGATCGTTACAGGCGGCCGATTCCAATTTGCAGCACTTTTCACCGGTATACGCCGTCACCCTCCGTTTCGCGAATTCTTACAGAAACGCGGGACTCCATTTTTTCCTGCCTGCCCCAGATGACTGTTTCCAGTTCATGGTGTTGCCACATCCTATACTGATAGTAACTATCTATTTGGTGAGGCCTTGTCATGCATCCGATCACGCTACGCTTGCCGGTCAAGATGCTGCCGCAGCCTGACGAGACCACCTGCGGCCCCACCTGCCTGCATGCCGTTTACCGCTACTGGGGCGAGGATGCACGCCTGGCGGAGGTGATCGCTCGCACCCGCAAGATGGAACTCGGCGGCACTTTCGCGATTTTTCTGGCCTGCGATGCCCTGCGCCAAGGCTACCAGGCCACCATTTATACTTACAACCTGACGGTGTTCGACCCGACCTGGTTTGCGCCGGGGGTGGACATCGCGGAGCGCCTGCAGCGGCAGAGGGAGGTGAAAAAAGACGCCAGGCTGCAGCATGTCACCGAGGGCTATCTGGAATTCCTGAGCCTGGGCGGGCGGCTGCGCCTGACCGATCTCTCCCGCCCCCTGATTCGCGGTCTGCTGCGCCGCAATCTGCCCATCATCACGGGGTTGAGTTCCACCTATCTGTATCGTGCTGCGCGGGAATACGGGCCGGACGACCTACCCGACGACGTGCGCGGCCTGCCGGCCGGGCACTTCGTCGTGATCGCGGGCTATGACCGGGCAAAGCGCACCGTGCTGGTGGTCGATCCCTACGGGCGCCATCCCTACGGCCCGTCGCACGAGTACTGGATCAACATCGACCGCGTGCTCGGTGCCGTGCTGCTGGGCATCGTGACCCACGACGCGAACCTGCTGGTGATCCATCCGCGGGGTCCGAAGCAGCGCGTGGGCGCGCCATGAGCATCCTGATCGTGGTCAACAACCCGCGCGACTGGCCGCTCGACGTTCCCGGCGTGACCGTGGTGCCGGCACGGGCCTACCTGACCGATCCGGCCTATGGCAGTGACCGCTTCGCCAGGGTGTTCAACCTGTGCAAAAGCTACCGCTACCAGAGCCTCGGCTACTACGTTTCTCTGCTCGCCGAGGCGCGCGGCCACAAGCCGCTGCCGCGCGCCAACACCATCGAGGACCTGCAATCCCGGAACATGGTGCGGCTGCTCACCGAGGGCCTGGACGAGCTGATCCAGAAATCGCTGGCGCCGATCAAGTCGGACGCCTTCGAGCTCAGCATTTACTTCGGCCGCAACGTGGCGAGCCGCCATGAAGCGCTGAGCCGGCAGCTGTTCAATCTGCTGCAGGCGCCATTGCTGCGCGCCGATTTCGAGCGCCGCGACCATCACTGGCGCATCCGCAGCGTGCGGCCGATTGCCGCCAGCGACATCCCGCCCCAGCACCAGGAATTCGCTATCCAGGCCACCACGGAGTACTTCATGGGCCGCAGGCGGCGGGTACCCAAGCGTGCCGCACCGCGTTACGACCTCGCCATCCTGTACGATCCTGACAATCCCGAGCCGGCGTCCAATGCCAGGGCGATGCAGAAGTTCGAGAAGGCTGCGCAGGCCCTGGGCATGCACGTGGAGTTCATCACCAAGGCGGATTTCGGCAGGCTGGCCGAGTTCGACGCCCTGTTCATCCGCGACACCACCTTCGTCAATCACTACACCTACCGCTTTTCCCGCCGGGCGGCGTCTGAAGGCCTGGTGGTGATCGACGATCCGGACTCCATCCTGAAGTGCAACAACAAGGTCTATCTTGCCGAGATCCTGGCCCGGCACCGCATCCCCGCACCCAAAACCCTGCTGGTGCACCGCGACAACGTGGACCAGATCATCCCCGCTCTTGCGCTGCCCTGCGTGCTCAAGCAGCCGGACAGCTCTTTCTCCCTGGGGGTGGTGAAGGTGGAGTCGGAGGAGGAGCTGCCAGCCAGGGTGAATGCCTTGCTGGATAAATCGGAGCTGATCATCGCCCAGGAATATTTGCCCACCGAGTTCGACTGGCGCGTCGGCATCCTCGACCGGCGGCCGCTGTTCGTGGCGAAGTACTTCATGGTTCCCGGCCACTGGCAGATCATCAAGCACGGCGCCCGGAAACAGGATTTTGTCGAGGGGCTCACGGTGGCGCTGTCGGTGGGCGAAGCGCCGGACCAGGTGGTGAAGCTGGGACTCAAGGCGGCCAACCTGATCGGCGATGGATTCTACGGCGTGGACATCAAGCAGGTCGGCAACCGCTTTTACGTCATCGAGATCAACGACAACCCCAACGTGGATGCCGGCAACGAGGACAGCGTGCTCAAGGACGCGCTCTACCGCGAAGTGATGGGCGTGTTCCTGAAGCGCATCGAAGCGCGCAAGCGGGGCGTTTCACGATGAGCGCCCCGTCCGCGCTTCATGCCTTCGCCGGCTACGGCATCGAGTTCGAGTACATGATCGTGGACCGGCAGACGCTGTCGGTCCTGCCGGTTGCCGACGAGCTGCTGCGCCGGGCCGCCGGAGCCTGCGTGGCGGAAGTGCAGCGGGGGAAGTTCGGCTGGTCCAACGAGCTGGTGCTGCATCTCGTCGAACTCAAGAACGCGATCCCCGATCCCGCCATCGAACCCCTTCCTGCCGCCTTCCAGGCCGAAGTTCGATCCATCAACCGGCTGCTCGAACCCCTGGGCGCGCGGCTGATGCCCACCGCCATGCACCCGTGGATGGACCCCCTCGTCGAAATGCGGCTGTGGCCCCACGACGATGCCGTCATCTACCGGACCTACGACCGCATTTTCGGCTGCAAGGCGCACGGCTGGGCCAACCTGCAGAGCATGCAGCTCAACCTGCCGTTTGCCGATGACGCCGAGTTCGCCCGCCTACATGCCGCCATCCGGCTGATGCTGCCGATCATCCCGGCGCTGGCGGCAAGCTCGCCCATCGCCGAAGGCAGGCTGACCGGCTTCCTGGATTTCCGCATGGAGGCCTACCGCACTCATCAGGCGAGAATTCCATCGACCATCGCGCGGGTGATCCCGGATACGGTCACCAGTCGGGCAGAGTACCAGGCAAAAATTCTGGCGCCGATGTACCGGGACATTGCGCCCTTCGACCCGGATGGCGTTCTGCGGCACGAATGGCTCAACGTCCGCGGCGCGAGCCCGCGCTTCAACCGCAATGCCATCGAGATCCGCGTGATCGACGTGCAGGAGTGCCCGCAGGCCGACCTCGCCATTGCCGCCGCCGTCACTGCGGTGGTGCGGGCGATCTACGATGCTGTATGGTCGCCGCTCTCCATGCAGCAGGCCATCGGCACGGATGCTCTGGTGAGCATCCTGCATGCCTGCATCCACGACGCCGATCGGGCGGTGATCGGCGATGCCGGGTATCTGCGGCTATTGGGTTTTCCCGACCGGCAATGCCAGGCCGGAGAACTCTGGCGCCACCTCATCGAAGCGATGTCGCTGGACGGTTCCGAGTGCTGGCGCGAGCCGCTGCGCGTGATGCTGGAACGCGGGCCGCTCGCCCGCCGCATCCTGCGGGCGGTTGGCCCGGACTGCTCGAAAGCGCGACTGCAAGCGGTTTACCGGGAACTGTGCGACTGCCTGGACGATGGGCGGATGTTCGTGGACTGATCTTAAAAAATCTTTTAACCACGAATTTACACGAATGAATCACGAATGTTCACGAATAATCAGTTGGTTAAAATGGTTGGTCTGATTCACCTGTTTGGAGGGAAAATGATTGTCTCTAACTATTCGTGTTTATTCGTGAACATTCGTGTCATTCGTGGTTAATCGCTTTTTTAACCATGGCGAAAATAGACCATTTCCTGATCACCTGCGAGCATGGCGGCAACCGCATTCCGTTCCGCTACCGCCACCTGTTTGCGGGCTTCGAGGCGTTGCTGCAAACCCACCGCGGCTATGACGCCGGTGCGCTTGCCTTGGCCCGAGAGCTGGCCAAGGCGCTGGCCGCGCCCTTGTTCGTCTCCACCACCAGCCGCCTGCTTATCGACCTCAACCGCTCCATCGGCCATCCGCGCCTGTACTTCGAGGCCACGCGGGACGCACCCGCTACGGTCCGCAGCGAGATACTGGAAAGCTATTACCTGCCTTACCGGAACAGGGTCGAGGCGGACATTGCCGCAGCGGTTGCGCACGGCAGCCGGGTGATCCACGTCGCCTCCCACAGCTTCACGCCGGAGCTCGACGGCGCGGTGCGCAACGCCGATATCGGCCTGCTCTACGACCCGGCGCGGCCCGGCGAGGTTGATCTGTGCCGCCGCTGGCAGGCGCAGCTCAGGGTGCTGGCGCCCGAGCTGAAGGTGCGCCGCAACTACCCCTACGCCGGCAAGTCCGACGGCTTCACCGCCTATCTGCGCCGCCGTTTTCCTGCCGAGGTTTACGTCGGGATCGAGCTGGAGATCAACCAGAAGCACGTCTTTAACGGAGGGCGGCAGTGGCGCGCATTCCGGGGCCGGGTGATCGAGGCCTTGCGCCAAGCGGTGACAGACCGCAAGTAGGTCGGGCTTCAGCCCGACATGTCGCCTAGAGGCGCCTACTTCCGGCAGGTTAAAACCTGACCTACGATAGCTTCCATATTATCAGTGACGTGCGTAGACACTGGTTTTGCCGTCCGGCGCCACCAGCAGGGTGAAAAACAGTTCGCGGAGCGGTTCGCGCTCGGAGTCTCCGGCCAGTATCGTGCAGCCTGCCTCGCAAGATGGGTCTGTCTCCTCGAACCCCGGCGCACCGAGCGGCAGGCCCGGCACCGCAAGGCCGCGGGCCTTCGGTTTTTCGCGCAGCAGCAGCTTGATATCGTCGGCCGGCACATGCCCCTCGATAAAATAGCCGCCGACCTTTGCGGTAAGCACCGACTCAACGGCGGCCGGAACCCTGAGCCGGCGCTTGACGGCCGCCATGTCAGCGGTTCCCTTGAAGGTTGCCGCAAACCCGTTCTGGCTGAGATGGTATAGGTATTCCATGCAGGCCAGGCACCCCACCGGTCCATATATCTCGACGGCGGGCGCCCCTTTGGCTTCAGCGGCCTGTGCCCCGTTCAGCGACAGCGCCAGCGCGGTGGCGAGAACGATACGTTTCAGCATTACTGAGCTCCTGCGCACATAATAATTACAGCCTTGGCCAGCAAGAATTTCCGAGCAAGCCTGAGAGGTTATGCGAATAAAGAGAAGCCTGCCAAGGGGTGATTTTTTAGGTCAGGCCCCACAAGGGCACTGGCTTACCGGTATGGTAACCCTGCGCAAAATTTACGCCGATCTGTCTGAGCAACGTCAGAGTTTCTTCGTTTTCCACCCATTCCGCAATCGTTTGGATTTGCATGACATGGCCGATCTGGTTAATTGCCTCCACCATGGCACGGTCAATTGGGTCCGTTACCATGTCTTTGACAAAACCGCCATCGATCTTGATGTAATCCACCGGGAGATTTTTCAGGTAGCCGAACGAGCTCAAGCCGCTACCAAAATCATCCAGCGAGAAGCGGCATCCCCGCGTCTTGAGTTCGCTGATGAAATGAGTTGCTTTGGTCAGGTTGCTGATGGCAACTGTCTCGGTAATTTCAAAACAGATTTCATTGAGCGATATTCCCAATTCCTTGCTGGTGGCGCAAATGTAATCGAGCATGCTCTCATCGCCCAGCGATGCGCCGGACAGGTTAATGGCAATGACGCGTGCGCTTCCTGGTGCGGTGAAGAAGCCGCCTTCGGCGAGGGCGGAAAATACGTTGCGAACTACCCAGCGATCAATGCTGAGCATCTTGTTGTAACGCTCTGCTGCGGGGATGAAGGTATTCGGCGGGATAATCCCGCCATCCTCGTCTTTAATCCTGAGCAGGATTTCCCAATGTCGGCTGTTCCGGCCAGCGTCGGAAATCTCCCTGATCGGTTGGGCATACAGGACAAAACGATGCTCTTCCAGCGCTTGCGTGATCTGTGTTGTCCAGTGCATCTCGCCATGGCGCTGTAACAGCTCGGTGTCGGTTGGCTGATAGATGTGGACGCGATTGCGCCCCATGTCCTTTGCGGCATAGCAGGCCATATCGGCCGCGCTCATGATATTGGCGGCATTTAAATTGTCTGCCATGATCCCTGCCACGCCGATGCTGGCGCCGATTTCAAAAGTCTTGTCGTGCCAAGCGAAGCGGAATTCCTTGACCTTGAGCCGAATTTTATCGGCGATTTCAGTTGCCCGTTCCAGATTGCAGTTTTCCAGCAAAACGCCGAATTCGTCCCCGCCCAGGCGGGCCAGTATGTCACCCTGCCTGATGCAGTTTTTTAACTCCCCGGATAGTTGCCGCAGCAGTTCGTCACCCGCCATATGTCCGCAGGTGTCGTTGACGATTTTGAATTGATCCAGATCCAGGTAAAGTAGCGCGTGTTGGCTGTGTTCTTCTGTATTGGCCAGCAACTGATTCAGGTGCTCCTCGAATTTGAGCCGGTTATACAGGCCGGTGAGTGCATCATGGCTTGCCTGATAGGTAAGCTGTAGCGCAAGTTTACGCGCCTGGCTGACATCCTGACACACCATGACTGCACCGATGATTTCGTTTTGCTTGTTGCGCATCGGCGCAGCGGAAGCTTCGATTGAGAGGGAAAGGCCATTACGTTGCAGTAATGCGGTGTGCGCGCCCATGGTCGACACGGCGTTGGTTTTCAGGCATTCGTGGACAGGGTTGGGCATCACTTCAAGGCTGTTTTCATGCACGATGTGAATGACCGTTTCCAGTGGCAAACCGTGTGCATCTGCATTTTTCCAGCCAGTCAGGCGTTCGGCCACCGGGTTCAGATATTGCACTTCGCCGGAAGCATTGGCCGTGATAACGGCATCCGCGATTGATTGTAACGTAACTTCGGCGCGCTCCTTCTCACTGGATAGCGCCACCTCGGATTGAGTCGTGCGCACCAGTGCGTCGCGCAGCTCTTCTTGCTGCTCTACGCTAGAGTCTAGCGCCCGATTGATGAATTTGGCGAGAAAGCCGAACTCGTCGCTGCGCGTTTCATCGAAACGCGCAGTGATATCGCCATCGGCAAATTTTTTTGCGGAAGCGAGCATGCTGAAAAAAGGTTTTGACAGCAAGCGCTGCAGGATGCGCTGCAAAATCAGGCCAAATACTACTACCATTAGCCCGATCGAAATCAGGATTTTCTTGCGGTAATCTGCTGTCGTTTTCTTGTGATTGGGAAAGAAAACCGTCATTTGCAGGGGGGCAGGCGCTTTACCCTGCACAGAGGCGATTTGCAGCGTGAGTGTTACTACGTCCTGGGCAAGATTTTTGCGGCCCAAAAACAGTGTATCGCTTTGGCTGGTGAGTTCAAGCGCTTCGAAATGCAGGTTGGGTTGCAGCGTGTTGAAGACTTGCAGCAGATCGTTCTGGAGATTCTTTATGGGCAAAGTTGGAGAGCGATCTTCACGGATGTGTTCAACGAGTTCCCGTCCTAGAACCGCTGCATTGGCAGCATTTTGCGCTGCAAGTTCACGTTCCTTGCTTTCCAGCATGATGAAAGCAATCAGCAGCCCTACCAGCACCATGCCCCAGAAGACAATGCCAGTAATTTTTACCGGCAAACCGCCGGAAATGATATCGGTGGGTTTCTGCTGAGCGGAGTCGCTCATTTGAAGCCGGCCCACTTGATGCCAGCCAGCACCGGACAGACGCCACTTGCGCCTGCGCCGAAAATGGCGAACCCCATGAACCAGGGGAAGAACCACAATAGGTCGTAGAACAGCACATAGGTGATAAGCAGCATGGAGGCGACGACTAAACGCCAAGCACGCTCAGCTTCAAAGTTAAAACGATAAGCACGATGGAGGGGCGCCAGATTGTCATTCGCCTCATCAATAGTGCTGGAGGTGCCGCGTATTTTCTGGACTAAAAGTGGTATGCGCCAGTTGGTGATGCCCTCCAGGAACAGGATGACTACGAGGGAATACATCAAGTAGTTAAGATCGAAATACAACGACAGCAGAAGCAATGCGCCAAGTATTAGTCGGTACGTGCGGATGCCCAAGTTTCTTCCTCCCCGGAGTGGCAGCATTATCTTGCCAGGATAATGCATCGATCGTAGTGACGCGTTTTGATTTTAAACTGTTATGTCTTGAGAGGTTTTTAAAAAAAGTATAACACTGGCTGTCTGGATCTTGAGTGGCCTCAAATCTTCAGGCGCTCTACGATCTTGCCGTTGACCAGGTGCTGGTCGACGATCTCGTCGATGTCTTCCTTGTCCACGTAGGTGTACCAGACCGCTTCAGGATAGACCACCAGCACCGGGCCTTCGCCGCAGCGGTCGAGGCAGCCGGCGCTGTTGATGCGGATCTTGCCCGCGCCGTTGAGGTCGAGCTTCTTGATCCGGCTCTTGGCATAATCGCGCATTTCCTGCGCGCCATGCTGGCTGCAGCACTGCCCGCCGTCCTCGCGCACGTTGGTGCAGAAGAAAACGTGTTTTTCGTAGTAGCTCATAGGTTATCGTTCCTGACAAAAAAACAATCTTAACCGCTAAGGGCGCCAAGGTTTGCAAAGGAAAGAAAAATACATGGGTTACCTCGCGTGTCTTTGCGTCCTTTGCGGTGAAAATATTATGTATTAGACGTAAATTTGGCAGCGCTGCCGCGGGCAAGTTCAGCCGGGTATTTTGCGGCATTGATCACCATCTTGTCATGCGCCGCGGCAACCGGGTCGATGCCCAGCTGATCGGCGATGCGCGTCAGGTAGATCAGCACGTCGCCGATTTCCTGGCGCACTTCTTCGAGCTTGGCGGCATCGAGAGTGCAGCTTTGCTCGGCCGTGAGCCACTGGAAGTGCTCGACCAATTCCGCCGCTTCGACGATCATCGCCATCGCCAGGTTCTTCGGCGAGTGAAACTGCTCCCAGTCGCGTTCCCGGGCGAAGTCGCGCAGTTTATGGGTGAGTTCGGCCAGGCTGTCCATGCGGTTCTCCTCGTGAAGTGTGGATGCGCCACCACCAAGGCAGCGACCAGCCGGCCAGAGCCAGCAGGACATCAGTGATGTCGGCATTGCGTCCGGGTATGGTTTGTTGCTGCCACTCCAGCGCGAACATCAGGGCCAGCACCAGCAAGCCGCCGATAAAAGCCATCCCCCTGCGCCGATTGGGTCTGGTGGCGAAAGCGCCCAGGCATCCCAGGGCAAGGAACGGCCAGAACAGCGAAAGGATTTCGCTGAAACCGGAGAGGTTGTGCATCTGACCGTGGAAGGGAATCCAGTTGAACGGCTGGAGGGGCTTGAAGATCACGCCGGTCGCCGGCTCCAGCTCGGCGAGCGCGAATCCGGCCAGCAGGGCCAAGCCACCTGCGGCAAACCGGAATGGCTTGGGGGCGGGGCGCAGGACAAGCGCCAAGGCCATTCCGATGGCGGCGCCAAGCGCGGTTTCCAGCGCAAGATAGCGGCCCATCACCAGGATTTTCACCAGCAGTACCACGCTGACAAAGCCGATGAATGGCAGAGCCATGTTCTTTTCGGCGCGGGTGAGGATAGAACCGAACAAACCCAGGCCGGCAATGGCGCAGGCGTAGGCGGCCAACTGCGGCCAGCTGAAAGGCAAGGGAAAGCCGGGCGTCCACAGCGGCAGCAGCCCCTTGCGCAGGTGGTCGGTATCCAGCGAAAGCAGCAGCGGGGTGAGCTGCGCAAGCGCCCACAGGCCGAGGGCGACCAAACCCAGGTCCATGGCGCGTCCGGGCAGGAACCACTCGCGGCGCAGCGCGACCAGTCTGCGCAGCGGCCCCGGCGGATTGACGGTCAACCTTGCCAGCAACGCCCCGCCCAGCCCCCCGAGCCCGTTGAGCAGCAGGTCGAGGAGTGAGGAAACCCGCCCCGGCAGCAGGGATTGCAGGCTTTCCATGACAAGGCTCAACAGCAGGCACAGCGCGGTGGCGGCGACCACCGCCGCGGCCGGACGCAGCCGGTAACGCAGCGCGCGCGCGGCGAGCAGGCCCATCGGCAGGTAGATCAGGATGTTGGCGATAATGTCGGAACGGATGATGTAGCGCGGCCATGGGGCGGTCAGGAAGGCCAGCATGCCCTCGGCCGGGAGCCAGCCGCTGAACGGGTAAAGACTGCCGTAAACGATCAGCAAGGCGTAGGCTGCTGCCAGAATGGGACTGGCGCTGGAGGCTTTGTCTTTCTGTGCTAGCATAGTCAGCAGACCTGCGCGATCCAAAATTTTATGACTCATTACGACGTATTCAATGGCGACGCCGACGGCATTTGCGCCCTGCACCAGCTGCGGCTGGCCTATCCCGCGGACAGCCGGCTCATTACCGGAGTGAAGAGGGATATTACCTTACTTGAGCGGGTCGTGGCGAAACCGGGCGACAAGATCACCGTGCTGGACATCTCCCTGGACAAGAACCGGGAGGCGCTGCTGGCCCTGCTGGAGCGAGGTGTTCAGGTTGCCTGGTTCGACCATCATTTTTCCGGCGACATTCCCGCTCATCGGGGCTTCGAAGCCCATATCGACCGTGCGCCGGACATCTGCACCAGCCTGCTGGTCGACCGTTTCCTGCAAGGCCGGTATCGCATCTGGGCGGTGGTCGGCGCGTTCGGCGACAACCTCCACGAAGCCGCGCGACGCGCTGCCGAGCCCCTGCATTTAAGCGCCGGCCAGCTCGATGCATTGCAGAGCCTGGGGGAATGTCTCAATTACAACGGCTACGGGGAAACCCTGGCCGACCTCCATTTCCCCCCCGATGAGTTGTACCGGCTGCTGCATCGCCATGCCGACCCCTTCGCCTTCATTGCCGGGGAGCCCGCATTCCGCCAACTGCAGCAAGGCTATGCCGAAGATATGGCTAAAGCCGGGGAGCTTCAGCCGGAGATGGCGACGGAAGCCTGCGCGCTATACATCCTGCCCGATGCACCCTGGAGCCGCCGCGTCAGCGGTTCGTTCAGCAACCGTCTTGCGCAGTCCCGGCCGAACCGCGCCCATGCGATTCTGACGCGCCGCTCGGAAGGCTACACCGTCAGCGTGCGCGCCCCGCTCGCCGCGCCGACGGGAGCGGACGAGCTGTGCCGGCGTTTCGACAGCGGCGGCGGGCGCAAGGCGGCCGCCGGGATCAACTGCCTGCCCGAGGCGAAGGTGGGGGAGTTTGTGGCGGAGTTTCGGGCGGCTTGGGGTCAAGTAGCCACAGATTAACCCCCTCTACCCTTCGGGGAGGGGTGAGGGGCGGGGCAAGAGCGGAAGCACGCGCAACCCTGGTGGCGACGAACAAAGGTAGCCGCTGGTTCTTCCGAACTTGACGCCCATATCGAGGGTGAGGCTTTACAGGAGATTTGCCATGACAGCTAAAACCAAAGGGAGCAGCCGAATCCTGGACGCCGTCCACGAAACCGCGCGCGACCTCCACAACGCCGGCTTCATCGACAAGCGCCGGATGCGGGAATACGACGCGCTGTGCCTTGTCCCGGTGCCCGAGTATTCCAGCGAGAAAATCCGCGCCCTGCGGGGCCGCTACAAACTCAGCCAGGCCGTGCTGGCTTCGGTGCTCAACACCAGCCTGTCAACCGTGCGGCAGTGGGAAATCGGCGACAAGCATCCGAGCGGTCCTTCGGCCAAGCTGCTCGACCTGCTTGACCGCAAGGGGCTAGAAGCGTTGATCTAATAATTAATTCGACTCCGACACCTTTTAACCCTTGATATGCTGTATCCCAAAGTCTACAATTTCTCCATGAAGACCATTCATACCACCGAAGTTTTTGACGACTGGTTTGCCGGTCTGCGGGACAAACAGGCCATGCGGCGAATTCAGGCCCGCATCGACCGGGCCGAAGACGGCAACTTCGGGGACTGCGAGCCGGTGGGTGAAGGCGTTTCGGAGATGAGGATTCATTACGGGCCGGGCTATCGCGTGTATTTTGCGCAGCGCGGCATGGAAATCGTGATCCTGCTGGCGGGCGGCGACAAGTCCACCCAGTCCAGGGACATCAAAACCGCGCTGGAGATTGCGCGGCAACTGTAGGAGGCAACATGGGAACCATCAAGCTGCGCAAATGGGATAGCGCCGAACATCTCAAGACCGATGAGGACATGGCGCTCTATCTGGAAGCCTGCCTGGAAGAAGCCGGCGACGACGCGGCATTCATCGCCAAGGCGCTCGGCACGATCGCCCGCGCCAAGGGCATGACACAGCTTGCCCGCGAAACCGGGCTCGGGCGTGAAAGCCTCTACAAGGCACTTTCCGGCGAAGGAAACCCGAGTTTCGCAACCATTCTCAAGGTCATGCATGCGCTGGGCATCAAGCTGCACGCCGAAATCGCCCACCCCTCATAGGGCAATGCAAAGCCGTGGTCTGCCCCTAATTCAATTGTTCACCATTCGACTCTGACACCTTTTAGACGCGGAAACGGAGAAACGCATGAAAAAGGAATGGAAAGCTTCGGTTTCCCACACCGAGGAAACCATCAAGGAGCTGCGCGCCGACAGAGAATTTGCGGTTGAGTACCTGAAGGCAGCGCTGGCGGAGCTTGACGACCCCAACAACCGCGCCGCCGGGCTGCTCGCCTTGCGCGATGTGGCAGAAGCCTACGGTGGATTGGGGGCCGTTGCCGCCCAGGCCGGCATCAGCCGAGAAGCGCTGTATCGCTCGCTGTCGCCCAAGGGCAACCCGACCTTGAAAACCATTCTTGCCGTGCTCAAGGCGGTGGGCATGAAGCTGTCGGTGGAGCCGGAGCATCGCGCAGCCGCGTAGGGCGACGGCAAAACCGTGGTCTGTTCCTATTCTTAAGTTGGTAGAAAAAGCGAAGCTGACCCTTTAACTGCCTCTTGGCTATTGCGCGCCCTATCTGTTACCTCTTCTCACTTGCCTTGTTAATCGCCTGCATCAGATCTTGATGCGCCCACTTAACCGTTTTCAGCCCATATTGCTTAAACGCAGTTGGCAGTTGCGCAGGTGGGACATCACCCTTGTACACGCCGATCACACCTTTGCCGCGTTTGAGGCTTTCGGCAATCTCCCACTCGACCCATTCGCTCTTGGCGCTGTCTTTGGTCAGATACACCGCCGTGACTGACACTCGGTCGATGCGCTCGCGAATTTTTTGCTTGATGTAGTCCTCATTATTGCTTTTGATGGCTTCCTTCAGGGAAAAGTCATCAAATTCAAGTTCTGTCTTGTCATTCTTGGCCTGCCCTCGTAACAGGTTTACTTCGTCCTCGTCCTCGAAGGCAAAGCTGATGAATACATGCCGACTCGTGTCGGCGGTTGCGTCCTTGAGCGATTGTTTCGCCTTCTCCTCGAGTTGCTTCAAGTCCGACCTGGGAATACTTCCGCCACCACTACCGCCCATTTCAACCTCCCCCACCAAAACCAAATTCGAGACACGAAATGCACTGCCCGCAGGGTTCACTGCCCCCAGCGTGGCAAGAGTACGTTCCGGCGATGCCCCTCTCCTGAGCCAGCTTGACGACATCCGCTTTGCTGAATTCGGCGAGCGGCATCACGACCTTGATCCGACGACCCAGAGCTGCCTCGATGGCACGCTCTGCCTGCTCGATGAACTCCGACCGCTGATCCGGGAACAGGCTAAACCGCTCAGCGAGCAGGCCGACCGAGACCGAGGAAGCGCCCACCTGATAGGCATAGGCGCTGCCCATCAACAAGAACATCAGATTGCGCCCAGGCGTAAAGGCATCCGCCTTCACGTCCATCTCAACAGATGTCAGACCAGAACGAATCACCCTGCCGAATCCGGATAAATCCATTCGGGTCGGCGTAGGCAAACGCAACTGTGAATGCACCCGCTGGCAAGTGTCCCACTCCCTCTGCCCGGCCCTCTGCCCGTAATCGATGAACAACGGATGCACCGTCAGACCTTCCTCCCGGGCCATCATGCCAACTAAGGTTGAATCGAGTCCGCCGGAAACCAAATTGACCAGACTCACCAGATCGCCTCCCGCTTGGCGACACGCATCGTCACCCACATGGCCAGATCAACACAGCCGACCGAGTGACCAAATTCCGCCGCCACACTTTGGAACTCAGCCTCGATACGCTCGTAGCCCACGAGCCGAGACAATGCGCTCGGCTTGGGATCGATCCCACGAGAAACACGGAGGTAATCCAGAATGTGTGTGTCCAGCACGGCAAGCTCGGCACAATACCCCACACGACGCAGGAACAAGCTGGCTTGTTTCGGGCCAAACCCCCACACTTGCTTGACCAGAAGTGCTCTGGCCTCTTGTGCCGAACTGGCTGAAAGCAGGGTTTCCCGCAGAGATTGGCCTTGGTCACGCATCGTGGTTACTGTGGTTGCCAGCAGCGAAGCCAGGCGGTTTCTGAAACGAGGCCGAACATGCTGAATCTCACCGCCCCGCTCAACGGCCAAGGGCTCGGACAAAGTCGCCGAAAGGCGTTGTTCATAATCGGCGAGCTTCGTTGCCCGGAGAAAACCACGATCCTTAATCCGCTGTGCTGCGGCCTCGGCCACCTCGAACACCATTTGGCTGCTGAACATGCAGACGCAGGCCTCATGCAGCAACTCTTCCTCTGTGTGCACTTGCCAATCCCGTATTCCTCGGTCGCTGCCTTTGACCTCGGCACACAACACACGGATCGTCCGGTTGACGGCGGTCATATTCATGCCGAAGCCTCCCAGCCAAACGCTGCGGTGCACTGGCGGAACACGCGTGGCGGGAAATTGAAGCGGCAGAAATTGACCACATTACCGTCATGAACAGCTTGTCGTAAACGCTGCATCCAGTCAGCATAGAACGTCAGGTTGTGGGCCAGCGTGCGGGCCTGAAATGAGATGTCGTTCTCGCCCCACGTGGTTTGCTGCCGGAAGAAGTCCGATTGGGAAAGGTGGAACAGTAGGCCGGTATCGTGATCCACCACCGTCTGACACCATTCCAGGCCGTCGAAACTATCGGCACCGGCCCAAGAGTAAAGCGCAATCGAGATCGGGTTACCCGTGCCCAGAAGATGCAGGCCGACGTAGCGTCCGATGCCGTCAAGTCTCTCACGCAGTGCCGCAACCGACCGGGTACGCTCGAAAACGCCATCGCCCAGCCGTCGCTCGGCAACCGCAATCATCGGCACCTCCGTCTCCTGCGCGATACGTGCACACAGGCTCGGCAGAGTCTCGGCGGTTCCATGCACGATGGGTACGATCACACGGTCTCCGGCCGCAGTTTGATCCTGTCGCCAGCGCTCGACGACCAGCTCGACGTGAGCATCCGCATCCATCGGCGGATTCTGCTCATCGAAGCCGAAAGCGAAGGTGCAAGAGAAACGCCGCAGCACATCGTGGAAATCCGGCTGGCACCAATCTGCCTGCTCATCCTTCCAATAGCTTTCGTAGTTGCCGGAATCCATCAACACTGTCGCGCCCGCTTCCTGGGCGGCAGTCAAACATTGCATTAGCCCATTGCCATCGCCCGAGCGGCCCAGGTCGAAGGCAGATACCAGAAACTGCCGGTTCATGTCACGCAGGGAGTGCAGCGTAGCGAGGTATTCCGCCGGCGCCAGTGCGGTCTTGATGGTGGAAATGGAAGGGAAGAATACTGGCGTCGCCAGTCGAGTGCCGCCGAAATCGATTTCCTCCGGTCGTGCGATTGTCATTACGCCCCCTCTTTTTTCTGTATCGCAGCCGCGCGCTTGGTTTCGTTGAACCAGTTCGCGTGCTCGGCGGAAACGTGCTCCTCGACGCGCTCGGCAAGGGCGATCAGCCGTTCCGGTTCAGACTGCCCCTTGTAAGGCCCAGCGGCGGACAGGAACAGGAATTTTTCGTGCTTGAGGCGTTCCGCCGTGGCGCGGTAGGTGACCCAAAGCGTCGAATACTGGTTCATGTGCTGTATGGCTTCTAGGACTGCGATCAGCGCGCCTGCAATCGACGTGGCCCACTTTGCACACACCGGATCGAGATGGCTGAGCAGCGGTATCAGCACGGCCAAGCTAATTTGGACGAACTTCAGCCCCTTGTACCACCTCTGGCAATGCGTGCTTTTGTCGTCATACCAGCCAAGCTGATCTTCCAGGCGAGCCCATGCCGGATGGGCCACAGCCCACTCCGGGACAGATGGATCTGTCTTTTTATCCAGCGGCTTCTTGAACCAGCACATGGTGGTAGCCCTTTTCCTGCAAAGTTGCCGTCAAGATAACACGAGCCGCGCGATAATATCCACAGCTCCACGACGTCTGCAATGTATTCCAGAATAACGATTCTTGATTGGCCGAAAGCTATCTTCCAGTTTGCCCGACTTTACGTGGTGACAGATTGCGAATTTCAGGCCACTGCTACCTCAACTTAATCTCCGTCCACATCCGCGACAGCACCCGCCGCTGGTTGCGGTCCAGGTCCTTCAGCATTTCCAGCTTGGCCAGCCGTTCACGGTCGGGGAAGATCGCGGCGTTGCCGGCGATTTCCGGCTTGATGTAGTGCAGGGCATCGAGGTTGGGGTTGCCGGAGCCGATCAGGTTGGTGAGTTCGGCGGAATTTTTACCATCAAGCATGAAGCTGATGAAGCGGTGGGCGAGGTCGGGGCGCGGGCCGCTTTTGTGCAGCACCATGCTGTCGAGCGCCAGCACCGCTCCTTCCTTCGGCGCGGCATAGGCGATGGTGAAGGGGCGGCCGGCCTTTTTCGCGTCCTGCACGGCCTGGAACATGTCGCTGGAGTAGCCGTGGGCGAGCCAGATGTTGCCGATGGTCAGCTCCTTGATGTAGCTGGAGGCGTTGAACGCGGCCCAGTAGGGCTTGGCGCGGATGATCAGGTCGCGCGCCCGGCGCCAGTGGGCTTCGTCGGTGTCGTTGGCGGAATGGCCGAGGTATTTCAGCGCCGCCGCCATCAGCTCGCGCTGACTGTCCAGCACCGTCACCCGCCCTTTCATCCTGGCCAGGTATTTCGGCTCGAAGATCGCCGCCCAGGTGTCGGTGGGGATGCTGAGCTCGCGCATTTTCCCGACGTTGTAGCCGAGCAGGGTGAGGGTGTAGGCGTAGGGCACGGAGTAGCGGTTGCCGGGGTCGAAGGCGGTGTTGAGGTAGGCCGGGTTGAGGTTCTTCAGGTTGGGCAGCTGCACCTTGTCGATAGGCCGCAGCGCGCCCTGGCGGATCAGCGCGTCGACCGCGTTGCCGGTGGGCACCAGGATGTCATAGCCGCTCGCCCCCGCCGCAAGCTTGGCGAGCATTTCCTCGTTGTCGGAGTAGTAGTCCTGCACCACCTTGCAATGGCATTCCGCCTCGAAGCGCTGCACCGTCTGCGCCGAAATGTAGTTGTTCCAGTTGTAGAGGTGGAGGATGTCGGCGGCGTGGGCGGAGGGGATGAGAAAAATCAGAAAAAACAGGAACCGCAGAGGCGCAGAGGCGCAGAGAGAAAACAGAATTGTCGCTTTTCTCCGCGCCTCTGCGCCTCTGCGGTTAAGCAAAATTTCTTTCACGCTTTCCCCTTGATCACTTCCGGCGCGATGCGCGAGGCGATCACGATCAGCCCCAGGGTGAGCAGCATCAGCAGGGTGGAGACGGCGTTGACTTCGGGGGTGACGGCGATCTTGATCATCGAGTAGATCTGCAGCGGCAGGGTGGCGACGCCGACGCCGGCGGTGAAGAAGGTGATGACGAAATCGTCGATGGAGAGCGTGAAGGCCATCAGCGCGCCGGCGATGACGCCCGGCATGATCAGCGGCAGGGTGACCAGGCGGAAGGTCTGCCAGGGCGTGGCGCCGAGGTCGCGCGCTGCCTCGAAGATGCTTTCGTCCATGCCGGCCAGGCGGGCGCGGACGATGATGGCGACGAAGCCGATGCAGAAGGTGATGTGGGCGATCAGCACCGACAGCATGCCCAGCGTCAGGTTCATCACCTGGATGAAGAACAGCAGCAGGGAAACGCCGAGCAGGATCTCCGGCATCGCCACCGGAGTGATCACCAGCACCGGCAACAGCCTCAGATTGTAGCGGTGAATGGCGATGCCGGCCATGGTGCCGAGCACCGTGGCGATGCCGCTGGCGGTGCAGGCGATCAGCAGCGAATTGACCGCGGCGCGCAGCATCTGCTCGTCGTTGACCAGCACCTGGTACCAGTGCAGGGTGAAGCCGACCCACTCGGCGTTGAGGCGGGAATCGTTGAAGGAATAGGCGACCACGATCACCAGCGGCAGGTAGAGGAAGGCGTAGACGAACACCGAGGCGATCCACAGCCACTTGTTATGCATGGTTCCTCCTGCGCGAAAACCACATCGCCAGGCCGACGCAGGCCAGCACCACCAGCGTGAGCATGATCGACAGGGTGCTGCCGAACGGCCAGTCGCGGGTGCCGAGGAACTGGTCCTTGATCAGGTTGCCGACCAGGATGTCGCCGGTGCCGCCGAGGATGTCGGGAATGGCGAACATGCCGAGCACCGGGATGAACACCAGCGCCGCGCCGGAATACACCCCGGGCAGGGAAAGCGGCCAAGTCACTCGCCAGAAGCGCTGCCAGGCGTTGGCGCCGAGATCCTGGGCCGCGTCGAGTAGCACCGGGTCATGCTTTTCCAGGTTGGTGTAGAGCGGCAGCACCATGAACGGCAGGTGGACGTAGACCATGCCGACCAGCACCGCGAACGGCGAGAACAGCAGCGCTACCGGCTCGAAGCCGAACAGGCCGAGCGCGCCGTTGATCATGCGCGAGAGCGCTGCCTGTGGGCCGAGGATGATCATCCAGGCATAGACGCGGATCAGGAAGTTGCTGGCGAACGGCAGCACTACCAGCAGCACCATCAGATCGCGGAATTTCCTGTTGCTGCGCGCGATCAGCAGCGCCACCGGATAGGCCATGATCAGGCAGATCAGGGTGGTGGCCAGTGCCACGACGAAGGATTTGATGAAGATGCGGGTGTAGATGAAATCGCTGAAAAAGAAGCGGTAGGTTTCCAGCGTCAGGTTGGCCTTGCCGTCGGCAATCAGCGGCGCCAGGCCACCGTATTCGCCGGGAAAGCGGAACGACGCCAGGATCATGATCAGGCTGGGGGCGACGAAGAACGCCAGCAGAAACAGGAAGGGCGGCCCGCCGGTCAGCCAGCGGGTGAAGCGACTGCCTGAATCTCGCTTAAGCATTGAGAAAATGCCCCGCATCATGGCGCCAGGCCACCGTGACCGCATCCCCCACGGCGAAGAACATCGCCCGCCCCGGCTCGGAATTCGCCATCAGCGCCTCGATCAGAGTGCCGTTTTCCAGCTCCACCTTGTAAGTGGTCACATCGCCGATGTACAGGTAGTCACGCACTGTTCCTGAAAAGCGGTTCTTCAGTTCGACGTCGTGACGGCGGCCGATGCGCACCTGCTCCGGGCGAATGGCGAACCAGCCCGATGCGCCGACCTTGGCGCCCTCCCGCGATGGCGCGGTGATTTCGCCGAGGTCCGACGCGGTCAGGCGCAGATGGCCGGCATCCGCCCCCTTCACTGTCACCGTGAACAGGTTGATATGGCCGATGAAGTCGGCGACGAAGCGGTTGCGCGGGGAGCCGTAAAGCTTGGAGGGCTGGTCCATCTGCTCGATGCGGCCCTCGCGCATCAGGGCGATGCGGTGCGATAGCGCCAGCGCTTCGGCCTGGGCGTGGGTGACGAAGACGAAGGTCACGCCGACATTCTTCTGCAGGTTGATCAGCTCGATTTGCATTTCCTGGCGCAGCTTGGCGTCGAGCGCGCCGAGCGGCTCGTCGAGCAAGAGCAACCGGGGACGATTCACCAGCCCGCGCGCCAGCGCCACGCGCTGCTTCTGGCCGCCGGACAGTTCATGCGGGTAGCTGTCGGCCTTGTCTTCCAGATGCACCTCGGCCAGCGCTTCGCGGGTCCGCGTCCTCACCGTGTTCGCATCCTTGCCGGCCATCTTCAGGGGGAAGGCGATGTTCTCCGCCACCGTCATGTGCGGGAACAGGGCATAGCTCTGGAACACGGTATGCACCGGCCGCTTTTCCGCCGGGGTGCCGGCCAGATCGACGCCGTCGAGCAGGATCTGGCCGGCATCGGGCGATTCGAAGCCGGCGATCATGCGCAGCAGGGTGGTCTTGCCGCAGCCGGAAGGGCCGAGCAGGGTAAAGAACTCCCCCGTTTCGACGCTGAAGCTGACGTCCTCCACCGCGGCGAGCGTGCCGTAGCGGCGGGTGACGTTGCGGATTTCGAGGAGCGCCATTTCTTATCCTGTTTCAATAGTGAAACCGAGCCCTTGTAGGAGCGACCTCCTGGTCGCGATATTCAGTGGATCGCGACCAGGAGGTCGCTCCTACAAATTCATCTTTGCTGTAGAAATGCTATTAATGCTCTCCCCGGGAGGGACGTCAGCGTTCGTTACGCACCGACGGATGGTGGTGCGGATGTTCCGCCACGTGTTCGGTCTGCGCCGCCGCGTGGCGGTGCAGTTCGGCATGAGCGGGCGCTAGCGGCGTCGGCTTGCCGACGAAGTGCGGCAGCAGCGACCCGATCACCATGCCCCCGGCGCTCATCAGCAGGCCTACCAGCTGCGGCGGCCAGTAGGTGTCGGGCTGAAGGGCTTCCAGCAGGAGCCACGAAACCAGCCCCGCGGCCATGGAAAAATAGGCGCCCTGGATGTTCGCGCGCTTCCAGTATAGACCGGCGAAGAGCGGGATGAAGGCCGCCACCAGCGTGATCTTGTAGGCGTTCTCCACCATCTTGAAAATCGAGGCCTCGGAATTCAGGGCGAAGGCCAGAATTATCCCGGCGAAGCAGACGATGACGATGCGCATCATGCGCAGGAAGGCGTGGTCGCCGATCTTCGGCAAGAAGCCGCGCAGGATGTTCTCGGAAAAGGCCACAGAGGGCGCCAGCAGGGTCGCCGAGGAGCAACTCATGATGGCGGAGAGCAGCGCGCCGAAGAAGATCACCTGGGCGAACACCGGGGTGTGCTGCAGGATCAGGGTCGGCAGCACCAGTTGCGAATCCTTCTCCAGCAGTTCGCCGAACATCGCCGGGTCGATCAGCGTCGCCGAGTAGGCGAGAAACATCGGCACGAAGGCAAAGGCGAAATAGATCGATCCGCCCAGCACCGAGCCGCGCACCGCGGTTTTTTCATTCTTGGCCGAGGTGATGCGCTGGAATACGTCCTGCTGCGGAATCGAGCCGAGCATCATGGTCACCCAGGCGCCGACGAAGGGAACCCATTCGGACATCCGCGCCGCCGGGAACAGATCGAGCTTGCCGGCATCGGCGGCGTGCTGCACCACCGCGCCGACGCCCCCGGTCATGCCGGCGATGAGGTAGGCGATGTAGAGCATGCCGCCCATGATTACGCTGATCTGCACGAAATCGAGAAAGGCCACCGCGAACATGCCGCCGAAGGTGGTGTAGGTGAGGACGATGGCCGCGCCCAGCACCATGCCCATATCCTGGCTGATGGCGCCGTCGGTGACGACGAAAAACACCAGGCCGAGCGCCTTGATCTGCGCCGACACCCATCCCAGGTAGGAGGCCACGATGCACAGGGTGGTGATCATCTCCACCGGGCGGTTGTAGCGCAGGCGGTAGTAGTCGCCGATGGTGAGCAGGTTCATGCGGTACAGCTTTTTGGCGAAGAACAGGCCGGCGAGGATCAGGCACAGGCTGGAACCGAAGGGGTCGGCCACCACGCCGCGCAGGCCTTCCTTGGTGAAGGTGGCGGAAATGCCGAGCACGGTCTCGGCGCCGAACCAGGTGGCGAAGACAGTCGCCATCACCACCGGCAGCGGCAGGCTGCGGCCGGCGACGGCGAAATCCTTGGCGCTGTGAACGCGGGTGGCGGCATACAGGCCGATGCCGATGGAGACCAGCAGGTAGATGGCGACGAACCAGATCAACATGATTGAACGCTAGCCGGTTGGTGGAGTTGGGGAATTATACCCAAAAGACTAAAAAAATCGGCTGGTTTTCCGGTCTGGAAACAGGAACTGATTCGTATCGGCTAATAAGACAGAGCCGCATAGACTGCCAGCATCAGCCCCAGCACGGCCAGCGTCAGGTTGGTGACCACCGCCATGTTCACCCAATAGCCCGGCGGAATTTCCTGTGGGCTCAGGTCTTTCACCAGCCGCCGATACTGCAGCGTGGACATCACCGCCAGCACCGCCCCCAGCAGGATCAATGCCACGCCGAGCCACAGGGAGAAGCCACGATGGATGGGCTCAGTCTGGCGTCCCAGCACCACATGCAGGAACAAGCCGAAGCGTTCCACGATGAAGCCGAAGCCCATCAGGCCCAGCACCGTGCGGTTCCAGGCGAGCAGGGTGCGCTCGGCGGCGAAGAATACGCGGGGATCCTGAAGGTAGCTCATGTTTTATGTTGCTCGGGGATTTTTGGACAAGTCTTAATTTTAGACTAGGCTATGAATTAGTGAAGATATTCGCCCTCGCCTGCAGATTAAAGGCATGCACAGTTGAAGGAGTAACCCATGTACCCGCATATTCTGATTGCCGTTGATGGAAGTGACCTGTCCAACCATGCCCTGCGAGAGGCTATCGCCCTTGCGCAAAGCCAGCACGCCGCCCTGCGCATCGTTCATGTGGCAGACGAGATTACGCTGAACTGGGAGGGAGAATACGGAGACATGTCCGATATCCTGGAAAGCTTTCGGGAATCGGGCCGGCGGGTTCTGGAAAAGGCGCAAAATCTTGCGCGCGAGGCCGGGATGGAGGCCGAGGCCAGGCTGCTGGAGATTCAGACTTTCGGCCAGCGGATCTCCGATATGATCGTGGCGGAGGCCCAAGCCTGGCCCGCGGATCTGATCGTGGTCGGAGCCCACGGGCGGCGCGGCCTGCATGATGTGCTTTTGGGCAGCGTGGCCGACGGTGTCGTGCGCCGCGCCAGCGTGCCGGTGCTCCTGGTGCGCTGAAGGCGAGTGCCACTGACAAGTGGCCGCGGGCACTATTCGATATGACACTCGCCGGGCTGGTGCAGGACTACGGCTACTACGCCGTGTTCCTGGGCACCTTCCTGGAAGGGGAGACCATCCTCGTCCTGGCCGGTTTCGCCGCACACAGGGGCTACCTCGAACTGCCGTGGGTTATCGGAATTGCCGCCGTTGGGGGCACTTTGGGCGATCAGCTCTATTTTTATCTCGGCCGGCGTTACGGACCGCAGATTCTCGCGCGCTTTCCGCAGTTGCAGCCGCGCGCGGCCAAGGTGGCGGCTCTGCTTCAGCGCTATCATCTGCCGCTGATCCTTTCCATTCGCTTCATGTACGGTTTGCGCACCGTGGGGCCGCTGGTCTTCGGCATGAGCCGCCTCGGCAGGATGAGGTTTTTCGCGCTCAATCTGGCGGGTGCGCTGCTGTGGGCGGTTTTGATAGGCGGCGCGGGTTATCTGTTCGGCAGCGCTCTGGGGCTTCTGTTTGCCGACCTGCGCCGGTACGAAGAGGTGCTGATGGCACTGATGGCCGGCGTGGGCATCATAGTCTGGATTATCCGTCGCCGGCACTCTTCGTGAGGCGATTGCCAGGCTGGTCCTTTTACAGCATCTCAATCACCCACTTCGTGACCGTTCCGGTCGCATGCGCGCACTGTTTGCCGCGGGCATCGTCGAACGCCTTGTACTCCTCGGCATTCCACATGTCGTAAGTGCGGCCGGTGAACTGCTGCTGGAGTTCCGCGCAGGTGATGCCGCCAAATTCCGCGCTGAAGCGCTCGACCAGTTCCTTGCTTTTCTTGAAGTTATTGATGCAGCGGCCCTTGTCGAGCTTGTCCCGGTCGCGGCCGAATTTTGCGCTGAGCGCCATCAGTCCACCGGTCAATGCGCCACAAGCCCCTTGCGCCATCAGTCCGCCTCCGCCGGAAAGCCCGTGGCTGGCCTTGATGGTGCTGTCGTCTATGATCCCGACGGTTTCCTGCACGGTGGCGAGCACGCATTGCGGGCAGCAGCCGTAATCCAGCTCGTATTGTTGCGCTTTTTCATAGGCCTGCTCGGCCAGCGCGCGTTTTTCTTCCATATTCATATTCGCCCCTAAAAAACCATTGAACCGCGGAGGACGCAGAGGACGCGGAGGAATTCAAAGGCTTTCATATCATTGTGCGTTCACCAAGAGGGGTGATTGGCACAAAATATTAACGTCTTGTTTTTACTCTGCGTCCTCCGCGTCCTCTGCGGTGAATCGAATCTTGCTCTTTATTTCACCGGCCATGCCGGCACTTGCGGCAGGCGCCAGATGTCGCGGTTGTAGTCCAGGATGGTGCGGTCGCTGGAGAACTTGCCGCTGGCGGCGGTGTTGAGGATGCTCATGCGCGTCCAGTTTTCCTGGTCGCGGTAGGCTTGTGCCACCTGCTGCTGCGCATCGATGTAGCCGCGGAAATCTGCCGCCGTCAGCCACGGGTCGTGAGGGCTGGTCACGGCGTGGATGATGGGGTCGAAGATGCCCGGCTCGAACAGGTTGAAATGGCCGCTTTCCAGCAGTTGCATGACGCGGCGCAGGTCCTCGTCGGCATTGATGATCGCGGCGGGAGCGTAACTTGCCCGGGTGGCTTCCACCTCTTCGGCGGTGAGGCCGAACAGGAAGAAGTTTTCCGCGCCCGCCTCCTCGCGGATCTCGATGTTGGCGCCATCCAGCGTGCCGATGGTGAGCGCCCCGTTCATCATGAACTTCATGTTGCCGGTGCCGGAGGCTTCCTTGCCGGCGGTGGAAATCTGCTCCGACAGGTCGGTGCCGGGGCAGATCACTTCCATCGCCGACACCCGGTAGTCGGGAAAGAAGACCAGTTTCAGCAGGCCCTTCGTGGCGGGGTCGTCGTTGACCACCTTGGCCACCGAGGCCACCAGCTTGATGATGCGTTTGGCGAGCATGTAGCCGGGGGCGGCCTTGCCGCCGATCAGCACGCAGCGCGGCGTCCAGTCTGCCGTGTCGCCGCGCTTGATGCGGTCGTAGAGGTGAATCACGTGCAGCACGTTGAGCAGCTGGCGCTTGTATTCGTGGATGCGCTTCACCTGCACGTCGAACAGGGCGCCGGTATCGAAGACGATGCCGCAGTCGAGCTCAACCATCTCGGCCAGGCGCGCCTTGTTGGCCTGCTTGACGGCGTGCCACTCGGCGCGGAACGACGCATCGTCGGCGTGAGGAGCGAGCTTGCGCAACCGGGTCAGGTCGGTGACCCAGCCGTCGCCGATGGTGCGGGTAATCAGATCGCTCAGGCCGGGGTTGCTCCAGGCCATCCAGCGGCGCGGCGTGACGCCGTTGGTCTTGTTGTTGAACTTGTTCGGCCACAGCTCATAGAAATCATGGAACAAGTGGCGCTGCAGCAGGTGCGAGTGCAGCTCGGCCACGCCGTTGACTGAGGCGCTGGCCACCACCGCCAGATAGGCCATGCGAATCTGCGGTTCGGCCCCTTCCTCGATGATCGACATGCGTCGCTGCCGCTCGGTGTCCCCCGGCCAGCGCTGCGCCACTTCAGCCAGGAAGCGGGCGTTGATCTCGTGGATGATGTCGAGCAGGCGCGGCAGCAGCCGGCCGAACATGCTGACCGGCCAGCGTTCGAGCGCTTCCGGCAGCAGGGTGTGGTTGGTGTAGGCGACGGTGCGGCGGGTGATGTCCCAGGCCTGATCCCAGCCCAGGCCGTGTTCGTCCATCAGCAGCCGCATCAGCTCCGGCACCGCGCAGGTCGGGTGGGTGTCGTTGAGCTGGAAGCAGTTCTTGTCGGCGAAATTCTCAAAATTGCTGCCCTGGGTGTTGACCCAGTTGCGCAGCACGTCCTGCAGGCTGGCGGACGCCAGGAAGTACTGCTGCCGCAAGCGCAGCTCCTTGCCGTTCTCGCTGGCGTCGTTGGGGTAGAGTACCATGGTGATGTTCTCGGCGCCGTTCTTCGCCGCCACCGCCTCGGTGTAGCTGCCGGCATTGAATTCGGACAGGTCGAATTCGTCGGTGGCGACGGACTTCCACAGGCGCAGCGTGTTGACGGTGCCGTTGCGGTAGCCGGGGATGGGGATGTCGTAGGGCACCGCTATCACGTCCTGGGCATCCGTCCAGCGGACGTGCAGGCGACCGTCGCGGTCGTGATAGGCTTTGCTGTGGCCGCCGAATTTGACCCGGACGGTGTGCTCGGGGCGTTCTATTTCCCAGGGATTGCCGTCGCGCAGCCAGTGGTCGGGTTCTTCCAGCTGGTGGCCGTTGTCGATTTTCTGGCGGAACATGCCGTACTCGTAGCGGATGCCGTAACCCACCACCGGCAATTGCAGCGTCGCGCAGCTGTCCAGGAAACAGGCCGCCAGGCGGCCCAGACCGCCATTGCCCAAACCCGCGTCGTGCTCCTGGTCGGCGATTTCCTCCAGCACCAGGCCCAGCTTCCGCAGCGCCTCCTCGGTGGGCTTGTCCACCTCCAGATTCAGCATCGCGTTGCCCAGCGCCCGCCCCATCAGGAATTCCAGCGACAGATAGTAGGTGCGCTTGCAGCCTTGTTCCTCATAGGCGTACTGGGTGTTCTTCCAGCGCTCCACCAGGCGGTCGCGCAACGACAGCGAGAGCGAGGTGTAGACATGGTAGGCGGACAGACTCATCCTGTCCCGCCCTAGGGTGTGGCTGAAGTAGCGGCGGAAATCGTTGACGATGCTCTCGGCGTCCATGCCCAGGGCAGGCAGCTCGGTAATCCCCGGTACGGGCTTGCTGATGATTAGCGGTTCGGTATGAATGGCGGGTTCTCCCTGGCGGGTAATGGGTGGTCACAACGAATGCGGTTAAGAAGCAGATTATTCCAGTCTGCGTTCATGCGCCAATAATTCGTGTGATTTCGGAGATAGGCTTGGTCTGTTATTTTACTGATATTTGTCGCGCGGATTCAACCTGATTGCGGTTAATTTGTCAGAATCAGGCCAAGGCAAAGTGGCGGAATGTGCCGGGCAGCGGTATTCTTCTGGGTGTCGCGGAGGGAGTCATAGTGAATCGGAATGCAATCGGTCTTCTATTTCTGGGGATGCTGCTTTTTGGCTGCGCCAGGCAGGAACAGCCCGCGGAGGGCGTCCGGCCGGCGCGGGTGGTGAAGGTGGCGCTGGGCGTGCAATCGCATCAGGCCAATTATTCCGGCGAGGTGCGCGCGCGCTTCGAAACCGCGCTGGCTTTCCGCGTCGGCGGCAAGATCGCCAAACGCCACGTCGAGGTGGGCAGCATCGTGAAGGTGGGCCAGGCGCTGGCCAAACTCGATCCCCAGGATCTCCGCCTGGCCGAAGCGGCAAGCCGCGCCCAGCTCGCCGCCGCGCAGGCGGATTTCGAGCTGGCCGAGCGCGACCTGAAGCGTTACACCGACCTGCTGGAAAAGAAATTCATCAGCCTAGCCGATTACGAGCGCCGCAAGAACCTGCTCGACACTGCCAGGGCGCGGTTTGCCCAGGTCAAGGCGCAGCATGAGGTCAGCGCCAACCAGGCTGTTTATGGCCAGTTGCGCGCGGACCACGATGGCGTGATCGTGAGCATCGAAGCCGAAGCCGGTCAGGTGGTGGCGATGGGCCAGCCGGTGATGCGCCTGGCCCGGCCGCAGGAAAAAGAGGTGGTCGTCAGCGTGCCGGAAAATCGCCTGGCCGAGCTGCGTGCCGCGCAGGATATCCAGATCAGCCTGTGGGCCGAACCGGGCAATTTCTATCGCGGCAAGGTGCGTGAAATTTCGCCTGCCGCCGATCCGGTGACGCGCACCTACACGGCCAAGGTGACCGTGCTGGATGCTGCGCCGGCCATGCAGCTCGGCATGACCGCCAATGTCCTGCTGGGAGGCGGCGCGGCCGCGCCGGCGGCGGAGTTGCCGTTAACCGCGCTGTACCAGCAGGGCGGCGTGCCGGCCGTCTGGCTGGTTGATACGGCCAGCGGCAAGGTGCGGCTGATGCCGGTCCAGGTGGGGGAATACCGGGAGAAAACCTTTACCGTCCTGTCCGGCCTGAAGGACAGTGACAGCGTGGTGAGCGCCGGCGTGCACAAGCTGGTGCCGGGCCAGCAGGTGCGGGTGGTTCAGTGATAAAAATGATACCAACCACAGAGCCGGTGAGATTTAAAAAATGAGCCGCTTCAATCTTTCCGAATGGTCGCTTAAGCACCCCTCGCTGGTGCTTTACCTGCTCATCGTCCTGATGATCGCGGGTTTTTTCGCCTACACCAAGCTGGGGCGCGCGGAAGACCCCGACTTCACCTTCAAGATCATGGTGATGCGGGTGTACTGGCCAGGAGCCACGGCGCACGAGGTGGAGCAGCAGGTCACCGACAGGCTGGAAAAGAAGTTGCAGGAAACGCCCTGGCTCGATTTCGTGCGCAGCTACTCCAAGCCGGGCGAGGCGCTGATTTTCGTCGTGCTGCGCGATTACACGCCGCCCAGGGAAGTGCCGGAGGTGTGGTACCAGGTGCGCAAGAAGATCGGGGATATCCGTGACAGCCTGCCGAAAGGTGTGCGCGGGCCGTATTTCAACGACGAATTCGGCGACACCTTCGGCAACATCTACGCTTTCACCGCCGACGGCTTCAGCCATGCCGAGCTGCGCGACTACGTCGAGCAGGCGCGCCAGGATGTCCTGAACGTGCCCGGCGTGGGCAAGGCGGAGCTGCTGGGCGTGCAGCCGGAGAAAGTCTACATCGAGGTCTCCCACAAGAAACTCGCCAGCCTGGGCATCGACCCGATGCTGATCGCCGCCACCCTGGAAAAGCAGAACACCCTGAGCCCGGCCGGCAGCATCGAAACCGACAGCGACCGCATCAACCTGCGCGTGTCGGGCGATTTCGAGTCGGTGGAAAGCATCCGCGACATCGGCCTGCGCGCCAATGGTCGCCTGCTCCGCCTCGGCGATATCGCCCGGGTTTACCGCGGCTATGCCGATCCGCCCTCACCGAAAGTGCGCTTCATGGGCCAGGAAGCCATCGCGCTGGGGGTGTCAATGGAAAAGGGCGGCAACGTGCTGGATCTGGGCGCAGGACTGGACGGCGCGGTCGCGCGCATTCAGGCGCGCCTGCCGGTGGGCATCGAGGTGCATCGGGTGTCCGATCAGCCGGGGGTGGTGAAGCGCTCCATCAATGAATTCATGAAGTCGCTGCTGGAGGCGGTGGTGATCGTTCTGGCAGTGAGCTTTCTCAGTCTGGGATTCCGCACCGGCCTGGTGGTGGCGCTGACCATCCCGCTCACGCTGGCAATCACCTTCCTGCTGATGAAGGCGTTCGGCATCGACCTGCAGCGGATTTCGCTGGGTGCGCTGATCATCGCGCTGGGCCTGCTGGTGGACGATGCCATCATCGCCGTGGAAATGATGGCGGTGAAGATGGAGCAAGGCTGGGAAAGGACCAAGGCGGCATCCTTCACCTACACTTCGACCGCTTTCCCGATGCTGACCGGCACCCTGATTACCGCCGCCGGGTTTCTGCCGGTGGGCTTCGCCAAGTCCGCGGCGGGTGAGTACACCTTTTCGATTTTCGCCGTGGTGGGAATTGCCCTGATCGTGTCCTGGGTGGTGGCGGTGGTGTTCACGCCCTATCTCGGCTACAAGCTGCTGCCGGATTTCAAGGCGCATCCCGCGCATGGCCACGAGGTTTATCAGAAGCCTTTCTACGTGCGCTTCCGCAAGCTGGTGACCTGGTGCGTGGATCGCCGCAAGACGGTGATCGTCGCAACGCTGGCGATTTTCGTCCTGGCCCTCTTCGGTTTCCGTTTCGTCGAACAGCAGTTCTTCCCCTCTTCCAACCGGCCCGAATTGCTAGTCGATCTGTGGCTGCCGGAGGGCGCTTCGCTCAAGGCGACCGAAGAGGAAGTGAAAAAGCTGGAAAAGCACCTTGCCGGCGACAAGAATATCGTCAACTTCGTCAGCTACGTCGGCAACGGCTCGCCGCGCTTCTACCTGCCGCTGGACCAGCAGATGGCCCACGCCAATTTCGCCCAGATCGTGGTGATGACCCAGGACAAGGAGGTGCGCGAAGTGGTACGTACCCGGCTGCTCCAGCTGTTTCAGACCGATTTCCTGTCGTTGCGCGGGCGCGTCAGCCGCCTGGAGAACGGGCCGCCGGTCGGCTTCCCGGTCCAGTTCCGGGTACTCGGCCCCGATCCCGCCGTGCTGCGCACGATCAGCGCCGAGGTGGCGGAGGTGATGCGCGCCAACCCGCACACCAAGGATGTGCATCCCGACTGGAACGAGATGGTCAAGGTGGTGAAGCTCGATGTCGACCAGGACAAGGCGCGCGCCCTGGGCATCAGTTCGCAGGAATTATCCAACTTCCTCAATTCGATCCTGTCCGGCTACAGCGTGACCTACTATCGTGAGCGCGACCAGCTGATCGAGGTGCTGGCGCGGGCGGAGTTGGCCGAGCGCCTCAACCCCGCGGCGCTCAAGGATATCAACATCTACACCCATGACGGGCGGCATGTGCCGCTGGCCCAGATCGCCCGCATCAGCTACGAGTTCGAGGAGGGCATCATCTGGCGGCGCGACCGCGTGCCGGTGATTTCGGTGCGCGCCGACGTGGTGGGCAAGCATCAGGCACCCGCGGTGACCCAGGAAATCGAACCGAAACTGGAGGCTATCCGCAACAAGCTGCCGCCGGGGTATAGCCTGGAGACCGGCGGCACGGTGGAGGAGAGCGCCAAGGCCGAGGCGTCGATCAAGGCGGGGGTGCCGATGATGGTGATTGCCGTGATGACGCTGCTGATGATCCAGCTGAAGAGTTTCCGCCGCATGACCCTGGTGCTGCTCACGGCACCCCTGGGCCTGATCGGCGTGGCGCTGGCGCTGCTGGTATTCCACCTGCCGTTCGGCTTCGTCGCCAACCTGGGCTTCATTGCCCTGGGCGGCATGATCATGCGCAATTCGGTGATCCTAGTGGACCAGATCGATCAGGATATTCTTGCCGGGCACCCACCCCGGGAGGCGATCATCGAGTCGGCGGTGCGCCGCTTCCGGCCCATCATGCTGACCGCGGCGGCGGCGATCCTGGCCATGATCCCGCTTACCTTCAGCACCTTCTGGGGGCCGATGGCCGCCGCCATCATGGGCGGGCTGTTCGTCGCCACGATGCTGACCCTGCTGTTCGTGCCGGCGCTGTATGCGGTGTGGTTCAAGGTGCCGCGGGTGGTTTGACGTAAGACTCGCGAAGCGAGACCTCGTCATCTGCGGATTATCCTATAAAAAAGCAGTTCAGCCACGGATTAACACAGATATACACAGATTATCAATGAGTTACCATTCTCGTCTTAATCACCTTTTGGGTGAGTCGCAAATCTTCAACAAGACATTGTTTCGCCTAGAGGCGCCTACTTTTGGTATCTGTGTTAATCCGTGTTCATCTGTGGATAAAAGCGTTTTTTTAGGATTATTAGGTTCAATCGCCCATGTTGGTGCCGACGTGGCGTGCGCTTAGCACCCAGGGGTGGTCGGGGGGAACGGTTTTGACTTTCCCGGCGACTTCCTCCAGTTTTACGGCTCGGGTGCGGTCTCCTTTGGCGGCAACCATGACGCCATAGCGACCCTGATGAATCAGGTCGGTGCAGGCTGTTCCCAACCGGGTGGCAAGCAGACGGTCGGCCGCAGAGGGGATGCCGCCGCGCTGCAAGTGGCCGAGGATGGTGATGCGGGATTCGAGCCCGGTCAGCAGTTCGAGCTGTTTGGCGAGACGCAGCGTTTTTTCGGCGTACTGGGCTTCCGGGATGCCCTCTGCCTCGGCCTTCTTGCCGGGCTTCTGTTTTGAGCCGGCTTTTTTCTTCTGCGCGGCCAGCATGTCTGCATGCTCCTGCTTCGAAATCGCGCCTTCGGCGACGGCAACGATGCTGAACGGCTTGCCGCGGCGGCTGCGCTCGCGAATCGCCTCGGCCACGCTGGCCACCTCGTAGGGAATTTCGGGTATCAGTATGACGTCGGCGCCGCCGGCGATGCCTGCGCCCAAGGCCAGCCAGCCTGCCCGGTGGCCCATGATCTCCACCACGATGATGCGGTGATGGCTGTGCGCCGTGCTGTGGAGGCGGTCGATCGCGTCGGTCGCAATGCCCAGCGCGGTGTCGAAGCCGAAGGTGATGTCGGTGAGGGCGACATCGTTGTCGATGGTCTTGGGCAGGGTGATGACGTTGAGGCCTTTTTCCTTGAGACGCAGGGCATTCTTTTGCGTGCCGCCGCCGCCCAGGCAGACCAGGGCATCGAGATGGTTGTCCTGGTAATTGCCGACGATGACGTCGGTCATGTCCAGCAGCTTGCCGCCGACCGGCATGCGGTGCGGCTTGTCGCGGCTGGTGCCGAGGATCGTGCCGCCACGGGTCAGGATGTCGGACAGTTCCCCGCCGTCCAGTCGCGTGACGCGGTTCTCCATCAGCCCGCGGAAGCCGTCACGGAAACCGATGATCTGCATGCCGTAATGGTTCAGGGCCGCCTTGCCGACTCCGCGGATCGCCGCATTCAGGCCGGGGCTGTCGCCGCCGGAGGTGAGGATGCCAATGTATTTGGTCATGATCGGGATGCCCTTAGGTTAATAAAGGATATGATCATCCACAATCGGCGTTAGGTCAACGCCCGGCGATTACTTGGTCAGTGCCATGAATAGCTGCGGTAACTGTTCCGGCAGGCGCTGGATGTTATCGACCACGGTGTACTGTTTGCCGAAAATATCGCTGACGTATTCATCCGCTTTCGGGTCGAGGTTGATGCAGTAAGTGTAGATGCCCTTCTGATTCATTTCCTTGACGGCCTGCCGGGCATCTTCGATCAGCACGCGCTCGTCCTTGGTGTCCACGTCGGAGGGTTGACCATCGGTGAGGATCAGCATCAGCTTCTTGTCGGCCTTCTGCGCTTCCAGGTAGTGGGCGGCGTGGCGCATGGCGGCGCCCATGCGGGTGGAGTAGCCGGCTTCCATTGCCGCCAACCGTGCCTTCACTTCGTCGTTCCAGTTCTCGCTGTAGCCCTTGATGTGCAGATAACGCACGTCATGCCGGGTGTTGGAGTGGAAGCCGCCGATGGCGAAGGGGTCGCCCAGTTTATCCACCGCCCATGCCAGCAATGAGACGGCTTCCTGACTGAGCTCCAGTATGGTCTGCTCGCTGCCGGCCACTTTTTCGTTGAGGGATTCGGACAGATCAAGCAGCAGCATCACGGCGATGTCGCGTCCGCTGGTCTTGTGGCTCATGTTGATGCGCGGGTCTGGGGTGGCGCCGCTCTTGAAGTCGATCAGGGAGCGCAGGGCGATGTCCAGGTCCAGCTCGCTGCCTTCTTCCTGGTAGCGGATACGCATTTTTTCCTGCGGCTTGAGCAGATCCAGCATGCGTTTCAAGCGCTTGGCCAGCGCGCTGTGCTTCTCCAGCAGTTTGTCGATATCGGCCGCACTGCCCTTCGGATGCAGGGCCTCGTACACGCTCACCCAGTCCGGCCGGAAGGTCTGGCTGAGATAGTCCCATTCGGGGTAATGGCGCGGCGGCAGGCCCTTGATTTCCTCCCCTTCGTCGACCTTGCGTTGTTGGTCGAAAGCCTCTTCCTCGTCGCCTTCCTCGATGAATTTCCACATCTGACGATTGTCGTCGCGGTAATCGATCTCAGTATCCTTGAAGTGGATATTCGGCAGCTGGTCGCTCTGGCGGCGCGCTTTGGCGCCGAACAAAACGGCCAGATCGGCGATTTCCTGCGTGCCGGATTCGCCCTGCGCCATCAGGGCGTGAAAGCGTTGGGTGAATTCGATGATGTGCGGGTTCCGGTAGCCATGGTTTGAATCGAGAATGGCGCGCGACAGCATGGCCAGGCGATGGCGCACGGCCGATTCCTTTTCCGGATCGCAGGCATCTTCCGCCGGGACCGGGTGCAAGGCCAGAAAGATGCGGCGCAGGCCCGGATATTGGCGCATGGCCAGATACTCGACGCGCGAATCTTCCATGAACTCGATGGTCATGCGCTGGAACGGGCTGTAGTTGTCGGCGAAGATGGCCGTGGTCCAGCGCCGGTGCCCGACGATGTGCGCGAGCACGGCGCGGTAGCGGTCGATGCCGGTTACGCTATTCCTGTCGTCATAAACATCCGGCAGACGGATGCCCAGCTTGTCGTAGTAGGGAATCGGCTTGCGCAGCTCGTCGAATTTGAGCGAGTACGGCACGAAATGGTTGCTGTCATTCCACAGCCCGCGCAAATACATATCCAGCTTGCGTTCGTTGTCTACCAGCAGCGTGCCGTGGCGTTCCCGCTGCATCATGGCGCGGCTGTCGGCCGATTTCAGGCTGAAATAATCGCGCTGGCGATCGGGATGGTCGTGGTAATTGCGGATGCCGTATTCGACCCAGTTTTTCAGCCCGGCAATGGAAACCTGGCTCAACAGGAACGGCGTCTGCTGAAAAAATTCAGGCAGGCCCGGGCTGGCGAAGGTGGTGTGGATGCCATGAATCGAACCGGTGGTGCGCGTCATGAAATCCAGCGCCAGGTCCATGTAGTCCTGCATCTGTTCCGGCGAATGCAGCCGCCGCGCCGTGGCCGCCAGGGATTGCAGGAAGGGCACGATGGCTTTGCCGTTGGGCGACTTGTGCATCTTGTGGATGAAAGCCGTGAACCTGGGCAGCGCCGCCTCGCCCAGAGTGGCGGCGATCGACGGCCATTCTTCCAGAAAGATCAGCACCGGCTCGACGCCGCGCCCCATCTTGCACAGAAAGCGCGCGTACTCCAGATAGGCATCAACGCCCTCTCTGGACAGCACCGACAAGGCCTCGGCCATGCAGTCCTCGAACACGTCGGCGACCTGCGGGAAGCCGCAGCCGAGCTGCTCCCGGTAGCCCTTCATCAGCGGGTGTTCGTATTCGGTTTCGGTCACGGTCGGATATCCTGAAAAACCTGTTAACCACAGAGTCACAGAGGCACAGAGAGAAAAACAGGAGAGCTATCTTTTTAGGAAATTTCCCTTGTTGTAAGATGGCATCACATTGTTTGCCCAGTGCTTTTCTCTGTGTCTCTGTGCCTCTGTGGTGGAAATGTTCTTATGCAAATGTGGCGTCGATCGCGTGATCCAGAGTGTCGCGGATATCCGCATCGTCGGTGATCGGGCGTACCAGGGCCATGCGGCAGGCGTCACGGGGTTCCACTCCACCCTTGATCAGGGTGGCCGCGTATACCAGCAGTCGGGTGGAAATGCCTTCATCCAGGCCGTGGCCTTTGAGGTGGCGCGCGGTGGCGCCGATTTTCACCAGTTTGCTCGCCAGTTCTTCGCTCATGCCGGTTTCCTTGGCCACAATGCCGGCTTCCAGTTTGGCTTTCGGGTAGTCGAACTCAAAAGCGGTGAAGCGTTGTTTGGTGGATTGCTTGAGGTCCTTCATCAGGCTCTGGTAGCCGGGATTGTAGGAAATCACCAGCTGAAAGTCGGGGTGTGCCTCGAGCAGTTCGCCCTTTTTGTCCAGCGGCAGGGTGCGGCGGTGGTCGGTCAGGGGATGGATCACCACCGTGGTGTCCTGGCGCGCTTCGACGATTTCGTCCAGATAGCAGATGGCGCCAATGCGCGCCGCCGTCGTAAGGGGACCGTCCAGCCAGCGCGTGCCGTTGGCATCGAGCAGGTAACGGCCGACCAGATCGGAGGCGGTCATGTCTTCATTGCAGGCTACGGTAATCAGCGGCTTGTCAAGTTTCCAGGCCATGTATTCGACAAAGCGCGATTTGCCACAGCCGGTCGGGCCTTTGATCATCACCGGCAGACGGGCGGCGTAGGCGGCCTCGTAGAGCGCCACTTCGTTGCTTTGCTGTTGAAAGAAAGGTTCCTTGTGAACCTTGTACTGGTCTTTGGCGGTCATCATTTTCTCCTTATCCGTGAGGCAAGAAAGGTTTCTTGACCCTGGAAAAAAACGCCCCCAGCAAAGTGGGGGCGCCTTTCACTGCATCGTTTGAAACCTGGGCTTACTTGTGCACGCCCAGTTTTTCGCGCCAGCCCGGGAAGATCTTGTCGGCATCGCCCGGGAAGGATTCGAACGCGCGCGCGAATTCCTTGTGTTCCTTCGCGAATTCGATCGGGTCGGCACCGGCTTTCCAGCACTCGTAGGACTGGCGCAGGGAGACCGCGCCGGCAGCCGGGCTGTCGATGTGGCCGTAAGCGCCGCCGCCGGCGGTGTTGATCACGTTGCCGTGGCCCAGGTTCTCGAAGAAGCCGGGCAGGCGCAGTGCGTTCATGCCGCCGGAGATGATCGGGGTGGTGGGCTTCATGCCGTACCATTTCTGGAAGTAGACCGGACCCTGGCACTCGTCGCGCTCGATCATGTAGGCGATGACCTTGTCGTCGCCCTCGCCTTCCATCTTGCCGTAGCCCATGGTGCCGACGTGGATGCCGGAAGCGCCTTGCAGGCGCGACATCTTGGCCAGCACGAAGGCCGTGTAGCCGCGCTTGGCGGACGGCGAGGTGATCATGCCGTGGCCGGCGCGGTGGTAGTGCAGGAACTGCGCCGGGTACTGGCGCCGGGCGGTGGTGACCATGCCGGGGCCGCCGACGAAACCGTCGACCAGGAAGGCCAGCTTGTCGGCGTCTGGACCGAAGGTTTCCAGCGCGAAATCGGCGCGGGCGCACATTTCGTAGTGGTCGTCGGCGGTGATGTTCATGGAGAACAGCTTGGCCTGGCCGGTTTCGTCCTGGGCGCGCTTCATGGCGTCATACACCAGCGGCAGCACCTGCTTGATCGGGGCGAAGACCTGGTTGCCCTGGGGCTCGTCGTTCTTGATGAAGTCGCCACCCAGCCAGAACTGGTAAGCGGCCTTGGCGAACGGCTCGGGACGCAGGCCCAGTTTGGGCTTGATGATGGTGCCGGCGATATAGCCGCCGTTGACTACCGGGCGGCCGAGGATGCGCCACAGGTCGGAGATGTCCTTGGCCGGGCCGTCGAACATCTGGATGACGCGCTCAGGCACGTAGAAGTCGTGCATCTTGGCGTGCGCGATGTCGCCCATGCCCTGATTGTTGCCGATGGCCAGGGTCAGGAAGGAAACCAGCATGAAGCGGCCGTCGGTGACGTTGCGGTCGAACAGCTCGAGCGGGTAAGCGATCCGCATGTCTTCGGTGGCTTCGTCGATGTAATAGACCAGTGCATCGACACCCTTGGTGAAGTCGTCGGTGGTGGAAACTTCAACGTTGGTACCGGTGGAGGACTCGGCGGCAAAGTGGGCGGCGGCTTCCAGGTAACCGGTGCCGGTCTTGGGCTTCATCTTGTAAGCGACGAGGATGTGCTTGCCACCCTTGATCAGGTCATCTTCTTTCAGGTCAAGGTTTGCGTAGCGTGCTGACTGATCCATTTGAGTGTTCCTTCGCAAAAAATCCGTTAATGAATAAATGAACTACTGGGTACCACTATACGAATGATCTACCATAAATAATATTAAATAATTATTATGATAACGATCAGCAAATACTTATGATCTGTCAGCTTGTTAGCCGGGACAGTGCCTCGCGGTATTTCTCGCCGGTCCTGGCGGCCACTTCGGCGGGCAGCTCGGGCGCGGGCGGTTTCTTGTTCCAGTTGATGCTCTCCAGCCAGTCGCGCACATACTGCTTGTCGAAGCTGGGCGGGTTGGCGCCTGGCGCGTACTGGTCGGCCGGCCAGAAGCGGGAGGAATCCGGCGTCAGCGCTTCGTCGATCAGGTACAGCTTGCCGGCATCGTCCTGGCCGAATTCGAACTTGGTGTCGGCGATGATGATGCCCTTGGTGAGCGCATACTCCGCCGCTTCCTTGTACAGGGCAATGGCAGCATCGCGTACTTCGGCGGCAAGCGCCGCGCCGAGCAGCACTTCGGTCTTTTCCAGGCTGATATTCTCGTCGTGAGCGCCCGCTTCGGCCTTGGTTGACGGGGTGAAAAGCGGCTGCGGCAGCTTGTCGGCTTCTCTCAGGCCGGCGGGCAGGGGGATGCCGCACACGCTGCCCTGGGATTTGTATTCCTTCCAGCCCGAGCCGACCAGGTAACCGCGCACGATGGCCTCGATCGGCAGCGGCTTGAGGCGTCGCACCACGGTGGCCCGGCCTGTCACCTGATCGCGTTCTTCCGGTGCCACCACCGATTCCGGTGCAATGCCGGTCAGCTGGTTGGGCAGGATGTGGCCGAGCCTGGCGAACCAGAAATCGGAAATCCGGGTCAGCACCTCCCCCTTGCCGGGAATCGGGGTGGGCAGCACCACGTCAAAGGCGGAAAGGCGGTCGGTGGTGACGATCAGCAGGCGTTCGTCGTCCACGGCGTAAATGTCGCGCACCTTGCCGCGGTTGAGCAGGGGCAGGCTGTTGATGCTGGAATTGAAAAGGGGGGCGGTCACATTGCTTCCTTCGTGGTTTACGCTAAACCTGGGATTTTACTGGAAAACCGTCAGGTTGTTCCATTCTAGAATAAACAAGCATAAGATAAGCAAGATGTTATTTAGGCCAGCATAAGTAAAATAGTATCGTTAAAACTGTGCCCACCACGAATGACACGAATGTTCACGAATAAACACGAATGTTCAGAGGCAATCATACCGCCAAGCAGGTAAATCACGCTGCCCATGATAACCAACTGATTATTCGTGAACATTCGTGTTTATTCGTGTAATTCGTGGTTAGTCGTTTTTTTGTAGGATTATCGCTCAGCCATGTTACACGTCACTTTACGCCAGCTTCAGGTTTTCGAGGCGGTTGCCCGCCATCTCAGCTTTTCCCGCGCGGCCGAGGAGCTGCATCTGACCCAGCCCGCGGTTTCCATGCAGATCAAGCAGCTCGAGGAGGGCGTGGGCTTGCCCCTGTTCGAGCAGATCGGCAAGAAAATATTTCTCACTGATGCCGGCAATGAGATCTACCACTATAGCCGCAGCATCGCCCAGCAGCTGGCCGAGGCGGAGGCGGTGCTGGGCGAGATGAAGGGGTTGAAACGCGGCAAGCTGAACATTTCCGTGGTCAGCACTGCGAATTACTTCGCGCCGCAGCTCCTGGCCCTGTTCTGTCAGCGCAACCAGAACGTCACGCTAACTCTGAACGTGGTCAACCGCGAGGTGCTGATCAATCAGCTCGCCAATAACGAGATGGACCTGGGCGTGATGGGGTTGCCGCCGGATGGCCTGGATATCGATGCCGAGCCCTTCATGGAAAACCCCCTGGTGGTGATTGCCCCGACTAGCCATCCTCTGGCGCGTGAACGGAACATCCCGCTACACCGGCTGGCACAGGAAACCTTCATTGTGCGCGAGCAGGGGTCGGGCACGCGCAGTGCGATGGAACGGTTTTTCGCCCAGCATAACCTGAAGCTTTCAACCGGCATGGAGATGAGCACCGACGAGGCGATCAAGCAGGCGGTGCAGGCTGGCATGGGTCTGGGCATCGTTTCCATGCTGACTATCGCGCTGGAGCTCGAGACCAAACGCCTGGTCGTGCTCGATGTGGAATCCTTTCCTATCCGGCGCCACTGGTTCGTGGTGCACCGCAAGGGCAAGCGGCTTTCAACCGTGGCCCAGGCATTCAAGGAGTTTCTGCTGCAAGAGGCGGCGCAGGTGATGCAAACGGTAAAGGCATAAAAAAGGCGACCGAAGCCGCCTTTTTCCGCGAGAAGTAAAGACGCTTACTTGACGACGGCTTTCAGCTCGCCCTTGGTGTACATGGTGGCGATGCGGTCGAGCATGATCGGCTTGATCTTGTCGGCCTGACCGGCGGAACCGAAGGCTTCGAAGCGGGCCTTGCAGATTTCCTTCATTGCCTTGGTGGCGGCAGCGTAGAACTTGCGCGGATCGAAATCCTTGGTGTTTTCCGCCAGGTACTTGCGGATTGCGCCGGTGGAGGCCATGCGCAGGTCGGTGTCGATGTTTACCTTGCGCACGCCGTGCTTGATCCCCTCGACGATTTCCTCGACCGGCACGCCGTAGGTCTGGCCCATGGTGCCACCGAAATCGTTGATGATCTTGAGCCATTCCTGCGGCACCGAGGAGGAGCCGTGCATCACCAAATGGGTGTTGGGGATGCGGGCGTGGATTTCCTTGATGCGGGAAATCGCCAGCACGTCGCCGGTGGGCGGACGGGTGAACTTGTAGGCGCCGTGGCTGGTGCCGATGGCGATGGCCAGGGCATCTACGCCGGTGGCTTTGACAAATTCGGCCGCTTCATTGGGGTCGGTCAGCAGTTGATCCATGGTCAGCACGCCTTCCGCGCCGTGGCCGTCTTCCTTCTCGCCGTGGCCGGATTCCAGCGACCCCAGGCAGCCCAGTTCGCCTTCGACGGAAACACCGACAGCATGGGACATTTCCACTACCTTGCGCGTGACTTCGACGTTGTATTCGAAGCTGGACGGGGTCTTGCCGTCTTCGTTCAGGGAGCCGTCCATCATCACGCTGGAGAAGCCGGAACGGATGGCGTTGATGCAAACGGCCGGAGAAGCGCCGTGATCCTGGTGCATCACCACCGGAATGTGCGGGTAGGCTTCCACAGCGGCATCGATCAGATGGCGCAGGAAAGCCTCGCCGGCGTATTTGCGCGCGCCGGCGGAGCCCTGCATGATCACCGGGCTGTTGCATTCATCGGCGGCCTGCATGATCGCCTGGACCTGCTCCAGGTTGTTGACGTTGAACGCCGGCAGGCCGTAGCCATTTTCCGCGGCGTGATCGAGAAGTTGACGCAAGGATACTAATGCCATATTTCCTCCTGCTAAGGGTGATTAAATTTATTGAAAACGTGAAGAGTTAGGAGATAGGAGTGGGGAGCAAAACAATCCCGCTCCGTTTTTGACTTTACTCCTCACTCCTTACCCTTCACTCCTTACTGATTTGAAGTTTTTCGGCTTTCGCCCACCTTGACGATCTTCATGGTGTTGGTGCCGCCGGATTTGCCGATCGGTTCGCCGATGGTCAGCACGATCAGGTCCCCGTCCCTCACCGCGCCGCGGCGGCGCAATTCATCTTCGGCTTCGAGCAGGACCAGTTCGCGCTCCTGCGTGGCGGGCTTGAAGTTGACCGGGTAAACGCCGCGGAACAGGGTAAGCTTGCGGCGCGTGGCCACTTCGGGCGTGAGCGCATAGATCGGCACATCGGGGTTGACCCGCGACATCCACAAGGCGGTCGAGCCGGATTCGGTCAGGGCGGCGATGGCCTTGACCTGCAAATGGTAGGCGGTGTACATGGTCGCCATGGCGATGGATTCGTCCACCCGGTCGAACTGCATGCTCAGGCGACGCTTGCTGAAGGCGGTCTCGTATTCCTTTTCCGCCGCGATGCACACCCGGTCCATGGCCGCCACCGCCTCGACCGGGTATTGTCCGGCAGCGGTTTCGGCCGACAGCATCACTGCGTCGGTGCCGTCGATCACCGCGTTGGCCACGTCGGAAACTTCCGCACGGGTGGGGATCGGGCTGCTGATCATGGACTCCATCATCTGGGTGGCGGTGATGGCGAGCTTGTTCTTCTCCCGCGCCTTGCGGATCATGCGCTTTTGCAGGGCGGGCACGGCGGCATCGCCGACTTCCACGCCGAGGTCGCCGCGCGCCACCATGATGACATCCGAGGCGTCGAGGATTTCGTCCAGGTTGGTAATCGCCTCGGCGCGCTCGATCTTCGCCACCAGCATGCTCTTGCCGCCGGCGGCCTGCATCAGCCTGCGCGCCAGCTGCATGTCGGCGCCGTCGCGCGGGAAGGATACCGCCAGGTAGTCGGCCTTGAGCGCAGCGGCGGTCTTGATGTCTTCCATGTCCTTGTCGGTCAGCGCCGAAGCGGAGAGCCCGCCGCCCTGGCGGTTGATGCCCTTGTTGTTGGATAGCACGCCGCCCTGCTTCACGGTGCAGGAAATTTCATTGCCGCGGACTTCTTCCACCCACATCACGATGCGGCCGTCGTCCAGCAGCAGGGTGGTGCCGCGGCTGACGTCGCGGGGCAGCTCTTTGTAATCGAGGCCGACGCGCTCCTGGTTGCCCAGTTCGCAGTCGCTGTCGAGAATGAAGCTGGCGCCGTTGGCCAGGGTGACCTTGCCGTGCTCGAACTTTCCGATGCGGATCTTCGGCCCTTGCAGGTCGACCAGCACGCCGACCGTCTTGCCGCGGGCACGCGCCAATGCGCGCACCGTTTCGGCCAGCTGGATGTGATCTTCGGGCTTGCCGTGGGAAAAATTCAAGCGGACGACATCCACCCCGGCCTGCAACATGCGGTTGAGAACTTCCTGGTCGCTGGAAGCGGGGCCGAGAGTGGCGACGATTTTGGTTTTACGTTGCATATAGTTAAGTGCTGAGTCCCGATAAGGCAGTGGCGTAGGGTGGGCACAAAAACGTGCCCACCCTACATTGTTATTTAGCGCGTTGCTCCAGAATTTCCACGGCGGGCAGCTTTTTGCCTTCGAGGAACTCGAGGAAGGCGCCGCCGGCGGTGGAAATGTAGGACACCTTGTCGTAGATGTCGTATTTCTGGATCGCCGCGATGGTGTCACCCCCGCCGGCCAGGGTGAATGCCTTGGTTTCGGCGATAGCCATGGCGATGGCCTTGGTGCCTGCGCCGAACTGGTCGAACTCGAACACGCCGACCGGGCCGTTCCATACCACGGTGCCGGCCTTCATGATGATGTCGACCAGCTCCTGTGCGGATTTGGGGCCGATATCGAAGATCATGTCGTCATCGGCAACGGCACTTGCATCCTTGAGGACGGCGGGCTCGTTGGCGTCGAATTTCTTGCCGCAGACCACGTCGACCGCGATGGGAATGGTGGCGTTACGGGCGGTCATTTTCTTCATCAATGCCTGGGCGGTGGGAACGAGGTCGTCCTCGCACAGCGACTTGCCGACATTCTTGCCGGTGGCCTTGAGGAAGGTATTGGCGATGCCGCCGCCGACTACCATCTGGTCCACTTTCTCGGACAGGGCCTCGAGCACGGTCAGCTTGGTCGAAACCTTGGAGCCGCCGACGATGGCGACCATCGGGCGGGCCGGGCTGAGCAGGGCCTTGGTCAGCGCATCCAGTTCTTCGGTGAGCAGGATGCCGGCGCAGGCGACGGGAGCGAACTTGGCGACGCCGTGGGTGGAGCCTTCAGCACGGTGGGCAGTGCCGAATGCATCCATGACGAAAATGTCGCACAGCTTGGCGTATTTCTGCGCGATCTCGTCGACGTTTTTCTTCTCGCCCTTGTTGAAACGCACGTTCTCCAGCAGCACCAGCTCGCCGTCGGCGACGTCGAAGCCGCCGTCGATCCAGTCCCTGATCAGGCGCACGGGCTTGCCGAGTTTTGCGGACAGAACGTCGGCAACCGGCTTGAGCGAGTTTTCCTCGGAATTTTCGCCTTCGGTGGGGCGGCCGAGGTGGGACATCACCATCACCTTGGCGCCAGCCTTGAGGCAATGCTCGAAGGTCTTCATGGACGCCGTGATACGGGCGTCGGAAGTGACTTTGCCATCCTTGACGGGCACATTCAGGTCGGAACGGATCAGGACGCGCTTGCCCTTGAGGTCCAGATCGGTAACGCGGATTACGGACATGGTTTGTTCTCCAGTAAAAAGTTAAGGTGTAAGGGATAAGTGGGCTTATGCCTTACGCCTCACGGCGTAAGTGGTGAATGGTGAGCAGGGAGCGGTAAGCAGTGGGGTCTGAACCCGCTTGCTGCTTACCGCTCCCTGCTTGCCAGCAACTTACTTCGCTACGTGCTGAACCAAACGCAGCATGTTGCAGGTGTAGCCGTACTCGTTGTCGTACCAGGCCACGACCTTGACGAAGGTGCTGTCCAGCGCGATGCCGGCTTCGGCGTCGAAGGTGGAGGGGGCGCTGTTGCCGACGAAGTCGGTGGACACCACTTTCTCATCGGTGTAGCCCAGCACGCCTTTCATGGCGCCTTCGGAGGCGGCCTTCATGGCCTTGCAGATGTCTTCGTAGGAAGCTTCCTTGTTCAGTTCCACAGTCAGATCGACGACGGACACGTCGGAGGTGGGGACGCGGAAAGCCATGCCGGTGAGCTTCTTGTTCAGCTCGGGGATGACCTTGCCGACGGCCTTGGCAGCGCCAGTCGAAGACGGAATGATGTTTTCCAGAATGCCGCGACCACCGCGCCAATCTTTCATGGACGGGCCGTCGACGGTTTTCTGGGTGGCAGTGGCGGCGTGCACGGTGGTCATCAGGCCGCGCTTGATGCCCCAGTTGTCGTTCAGCACCTTGGCAACGGGAGCCAGGCAGTTGGTGGTGCAGGAGGCGGCGGAAACGATGGCTTCGCCGGCGTATTTGGTGTGGTTCACGCCGTACACGAACATCGGGGTGTCGTCCTTGGAGGGAGCGGACTGGACGACTTTTTTGGCGCCGGCCTTGATGTGCGCCTGGCAGGATTCGGTGGTCAGGAAGAAGCCGGTGCAGTCGATCACGATGTCCGCGCCCACTTCGCTCCACTTCAGGTTGGCGGGATCACGCTCAGCCGTCAGACGGATTTTCTTGCCATTAACCACCATGTTGCTGCCGTCCACGGCGATGTCGCCGTTGAAGCGGCCATGCACGGAGTCGTACTTCAGCATGTAGGCCAGGTAGTCGGGTTCGAGCAGGTCGTTGATGGCGACGATCTCGATGTCCTTGAAATCCTTCGCTACAGCGCGGAACACCATGCGGCCGATACGGCCAAAACCGTTGATGCCGACTTTAATTGCCATGTTTCATCTCCTCAAAATAAAAATAAAGTTCTTGAACCGCAGAGACGCAGAGGCGCGGAGAAATCCGATTTTCTCAGCGTCTCCGCGCCTCCGCGGTGAAATGGTTTTACAAAATACCCTTGGCGGTGTTCACCACGTTCTCGACGGTGAAGCCGAACAGCTTGAACAGCTCATTGGCCGGAGCGGATTCGCCGAAGCGGTTCATGCCCACCACTGCGCCTTCGCCGACATACTTGTACCAGCCGTCGGTCACGCCAGCTTCGATCGCCACGCGCTTGACGCCCTTGGGCAGCACGCTGTCCTTGTAGGCCTGGTCCTGCTGATCGAACACATTGGTGGAAGGCATCGACACCACGCGGGTCGCCACGCCCTGCTCGTCCAGCACCTTCTTGGCATCCATCGCCAGCTGCACTTCCGAGCCGGTGGCGATCAGCACCATCTTGGGCGAAGCGGCATCAGCCAGCACGTAGGCGCCCTTGGCGATATCCGCAATCTGTGCGTCGCTGCGTTTCTGGAAGTTGAGGTTCTGGCGGCTGAAGATCAGGCAGCTCGGGCCGGTTTTCTTTTCCACGGCAGCCACCCAGGACACGGCGGATTCCACCGTATCGCAAGGACGCCACACATCCATGTTGGGGATCATGCGCAGGGTCGCGGTCTGCTCGACTGGCTGGTGGGTCGGGCCGTCTTCGCCCAGACCGATGGAGTCGTGGGTGTACACATAGATCACGCGCTGCTTCATCAGGGCCGACATGCGCAGAGCGTTGCGGGCATACTCGGAGAACATCAGGAAGGTGCCGCCGAACGGCAGCAGGCCGCCGTGCAGAGCCATGCCGTTCATGATGTGGGACATGCCGAATTCGCGCACACCGTAGCTGATATAGTTGCCGATGCTCTTGCCCTTGACGTGGTGGCAGCCCGTCCAGTTGGTCAGGTTGGAGCCGGTCAGGTCGGCGGAACCGCCGAGGAATTCGGGCAGCGCCGGGGCCAGGCCGTTGATGCAGTTCTGCGAGGCTTTGCGAGTGGCAATGGTCTCCGCTTTTTCGTTGGTCTTGGCGATGAAGTCGGCAGCGTGTTTTTTCCAGTCAGCAGACAGATCCCCGACCATGCGACGCTTGAATTCGGCGGCTTCAGCCGGGAAGGCTGCGGCGTATTCGGCGAACTTGTTGTTCCACAGGGTTTCCAGTCCGGCGCCTTTGGTGCGGCAATCCCAGCCTTCGTACACGTCTTTGGGAATTTCGAAAGGGCCGTGGTTCCAGCCGATATTGGCGCGGGTGGCAGCGATTTCGGCGGCGCCCAGGGCAGCGCCGTGCACGTCGTGGGTACCTTCCTTGTTGGGAGAACCCTTGCCGATCACTGTTTTGCAGCAGATCAGGGTGGGCTTGTCGGTATTCTTCTTGGCCAGTACCACAGCAGCGTCGATCGCCGCCGAGTCGTGGCCGTCCACACCCGGAACCACGTGCCAGCCGTAAGCTTCGAAGCGCTTGGCGGTGTCGTCGGTGTACCAGCCTTCGATGTGGCCGTCGATGGAAATGCCGTTGTCGTCCCAGAAGGCGATCAGTTTGCCCAGACCCCAGGTGCCGGCCAGCGCGCAGGCTTCGTGGGAGATGCCTTCCATCAGGCAGCCATCACCCACGAAAACATAGGTGTGGTGGTTGACGATTTCATGGCCGGGCTTGTTGAATTCGGCGGCCAGCAGCTTCTCCGCCATCGCCATGCCCACCGCGTTGGCGATGCCCTGACCGAGCGGGCCGGTGGTGGTCTCGACGCCGGGCGTATAGCCATACTCCGGGTGACCCGGAGTCTTGGAATGGAGCTGACGGAACTTCTTGATTTCCTCGATCGGCAGATCGTAGCCGGTCAGGTGCAGCAGGGAATAAATCAGCATCGAGGCGTGGCCGTTGGACTGCACGAAACGATCGCGATCAAACCACTTGGGGTTGGCCGGGTTGTGGCGCAGGTGATGGTTCCACACCACTTCGGCGATTTCCGCCATGCCCATGGGCGCACCGGGGTGGCCGGAGTTGGCTGCTTGCACCGCATCCATGGAAAGGGCGCGGATTGCGTTCGCGAGGTCTTTACGAGTTGCCATTTTCTGTTTCCTTTTTCTGCTAAGGGCTATTCAAACCTATGATTATTACTCACGAGTCGGACTAAGGGCAATAACAGATTTTTATTGTCTCAAGAATTTTTCTTATAGATAAAAGATATAAGACTTGATCGAGGCTTGCAAAATCAAGGGGGCTGTATTGATTTTTCCGGTTACTGCCGTGCCCGGATCCAGGCTTTCCAGGCATCGAATAAATCAGGGTTCAGCGCGGCAATGACGGAACGCTGCCAAAGATCGCCGGCCCCGAACTCGTCCTCGGTCAGGGTGCACATGGAGCCGCCTGCCTCCGACAGGATCAGCGAACCGGCAGCGTAGTCCCAAAGTTTTTGCCCGCCATGCAGGTAAAGATTGAGGCGTCCTGCCGCCACGTAGCACCAGTCGAGCGTGCTGGCGCCGAAGTTGCGCTGCGATGCAAATGGCGGCGACGCCACCAGCTGCTGCGCCAGATTCGGCTTGAGGCGCTTGAAGTCGATCGCCGCCATGGCATGGCGGAATTCGGGCGCACGCTCCTTGATCGGCATCGGTTCGCCGTTGAGGAAGGCGCCCTTGCCCCGCTCCGCCCAGAACATTTCATCTGCCACCGGGTCGTAGACCACGCCCAGTACGCTCTGCCCACCCCGCATCAAGGCAACGGAAACCGCGAAATAAGGCAGACCGTTGAAGAAATTGGAGGTGCCGTCGATCGGGTCGATGCACCACAGCCCATCTTCTCCGGCACTCCACAGCGCTTGTTGCTGCTCCGGCAGCATTTCCTCGCCCAGCACCGGGTAATCGTGGATATGCTTGAGTGCCGAAACCAGCGCGGTCTGCGCGGCGATATCCGCCTCGGTGAAAATGCTGCCATCGATCTTGCGCTGGTGCGCAACCTTCAGGTAGCGCGGCATGATTTCCTGCTGCGCGACCTTTTTTACGGCATCGATGACGGATTGGAGCATGGCGGTATAGCAGTGAGCAGTGAGCGGTAAGTAGTGAGCAGATCGGTTTGTCCCGCTACCTGTTCACTACTCACCGCTTACCGCTTTCGCTTACTCTCCTTTCCATTTAATTGAGCAGCCCATGCTCGGAATCTGCTCCACCGGCCCCTTGCCGGTCAGCGCCACTTCCTTCATCGCCTCGAACAGGTCGCGCCGGGTATCGGCGGGCGCGGCTTCCTTGCGCGAAGCATCGAGCCGGCCGCGGTACTGCAGTTCCAGATCGGCGTTGAAGCCGAAGAAGTCCGGCGTGCATACGGCACCGTAGGCTTTCGCCACTGCCTGGCTTTCGTCCCACACGTAGGGGAACGGGAAGCCGAATTCCTGCGCTACCTTTTTCATGTTGTCGAAGGAGTCTTCCGGGTAGTCGGCCGGATCGTTCGACATGATGGCGATGGTGTTGATGCCCATCTGTTGCAACTCCCGGCAGTCGCGCACGAGGCGGTCGCGAATCGCCTGGACGTAAGGGCAGTGGTTGCAGATGAACATCACCAGCAGACCTTTGGGTCCGCGCGCAGTGGCCAGGTTGTAGCGTTTGCCGTCCACCCCGGGCAGGTCAAAATCCAGGGCCTTCCAGCCGAAATCGCAAACCGGTGTCTGCAAACTAACCATAGTTTCGATACCCCTGCTTGATTGGTGCTAATTAAATTTAGTTTATCATGAGCGCAACTTATATGAAGTGCGGAAAAAAATAGATGACTACTCCCCGCTTTTACTGCCCGGAAATTTTAGCCCAAAGCGGCGCAGCGGAACTGCCCGAGCAGGCCGCGCACCATGCCGCGCGGGTGTTGCGCCTGCAAGCCGGCGATCGGGTCAGCGTGTTCAACGGACGAGGCGGGGAGGGCGATGCGCGCATCACGGACATCGGCAAGCGCAATGTCACTCTTGAAATCGTGGACTGGCATGCCGTCGAGCGCGAATCGCCGCTGCAGGTACTGCTTGCCCAGGCGATTTCAGCCGGGGAGAAAATGGATTTCACCCTGCAAAAGGCGGTGGAGCTGGGTATAGGCAATATTCAGCCGCTGGCGAGCGAGCGCAGCGTGGTGCGGCTCTCCGGCGAGCGGGCGGAAAAGCGCGTGGCGCACTGGCAGGGGGTCGTCATCGCGGCCTGCGAGCAGAGCGGCCGCAACCGCGTGCCCGAGGTCGCTCCGATTCGTCCGCTGCTGGATTGGCTGGGGCAGCAGGATGGGGGGTTGCGCCTGATGCTGTCGCCTGTTGCCGAAGTCGGGTTGCGTGACCTGCCCAAACCCACCGGCAATATCACCCTGCTGATCGGCCCTGAAGGCGGACTTTCCCCGGCGGAAGCCGAGGCGGCGCAGCGTTACGGTTTCACCCCGGTGCGGCTGGGCGCACGCGTCCTGCGCACCGAGACGGCGGCGCTGGCGGCGCTGGCGGCGATGCAGACGCTATGGGGCGATTTCTGAGAGCCAAGGCTGCGTAAGTCCTGAGTCGGGTTGGCGCTGGGTGGAGGGATTGGGGTACACTTTGCACTTGCGATGGAATGCTTTGATTTGATAACGGAATAGCTTTCGATGCCTGTCGGTACTCAGCACTCAGAACTCAGAACCCATTTTGTGGCGTGGTTTCGCTCGGCCGCGCCCTATATTCATGCCTTTCGCGGCAAGACTTTCGTGGTCGCTTTCGGCGGCGAGGTGGTGAGCGAAGGCCAGTTCATTGCGCTGGCGCACGACATCAATCTTCTCAACAGCCTCGGTGTGCGGCTGGTGCTGGTGCATGGCGCACGGCCGCAGATCGAGGAGGAGCTGACCGAGCGGGGCGCGGCGATCCGCTATGCCGGGGGAATGCGCGTCACCGACGATGACGCCCTGAAATGCGTCAAGGAGGCGGCCGGTACGGTGCGGGTGGAGATCGAGGCGCTGCTTTCCATGGGTCTCGCCAATTCGCCGATGGCGGGCGCCGATATCCGGGTGGCCAGCGGCAATTTTGTCACTGCCATGCCGATGGGGGTGCTCGGCGGTGTGGATCTGATGCACACCGGTGAAGTGCGCAAGATCGATGCAACAGGCATTCGGCGCAGGCTCGACGGCAACGAAATCGTGCTGCTTTCGCCGCTCGGCTATTCGCCCACTGGCGAGGTGTTCAATTTGTCGCTGGAAGATGTGGCGACTTCCGCCGCGATCGCGCTGGATGCCGACAAGCTGATCTTCCTGATGGACACGGCCGGGGTTGCCGGCGAAAACGGGGATTTGCTGCGCGAACTGACTACGGCGGAGGCGGAAGCGATTCTCGCCCCCGCTGCCGCACTGCCGACGGATGTGGGCTATTACCTGCCCTGTGCGGTGCGTGCCTGCCGCAAGGGCGTGGCGCGGGCGCACCTGATCAGTCGCCACATCGATGGCGCATTGCTGCAGGAACTGTTTACCCACGAAGGCATCGGCAGCATGGTCAGCGAAGAACCGCTGGAAACCCTGCGCGATGCCACGATCGACGATGTCGGCGGCATCCTCGCGCTGATCGAGCCGCTGGAAGCCAAAGGGATCCTGGTGCGGCGTTCGCGCGAGCTGCTGGAAATGGAAATCGACCGCTTCTCGGTGCTGGAGTACGACGGCCTGATCATCGGCTGTGCCGCGCTGTATCCGTTTCCGAAAGAGCAAGCGGCGGAGCTGGCGTGCATGGCGGTGCATCCGGATTACCGCGGCGCCGGGCGGGGCGAGGCATTGCTCGAGTACATGCAGGTCAGGGCGCTGGGCAAGGGCTTCAATCAGCTGTTCGTGCTCACTACCCGCACCGCGCACTGGTTCCTGGAGCGCGGCTTCACCGAGGCCGGCGTGGATAAGCTGCCCAAGGCCAAACAGGGCCTCTACAACTATCAGCGCCGCTCCAAGGTGTTCATGAAGAAGCTGTAGAGCATTTTCATGAAATAATTTAGGGATTATCCATTGGAATGCTTGTGCATGTAGGAGCGCCGCCCCCGGCGTGAATGCAGCCGAAAATCGCGGCGAGGGCGCCGCTCCCACAGCGGTGTTTTGGCTCTAATGGATAATCTGGGATCAAGTAACACTATTTTGAACGGAGTGATGAAATGGCAAGAACAGTGAAATGCGTAAAGCTCGGTCGTGAAGCGGATGGGCTGGATTTTCCGCCCTATCCGGGCGAGCTCGGCAAGCGGATTTACGAGAGTGTTTCCAAGGAAGCCTGGGCGGCCTGGCTCAAGCACCAGACCATGCTGATCAACGAAAATCGCCTCAACATGGCCGACCCCGCCGCGCGCAAGTACCTGGCGGAGCAGGTGGAGAACTACTTCTTCGGCACCGGGGCGGATGCGGTGTCGGGTTTCGTGCCGCCGAAGCACTAGAAACGGGTAATGGTGATGGGCGGTGATCGAGGGTTTTATCACCCATCACCCATTGCTGTTCGGTTCGCCCGACTTCAGGATAACCTCCCCCATGACCGGTTTGCACGCTCAGGAATACTATCTCAACCGCGAACTTGGCCAGCTTGCCTTCAACCGGCGTGTGCTGGCGCAGGCGGAGGATCACCGCAACCCGTTGCTGGAGCGGCTGAAGTTCCTGTGCATCGTCAGCAATAACCTGGACGAGTTCTTTGAGGTCCGCGTTGCCGGACTGAAGGAGCAGATCGCTCTCCATGCCACCGCGACGGGGCCGGATGGCATGTCGGCGCGCCAGGTGTTCAAACGGGTTACCGAGCAGGCGCACGAGTTGGTGGAAAAGCAATATCGGCTGTTGAACGAGGGGATACTGCCCGAGTTGGCGCGCCACGATATCCGCTTTCTGCGCCGCACCCACTGGCACGACGGCCAGGGCGAATGGATCAAGGCTTTTTTCTTTCGCGAGCTGATGCCGGTGCTTTCCCCGATCGGCCTCGATCCCGCCCATCCCTTCCCGCGCGTACTGAACAAGAGCCTGAATTTCGCCGTCGAGCTGGAAGGCAGGGACGCTTTCGGCCGCGCCTCCGGCGCCGCCATCGTGCAGGCGCCGCGCTCTCTGCCGCGGGTGATCAAGCTGCCGCCGGAAGTAGCCGGCTGCGAGCATGGCTTCGTCTTCCTTTCCTCGATCATCCACGCCCATGTCGGGGAGCTGTTTTCCGGCATGGAGATCAAGGGCTGCTACCAGTTCCGCGTCACCCGCAACTCCAATCTGTTCGTCGACGAGGAAGAGGTCAAAAACCTGCGCGAAGCGCTGCAAGGCGAGCTGCCGCAGCGTAATTTCGGCAATGCCGTGCGCCTGGAGGTGGCGGACAACTGTTCGCCGGAAATGGCCACCTTCCTGCTGGGGCAATTCGGTCTGAGCCAGGAAGATTTTTACCGGGTCAACGGTCCGGTCAACCTGGTACGGCTGATGCAGATTCCGGACCGGGTCGAGCGGCCCGATCTCAAATATTCGTCCTTCATTCCGAGTATCCCGCCGGCGGTGGCGAAGCAGCCCGACATGTTCCAGGCGATCAGAAGCGGCGATATTCTGCTGCATCATCCTTTCCAGTCGTTTGCGCCGGTGGTCGATTTCATCCAGCAAGCGGCAAGCGACCCCAACGTGCTGGCGATCAAGCAGACCATCTACCGTACCGGCACCGATTCCGCACTGATGGAAGCGCTGATCAAGGCGGTGCATAGCGGCAAGGAAGTCACCGTGGTGGTGGAGCTGCTGGCACGCTTCGACGAGGAGGCCAACATCAACTGGGCGGGGCGTCTGGAAGAGGCGGGCGCCCACGTGGTGTACGGCGTCGTCGGCTACAAGACCCATGCCAAAATGCTGCTGGTGGTGCGGCGCGAGGAAGACGGGTTGCGCCGCTATATCCACCTCGGCACGGGCAATTACCATCCGCGCACCGCCAAGCTGTACACCGATTTCGGCCTGTTTACCTGCAACGAGAAAATCGGCAGCGACGTCAACGACGTCTTCATGCAGCTCACCGGCCTGGGCAAGGCGAGCAGTCTGAATTATTTGCTGCAGTCGCCATTCACCCTGCACCGTGAAATGATGGCGGCGATCCGCACTGAGGCATCTCATGCCCGCGCCGGCAAAAAGGCGTTCATCGTCGCCAAGATGAATTCCCTGCTCGAACCGGAAATCATCAGCGCGCTGTACGACGCGTCCAGGGCCGGGGTCAAGATCGACCTGATCGTGCGCGGGGTGTGCGCCCTGCGGCCGGGGATTCCGGGCGTTTCGGAAAATATCCGGGTGCGTTCCATCATCGGCCGCTTCCTCGAACACTCGCGCATTTTCCATTTCTACAACGGCGGCGCGCGCGATATCTATCTGTCCAGCGCAGACTGGATGCAGCGCAACTTCTTCCGCCGGGTCGAAGTCTGTTTTCCGGTGCTGGAGGCGAAGCTGAAGAGGCGCGTCATCAAGGAAGGGCTGGAGCCCTATCTCAAGGACAACTGCCAGACCTGGGAAATGGATGCGGAAGGCAATTACCGGCGCAAATGCCCACGCAGCGGCAGCAAGATCGTTTGTGCCCAGACGCAGCTCATGCAGGAACTGTCGCAGCTTAAGGGGTGATGGGGAATGGGTGATGGGTGATGAGTAAGCAAATCTCACCCCTCACCCAGACAGGGCAGTCATACTGCTGTCACAATACCGGCTTAGCATCTCTCGCATGATGAAATATGCGAGAGGAAGAGCGATGCGAGCACCGTCGAATACCCATTTCGGATTTTTCGGGGGTTCTCCGGGCAGCGCGAAGTTTCAGGCAAAGGCGGCCAGCCACATGGCGATGACCTCTGCCATGCCGCCGATGCGGGGTGCCGCGTGTCGTTTCGAATCGGCGGTCCGGGATGAAAACGCAACACAGGCTCGCCTGTGGCTGCTGGAAATCATAGCGCAGCGCCGGCTAACCGCCTTGTTTCAGCCGGTTGTCTTGATGGGCAATGGCGAGATAGCCGGTTACGAGGGGCTGATTCGCGGCCCTTCCGACAGCCCCTTGCATTCGCCCCTCAATCTGTTCCGCGCGGCAAACGAAAATGGCCTGGCCGTGGAAGTGGAGCACCTGAGCCGCCAGATAGTGCTGGAAAACTTCGCCCGGCTGAACCTGTCCGGCAAGCTGTTCCTTAACGTCAGCCCGGAATGCCTGCTGCAGCGCAATGCCAAGTATGGCGAAACGCTGGGCTACATCCACAACCTTGGATTGAGGCCGGATCGGGTCATCATCGAGTTGACGGAAAACCAGCGCACCTATGACTATAATTTGTTGCGCGAAGCGGCGAAGCATTACCGTGCCATGGGGTTCGAAATCGCCATTGATGATCTGGGTGAGGGTTTTTCCAGCCTGCGCCTGTGGTCGGAACTGCGTCCCGAATACGTCAAGATAGACATGCACTTCATCCAGGGCATCGATCAGGACCCGGTGAAACACCAGTTTGTCAGCTCGATCCAGCAGATCGCCGAAAAATCCGGTACCCGAGTCGTTGCCGAGGGCATCGAAACCGAGGCTGAGCTTCAGGTGATCAAGGATCTGGGGATTGTCCACGGCCAGGGTTATTACATCGCCCGCCCCAGCGGCCAGCCGGTCATGGCGCTTCCTGCCGACGTGGTCAAGGCGTTGAAAAAAACGATGGCTCCCGATCTTCCCCGGAACTGCAGGGCCAGCCATAAGACGGTTTCCGTACTCAAATTGTTGCGGGAGTGCCGGGCGGTGGCGCCGGATGTTTCCAATGAGGTGGTTTATCAAATGTTCATCGGCGACCCCGAACTGCAGGCCTTGCCCGTTGTGAAAAACGGCTCGCCGGTCGGCCTGATCAACCGAAACGCACTGATCGATAAATTGGCCCGCCCCTACCGGCACGAACTGTTCGGCAAGAAACCCTGCACCCGGTTGATGGATGCCGCTCCGCTGGTCGTGGAGAAAGACATGAGTATCCAGGAGTTAAGCCACACTATCGTGGAAGCGGACCGGCATCACCTGTCGAACGGCTTCATCATTACCGATCACGGGCAATATCTGGGCATGGGAACCGGCCACGATCTGGTGCGGGAAATCACCCAGATGCAGATCAGTGCCGCGCGCTATGCCAACCCGCTGACCCTGCTGCCGGGCAATGAACCGATCAACGAGCAGATCGCCCTGTTGCTGCAGGGTGGGGCAGAATTTTGTGCCTGTTATTGTGACCTGGATCATTTCAAGCCGTTCAATGACGTCTTCGGCTACCATAGTGGCGACAACGTGATCCAGCTTACCGGGAAAATACTCTCCGAAGTGTGCGACCCGGACCGGGATTTCATCGGTCACATCGGCGGCGATGATTTCATCATCCTGTTTCAAAGCGCAGACTGGGAAGCCCGTTGCCAGAAGGCACTGGACCGTTTTGCGAATGCCATTCTGGAATTCTTCCGTGCCGAGGACAGGGCGCGGCAAGGCTATATGGCCAAGGACCGCCATGGCGAAGAAGTGTTCTATCCGCTGACCAGCCTTTCCATCGGCGCCGTGCAGGTTGGGTCCTGCAAACAGGCTTCGCACCATAAAATTTCGGCTGCCGCAGCCGAAGCGAAAAAACAGGCCAAGGGGATTCCCGGCAACAGCCTGTTTATCGAGCGTCGTGCCAAGTGTTCATGAAGAGCCAAAACCACTGTAGGAGCGGCGCCCTCGCCGCGATTTGCGACCGCATTCGCGCCGGGGGCGGCGCTCCTACAGGCACGAGCATTCCAATGAACAATTAGGGTTGAATATGAGCAAGAAACCGATCCGGACTACACGGCCAGCCGATTCATGCCCGACTTTGCCTGATGCGGACGACAAGAACCTGTGTGTCATCCACGAGGCGATCGTCGGCACTTTCGGCCTGCCGCCGGACAAGCTGTTCGTCAGCATCAAGGGTGACCCGACCCTGCGCGAAACCGCGTTGATGCGCCCTCGCCAGGAAAGCCGGATCGACCGGGAAGCGGGAAAAGTACTGGAAACCTGCGAATGGCTGCTGCGGAAAACCGGCTGTTTCAGCATCTACGTCGGCTTCAATAGCAGCGAGGTGCGTACCGAGTCGGTGTTCAACCCGTTCAATTACGAGATTCACGATGCCATTGCCCTGATCCAGCCGGGCTATGTGGAGCGCCACTTCGTGCAAGTGCCCTACCAGAAAAAAATGAAAATCATCGGCCGTGTGCGCAATACGGCGCAGACCGGTCCGCTGCGGGAATATCTGCCGCGCCACTGGCGCACTCTGATGGATCGTCAGCGCGAGGAATGGAAGCCGATGGCGAAAAAAGATATCAAGCAGGTCGTCCGGTCGCTCAACCGCTTGCGCGGCATAGAAGGCTTCTATCTGCGCAACGCCGCGATTTCCCTGAGCCAGGGGATCGTGCGCGCCTCGTTTAACTGCGACGGAACCTACATCGTAGCCGCAGAGTATTTTCCCCGGTTCGTGGAAGAGAATACCCCATAGGCATGGCCACAAAAAGGCACAAGATTCACAATATAGTTTTGTGATTTTTGCGTCTTTTAGCGGCTAGTTATCGCTTCTTACCGTCAGCTTCAGCCCGGTATTTTTCCATTCCCTGGCTTCGTTTTCCAGTGCGGTTTCGGTAAGAGGGTTCCGGGTGAGCCAGTCCTTGCTCAGGGTGAGTTCGAAGCCGGAGCCATGCCACCCCATCCGGATTTCCGGCAACTCGAGATCCATGCGGCTGCGGTAGAACAGCACCGCGAGGCGCAGGGCCAGAATCTGCGCCCAGGTTTCGTTGTCCGGCAAAAGTTGCGCCGCCTTGTTCAGCGAGCCGCGCTGGGCGAGCACCAGGCGCGCGAGCTGCGCCTGCTCTTTCTTGGAAAATCCGGGCATGTCCGCGTGTTCGATGATGTAGGCGGAATGCTTGTGGAAGCCGCTGTGCGCGATGGAAAGTCCGATCTCGTGCAGGCGCGCGGCCCAGGACAGGCGTTTCAGGGCGGCTTCCAGATCGAGTGGTAGCGCGCCTGCAAGCTGGCGCAACAGATCGATGCCGAGCTGTCCGACATGCCCGGCCTGTACCGGGTCGACGTGATAGCGTCGCATGAATTGCCGCACCGTGATTTCGCGCATGTCGTGGCGGTGGAAGCGGCCCAGCAGGTCGTACAGCACACCTTCCCGCAATGCGGTGTCAGCCACGTTCATGCTGGCGATGCCCAGTTCGGCAAAAATCGCCGCCATGATGGCGAAGCCGCCGCCCAGAACGGGCACCCGGTCCGGGCGCAGGCCGGCCAGATGAAGCTTGTTGCAGTCGCCCGCCTTGAGCATGGCGTCGCGCAGCCTGGCCAGTCCTTCCGGGGTGATGCCGTTGTCGCTGTAGCCGTTCATTTGCAAAATATCGGCCAGCGCCTTGGCGGTGCCGGAAGACCCAACGGCCTGCTGCCAATGGGCGGCGGAAAACTCGCCGGCAATCGCCTGCACTTCGGCGCGGGCGGCAAGGTCCGCCTGGCGCAGGGCGCTTTTGCTGATTTTTCCGTCGGGGAAATAGCGCTGGCTGTAGCTGACGCAGCCCATGTACAGGCTTTCCATCTGCTGAGGCTTGTAGCCTGTACCGATGATGAACTCGGTCGAGCCGCCGCCGATGTCCACCACCAAGCGCTTGTCGCTCGAGGCCGGCAGGCCGTGGGAAACGCCGAGGTAGATCAGGCGCGCTTCCTCGCGGCCGGCGATGATCTCGATCGGGAAACCGAGTGCGGCCTCGGCCTGCTGCAGGAATTCCTGGGCGTTTTTGGCGACGCGGAAGGTGTTGGTGCCCACTGCCCGCACCGCGTCGCGCGGTAGGCCGCGCAGGCGCTCGCCGAAGCGGCCAAGGCTGGCCAGCGCACGGTTGCAGGTGTCTTGATCGAGGGTGTTGTCCGCGCCCAGCCCGGCGCCAAGGCGGACGGTATCTTTCAGCGAATCCAGCGGGTAGATCTGGTCGTCCACCACCCGTGCGACCTGCAGCCTGAAGCTGTTGGAGCCGAGATCGACCGCCGCGACGGTAGAGTACTCTCTCACTGCTGAGCGGCTCTTATTCCACTTCGCGCTCGATTTCCTCGATGGAGGTGTGGCGCACGTCCTTGCCCTTGACCATGTAGACCACGTATTCGGACATGTTCTTGGCATGGTCGCCGATGCGCTCGATCGCCTTGGCGGCGAACAGCACGTCGAGCGAGGTGGAGATGGTGCGCGGGTCTTCCATCATGAAGGTGATCAGGTGGCGCATGCAGGAGCTGAAGGCGTCGTCCACCTGCACGTCCTGGCGCGGCACCTGGACCGCAGTGCCGATGTCGAGCCGGGCGAAGGCGTCGAGCGACTTGCGCAGCATTTCCAGCACGATGCCGCTCATCATCTTGATTTCGGTGAAGCGCGGCGTGGACAGCCGGCCGGACTGGTAAATCAGCTTGCTCATGCGCGCGATCTTTTCGGCCTCGTCGCCGATGCGCTCCAGGTCGGTGATGGTCTTGATCACTGTCATCACCATGCGCAGGTCACCGGCGGTGGGCTGGCGGCGCGCGATGATGTGGGCGCAGGCCTCGTCGATTTCCACTTCCATGGCATTGACCTGCAGATCCTTGGCGATGACGCCGTCGGCGAGTTCGAGCTTGCTGTTGATCAGTGCTTCGATGGCGTTGACGATCTGTTCCTCCACCAGGCCACCCATCTGCAGCACTCGAGAACGCACGGTTTCCAGCTCGGCATCGAATTGCTTGGAAATGTGTTCATGCTGCATGGTGTTTCTCCCTTTTGTAGTCCGTTCCACCCAAACGGGGACGAATGAAACGGATGGATTTTTTCGTCAGGCTAGGCGCAGACCCGCCGCCGTATGTGGTATACGGCAAGGGAATGCAACGACGCATGGCGTAAAAAGACGCCGTTTCATGTCATCGTTTGGGTGGAACGGATTACATAGTTCATCTTCTCAAGTATACGCGCCGATTGTGACAATTTTGTTGCCGGGGGCAATTACGCCGTCAGCGTTCTGACCCCTTCGCTGGTGCCGAGCAGCAGCACGTCAGCCGGTCTCCGGGCGAACAGGCCGTTGGTCACCACCCCGGTGATCTGGTTGATCTGGGTTTCCAGCTCCACCGGGTTCATGATTTTCAGGCCGTGCACGTCGAGGATGATGTTGCCGTTGTCGGTGGTGAAGCCCTGGCGCAACTTTGGCTGGCCGCCGAGCTTGACCAGCTCGCGGGCGACGTAGCTTTGCGCCATGGGGATCACTTCCACCGGCAGGGGGAAGTTGCCGAGCATGCCGACCAGCTTGGAGCCGTCGGCGATGCAGACGAATTTCCTGCTGCAGGCGGCGACGATCTTTTCCCGCGTCAGCGCCCCGCCGCCGCCCTTGATCATGTGCATGTGCGCGGTGATTTCGTCGGCGCCGTCGACATAAACCGCCAGCTCGCCGGCGCTGTTCAGGTCCAGAACCGGGATGCCATGGCTTTTCAGGCGCTGCGCGGTCGCTTCGGAGCTGGCCACCGCGCCGTCGATGCGGCCCTTGATTTTGGCCAGTTCGTCGATGAAGTAGTTGGCGGTGGAGCCGGTGCCCACGCCGATGATGCCTGCCGGCACGTATTCGATGGCGGCGCGCGCGGTGGCCTGTTTGAGTTCGTCTTGCGTCATGTTTCCAAATCCTTGTTTTTAAATTCTCGCACCAGGTCGAATTATTGCAGGATTTGCCGGATTAAGAAATACGCCGGCGGTCGCAAATCTTCTGGTTTCGGTTAATTCCTGTTAACCTTGAATAAATTAAATTATTCGAAATATCATGCGAAACGACTACCTGGAAAAAATACTCACCGCCCGCGTCTACGACGTGGCCATCGAAAGCCCGCTGGAGCCCGCGCCGAACCTGTCGCGCCGCATCCAGAATGCGGTCCTGCTCAAGCGCGAGGACTTGCAGCCGGTGTTCTCGTTCAAGCTGCGCGGCGCCTACAACAAGATGGTGCAGCTTCCTGCCGCGACGCTCAAGCGCGGGGTGATTGCCGCTTCCGCCGGCAACCATGCCCAGGGTGTGGCGCTTTCCGCCCAGCGTCTGAAGTGCGAAGCCACCATCGTGATGCCCGCCACCACCCCGCAGATCAAGGTCGAGGCGGTGCAGAACCGTGGTGCCCACGTGGTGCTGCACGGCGACTCCTACAGCGACGCCTATGTCTATGCCATCGCCCTGGCGAAGGAACGGAAGCTGGCCTTCGTTCATCCCTACGATGACCCGGAGGTGATTGCCGGGCAGGGCACCATCGGCATGGAAATCCTGCGCCAGCATCCGGACCCGATTCACGCCATCTTCGTGCCGGTGGGCGGGGGCGGGCTGATTGCCGGTATTGCCGCTTACGTGAAGCGCCTCAAGCCGGAAATCAAAATCATCGGCGTCGAGCCGGTCGACGCCGATGCCATGTACCGCTCGCTGAAGAAGAAGGAGCGCGTCACCCTGGCGCAGGTCGGCATCTTCGCCGACGGCGTGGCGGTCAAGCAGGTGGGGGAAGAAACCTTTCGCCTTTGCCGCGAACTGGTGGACGAAATCATCCTGGTGGATACCGATGCCATCTGCGCCGCGATCAAGGACGTGTTCGAGGATACCCGCTCGATTCTCGAGCCGGCCGGGGCGCTTTCCGTCGCCGGAGCCAAGCTGTACGTTGCGCGCGAAAAGCTGAAGAACAAGACGCTGGTGGCGATCGCCTCCGGCGCCAACATGAACTTCGATCGCTTGCGCCACGTCGCCGAGCGCGCCGAGCTGGGCGAGCAGCGCGAAGCCGTGCTGTCCGTCACCATCCCGGAAAAACCGGGCAGCTTCAAGGCGTTCTGCGCTCTGCTGGGGACGCGCAACATCACCGAATTCAACTACCGTTATTCCGATTCCAGCGCGGCCCATGTGTTCGTCGGGGTGCAGGTGCAAAACCGCGGCGAAACCGAGAAGCTGCTGGCGCTGCTGGAACGCAAGGGACTCCAGCCGGTGGACATGAGCGACAACGAGATGGCCAAGCTGCATGTCCGGCACATGGTGGGCGGCCATGCTCCCCAGGCGAAAAACGAGATCCTCTATCGCTTCGAATTTCCCGAGCGCCTCGGCGCGCTGATGAAGTTTCTCGACAGTGTGGGCCAGAGCTGGAACATCAGCCTGTTTCACTACCGCAACCATGGCGCAGACTACGGGCGGGTGCTGGTGGGGGTGCAGGTGCCGCCGCAGGAGAAGCCCGCCTTCAAGGACTTTCTGAAGCGCCTGGGCTATCCCTATGTGGACGAGAGCAAGAACCCGGCTTACAAGTTGTTTCTCGGCTGATTTGATTTAAATCATGGAGGGGTCGCGTCGCCCATGGCTATGATGCCTGCTTTTGAGGGCGGGAAAATGCAACGGACACTGAAATTTCTGGCGGCGGCAATGCTTTTGTTTCTTTCCGGCCATGCCGCAGCTTCTTTCGACAGCGCCATCACAGCGCTGCCCGCCGGTTACGGCGGGGATGACATCAAGAAATGGTATGGAGAAATTTCCGCCTCCGCACCGGTAGCTGAGAGCATCAAGGATGCGGTGTTCGCCTTTGCCGTTGATCTCGATGCCGGACCGAATTTTTCCCAGGAATACGACGCGGCCAGCGGCAGGCTGGAACTGCGCTACAACATGGTATTCAACCAGATCGCCGAGGGTTGGAGCTGGGATGAAATGGCCAACCCCGATCAGCGCGACTATTACCGCTTCAAATTCCTGCCCCTCGGCTCCGAAACCGCCTCCAGGCACGCGCCCGTAGTGGTGGAGCTCTACCCCGGCAAAACGGTGGAAGTGAAAAACCAGTGGCGTTACGAATACTTCCTGGCCTTCGACAACCTCTACGATTTCTACGAGCGCAAGGTGGACGACGATGCCGGTTTCGATGCGGCTGTAGTGATGCAAGCCGAGGAAGCGAAACGGCTGACGGAGGGCAAGACCGTTCGCATGCTGGCGCTGTGCCGGCTCAAGCCGCCCTACCATACCGAAAGCAACACCTTCTGGAAGGCCACCTTCGCCGAGCCGGTGGATTACACCCTGAGAAAGCGCTACCTGGTGGGGAATCTGCTCGAAGTGTGGTTTTACGACAGAGCCAGCGGCAAGGTGCTGGCCAAGGTCCGGCAGCGCTGAATTACTTCACCCACACCGTCTTGACGTTCACGAATTCGCGGAGGCCGTGGTAGGACAGCTCGCGGCCGTAGCCGGATGCCTTGATCCCGCCGAACGGCAGGCGCGGATCGGATTTCACCATGCCGTTAATGAAGCAGCAGCCTGCTTCGATCTCTCGCGACAGCCTTTCCGCGCGCGCAACATCGCGGCTCCACAGGCTGGCACCCAGACCGAAGCGGGTGTCATTGGCGATGCGCAAGGCGTCCTGTTCGTCACGGGCGCGGATCACGGCGGCGACCGGGCCGAACAGTTCCTCGTGATAGGCGCGCGCTTTCGGCGTGACGTGGTCGAGGATGGAGGGCAGGTAATAGGCGCCCTCCCCGGCGACCGGTTCGCAGCCCAATAAAGCCTGCGCTCCCTGGGCGATGGAATCCGTTACCTGGCGGTGCAGTTCGTCGCGCAGGTCGAGTCTTGCCATCGGTCCCGTCTGCGTGTCTTCCTTCATGGGATCCCCGACTCGGAGGGCGGCAACTTTCTGCATCATCAGGAGCACGAACTCGTCAGCGATTTCCGGCACGACAATGCAACGCTTGGCTGCGATGCAGGACTGGCCGTTGTTGAGAAAGCGCGAATTGACGGCCTGGGTGCTGGTGTAGTCGAGATCGGCATCGCGCAGCACGACGAAGGGGTCTGATCCGCCCAGTTCCAGTACGCATTTTTTCAGGTTTCGCCCTGCCTCCGCGGCAACCAGTCGTCCGGCCGGCTCCGATCCGGTAAAAGTGACGGCATGGATGCGCGGATCGGCGATGATGCCTGCAACCTGGTTCGCTTCGATCATCAGGGCGGCGAACAGGCCTTTCGGCAGGCCCGCAGTACGGAAAATATCCTCCGCCGCCAGCGCGCATTGCGGCACGTTGGATGAGTGCTTGAGTACGATGGCGTTGCCAGCCATCAGCGCTGGTGCGGCGGCGCGGAACACCTGCCAGAAGGGGAAATTCCACGGCATGATCGCGAGCACGGTGCCGAGCGGCGGGTAGCTGACGTAGCTCCGGGCGGCGTCGGTTTCGATCGGCTCATTCGCGAGAAATTCGGCAGCGTGGAGGGCGTAGTAGTCGCACGCCAGGGCGCATTTTTCCACTTCGGCTCGGGCTTCCCGCAACGGCTTGCCCATTTCCCGGGTAATCAGGGCGGCGTAGTCGTCGTGGTTGGCCATCAGGATTTCCGCCGCGCGGCGCAGCGCTTCGGCGCGCTGCACGAAGCCGGCCATTTGCCAGATTTTCTGGGCTTTCCGGCTCTCTTCCAGTGCGCTGTCGAGGTGTTGATCGTCGCATCTCTGGAAAACTCGCTCAACCTTGCCGGTGGCGGGATTCAGGCTGATGTGGGGCATCGTGTGCTATCTTTTAAGGTCGTCAAGTTTTACTATAGCACTTATGAAATCTCTCTTTATGGCCGTTGTTTTTTCCGCGGGGGCCGCGCTTTCCTCATTCAGCAATGCGGCCTCGGCAAACCACGAGGCTGACTTCCTCGCCGCGCGCGAGGCTTTCAGGTCGAGCAATATTTCCCGTTTCGATACCATGGCCGCGCGCTTGCAAGGCCATGTGCTGGAGCCCTTCGTCGCTTATATGCAACTCATGTTGCGCCTCAAGGATGCGAGCCCGGACGAGATCAAAGCTTATATCCAGCGTAACGGGGACAGTTTCCTGGCCGACCGGCTGCTCGCCGAATGGCTGCGGATGCTGGCAAAAAACCAGCGCTGGGAACTGTACATGAGCGAATACCCCGCGCTGATCACCAGGGACTCGGATCTGGTCTGCTATGCCTTGCAGGCGCGGCTCGCACTGGGAGACGGTGCTGCGCTGGCGGAGGCGAAGCCCTACTGGTTCAACGCCGAAGAGCAGCCTGAGAGCTGCCTGCCCCTGTCCGATGCTTTGGCGACCAACGGCCTGCTCACCGTGGAGGACGTGTGGGCGCGTTTGAGGCTGACCCTGGAGGCGGGTAACGTCAGCGTGGCGAAGCATGTTGCGCGTTACTTCCCCGGCGGGCAGGAGATTCCCCTGCGCGAGCTGGAGCGTGCGGCGGAAAACCCGCTCGCCTTTCTCGACAAGCTGCCGGTTGACCTGAATACCCGTGCCGGCCGGGAGCTGACCCTGTTCGCCGTGTCCCGCGCGGCCCGCAGCCAACCGCAGCAGGCGTTGCCCTACTGGAATGCGCTGTATTCCAGGTTCAGTGCGGAGGAACAGGCTTACGGCTGGGGTCAGCTGGCTTTCCATGCCGCGCGCAAGCACGACCCGGAAGCGCTGGCCTGGTTCGGCAAGGCGGCCGGGACTCCTCTTTCCGACTTGCAGCTCGCCTGGAAAGTGCGCGCCGCCTTGCGCGAGCAGAACTGGCCGGAGGTGCAGGCCGCCATTGCCGCCATGTCGGAGGCGGAGCAGAACCAGGGCTCCTGGCGCTACTGGAAGGCGCGCGCGCTCAAGGCGCAGGGCAAGCCGGTGCAGGGCAACGCGATCCTGGCGCCGCTGTCGAAGGAATTCAATTATTACGGCCAGCTTGCCGCCGGGGAGTTGGGTGTGGTGGCCGGCATCCCGGCCGAAAGTTTCAAGGCGAGTGACGACGAGATCAAGGCCATGGAGAAGCTGCCGGCGATCCGGCGCGCGCTGGCCCTGTACGAGATGAACCTGCGCTATGAGGCCAACCGCGAGTGGATGTGGGCGGTGCGCGGGCTCGACGACAGGCGCCTGCTGGCGGCGGCGGAGGTGGCGCAGCGCCACGGCTGGTATGACCGGGCCATCAACACGGCGGACAAGACCCAGCAGCTGCATAATTTCAGTCTGCGCTTTCCCGCTCCCCACCGTGACGTGATGCAGGAGCAGGCACGTTTGGTCGGCCTGGACGAGGCCTGGGTATACGGCCTGATCCGCCAGGAAAGCCGCTTTGTCCAGCAGGCGCGTTCCGGCGTCGGCGCGTCGGGATTGATGCAGCTGATGCCGGGAACGGCGCGTTGGGTGGCGAAGCGCCTCGGGATGAAGAACTTCCGCCAGTCGCTGGTCAACCAGCTGGATACCAACGTGACGCTCGGCACCTATTATCTCAAGTATGTGCTCGACAAACTCGACGGCCAGCCGCTGCTGGCGACCGCCGCCTACAACGCCGGTCCCAGCCGCGCCATCAAGTGGCGCAGCGAGGCGCCGATGGAAGGCGCGATCTATGCCGAAACCATTCCGTTTGCCGAAACCCGCGGCTATGCGCAGAAGGTGATGAGCAATGCCGTCTACTACGGCAACCAGTTCGGCCGGCAGTTGCAGTCATTGAAACAGCGCCTGGGCACGATTACGCGAGGAAGCGGAAAAATCGAATGCGGCGGCGATGACGAGCGTGCGCCGGATTGCGAATAAGGAGAAAAACCATGGAAATCAAGAAAGTTTGTGTGCTGGGTGGCAGCGGTTTTGTCGGCCGGCATGTGGTCAGCCGGCTGTGCGGGCGGGGGTACGAAGTGCTTGTGCCCTACCGCAACATCAACCGCGCCAAGCACCTTGCCGTGCTGCCGACGGTGTCGCTGGTGGAAGCGGATGTCCATGATCCGGATGTGCTCAAGGGGCTGTTCCGGGGCGTGGATGCGGTGATCAACCTGGTCGGCATTCTCCATGAAGGAAAGCGCGGCGCTTTCCAGCGTGCGCACGTGGAGCTGCCGCGCAATGTGGTGGAAGCCTGCCGGGCGGCGGGGGTGAAGCGGTTGCTGCACATGAGCGCCCTCGGCGGCGACCCGGGCGGCCTGAGCCGCTACCAGCGCAGCAAGGGGGAGGGGTGAGGCACTGGCGCTGGCGGCCCACGGGGAGGATCTGGCGGTGACGGTATTCCGCCCATCGGTGATTTTCGGCCCGGAAGACAGCTTTCTCAACCTGTTCGCCCGCCTGCTCCATTGGGCGCCGATTTTCCCGCTCGGCAGCCCGAATGCCAAATTCCAACCGGTGTATGTCGGCGACGTGGCCCATGCGTATGTCGCCAGCCTGAACAACCCGGCTACCTTCGGCCAGCGCTATGAACTGTGCGGTCCGACGGTTTACACCTTGCAGGAACTGGTCGAGTTCGTCGCCAGGGTCAAGGGTCTCAAGCGCACGGTCATTCCGCTGTCCGATGAGATGTCCTCGTTGCAGGCCATGCTGCTGGGCCTGATGCCGGTGAAGATGCTGACCCACGACAACTACCTGACGCTGAAAACCGACGCGGTGTGCGGCTGCCCATTCCCCGAGGTGTTCGGCATTCAGCCTGCGGCTATCGAGGCTGAAGCTCCGCTGTACCTGGCGGGCATTCAGCCGCCGCGCTTCAAGCGGTTTATCGACGAGAAACGTTAGGAGCCTGCCGGACTTATGATGAATCGGCTGCAAATCCGCCTGGGCGGTCCATATTCCGCCGCTTTTTTGGTCAATAGAATGACTATTGACCTGCAAAACCGGCAAAATCTGTCCGCGCCCAGCCGAATTTTCGCTTCGATCCCCATAAGCCCGACAGGCTCCAAACCTTCATGAGAATCTACGCCGTCGGCGGCGCGGTGCGCGACGAGTTGCTCGGGCTGCCGGTTGCCGACCGCGACTACGTGGTGGTCGGCGCGACGCCGGAGGAAATGGTGGCCCAGGGGTTCAGGCCGGTGGGCAAGGATTTTCCGGTATTCCTTCATCCCGAGACTCACGAGGAGTATGCCCTGGCACGCACCGAGCGCAAGACTGCGCGCGGCTACAAGGGCTTCCAGGTTTCTGCCGCGCCCGAGGTGACGCTGGAGGAGGATCTTGCGCGGCGCGACCTCACCATCAATGCCATCGCCAAGGATGAAGCCGGTCTGTTCATCGATCCCTATGGCGGCATAGCCGATCTGAAAGCGGGGGTGTTGCGCCACGTCAGCCCGGCTTTCGTCGAGGACCCGGTGCGGGTGTTGCGGGTGGCGCGTTTCGCCGCGCGTTTCGGCTTTGCCATTGCGCCGGAAACCCTCGCTCTGATGCGGGAGATGGCCGCCAACGGCGAAGTCGATGCGCTGGTGCCGGAGCGGGTGTGGCAGGAGCTGTCGCGCGGCCTGATGGAAAAGACCCCCTCGCGCATGTTCCTTGCCCTGCGCGAGTGCGGCGCGCTGGCCCGCATCCTGCCCGAGCTGGACGCCCTGTTCGGCGTGCCGCAGACCGAGCAATACCACCCCGAGATAGATACCGGGGTGCACGTGATGATGGTGGTGGACTACGCCGCCGCGCAGAACTACGACCTGCCGGTGCGCTTCGCAGCACTCACTCATGACCTCGGCAAGGGCGCCACGCCGCGCGCGGAGTGGCCGCGCCACATCGATCATGAAGCGCGCAGCTTCGAGCTGGTGAAGCAACTGTGCCAGCGTCTGCGGGTACCTAACGAGTGCCGCGAACTGGCGCTGGTGGTGGCACGCTTTCACGGCGTTCCGCTGCGTGCCTTCGAGCTGCGGCCCGAGACCTTGCTCAAGCTGCTGCTGGAAACCGATGCCCTGCGCCAGCCATGGCGCTTCGAAGCCTTTCTTCTGGCATGCACCGCCGATTGTTGCGGCCGGCTCGGCTACCAGGATGCGGTGTTCGAGCCGGCCGATTTTCTGCGCGAGGCACTCAAGGTCGCTCAGGCGGTGGATGCCGGCGCGGTAGCCCGGCAATGCGCCGACCCGGCGCAGATCCGCGACCGCGTGTACGAGGCGCGGCTGGCAGCGATCAGGGCTTGGCTGAAAAAATCAGATAGCCCGCAGGGCCGGACATTTATCAGCGATTAACCCTTTACAGGTTTGCTGAACAACGAAAATTTGGCGCCGTCCCGGCAGGTTTTTTCCGGACGTCCGAACAGATTGCCCTGGCCTCGCGAGAAGCCGATTTCCACGATTTTTTGCAAGGTTTTTTCGGTTTCGATGCCCTCGGCGACCAGGTGATAGCCTGCCTTGATGACCATGGCGGCCAGATTCTCGACGATCAGGCCTTGCCGGCCGCCGGCATCGAGATGGCGAACCATGGAGATGTCGAACTTGATGATGTCGACCGGCATGTTGGCCAGATAGCCGAGTGATGAATAGCCGCTGCCGAAGTCGTCGAGCGCAATCTTGAAACCGTCTTGCCGAAGTTTGTTGAGATTGGCGGATGCCTGATGGAGCTGGGTGATCAAGGCCGTTTCGGTGACTTCTATGGTCAGATGGTAGCGATCCAGGAAGCGGCCCAGTTCCAGGAGCTTCCCGATAATTTTCGGGTGGATCACGCCGGGGCCGGATACGTTGAGCGAGATGCCGGTCCGGGGTGGAATTTTGCCTTGTTCGAGGTCCTTTTCGATGCGCCCGATGATGGCGAGGTCGAATTCCGCTTCAAGCCGTCGTGCTTCGATGATGGGGAAGATCGAGGAAGGCATGATCAGCTCATGGCCTTCGCGGATGCGCACCAGTGCCTCATGGTAATCCACCTCGCCGTTGGCCAGATTGACTATCGGCTGGTAGTGCATTTCGATCGATTCGCCTGTCGCGATGGCCTCGAACACTGCGTTTGTCACGCCGGTCGAGAACAGGACGCTGGCGTCATTGGTCATGCTGTCATCGTAAACGGCGATTTTTTGCTTGCCAGGGCGTTTGGCACGGTACATCGCGATGTCGGCCTGCTTCGGCAGGGTGGCCAGGGTTTCGGTGTCGGTGGCTGAAGCATAAGCCAGGCCAGCGCTGATGCGCACCGGCTCCCTGATGCCCAGGCCGGAAAAGTCATGCTGGCTGACGGCTTCGATGCACCGCTCCGCGGTCTGCAGGGCGAGATTGGGGTCGATATCCAGAAACAGGGTCGCGAATTCGTCGCCGCCCAGGCGGTAGAGCCGGTCGCCGTGGTGCAGCGTGTTTTGCAACGTGCGGGTGATGGCCTGGATAACCTGGTCGCCGGTTTGATGGCCGTAGGTGTCGTTGATGGCCTTGAAATGATCGCAATCGAACAGGAGCAAGGAGACTTCGAGGCGATGGCCGGACGACACCGACAGCACATGTTCCCAGTCCTCCTCGAAGCCGCGCCGGTTATAGATGCCGGTGAGCGGGTCATGGTGCGACAGCGTCCAGAGTTCGTCGTTTTTCTCGTTCAGGCTGTGGTGCATTTGCTCCAGCTTGCTCTGGTAATCGTTCAGCGAATGACGCACTTTCTCCAGTTCAGCCACCGGCAGGCTGCGGGAGAAACTCTCCGCCAGCAATCCGCCCCGGCCTTCGCGCAGGGCGTCGATATGCAGCGACAGGCGGCGTAGCGGGGCCGCCAGGAGAGAGGCCAGCATCAGGTAAAAAACCAGAAACAGGCCGATCAGCACGATGATGCCCTGGCGCTGGAACTGGCTGATGGTATCGGCCAGGGCCACGCTTTCCGGGTTGGGCGCCAGCGTAAAAGTCAGGCGGGAGGAAATCTGGTTCAGCGGCAGGCGTTCCTGGCCGTCGAGGTGGATGCGCAGGCTATCGGCACTGACATGGTTGAAGCGCTGCTCCTCCCTGAGGGCGCGCATGAAGTCGAGCTTGATGGCGAGGGTGCCGAGCGCCGAATTGGGGTTGGCTTCAATGCCAAGAATCGGGGAAAAAATATACAGATAGTCGCGGCCGCCCTGGCGGATGAGAAACCCCGCGCTGTCCTGAGCGGGTATGGCATGCGGCATACCGCCGATCGGGCGTTCGGCCAGTGCCTTGCCATGGCGGTTGTAGATTTCAACGGCTTTGTCATGGGCCGGCAGCAGGCTGTCGCCAAGCGCCCGGTTATCGCGCCAGTAGCCGTAATAAGCCGGGTTGGCCAGTTGCTGGCGAGTCTCGTCCTGGGCGGCGATACTTTGTCCTTTTTTCCTGATTTCGCCGATCAGGCGAGTCGTGGCCACAGCCAGTTCCGCGCGCGCCGCCTGCTGATTGCGTTTCTGGGCGTCGGTGCGGATCGTGTCAAGCCGGTACTGCATCCCCCATCCCAGGGCGCCCAGTACCAGGGACATCAGGAGGATGAAGCCCAGTGCATAGGCCTTGATCGTGAAAGGCCAGAAACGTGGCAGCCCGCGTGGAGGCATGGGCTATTTTCCTGTGGGCAGATTTTTCAGCAAGGCCTCGACCTTGTCGGTCAGATCGAATTCCTGCGCGCCATCGAAGAAATGGCCGGTTTTTTCGATGATCGTGACCGGCACGCCGCGGCCCCGCATGTTTTCCGGCCAGCCGGCATCCATGGTGGTATCGGTCGCGCCGACGATGATTTCGGCCGGCACTCGGGTCCTGCCCAGGTTTGCCAGGACCCGGTCGGCATCGACGGTGGCGTAGGACAGGTAGGCGCGGGGCGGGGCGGCATAGTTCTTCCGGCAGTAGGCCAGCGTGTAGCGCCCCAGGCCTTGCTCGGCAGCTTTCGGTTTTTTCCTGAGCAGGTCGAGGGTGTGCTGGCGCTCACTGCGGTCGCTGATGATCGGGATCAGGCTGGTGAGTACGGCCTTCCGTACTGCCGGGCTGGGCGTTTTTACCAGATATTCGAGGATCTGCAGGCTGCCAGAACTGTGGCCGATCAGGACGATGTCGCGGAGGCCCTTGCCGGCCAGCCAGTCGACCCAGAAGCCGATCTCGCCGACATCGCTTTCCAGATCGTGGGGATGCGCTGCCTCGCAGGCCAGGCTTTTGGAGCGCCGGTTGATGCCGAGCGTAAGGGTGGGGGTCAGCACGGTATAACCCTGGTCGGCCAGGATGTTCGCCAGGGAACTCATCGGCGGCGCGTGGCGAGTCTGGAGGAAGCCATGCAGCAGCAGGACGGTGGGGCGCGACGGCTGGCCGGCGCGGAAGTCGGCGGTGGCGATGATGCCGGTGGGGAGCTTTACTTCGACTGTCTCTGCAGTCGCGGGATGGACCGGCAGGATAAGCACGCCGAGCAGCGCGGCAATGTGACGCGTGCGGTTCAGCAAATTGCCGGTCATCGTTCCTCCCCCATGTGCGCAATGATCATTATTGAGTTATCGCCCCGCTACTTTAATGCTTCAAAAATGGGTAAGCAAGGCTATCAGGCAACGATCTTCCCATCCACCAGGCGAACCTGGCGCTGGGTCAGGGCGGACAGCTGCACGTCGTGGGTCACGGTGATGACGGCCTGGCCCTTTTCCTCGGCCAGCCTGCGGAAGATGTCGAACACGATCTGGCCGTTGCGGGTGTCCAGGTTGCCGGTCGGCTCGTCCGCCAGGACGATGAGCGGGTCGTTGGCCAGCGCGCGGGCGATGGCGGCGCGCTGGCGCTGGCCGCCGGAGAGCTGTTCCGGCTTCTTGTCCAGCTCCGGCCCCATCCCCAGTTCGGCCAGCAGCTCGGCGGAGCGGCTGCGGATTTCCCTGTCGCTGCGTTCGCCCAGCTTGCGCATCGGGATCATGACGTTTTCCTGCACGCTGAATTCGGGCAGCAGGAAATGGAACTGGAACACGAAGCCCAGCTTACGCAGGCGTAGTTCCGCCAGTTCCGTACCGGAGAGCGTGGAAGTGTCGCGCCCTTCGAGATAAACCGCGCCGGAGCTGGGCATGTCGAGCAGCCCCAGCAGGTAAAGCAGCGAGGACTTGCCCGAGCCGGAAGGCCCGGTGATGGCGACGAACTCGCCCGGAGAGACGGAGAGGTCGATATCCTGCACCAGCGTGACCGGCACCGGGCCGGGCAGGATGCGGGTGACCTTGCGCGCTTCGAGCAGGGGTGTGCTCATGCCGCCCACTTTTGCAAGCACCCCTTCCCCCTTCGACCCTCTCTCCAACTCTCCCCCAGAGGGGGAGAGGGCGATTGTCCCTTCCCCTTCAAGGGGAAGGTTAGGATGGGGATGGGTTTGGGAAGGTTGGGATGGGGGTTAAGCCGGCACCGCACCCCCACCCTAGCCCTCCCCCTAGGAGGGGGAGGGAAATAGGTAGGCTGAGTTATCATGCCGCCCCCCGGATGATCTCGACCGGGTTCAGCCGCGCCGCCTTGCGCGCCGGCAGGTAGGCGGCGAACACAGCGGAAGCCACGGCAAAGCTGCCGGCGATCAGGTAGTGCCAGGGCGAATAATGCAGGAAGAATCCCTGGGCGCTGATCAGCCCCTCGATATTGAAGCGCACCAGGCCGAGCAGACGCGTCAGCCCATAGCCCAGCAGCCAGCCCGCCAGTGTGCCTATCATGCCCACCGCCAGCCCTTCCAGCACGAAGATGCGGCGGATGTCGCCCTCGCCGAAGCCCATCGATTTGAGGATGGCGATGTCGCGCGTCTTTTCGTGGATCACGGTGGAGATGATGTTGAAGATGCCGAAGGCGGCGACGATCAGGATCGCGCTCACGGTGGAATACATCACCCCGTTCTGGATCACGAAAATGCCCATGATGTTCTGGTAGGTTTCCTTCCACGCCTCGCTGCGATAGCCGTAGCGCGCCTCGATCGCGGCGGCGGTGGTGTCGGCGAGGTTGACGTCGTCGAGCCGGATGCGCACCTGGTTGATGACGTTGGGGCGGTTCTGCAGGATCTGCGCTTTTTTCAGCAGGGCGTAGCTCTCGAAGTTGTCGATCACCGTGATGCCGGTGCGGAAGATGCCGACCACCTTCATTTTCAGGATCACCCCGGCGGGCGAGATCACCGACAGCAAGTTGCCCATTTCGGCCCCGACCCGCTTGGCCACCCCCTCCCCCAGGATGATGCCGTTGGCGTTGCTGTACAGGGCGTTGAGGCTACCGGCGATGAGGTCGTGCTCCAGGTTGCTGACGCGACGTTCCTGCTGCGGGTCGATGCCCACCAGGGTGCAGGAGAAATCCTTCACGCCGTAGCGCAGGAACACCTGCCCGCGCAGTGTTGGCGCGGCCACCATGCCCTCACGCCGGTTGAGTTCGGCGATCACGGTTTTGGCGTCGCGGATGCCGCGCAGCTCCTCCCTCGGCTTGAGGCCGCGCAGTTTGACCGCCCCGTCGGGATAGAGCCGTTGCGCCGGTTGAACCGGCGCGCTGCGGTACTCGTCCTTGATGACCACGTGCGGCCAGACGTCGATCACCTTGGCGACGAAATAGTGCTGGAAACCCTGCATCATCGCCGCCATGGCAATGAAGAAACCCACCCCCATCGCCACCCCCAGCACCGACACCAAGGTCTGGCGCTTGCGGTTTTTCAGGTGAGTCAGGGCGATGTCGAGGATTAGCGGCATGGTTTTTACCACAGTCATGTAGGTTGGCGGTGAGCGTAGCGAACCCCAACACAATGCCGCCGGGGAAACGTTGGGGTTCACGTTGTTCACCGCCAACCTACATCACTGTGTCTCTGTGGTTCAGATTTAGGGTTTGATACTCACTGCATCGCCTTCCTTCAACTCCGGCGGCGGGTTGGCGATGACCGCCTCGTCGCCCTTCAGGCCGGAAAGGATTTCGGCCTTCTTCTCGCCGATGGTTCCGGTCCTGACCGGCAGCTTTCTGGCCCGACCGTTTTCCGCCACCCACAGCTTGCCGCCGGAGACTGCGGCGGCGGGCACCAGCAGGGCATTGGATTCCTCGCGCACGAGGATGTTGGTCTCGGTGGTCATGCCTACCTTGAGCGGCGTGTCATCCGGCAGTGAAACGCGCACCCGGTAGCTCTTGTTGATCGGGTCGCCCTTGGGGGTGATTTCCGCCACCAGGCCTTCCAGCACCACGCCGGGGAAGGCATCGGCCTTGATCAGCACGCGCTGGCCGGGATGCACGCGGGCGATGTCCTCCTCGTCCACTTCGGCGATGACCCGCAACGGCTTTGCCAGCCCCACCCAGAACAGGGTCTGGTTGGCTGCCACGGTTTCGCCTGTTTCGCCGTCCTGGCGCAGCACCACGCCGGCTAGCGGGGCGGTGAGCAGGGTGTCGGCCAGGGGCTTGTTGGCGGCGGCGAGTGCGGCTTCCGCCTGCTTCAGTTCGCTGGCGGCGCGTTCCAGCGCCTGGGTGCTGAGGAAGCCTTTGCGCTGGAGATTTTGCGCGCGCATCAGCTCATCCCTGAGCAAATCGCGCCGGGCGGCGAGCTGCATGACGTTGGCGCTTTTGTCCTGATCTTCCAGACGGGCGAGAATCGTGCCTTTTTTCACCGGGTCGCCGTCGCGGGCGAGGATGGCGGCGATGCGGCCGGTGCCCAGCGGGGCAACCTTGCTCCAGTAAACCGGTTCGACCGTGCCGGTGGCATAGACGGCCTCTACCGCCGGGCCGCGAGTGGGGCGCTCCAGGATGACGATGGTGCGTGTTTTGGAATAGGCGAATAGCCCGAGCGCAACCGCACCGGCAACAAGCGCGAGATATAACGCATATTTCAGGAAACTGGCCATGATCCTAAAAACGGCAATTGCTTAACCGCAGAGGCGCAGAGACGCAGAGGAATAAATGGGTTACAACAATTTTCTGTCTCTCCAAATGGGTGAGGTCGTGCAATGCTATAACTCATCGTTTTTCTCGGCGCCTCTGCGTCTCTGCGGTTTAACTGAATTTCTTAGGATGATTACAGCATATGAGATTTGTCGCCGCGTGCAAAGCCGAGCAGAGGGGTGTCCACGCCCTTGCCCAAAGCAATCACCTTGAACAGTTCGCCCATTTCCGCCGGGTTGAGTAGTTTCTGCGCCTGGGCAGCGAGCGGCAGGTAAGCGCCCGCTTGTTCTGGCGAGGCCAGCGCCAGCAGGTCGGTGATGCCGCAGTTGAGCAGGAAATGGGCCTGGCTGGTATAGCCCAGAAGATTCAGGCCGTGGGCAATGCCGGCCTCGGCGATGGCGGTGAAATCCACATGGGAGGTGATGTCCTGCAGGCCCGGCAGATAGAACGGGTCGTCGTGGGCGTGGTGGCGATAGTGGCACATCAGGGTGCCCGAGCTGCGCTGGGGATGGTAGTACTCGTTCCGTCCGAAACCGTAATCCAGCATCAGGATCACGCCCTTCTCCAGCAACCCGGCGAGAGTGGCGACGAAGCCGCGTGCGGCGAGGCCGATTTCGCTGACCGTGCCGGGGGGAACATCCAGGCCGGCGGCGGCGTCGAACAGCTCTCCCGATGTCAGTTTGCGCTCGCTCCAGGAGAACCTGCCGTCCTCCATGCACACGCCGCGTTCAAAAATGCCGTCTTCACGCCAGGCGACCAGGTGCACCGGCATCGCATCGAGCACCTCGTTGCCGACGATCAGTCCGGAAAAGGAAGCGGGCAGTCTGTCCAGCCACTCCACTCTTGGCGCGAACCGCGCCAGCAGGTGTTGCTGGCGCTGGCGCAGGTCGGCGCTCACTTCAAGAAGGAAATAGCGCTCCGGCAACTGCCCCAGCCGCTCCAGTTCGGAGAGCAGGTCGAAAGCCAGACGGCCGGAGCCGGGGCCGATTTCCAGAATGTTTCCGGCGGTGAGCCCGAGCACCTGAGCGGCTTGCCGCGCCAGGGTCCGGCCGAACAGGGCGGAGATTTCCGGGGCGGTGACAAAGTCGCCCGCCGCGCCGAATTTGTGCATGCCGGCGCTGTAGTAGCCGAGGCCGGGCGCATACAGGGCCAGCTCCATGAAGCGGCTGAAGGGAATCCAGCCGCCGGCGGCTGCGATTTCACCCCTGATCAGGGCGGCAGTCTTTTCGCTGTATTCCAGCGCGGCCGGGTCGGGTGCGGGTAGTGGGGACATGACAAGTGTGATAAATTCGGGGCAATTCCAGTGTAATGGAGAAAGCATGCAAGGCAAAGTCGTATTGATTAGCGGCGGCGCGAAGCGGGTCGGCGCGGCGATCTGCCGCCGGCTGCACGGGGAGGGGGCGAACCTGATGATCCACTACCGCTCCTCGGCGGCGGAGGCCGAGGCGCTGCGCGACGAGTTGAACAGCCTGCGGCCGGATTCGGCGGCGCTGGTGCAGGCCGATCTGCATGACGTGGAACGGCTGCCGGAACTGGTCGCCGCCACAGTGGAACGCTACGGCCGGCTCGACGTGCTGATCAACAATGCCTCCAGCTTTTATTCGACTGCGGTGGGCGAGATTGGGGAAAAGGACTGGCACGACCTGCTCGGCACCAACCTCAAGGCGCCGCTGTTCCTGTCGCAGGCTGCGGCAGACTCATTGCGCCACAGCCACGGCTGCATCGTCAACATCGCCGACATCCACGCCGAGCGGCCGATGAAAAGCTACGTCGTGTACAGCATCGCCAAGGCCGGCCTGGTGGCGCTGACCAAGTCGCTCGCCCACGAACTCGGCCCGGAAGTCCGGGTCAATGCGGTGGCGCCGGGTCCGATCATGTGGCCGGAGGGGGACCCCACCTTCGACGACCAGGAACGCCGCCGCATCATCGCCCACACCCTGCTGAAGCGCGAGGGTACGCCCGACGACATCGCGCGCGCGGTGCTGTTCCTGGTCAAGGATGCCCCCTACATGACCGGCACGATCTTGCCGGTGGATGGCGGACGGAGCGCGAGCCTGTAATGCGGCAAGCAGTGAGCAGTAAGCGGGAAGCGGTAAAACCAGTTGCGGCGTAGCCGCACAAATCCGCTCACTGCTCACCGCTCGCCGCTTACCATTTTCCGAAGGAGTTTTTAGTGAGCAGTGAGCAGGTAAACCCACCGAGATCTTTAGTCAGTGCCGCCGGCCGCGCGATCGGCGACTTTTCCATGATCCGCGAAGGCGACCGGATCCTGCTCGGCCTGTCCGGCGGCAAGGACAGCCTGTCCCTGCTGCATGTGCTGATCGCTTTGCAAAAGAAGGCGCCGGTGCGCTTCGAACTGGCGGCGGCGACGGTGGATCCGCAGTCGCCCGATTTCGACCCTTCGCCGCTCAAGGGTTACATGGCGGAACTGGGCATTCCCTATTTCTACGAAAGCCAGCCGATCGTCGAGCAGGCGGAAAAATCCATGCAGGGCGATTCCTTCTGCGCCTTCTGCTCGCGCATGCGGCGCGGCATCCTCTACCGCGCGGCGCGGGAGAACGGTTACAACGTGCTGGCGCTGGCGCAGCACCTGGACGATGCCGCCGAGACTTTCCTGATGTCGACCTTTTTCGGCGGCAAGCTGCGCACCATGCAGGCGCACTACCTCAACGACAGGGGCGACATCCGGGTGATCCGCCCCTTCATCACCGCACGCGAGCGCCAGATCGCGGCCTTCGCCAAGTCGGCCTGTCTGCCTGTCATCCAGGAGAACTGCCCGGCCTGCTTCGGCATGCCGACCGAGCGCATGCACATGAAAACCCTGCTGGCCCAGCTGGAACACGACAACCCCAAGGTGTTTTCCAGCATACTCACGGCGCTGCGGCCGTTGATGAAAAGCCAGGGCGTTCCCGCATAGTATGTAGAATGAACACACATGCGGCGGAAGGCGCTACGCTTTTCCGCCCTACGCGGACTTACACGGACTACAGCTCCTTCTTTTCCCTGATCAGCTTGGCAAAGTCCGCGGCGGGAAGCGGCCGGCTGAAGAAATACCCCTGGATTTCATCGCACCCTTGCGCGCGCAGATGGTCCAGTTGCTCCGCCGTTTCCACCCCCTCGGCAATGACCCGCATTTTCATGCTGTGTCCGAGGCTGATGACGGCGTTGGCGATGGCGGCGTCATCCGGATCAATGCAGATGTCGCGCACGAAGGATCGGTCGATCTTGATCTTGCTGATCGGCAGGCGCTTCAGGTAAGACAGCGAGGAGTAGCCGGTGCCGAAATCGTCAATCGAGATCTGGATGCCGAGATTGTGCAGCTGGGTCAGGGTGGTGATGGTTGTCTGCGCGTCCTGGATCATGATGCTTTCGGTGACTTCCAGTTCCAGTTGGCCCGGCGCCAGTCCGGCATCCAGCAGCGCCTGATTGACCACGGCGGCCAGGTTGCTTTGGCGGAACTGGCGCGCCGACAGGTTGACCGCCACGCTCAGCGGAGGCAGGCCGTCCAGCTGCCAGGCGCGATTCTGGGCGCAGGCGCTGCGCAGCACCCATTCGCCGACCGGAATGATCAGGCCGGTTTCCTCGAGCAGGGGGATGAATTCGGCAGGCGCAACCAGGCCGTTATCCGGTCGTTGCCAGCGCAGCAGCGCCTCCATGCCGATGATCTGCCCGGTCTGCAGGCTGACTTGGGGCTGGTAGTGCAGCACGAATTCTTCGCGCTCGAGTGCACGGCGCAGCCCGGTTTCCATGGCCAGGCGCTGCGAGGCCACTACAGTCATATCGCTGCTATAAAAGCGATAAGTGCTGCCGCCTTGCGCCTTGGCGTGGCCCATGGCGATGTCGGCATTCCTGATCAGGCTGTCCTTGCTGTCCCCATCCAGAGGGTAAAGCGCGATGCCGATGCTGGAGGTGACGAACACCTCCTGCCCGTCCAGGCTGAAAGGATCAGCCAGGGCGCTGAGGATCTTGTTGGTGACCTGCTCGGCATTGTTCGGACTGCCGATGTTGCTCAGCAAGACCGCGAACTCGTCGCTGCTGAAGCGGGCGATGGTGTCGCTGTCGCGGACGGCGGCCGTCAGGCGTTGTGCCACCGCTTTCAGCAATTCATCGCCCTGGTCATGGCCGAGGATGTCGTTGATGTTCTTGAAGCGGTCCAGGTCGAGATGCAGTAGCGCCACCAGCCAGCTGTTGCTTTGCGCTGCGGTCAGCGACTGTTTCAGCCGTTCTTCCAGCAACAGGCGGTTGGGCAGTTCGGTAAGCGGGTCGTAATGGGCAAGATAGTGGGTGCGCGCCTCGGCCTGTTTTTTTTCGGTCAGGTCGGCGAACACCCCGGCGTAATGCAGCGTGTTCCCGCTCTCATCGCGAATGGCGATGAGAGACAGCCATTCCGGGTATATCTCGCCGTTCTTGCGCCGGTTCCAGATTTCGCCCTGCCAGTAGCCATATTCGACGAGAGAGGCCCACATCGCCTGGTAAAAGTCGGCGTCATGGCGGCCTGAGCGCAGCAGCCGGGTATTCTGGCCGATGACCTCCCCCTCGGAATAGCCGGTGATGGCGGCAAAGGCCCGGTTCACGCGCAGGATGTTGGCCTGGGCATCGGTGATAACGATACCTTCGATGCTGTTCTCGAACACCTGGGCGGCCAGGCGCTGTTCCTCCTCGGCCCGCTTGCGCTCGGTGATGTCCAGCACAGTGCCGGTCATCTGGATGGCCTTGCCTGATGCGTCGCGTTGTATTTCGGCTTGTTCCAGTACCGTGCGTACCGTGCCGTCCGGCCGCACGATGCGATGTTCGATGCAGTAGGGCGCGCCACCCGCCAAAGCGACATCCACTGCCTGGGCGACTTTGGCGCGATCCTCGGGATGAAGGCGCTCCATGAAGGCTGCGTATTCGGCGCCGAATTCCTGGGGTTTCAGGCCGAAGATACGGTAAATTTCGTCCGACCACCGCAGGGTGTTGTTGACGATGTTCCAGTCCCAGCTGCCGAGATGGGCGATCTCCTGGCCGCGAGACAGGCTGCTTTCGCTCTTCAGCAGGTCGGCCTGGGTTTTTTCCAGCTTGTCGCGTTCCTCTTGCAGTTCGAGAATGTGCAAGGCCTGGGCCGCCTCGCGCTCCAGACCCCGGGTGATGATTTGCTCCCGGGCATTGTCCAGTTGCCGCTCCACCCTGAGGGTGACCAGATAAAAAGTGGCGAACAGGGCGCCGCCCAGCGCCAGGTAAAACAGGCTGAGGGAGCGGAGGGTGGCGTTCATGGTTGCGACGCTCTTGCTCCTGTCGCGCAGGACCGCCAGATGGCCAACCTTGTGGCCCGATGCCTCCTGGATAGTTATCACTCCGGCGTAATAGGGCTTGCCGCCGAATTTGAGCTCCATGATCGAGCCGGGCGAACTGCGCAGTGCCAGAATGCGGCCGATCTGCGCGCTCGACAACGCCAGGGTCTGGTGGACGATGGCGGCATCCGGCAGGAAATCCCAGTTCGCGTCGCGCTTCAGCATGCGCATGCCGCTTTCCCAATTTTCGCGCGTCAGGAACTGCTTGTCGATCGCCAGCAGGTGGTCGGTGCCGACGATGGCCTTGACGCCGTGCAGGACGCCCTCGATTTCCTCGCCCAGTTCGACGTAGCCGACCAGCCCCTGGCTGTCGTGCAGCGGCGCGACCACCCGCAGGGTGAAGGTGCCGAGTGGCCCAAGTTCTACGCCGGCAGCGATTTTTCCGGTTTTTTCCGCTGCCAGGGTGGTGTGGCGATCGATGGTGTCGCCAAAGCGTTCCGGCTGGTGCACGCGCAAGACGTTGACCCGGGCGGCGTCCTCGAAATAGAAGTGGGTGATGGTGTACTGGTCGTGCAATTGCCTGAACAGCGGTGCGGCCCTTTTAAGCAGGGCATCGCGGTCCTTGGCGCGCAGCGCAGCCTGCAGCTTCTCGTCCTGCAGCAGCACTTCCAGCGTGGCGCCCAGCTTTTCGGCGCGCCGGAGCAGGGCGCGGTGATAGTAGGTTTCCGTCGCCTGCAGGTCCTGGGCGAAATCCAGTTCGGCATCTTTTTTTTCGTTCTGGTACAGGCTGTAGTGGAAAGCGCCGAGCAGAATCGCCAGCACCAGGGCGAGGGGCAGGAGAATACGAGTCTTCAGGCCGGCATTTTTTATTGTTTGTGGCATCGTCTGGTTCCGTCTGCTACCCAATATAAAAAAGTCAGGCGTAAATCTGCCTGACTTCTGTTGGTAAGTTGCAGTATAGAGCCGGGGGCGGGAAAGTCCACATCAATATCGAGGCCCTGGTTTCCCAGGCCTTGACTGGCAGCGTCTACAGTCCGAGGCGCTGCCAGATGGTAGAAACCAGCCCCGCCTGATTGAGGGTATAGAAATGCAGTCCCGGCGCGCCGCCTTTCAGCAGGCGCTCGCACAGCTCGGTCACCACGTCCAGGCCGCAGGCGCGGATCGCGGCGCTGTCGTCGCCGTAGCCCTGCAGCTTGAGGCGCAGCCAGCGCGGGATCTCCGCGCCGCAGGCATCGGAAAAGCGCGCCAGCTGGGAGAAATTGGCGATCGGCATGATGCCGGGCACGATCGGGATGGTGACGCCCATGGCGGCGCACTCGTCGATGAAGTTGAAGTAGGCGTCGGCGTTGTAGAAATACTGGGTGATCGCGGCATTGGCGCCGGCATCCACCTTGCGCTTGAAATTGGCCAGGTCGGCCTGGGCGGAGATGGCTTGCGGATGGAATTCCGGATAAGCGGCCACCTCGATGTGGAACCAGTCGCCGGTCTCGGCGCGGATGAACTCCACCAGCTCGTTGGCGTAGCGGAATTCCCCCGCACAGGCCATGCCGGAGGGCATGTCGCCGCGCAGTGCGACGATATGGCGGATGCCGTGGCTTTTGTATTCGTCGAGGATCGCCCGGATGTTCTCCCTGGTCGAGCCGATGCAGGACAGGTGAGGTGCGGCCTCATGGCCTTCGCGCTGGATTTCGATCACGGTTTCCAGGGTGCGGTCGCGGGTCGAGCCGCCAGCGCCGAAGGTGACCGAAAAAAACTCCGGGTTGAGCTGGGCGAGCTGCTTGCGCGCCGCATGCAGCTTTTCCATCCCCTCCTGGGTTTTGGGGGGGAAGAATTCGAAGCTTAAAATGGGTTTTTTTGACATGATCTTTCACCGCTGAGGCGCGGAGACGCAGAGAAAGGCTTGAAAACTCGGCGTCTCTGCGCCTCCGCGGTTCAAACTCAATACCGATAATGGTTGGCCTTGTACGGACCGTTCTTCGGCACGCCGATATAGGCGGCCTGCACATCGGTCAGTTCGGTCAGGTTCACGCCGATTTTCATCAGGTGCAGACGCGCCACTTTTTCGTCCAGATACTTGGGCAGAACGTAAACCTTGTTCTCGTAGTTCTCCGGGTGGTTGAACAGCTCGATCTGGGCGATGGTCTGGTTGCTGAACGAGGCCGACATCACGAAGGACGGATGGCCGGTGGCGCAACCCAGGTTCACCAGGCGGCCCTTGGCCAGGACGATGATTTTCTTGCCGTCGGGGAAGATCACGTGGTCGACCTGGGGCTTGATCTCGTCCCACTGGTATTTTTCCAGCGAGGCGATGTCGATTTCGGAGTCGAAATGGCCGATGTTGCAGACGATGGCTTCGTTCTTCATCTTCGCCATGTGGTCGTGGTTGATCACGCTGAGGTTGCCGGTGCAGGTGACGAAAATGTCGCCGAGGCTGGCCACGTCGTCCATGGTCACTACGCGGTAGCCTTCCATCGCCGCCTGCAACGCGCAGATCGGGTCGATCTCGGTGACCATCACGGTCGCGCCCATGCCGCGGAATGCCTGGGCGCAGCCCTTGCCCACGTCGCCGTAGCCCAGCACCACGCAGATCTTGCCGGCGATCATCACGTCGGTGGCGCGCTTGATGCCGTCGAGCAGGGATTCGCGGCAGCCATACAGGTTGTCGAACTTGGACTTGGTGACCGAATCGTTGACGTTGATCGCCGGGAACTTGAGGCGGCCTTCCTCGGCCATCTGGTAAAGGCGGTGCACGCCGGTGGTGGTTTCCTCAGTCACGCCCTTGATGTGCCTGATGCGGGCGGAGTACCAGCCGGGCGAGGTCGCCAGCTTGTTCTTGATGGCGGCGAACAGTACGCGCTCTTCCTCGCAGGTCGGCTTGGCGATTACCGATGGATCGGCTTCGGCGCGGGTGCCCAGGTGCAGCAGCAGGGTGGCGTCGCCGCCGTCGTCGAGGATCATGTTGGCAGGGGCTTCTTCACCATTCGCGTTGCGCGGCCATTCGAAAATCCGGTGGGTGTAATCCCAGTATTCCTCCAGCGATTCGCCCTTGTAGGCGAACACCGGGATGCCGTCGGCGGCAATTGCGGCGGCGGCTTGGTCCTGCGTCGAATAGATGTTGCACGAAGCCCAGCGCACTTCCGCGCCCAGCGCGGTCAGGGTTTCGATCAGCACGGCGGTCTGGATGGTCATGTGCAGCGAGCCGGCGATGCGCGCGCCTTTCAGCGGCTGCGCCTTGGCGTTTTCCGCACGGATCGCCATCAGGCCGGGCATTTCCACCTCGGCCATCAGAATTTCCTTGCGGCCCCATACGGCCAGGGACATGTCGGCGACTTTGCAGTCGGTAAAGTTTTTGGTTTCAGCCACAGCGAACTCCATAACGTTGTGGCCGGGGGGATGCAGTGGGACGTTGCTCACCTGGCATCCCGTGTCCGGCACGGGTTAAATACAGGCGAGCGCAGTTCTTTAGAAAACCGAGCCTGACGGAAGGAATCCGTTGCAGCGCTCCTCGGTTGGGTTGAATTATAACTGATTTTTGGGGTTTTTGTGTTTGGGGTGGAAGGGGTTTTGATGCGCTACGCGCAGACGTTCAGGTGCCGGGGGCTGCCCGGCAATCAAACTACTGCGCGAAGCGCACCCAACAGATTAAATCTCAGGAAAATTGAACCTGATTCCCGTCCCTATCGTATGCCAAATAGCCAGAAATTGCGCCATTGTTTATGGCTTCGACCATCTTCTTTAACGGCTCCTGCGCATCTTCGGTGCTCGGCATGGCGCCGCCACGCCCTGCCAGGCAGGCGACGAACACGATTTTCCAGTCCTGCCCGGTCTGGCGCGATTCCGTGACGAGATCGGAAAAATCGCCCAGCTCATCCAGCGCTTTGTCGGTGCACATTTTGGGGGTTAATACGCCGCCCTGCCCGGCATGAAAACGGTCAATCTGCACTTTGGTATAGCCATCAGGCAGCTCGGGCTGCGTGAAAACGAAAAGCAGCCGCTGCGGCTCGGGTTGCTGTTTGGCGGCTTTTAAAAGATCTTCATAACTTGAGATGTTCATACGGTTTTCCCTAAATATGGTTCTTCAGACGTTTCTGTGGGTAGCGAACGGAGTAGTCAGTCAACATGAAGCTGCCATTGTAGGTCGGGCTTCAGCCCGACATGTCGGGTTAAAACCCGACCTACATCCCGGAAATTCAGCATGACTGTCTAGCAGGTTCCCTCTCCCCCGCCCTCCCCCATTAAGGGGGAGGGCACCCCTGCAAAGCTGCCGTGACCCACACGAAAGTCGGATGAACCCTAAATATAAGACTTCATCGAGCTCCGCTTGCCCGGTTTCTTCTTCTGCGTCACCACCCCCTTCACCACTTCCAGCCCCGGCACTTCGTCGGTGGTGTACAGGTCGTTGAGCGGCTTCAGATACCAGCGGTCGCTGTGTTGCACCAGCTGGCGGAAGATGTACTCGTCCTTGTGCCAGGCGATGACGTATGAGCCGTCGTGCGCCAGGCCTTCCGGTTCGATGATGATGATTTCGCCTTCCTCGAATTCGGGCAGCATGCTGTCGCCCAGCACCATCAGCGCGTAGGGTTCGGCGCTGGAGCAGGCGCTGGTTTCATCGGCGATTTCCGGCCCTGCGTTCAGGGGGATGATGGGGATGATTTTTTTCTGTGCCATAGGTGTTTGCATTTTTAGAGTGTCTCGATAAATTTCCGGCCGCGCTGGATGGCGGCCCTGACCTGTGCCGGTGCGGTGCCGCCGATGTGGTTGCGGCTATTCAGCGAGCCTTCCAGGGTGAGCACGGCGAATACGTCGTCGGTGACCAAAGGTGAGAATTCGAGCAGTTCATTCAGGGAAAGTTCGCTCAAATCACAGCGCTTGCCTTCGGCGTGGCGCACGGCGAGGGCGACAACTTCGTGGGCATCGCGGAACGGCAGCCCTTTTTTCACCAAATAGTCGGCCAGGTCGGTGGCGGTGGCGTAGCCCTGGAATGCCGCCTGGCGCATGGCTTCCTTGTTCACCGTGATGCCGCCCATCATGTCGGCGTAGATGCGCAGGGTGGCGGTGAGGGTGTCGACGGTGTCGAACAGCGGCTCCTTGTCTTCCTGGTTGTCCTTGTTGTAGGCCAGCGGCTGGGATTTCATCAGGGTCAGCAGCGCCATCAAATGGCCGGTGACGCGGGCGGTCTTGCCGCGCACCAGTTCGGGCACGTCCGGGTTCTTCTTCTGCGGCATGATCGAGGAGCCGGTGCAGAAGCGGTCGGCGATGTCGATGAAGCCGACGCGCGGGCTCATCCACAGGATCAGCTCTTCCGACAGGCGCGACAGATGGGTCATGATCAGCGCGGCGCAGGCGGTGAATTCGATGGCGAAGTCGCGGTCGGAAACGGCGTCGAGCGAGTTCTCGCAGACACCGTCGAAGCCCAGTTCCCGCGCCACCTTTTCGCGGTCGATCGGGAAGCTGGTGCCGGCCAGCGCGGCGGCGCCGAGCGGCAGGCGGTTGACGCGCTGGCGGCAGTCGCGCATTCTCTGTGCATCGCGCTTGAGCATTTCGAAGTAGGCCATGAGATGATGGCCGAAAGTCACCGGCTGGGCGACTTGCAGATGCGTAAAGCCGGGCATCACGGTGTCGGCGTGCTGTTCCGCCAGATCGAGCAGGGCGGTTTGCAGGCCCTTGATCAGGGCCAGCAGTTCGTCGATGGAGGCACGCAGCCACAGGCGCACGTCGGTGGCGACCTGGTCGTTGCGCGAGCGGGCGGTGTGCAGCCGCTTGCCGGCTTCGCCCACCAGTGCGGTGAGGCGTTTTTCGATATTCAGGTGGACGTCTTCCAGGTCGAGCAGCCACTCGAACTGACCGGCGCGGATTTCATCCAGGATCTGTCCGAGGCCCGTGCGGATTGCCGCCAGGTCGTCCGCGCCGATGATGCCGCAGGATTCGAGCATGGAAGCGTGGGCGAGCGAGCCCTGGATGTCGAATTCCGCCAGGCGCTGGTCGAATTCCACCGAAGCGGTATAGCGCTTGACCAGTTCCGCTACCGGCTCGCTGAATCTGCCCGACCAGGCCTTGCCCGTTGCCGAGGGTTTTTGTTGCATATCGTTGCCGCCTTGACCAAAATTCGAAAATGACAAGTATAAAGCAAAATCCGCCTGCTCCCACAGGGGCTGCGACTCCCCCCTCCGGCATGGCCGGGGTGGCGCTGCCGAACTTCTGCAATCTCGGCATCATGTTGCGCATCCTGTTTATCGTCGACGGCATGAGCGTGGCGGCGGCGATGTTGAAGGCGTCTACCTACGATGGCATGTGGCGGGAGCTGATGAATCTCTCCGCGCTGGTGCAGCCGGTGCTGCTGCTGTCCCTGCTTGCCCTGTGCCTGGGCCGTAGTGTTCTGTCGCGCCTGCCTTATCGTTTCGGCGTGGCCGCGGTGCTGCTGCTGGAGCTGGCGCTGAGCACGCTGGTGCATGGTTTCAGCCAGCGTTTGTTCGATGCCGATCTCGGCGCACTCGAACGCCACTGGCTATTTGCCGTGCTGGTCAGCGGCGTGCTGCTGGGCTACTTTCACCTGCGCAGCCGGGCCTTCTCGCCGGCGATCAGCGAGGCCAGGCTGCAGGCGTTGCAGGCGCGAATCCGCCCGCATTTCCTGTTCAACAGCATCAACGCGGTGCTCAGCCTGATTCGTTCCGACCCGAAACAGGCCGAGCGGGCGCTGGAAGACATGGCCGACCTGTTTCGCGTGCTGATGGCCGATAACCGGCAGTTGGCGCCGCTGGAAAAGGAAGTGGCGCTGTGCCGCCAGTATCTGGAGCTGGAGCATCTGCGCCTGGGGGAGCGGCTGAAAGTGGCCTGGCACGTGGACAAAATGCCGGGCGATGCGCTGATTCCGCCGCTGGTGCTGCAGCCCTTGCTGGAGAATGCGGTGTATCACGGCATCGAGCCCTGCGCCGAACCGGGCGAAATCGTGATCAACATTTACCGTGCCCGCAACCAGGTGCATCTGGTGCTGGTCAATCCCTATCGCAGGGAGGGGGGTCACCATGCCGGCAACAAGATGGCGCTGGCGAACATCCGCGAGCGCCTGGAGCTGCATTTCGACGCGGAAGCCACGCTGATGACGAAAGTGAACGACAGCAGCTACCAAGTGCATATCGTCGTACCTTATGTGAGCGAAAAAAATGTGTCGGCATGGTAAAGCGTGCAAAGGAAAACTACCCATGACGTTCGGTTGACTTCCGCTACCGCAGCCTTACAATCTCCATAACTACCGCCTGCCCCGCGGTTCAGTCCAACAAGGTTTATCCTCCGCCAATAGGTTCGTGGCTCTTGCAAGATCGGCATATTAGGGGGACGTACCACGTTTTTTCATGGAGTTGAACCATGCCTACCATCAGCCAGTTTTTCGGAATACTCATTCACATGTACATCCGTGGCGAGCATAACCCGCCGCATTTTCATGCCCTTTACGCCGAATATGAAGCGCAGATTGACATCCAGACGCTGGAGGTTATTGAGGGAAAACTGCCGCGCCGAGCGCTGGTCATGGTGCTGGAGTGGGCCAACGAGCACAGGGCCGAACTGATGGAGGACTGGAACCTATGTCGAGCGAAACAATTACCGAAACCTATCAAGCCGCTGGAGTAATTCCCGCCGCACCATGGCGGCTGCGGGCACTCAGAGTGCTTCCGCAGTGGCAACTGGCGGTTACGTTCAACGATGGATTGACCGGCATCGTTGATGTTTCCGTGCTGGTCCATGGGCCGGATGCGGGTGTCTTCGAGGCGCTGCGCGATCCCACTTTTTTTGCGAAAGCCTACCTTGATTGCGGGGCGGTCACGTGGCCCAATGGGGCTGATCTGGCGCCTGATGAGATGCACAAGGAAATTCGTCGCAGCGGAATGTATCGTATTTTGGATTGATGCGACATATCGGCGCTGGCTCCTGGCCTGCCTGTGCGGGTGGTGATGTACGAGGAAACCGGGGTTCCACCTGCCGGAGCCAGTCAAGGGGATGCAACTTCGTAACAATGTTGAGCGCAAAAAATGCCTGAAGTCCTGCGCGTGCTGATCGTGGATGATGAAGCGCCGGCCCGCAGCCGGCTCAGGGAGCTGCTGCGGGATTGCTCCGCCAGCCAGCCCTTGGAACTGGCGGGGGAGGCGGCGAACGGGAGAGAAGCGCTGGAGCTGCTGGCGCAGAATCCGGCAGACGTGGTGCTGCTCGACATCCGCATGCCGGGCATGGATGGCATCGAGGCGGCGCAGCACATGCAGCGCCTGCCGCAGCCGCCCGCCGTCATTTTCGTTACTGCTTACGATCATTACGCCGTCCAGGCTTTCGATGTAAACGCGATCGATTACCTGCTCAAGCCGGTGCGCGCCGAACGCCTGCTTGCCGCGCTGCTCAAGGCGAAGGCGCTGGCGGCCGGGAGCGTAGAGGCCTTGCGTAATCTCGCGCCGCAGGGCAGGGTGCATTTGAGCGTATACGAGCGCGGCCGGGTCGTTCTGGTGCCGGTGGAAAAGATCGTCTACCTGCGCGCCGAGCTCAAGTATGTCACGGTCAAAACGGCAGAACGCGAGTATCTGGTGGAGGAATCCTTGAGTCACCTGGAGCAGGAGTTCGATCAGCGCTTCGTGCGCATCCACCGCAACTGCCTGGTAGCGCGGGCTTATGTCGAGGGCTTCGAGCGCCAGGCGCCGGATGACTCCGGCGAGATCCAATCCGGCTGGGTGGTGGTGCTAAACGGGATTGCCGAGAAGTTGCCGGTGAGCCGGCGTCAGCAGCACATCGTCAAGGAATTCGGGCGGAGCTGACTGGTTCAGCTGGGTAAATCCCCGGTTATGCCGGGGGCTCTGAAAAATTTGACCATTTCGGCGGTCATGTGGAAGGTCAAACACGTGCCATCATTCCCTCCCCCGGGCAGGGGGAGGGCTAGGGTGGGGGTGGAAAGTGTCGCGCGAGAATGGGCATTTTAACCCCCATCCCAACCTTCCCCCTGCGAGGGGGAAGGGGCCAAGAGCCAGCATTATTTTCCGCCGCGCACCTTGGCGAGGGCTTCGTCGATGCGCTGGTCGAGAAAGCCGCCGTAGTAATCCGGCGTGGAGAGGCCGATCAGAGGTTCAGTCAGTTCGCGGCCTTCCGCATCGAACAGCTTGATGGTGGGGGTCAGCTTGATCCGGTTTTCCCTGGCGAAACGGGCGTGGGTGGTGGTTTTGCCGGAAAAGGCGACGAGCGTGCCGGAACTGCCGACGTCGACCTGGCGCATGATGACCTTGGATTCGTATTCCGCGTTGCGCAGCATCGGCAGCAGGAACTCTTGCAGTATCTGGGTGCAGTAGGCGCAATTGTGCCGGCTGAACAGCACCAGTATCGGCACGTTTTTTGTTTTGGCGCTCGTCGCTTCGAGCGTGAAATCGCGCGCCAGCGGGATTTCAACCTTGTCCTGTGCGCCCGCACTAGCGGCAGTGAACCATGCTAAAATAATCGCCAACAGGCCGTTGGCCAGCTTAACATTCATTATGTAATCTTTGCCTTGGGATATTCGTTGAAAACTCACTCGGACAAAACAGACGTCGGTATTACGCAGATCACCATTGCGACGCGCGAAAGCGCGTTGGCGATGTGGCAAGCCCACCATGTCAGGCAGCTGCTGCAGGCATTATATCCGCAAATCGAGATAAAAATCCTCGGCATGACCACCACCGGCGACCAGATCCTCGACAAGACCCTGTCGAAGATCGGCGGCAAGGGCTTGTTCGTAAAGGAGCTGGAGCAGGCGATGCAGGAAGGGCGGGCCGACATCGCGGTGCACTCCCTGAAGGACGTGCCGATGGTGATGCCGGAGGGATTCGTTCTCGCCGCCATCGGCGAACGCGAGGATCCGCGCGATGCTTTCGTTTCCAACCGGTTCAAGAAGCTGGAAGAGCTGCCGCCAGGCAGCGTGGTTGGTACTTCCAGTTTGCGGCGCCAGTGCCAGATCCAGGCGCGTTTCCCATTATTGAAAATCGAGTCGCTGCGCGGCAACGTGCAAACCCGTTTGCGCAAGCTGGATGAAGATCAGTACGCAGCGATCATCCTCGCTGCGGCGGGGCTGAAGCGCCTCGGCCTGGGCGAGCGCATCACTTCGCTGCTGCCCACCGAGCAGAGCCTGCCCGCAGTCGGGCAGGGCGCGATCGGCATCGAGTGCCGGGCCGGGCGCGACGATCTGATCGCCTTGCTGGCGCCGCTCAATCACCCCGACACCGCTGCCTGCGTCACGGCAGAGCGGGCGATGAGCCGCGCCCTGGCAGGAAGCTGCCAGGTGCCGCTAGGCGGCTTCGCCGAAATCGCCGATGGCGTGCTGCGGTTGCGCGGCTTCGTGTCCAGCGTCGATGGTGTGCGCGTGGTGCGCTCGGAAGTGTCTGGCCAGCCGGGCGAGGCGGAACAGATCGGCAAGGAACTGGCCCAGCGCCTGATCGGCATGGGCGCGGACAAGATACTGGCGGAACTCGACATGTAGGTTGGGCTGAGCGGTTTTATCGCGATGCCCAACAAACCTAAATAACAAAACCTTTCTTGAAGTTTGGGTCTGTTGGGTTTCGCAAAAGACCGCTCTACCCAACCTACATGACAATGTCTCCACGTGAAAGTATTTTGATTACGGCTCGTCCGGCTTAGGATAAAAAGAAATGATGCCACTCAAGGGTGTCGGCGTGGTGGTGACCCGGCCGGCGCATCAGGCGGGACACCTGGCTGAGCTGATCGAGCGTGCCGGCGGCAGGGCGATCCTGTTTCCCACGCTGGAGATTTTCGATGCGCAGGATATGGGCTCCTTGACCGGGGTGATCGACCGGCTGGAACAGTTCGACCTGGCGATTTTCATCAGCCCCAACGCAGTCAACAAGGCGATGAACCGGATTCGGGCAAAACGAACCTGGCCGCAGGGTTTGCGCTGTGCGGCGGTGGGCAAGGGCAGCGCGAAAGAACTGGCGCGGTTTGGCTGCGAAGATGTGCTCGTGCCGCAAGGCCGTTTCGACAGTGAAGCCTTGCTGGCACTGCCCGAGTTGCAGGATGTGGCGGGCAAGCGGGTGGTGATTTTTCGCGGGGAAGACGGGCGCGAACTGCTGGGGGATGAGTTGATCCGGCGCGGCGCCGAGCTGACCCTGGTCGAATGCTACCGGCGCGGCAAGCCCGTCGGCGGGGATGTCGGCCAGCTGCTCAGGCAGTGGGTGCGCGGTGAAATCGACGCCATCACCGTGACCAGCGGCGAGAGCATGCGCAACCTGTTTGATCTGGTGGGCAAACTTGGGCAACAATGGCTGAAAAAGACGCCGGTGTTCGTGTTCCATGAAAATATCGCCGAGGTGGCGCGCGAGTTGGGGGTCGAGCAGGTTTATGTTACCCCTGCGGGTGATGAAGGCTTGCTGAGCGGTTTGATCGAATGGCGGGAAACTAGAGAGCGGGCATGAGCGAGAATACACAGATCAGGCAGGAGGAAATGCCGGTGCCGGCAGAAACCAGGCCGGCAGCGGCGAAGGCATCCCGTTTCAATCTCGGGCTGGCGGTGGCGGTCGTGGCGCTGGTCCTGATCGGCTGGCAGTGGCTGGACAGCCGGCAGCACGGTAATGTCCTCGAGCAGAACCTGGGCCGGCGCCTGGCCGAATTCGACAGCCGCAACAAGGAAAGCCAGATCGTTGCGGCGCGGGCACAGGAAGAATCCCGCCAGGCGATGGTCAAGCTCGGCATGCTGGAGCAGAAGCTGACCGAATCGCAGAACCAGCAGGTGGCGCTGGAATCCCTTTACCAGGAGCTGTCGCGCAACCGCGACGAGTGGGTGCTGGCCGAGATCGAGCAGATTCTGCTGATCGCCAGCCAGCAACTCCAGCTCGCCGGCAATCCCAAGGCCGCATTGATCGCGCTGCAAACCGCCGACAGTCGCTTGCAGCGGATCGACAAGCCGCAGTTCATCAGCCTGCGCAAGGCGATCGTCACCGATATCGAGCGCCTCCAAGCGCTGCCGGCGGTCGATGTGGTCGGTTACAGCCTGCGCCTCGACAGTCTGGCCAACATGGTGGACGACTTGCCGCTGGTGATCGGCAGCGAAGTACCTGTTGACCGGACGGAGAAGAAAGCGCTCGGCGACGAGCAGCCGCTGGCCAAACTGGGCCGGGAAATCTGGCTGGACATGAAGCAGCTGGTTCGCATCCAGAACATGGAAAACCCGGATGCGCCGCTGCTCTCCCCGACCCAAGCCTATTTCCTGCGGGAAAACCTGCGGCTGCGTTTGTTGTCGGCGCGCATCGCCCTGCTGCGGCACGACGAGGTCACCTACAAAGCCGACCTGAAAGCCGCCGAGGCCTGGCTGCGCCGTTATTTCGACGTCAAGGCCAAGCCTACCCAGACCGCACTCGGCATTCTCAAGCAGCTTGCCGGCGGCCCGCTCAGTATCGAGATGCCGGATATTTCCGCCAGCCTGAATGCGGTGCGAAACTATAAACTGGTGCGCGAAAGGTCGGGGATCAAGTGAAAGCGCTGTTCTGGATTCTGGCGATCCTGGCCGCGGCGGTGGCGCTGACGTTGGCCGCCAAGCACAACGCCGGCTACGTCCTGCTGGTTTACTCCCCGTACCGGATCGAGCTGTCTCTCAACCTTTTTGTGACCCTGCTGCTGGCGGTTTTTGCCGCAGGCTACGGGGCGGTGCGCCTGGCGGTGCATACCTTGAACCTGCCTGCCTATGTGCGCACCTTCCGCCAGGAGCGGCGGCGCGACAAGGCGCGCGAGGCGATGAACGACGCGCTGCTGGCCTTCTACGAAGGGCGCTACGCCAAGGCCGAGAAGTTTGCCGCCACCGCGCTGGAATCGCAGGAAGCGCCCTTGGCCAATGCCTTGCTGGCAGCGCGCGCCGCCCACGAACTGAAGGCTTACGACCGCCGTGACGGTTATCTGGCGCAAGCCGAGGGGGTAGGGCGGGAGCGGCCGGAGCCACGACTGATGACCCAGGCCGAGCTGCTGCTCGATCAGCGCGATTTCCAGCAGGCGCTGCAGTCCCTCAAGGAATTGCAGGCCACCACGCGCAAAAATCTCGCGGCATTGCGGCTGGAATTGAAGGCGCAGACGCAGGCGAAAAACTGGGATCAGGTATTGGTGTTGGTCGCCCAGCTGGAAAGACGTGACGCGATAGACCCGATTCAGGCTACACAGCAGAAAATCAGCGCACACCAGGCAAATCTGAAACGCAAGCAGCAGGATTTGGCGAGCCTGCGCGAATACTGGCAGAAAATTCCCGCTGCCGACAAGACCAACAGCAAGATCGCGCTGGCCGCGGCGCAAGGTTTCCTCGCCTTCCGCGAGTGCCAGACCGCGATGGCGATCCTGACCGATAGCCTGGAAACTCAGTGGGACAGCGACGTGGTCAGGCTGTACGGCGAATGCCTGGGCAAGGACACGCTGAAACAGATCGAACGCGCCGAGAACTGGCTCAAGCAGCACCCTCAGGATGCCGCGCTGCTGCAAACGCTGGGCCGGCTATGTGCAAAACAGGAGCTGTGGGGCAAGGCGCAGAGCTACCTGGAGGCCAGTCTGAGCATCGAACCTAACGCCGGGACACACCTGGAGCTGGCGCACTTGCTGGAGAAAATCGGCCGCGCCGACGAAGCCGGCAAGCATTACCGCGAAAGCATGGTGCTGCTGCAGCAGCGGGGCTGATCAAAACCTTTTTAACCGCCGATTGCGAAAAGTAGACGCTGCCAGGCGACGCCGATAGTTGGTAACTACTCAGGTCGGAACTATATGTTCAACTGGGGCCGGAAGGCGCGAACGAATAGCAGGGCAAATCGTGGCCTATGCGTTGCAGGTCATGTCCGGCCAAGACCGTGACGCATGGCGTACTGGAAAAGCTCAGCGTTGGTCTCGATTTTCAGTTTGCGCATCAGACGCGACTTGTGCACGCTGACGGTCTTGGCGCTGCAGCCGAGGCTGGCGGCGATCCCGGCAAGACTCTCGGCGGAGGCAAGCCGCTCCAGAATCTCCCGCTCGCGCTCGGTAAGTACGGCGGGGGGCGGCTCGTTCGAACCGACGCGTTCGAACAGCAAGGCATCCGCTAGGCGTGGCTCCATGAAATTGCCGCCGGCAGCCACCGTGCGCACGGCATCGAGCAGCACCGCCACATCTGCATCCTTGGTGATGTAACCGGAGGCGCCGGCCTTGACCGCACGGGCCGCGATCTGGGGCTCCGCGTGCATGGTGAGCACAAGGACACGCAATGAAGGGCGTTCCTGCAAGAGGCAGGGAATCAGGTCGATGCCGCCCGCCGGCATGGATATATCCAGCAGCAGCACATCGATGTCCTTCCGGCGCATTGCCTTGAGGGTGCCGGGGCCGTCGTGGCTTGCGCCGATCACCGTCAGGTCAGGGGTCGCGGCGGCGATCTGGCGGAGACCGTTGCGGATGACCGCATGGTCGTCGGCGACCCAAAGACGTATCTTCTTCATTCACCCACCTCCGCTTCGAGCGGCAAGTCGACTTCCAGCCGCGTTCCCTTGCCTGGTAAACTGATAATTCTCAGCTTGCCGCCTGCTATCGCTGCCCGTTCGTGCATCCCGAACAGGCCCAGCCCGCTTCCCGCCTGCCGTGCCGCTTCAGGGTCGAAGCCGCGGCCATCGTCCTGCACCGTGAGCCGTAGGCATACTGCGTCGCATGATAAATGAATCGACACCGACTTGGCCTGCGCGTGGCGGGCAATGTTGGTCAGTGATTCCTGGACGATGCGGAAGACGGCCGCAGCCCGGGACTCGTCGATGGGCCGGGTTTCCCCGCACACGGTCAGGCGGCAGGCGATTCCCGTCATGTTGCGGAAATCCGTGGCCAGGCCCTCCAGTGCCGGCAGGAGACCATGCTCCAACACCGTCGAGCGCAGGCTGACGGAAATGCGCCGCACGACATCTGTGGTCTGGTCGAGCATCTTGTCGAGCTGTTCCGCGGTATGTATGACATCCGCCTTCTTCGGCTCACCGCGCAGGCGCAGGGCCGACAGGGTCATACGCATGCCGGTCAGCAGCTGGCCCAGCTCGTCATGGACCTCTCTCGCCACATGGCGGCGTTCGGCATCGCGTATGCCATCCTGGCGGGCCATCAGGTCGGCGAATTGCTTCCGCGATCGGCGCAACTCGTCTTCGATCTGCCTGTGCTCGGTCAGATCGACGACCATGACCACAATTCCTCGAACGCCGCTTTTGGCATCGATGTCGGGAAGGTAGGAAACATGCGCCCAGCGCGACCCGCCGTCCTTATAGGGGAGTTCAGCCTCGAATTCCAGGCTTTCCCCCGCCAGCGCCCGGTGCAGATTGGGTGAAATCTTCTCCCAGACAGCGTCGCCGAGCACCTCGCGAACGGCGTGGCCCTCGATTTCCTCCGCCGGGTGGCCAAACCAGCGCTCGTAAGCGCGGTTGACCATCCGGTAGCGCAGGTCGGCATCCACGTAGGAGATCAGCGCCGGCACCGCGTCGGCGAGAAGTCGCAGGAACGCGTTCAGCTCCGCGATGCGACGCTCCTGTTCCTTGCGCTCGGTGACGTCATGCAAGTAGCCGTGCCACACCACACCACCGTCCGGCTCCCGCACTGGCATGGACCGCCCCTCGATCCAGCGTTCGCCCTTGAGAGGGTGATCGAAGCGCCACTCCTCGTGCCATTGCGTCATGGCCAGCGCCGAATCGGCCACCGAGATCATGATGCGCTTGGCGTCGTCCGGGTGGATGCGGGAGAAGATGGGGCCGGTGTCGCCGGCCACTTCCTCGGGCCGGATGCCGTAGAGGTCGAAGATCGCCGGACTGGCATAGGGCATGGCGGTGGTACCGTCCGGTCGCAGGCGGAATGAGCAGATCACCCCCGGCACCGACGCCGCCAGCTTGACCAGGGGGCCGCACAGGTCAAGCTGGCACGCCCAGGAATCCTCCTTGACGGGCCGCTGCGCGTCAGCCCCGATGGAAGAGGAAACGACCTTCCCGGTTGGTCGGCGAGCGGGTTTTTGCAAGTAAGGGTTTCCTTATTAGGGCGGATTCAAGTCTGAAGTGCAACAGCGTTATGACGTGAGTGTAACTGGTT